>CAIZEI010000181.1 GCA_903931945.1 uncultured Hyphomicrobiales bacterium | reverse complement strand
GGGATCTGGATGTTCACGAGAACGTCCTGCGCAAATGGATGAAGGATTTCGGCTCCGATCCACAACACTCGTTTCCCGGCCACGGGCAGCAAAAGCCGGAACAATTCGAGATCGACCGGTTGCGGCGCGAAGTCGCGAAGCTCAAGGCGGAGCGCGACATCCTAAAAAAGGCCGCTGCCTACTTCGCGAGTCCTATACGGAATAGCGCCGACGATGCACGGGATCGACCTAAACGCCCCGACATCCACTCCTGGCGCTTTCGGAAATGCCGGCGTCGCGACGTTCGACTATGACGACAGTTTGCTGGAAGAACAGCAAAAGCTGGACTTGGTCAGGAACCTTGCAATCATCTGCGCTGGCTCGGCTTCGGATGCGCGGACGTTATCGCGGCCGTTAGACAAAGCGCTACGAGCGCAGGTAAGCGACCACGAGGCGGCGAGGAGGTGCCTTGAGGTATCGCCAATGATTTCGAACGCCGCGGAAGCCGATCACGTCCTCGAAATGGGTCTGGCACGCGCTGAGGAACTGCTCAACGACATCGAGAATTGGTCGTTGGTTGAGACCATAGCCAAAACTGCCCTTGGAAACGACGGGAGGCTTTCACGAGACGAGATCATTGGCCTGCTCCCCGAAAGGCTTCGCGACAACTTGCTCTCTCCGAATTGAGATAACCCAAGGGGAACGGCCCTTCCCGCGCACACGCGGCGGAAGAAGTCAGATGATGCCTCGCGGTACGATAGGCCGACTCATTTTCCGTTTTCCGCGCTTCTTTCCCGTCCTGAACGTCAGCTTTGCGGCCCGCTGTGACGTGCAAAAAGACGTGCAAAAATCTTGAATATTGAACCACGAGCCTAACTATTTCCCTCACACAAGCCGTCGCAGGAATCGCGCGCCGCCGTTGCAAGAGTCGCCTTTTACGGCCCAGCGCCACCTGTCAGTGCACATTATGAAAAACACACTGAGGCCAGACTTCTCAGATTAGAATTTGTGCACCGGCTGCCCGGCGAGGCAGATGCGCGCGCCCGGAGTTGGCAATGAGGCGAACTCCCCGCATCGTGATCGCAAGGGGTGAAGCTCTCAAATCGCTCGCGCGATGATAGTGTGGGTATAAATGTGGGGTGATAATCCTGAGCCGAACTTAGCGTATTGATTTAAAATGTAAAATTTCACTTGAATGGCGCGCCCAAGGGGAATCGAACCCCTGTTTTCGCCGTGAAAGGGCGACGTCCTAGACCGCTAGACGATGGGCGCGTTGGCAATCGCCCGGAGGCGAAGCAGAGTGGCGGACCTATAAAGGGCCTCTTAGCGCCACGCAAGCCCGGAGCAACAAAATGTCCGGGCGTTTACATCCTGAACACGCCGAATTTGGTGTCCTCAGCCGGCGCTTGATCGCAAACGGCGAATGCGAGTCCCAGAACGCGGCGGGTCTCGGACGGCAGAATGATTCCGTCGTCCCAAAGTCGCGCCGTAGCGTAGTATGGCGAGCCCTCGGCCTCATATTTGTCGAGGATGGGCTGTTTGAAAGCGGCCTCGTCGTCCAAGCTCCAGACCTTCCCTGCTGCTTCCAGCGCGTCGCGTCGGATTGTCGCCAGCACGCTGGCGGCCTGTTCGCCGCCCATGACCGAAATTCGGGCGTTTGGCCACGTGAACAGAAAGCGAGGATTGTAGGCGCGACCGCACATGCCATAATTTCCGGCGCCAAACGAGCCCCCGACGATGACCGTGATTTTTGGAACTTTGGCGCAGGCGACGGCCGTTACGAGCTTTGCGCCCTCCTTGGCGATGCCGCCCGCTTCATATTCACGACCGACCATAAAGCCGGAAATGTTTTGCAGGAACAGCAGCGGAATGCGCCGCTGGCAGCAGAGTTCGATGAAATGCGCGCCCTTCAGAGCGCTTTGCGCGTAAAGAACCCCGTTATTGGCGATAATTCCGATGTTCATTCCGAACAGTCGGGCAAAACCCGTAACCAGCGTTTCTCCGTAAAATCGTTTGAATTCATCGAAGTCGCTGCCATCGACCAGACGGGCGATGATTTCGCGAATATTATACTGGCGACGAAGGTCAGGCGGGACGATGCTGTCGAGGTCGTCAACAGGATAGGCGGGCTCGCGCGACGCCTCCAGCGTCCTGCCGGGCGAGCGAGCGCCGAGGTTCGCCACCGCGCGGCGCGCCAGTTCAAGCGCGTGAAAATCATCTTCCGCCAAATGGTCTGCGACCCCCGATCGTCTTGCATGGACATCGGCGCCGCCAAGGTCTTCTGCGGAAACCACCTCGCCTGTCGCGGCTTTCACCAGCGGCGGCCCGGCGAGAAAAATGGTTCCCTGTCCTTTCACGATAATGGTTTCGTCCGACATCGCAGGCACATAGGCGCCGCCTGCGGTGCAGGAGCCCATGACAGCAGCGATTTGCGCGATGCCTGCCGCCGACATATTCGCTTGATTGAAAAAAATACGGCCGAAATGCTCGCGATCGGGAAAGACCTCGGACTGGTAGGGCAGATTGGCCCCGCCTGAATCGACCAGATAGATACAGGGCAGGCGGTTTTGCGCGGCTATTTCCTGCGCGCGCAGATGCTTTTTCACGGTCATGGGATAATAGGCGCCGCCCTTGATGGTGGCGTCGTTGGCCAGAATCATGACATGCCGTCCCTCGACACAACCTATGCCGGCGATCAACGCAGCCGCATGGACATCGCCTTCATACATGCCGCAGGCGGCGAGCCCGCCAATCTCGAGAAACGGCGCGCCCGCATCGATCAGGTTCAGCACCCTGTCGCGCGGCAGCAATTTTCCGCGCGCGACGTGGCGGGTGCGGGAAGCCTCGGGGCCCCCGAGCGCGGCTTCAGCGCGGCGTACGACAAGCTCGCTTTTCAGCGCGGCCCAGGCGGCGCGGTTGTCGCCAGCGTCGTGCGCGGCGGGATCGAATGTTGTAGACAGGCGCGGCATGGCTCCCCCGGACAGGTCGTCACTATGGCGACAATCGCCGCAAGCGCCAAGAGGATGGATTATTGCGGGATCAAGGCGTTTTCGATGACGGCGGACATGGCGGGATCATCCGGCGTCAGGGGGTTGCCTTCCAGCCCCTGCAAATGCTGCATGTCGAGATGGCGCTCGCGGGCGGCGTCTTTCACATTGGGTTCATTCGTCTGGAAATGATCGAGCATGGAACGCTCCGTCAGGCGAAGGCATCCCTGCCACAAATGTCTCGATCTGGCGCTGCGGCCTCTCCATCCCATCTCATCCAAAAGTCGGCCCCCTTCGCCCGGCAAAAGGCTTGCGGCGGGAGACAGGCCGTTCCACATTGCGCGGGTCTGGCGCGCCGAACAAGGCGGGCGGGCCGTTTAAGGGAGAGAACCTATGAACCGCCGCGAATTTCTGATTACCGGAACCGCGCTGTCCGTCCTTCCTGTCACCGCCTTTGCGCAGGCAAAACCACTGAAAATTGGCGTCATGAACGACCTGTCCAGCATTTATTCCGACGATCAGGGCATTGGCTCTTCCATTGCCGCCAGAATGGCGGTTGACGACTGGTCTGGCAAGCTCGGCGTTCCGGTTGAAATCATCACCGGCGACCACCAGAATAAGCCCGATGTCGGCGCAGGCATCGCCCGCCGCTGGTTTGATACCGAGGGCGTGGATGTCATCATGGATTTGCCGAATTCGGCTGTGGCGCTTGCCGTTCTGGCGCTGGCGACCGACAAGAACAAGGCGGTTATCGGCTCTGGCGCCGGGTCGTCTGTGCTGACGGGCCCGAGTTGCTCGCGCAATTTTGTGCACTGGACCTACGACACCTATTCCTGGGGCAATAGCGTCGGCAAGGCTGTGACGGAAGACGGCGGCAAAACCTGGTTCTTCATCACCGCGGACTACGCCTTTGGCAAGGACCTCGAACTGAATTGCGCCAATGCTGTTGCTGCAGCGGGCGGCAAGGTTCTGGGCGCGGCGCGCCATCCTTTCAATACATCGGATTTTTCCTCGTTCCTGCTTCAGGCGCAGGCGTCTGGCGCCGATGTCGTCGGCTTTGCCAATGCTGGCGGCGACAGCAATACCGCCTTGAAGCAGGCCGGTGAATTTGGACTGGGGAAGAAGCAAAAGCTCGTTGGTCTCACCGCCAATTGCCTGACGGTGCGCGCGCTAGGACTTGAGAACGCGCAAAATCTCAAATCTTCGACGGCCTGTTATTGGGATATGAACGACGACACCCGCGCATTTGCCAACCGCTTTCAGGCGCTGCATCCCACCAGACTGAAGCCGACCGATATGCATGCCGGCATGTATGCCGCTACATTGCATCTGATGAAGGCGATGGCGCAAACGAAGAGCGCCGCCGATGGCGTTAAACTGGTCGATGCGATGAAGGCCATTGCAACTGACGATCCCCTGTTCGGGAAGGGCTCGATTCGCGCTGACGGTCGCAAAATCCATCCAATGTACCTGCTGACGACAAAGTCGCCCCAGGAATCCAAAGGCGAGTGGGACTATTTCAAACTCGTCGCAACCATCAAGCCGGAGGACGCCTGGCGACCTCTTGCGGCTGGCGGCTGCCCGTATATCAAGGCCTGAAGGCCTGATTCCCTCTGTGTGCGCGCAGGCGGTGGCGCGGGCCGCAGCGACCAGATTGTAGAAGTAGCTATGCCGCTTTATTTTGCTTACGGCGCGAATATGGATGTCGAGACGATGGCGCAGCGCTGTCCACACTCATCGGCGCTCGGCATCGCGCGGATGGCGCGGCGTCGTTTCGTCATCATGCCAAGCGGTTGGGCCAATGTGGTTCCAGATCCCGCCCGCACGGTCCATGGCGTTTTGTGGGATTTGGCTTTTTCCGATATTCCGTCGCTCGACGCTTTCGAAGACGTGGACAGCGGGTTGTACCGGAAAATCGTCCAGCCCGTTTTGAAAGCAGGCGGAGGCTCGGCGCGCGCGATGATCTATACAGGGCAGGGGGAAGGCGGTTGTCCGCAACCCGGCTATCTCGCCGCAATCACAGCCTCCGCGCGCAGCTGGAACCTTCCACAAGCCTATATCCGGGAGATTGAGGCGCTCGACGCCGATGGCGCTGCCAGGGGCGCCGGTTTGCATGCGTATCGCACCCGCCAGAGCAAATTATAGCGATCCTGCCCAATCGCTCAGGCCAATGCTTTCAGCGCGGACCTTCCAGCATAGACGGCTTGCGAACCCAACTCTTCCTCGATGCGGATGAGCTGGTTGTATTTGGCCAGCCTGTCCGAGCGCGCGAGCGATCCGGTCTTGATCTGTCCACAGTTAGTGGCGACCGCGAGATCGGCGATTGTCGCGTCTTCCGTCTCGCCCGAACGGTGTGACATGACTGCTGTATAGCCTGCCCGATGCGCCATATCGACTGCGGCAAGGGTTTCCGACAGCGTGCCGATCTGGTTGACCTTCACCAAAATTGAATTTCCGGTATGGGTCTTGATGCCCCGAGCGAGTCTGGTCACGTTGGTGACGAAGAGATCGTCGCCGACAAGCTGGCATTTGTCGCCAATGGCTTCAGTGAGCGCTTTCCAACCCTCCCAGTCGTCCTCGGACATGCCGTCCTCGACCGACACTATGGGATAATCGCCGACCAGTTTAGCCAGATACTTGACCTGCTGGTCGATGCCACGGGTTTTGCCTTCGCCCGCGTAGACATACTTGCCGCCCTTGAAAAACTCGGTCGAGGCGCAATCCAGCCCGAGATAGATGTCCTTGCCCGGTGTAAAACCGGTGTCCGAAATCGCTTTCAGGCAGAAATCCAGCGCCGCCTCGGCGCTCGGCAGATTCGGAGCGAAGCCGCCTTCATCGCCGACATTGGTGTTGTGACCAGCTTTTTTGAGTCCCGCCTTGAGCACCTGAAAAACCTCTGCGCCCCAACGCACAGCCTCGGACAGCGACGATGCGCCAACGGGCAGGATCATGAATTCCTGAAAGTCGATGGGATTGTCGGCATGGACGCCGCCGTTGACAATATTCATCATGGGGACGGGCAGCACATGGGCGCTGACGCCGCCCACATAACGATAGAGCGGCAGGTCCGCGCTCTGCGCCGCCGCCTTGGCGACCGCCAGAGAAACGCCCAGAATGGCGTTGGCGCCGAGTTTCGCCTTGTTGGGCGTTGCGTCGAGCGCAATCATCGCGGCGTCGATTTTCGGCTGGTCTTCTGCATCAAGTCCGCCGAGAACTTCGAAAATGTCATGATTGACGGCGTGAACGGCTTTCTGGACGCCTTTGCCGGCATAACGCTTTTTGTCGCCATCGCGCAATTCGACTGCCTCGTGCGCGCCGGTTGAGGCGCCAGAGGGCACAGCGGCGCGGCCAAAAGCGCCATCTTCCAGCGTCACATCCACTTCAACAGTTGGATTGCCACGCGAATCGAGGATTTCGCGAGCATGGATATCGACAATTGCGGTCATGACGGCCCTTTCTGACAGGAATCGGATACGTGCGGATTTGCGCGCCTTTTACGCTGGCTGCGCGTGTTGGGAAAGCGGGTGGCCTGAAAATCTGTATTCGAGTCAAAAACCGTCCGGTCGCCGCTTATTCAAACCGCGACCGGGTCCAGTTTGCGACATAATCGTAGAGATTCCTGGTTGCGTTGGAATAGGACTGGCCGGTCACTTTCGAACAGGCCTCGCAGGGCGTCTGGCCATGCACCGCGCCTTCAATGACGATAAAATCCTTGTCCTTGCTTGCAGCCATATCAAAATGGATTTCACTGTCGCGAACGAAATAATGGCCGCCCATGGCGGTTATCAATATCGGAACGCTGATCCGGGGCAGCGCGCAGGGCGTTGAATTGTTGCTCGTGCACCAGTCGATATCGTCGATGGAATCTTTGGCGCGAATGGCGTTGGCGCTAAGAAATGAGGTCAAGGTGAGGAACAGGGTTCCGTTGTTCAATGACCGGTTAAATCTGGCGCTGGCGACGACAGGCGCGCGAACGGAACGCACGATCCCGGTTGCAATGGAGCCGTCATTCTTGAGCAGCTTTTCCGGTCTCGTCGTGCCGGGATGAACGCTCATGGAAAAATCCATGAGCCGCGCGCGCGCTCGATAAACGATGAAAGGCGCGTCGTCGGTCGTTTTGCCCTTGCCCTGTTTGATCTCGTCGCGCATCGCCAGCGCCGTGTCGATCAGGCGGTTCATGCGCGCGGCTTGCGCCTTGAAATAGCGAGCCATGAATTCTTCCGAATAAACCGATTGCCCGGCAGGATTGAATCCGTTTTGGGGTGAGAATGGATCGAGCGCCACGTCGGTTTTTGAAGGGTCGTTTTCATCAATCACGGACGGGTCAAGGCTGCGCATGGAATTGATCGTGTTGCCGGGATGCGCATCGAGAAGCAACATGCCATCGGCTGGGGGCAGCCCGGCAAGCTCATCCCCGCAGGGCGTCAGCTTTTGAGGCGCCTGACAATAGGCGACGCCATTTTCCGCCACCGCCTGATAGAATGTTGTGGCCGGCCCGCCGCCTGAAAAGCCGATCAGGATGATTTTTTTGATTCCCGGCTGCTTGCGCAGAAATTCCACGCCCTGTTTGATGTCGAGCGCCACTTTCTCAAAATTGACAATGGCTTCGTTGTTGTCCGAACGTGGGTTCATGCCCAGAACCATGAAGCCGCGCTTTGACAATTCGCGCGTGCCGATCATGTTCATGAAATTCGAAGTGCGGTGAATGGTGAGGAAGGCCACTGTGGCGGCCGGCCCGCTGTCAGGCGTATAGAGAGCGCCTTTTGTGGCGGATGGCGAAAACTGGATATAGCGAGGGTTGCTTTGCGCGGACGCCGCGCTTGCGCCGAACGCCAGAACAAGGCCGGCGCAGGCTGAAAGGGTCAATTTCATAGGTTCTTCCTCCCGAGGGCGGGGTAGCGCTGAAAGCCGGGCAAGTCCAGCCGCTTGAAACCCCCGCCGAGGCATGGACCCGGGGCGCCGTTTCCGCACGCCATTCCATCGTTCACTTTTTCCTCGCCACCCCGCCGCCGCGTTGCTATAGAGCCGGACCCGGGGTCGGGAGACCTGTCGGGCGCATCCGCTTTGGCGAGGTGGGCGATGTCGCGGGCGTGGCGGAACTGGTAGACGCAGTGGATTTAGGTTCCACCGCTGTAAGGCGTGGGGGTTCGAGTCCCTCCGCCCGCACCAGCCCGGTCCCTTGCGCATGGTTCGCAGCGGAGAGGATTTTTCACGGGCTGGCGGAGGCGCCAGCGCAAAGGTTTTTTGGGAAGGCGATCAAATGCAGGTGACGGAAACCCTCTCGCAGGGCCTCAAGCGCGCGTATAAAGTTGTTCTGCCCGCTGGCGATCTGGCGGCGCGGCTCGATGGACAGTTGGCGGATATGCAGGGCAAAGCCCGCATCAATGGCTTCCGTCCAGGCAAGGTGCCAATGGGGCACCTGAAGAAGCTTTACGGCAAGTCCGTGATGGCCGATGTCGTCCAGAACGCCGTGAACGAGGTCAATCGCAAGATTCTGGATGACCACGGACTGCGTCTGGCGGGCGAGCCGAAAATCAATTTCCCAGAGGACCGGGCTGAGGTCGAAAAGGCGCTCGCAGCGCAGGGCGACCTTGCCTATACGGTCGATCTTGAGGTCCTGCCGAAATTCGATGTCGGCGGCTTTGACGATGTGCAGCTTGAAAAGCTGGTCTATTCGGCGTCCGAGAGCGAAATCGACGAGGCCGTGGCCCGGCTTGCCGAGCGCAATCGGACGTATGTGGCGCGCGAGGATGGCGCAGCAGCGGTGAATGGCGACAAGACGACAATCGACTTTACCGGAAAGATTGATGGCGAGCTTTTTGAGGGCGGAGCAGGGACCGGCCACGAGCTGGTCCTCGGCTCCAATAGCTTCATTCCCGGGTTCGAATCGCAGATCGAGGGCGCCAGGGCCGGAGAAGACCGCGAAGTGAAGGTATCGTTTCCGGCCGATTACGGCGCCGCGCATCTTGCCGGCAAGGAAGCTGTATTCGACGTGAAGGTTCATACTGTCGCAGCGCCTTCTGAACTCAAGATCGATGACGAATTCGCCAAGGGTTTCGGATTGGAGAGCCTCGACAAGCTGAAGGAGGCTGTGCGCGCCAATGTCGAAGGCGAATACGCCAAAGCAAGCCGCGAAAAGCTGAAGCGCGCTTTGCTCGATGCGCTCGACAAACGCTATTCGTTCGATTTGCCCGAAGGACTTGTGACGCAGGAATTCGACGGCATCTGGCGGCAGGTCGAGGACGAACAGAAGCGCTCAGGCAAGACATTCGCGGACGAAAACACGACTGAGGAAGCCGCCCGCGCCGATTACAAGAAAATTGCCGAGCGCCGCGTGCGACTGGGCCTGCTGCTGGCGGAAGTTGGCGAGAAAGCCGAAGTCAAGGTCACCGACGAGGAGGTGTCTGCAGCGCTTGTTGAGCGCGTGCGGCAGTTTCCGGGTCAGGAGAAGGCCGTCTGGGATTACTACAGCAAGAACGCCGAAGCGCTCGCGACTGTTCGCGCGCCAATCTATGAGGAAAAGGTTGTCGATTATGTCATCGGCAAATGCCATGTAACGGAAAAGCCGGTTTCAAAAGAAGAACTTCTGAAACCGGACGCCGACGAGGTCGCCTGACCGGCAAGCGAGCGGGCGGGAAGGCTCAGGGTTGCGCTTTTCCGTCCTTTTCCAATCCGTCTGGTCGCCGGAATTCTAAATCGGCTATCCCCGGTGTTTTTTCCGGTGGCCTTTTCGAACCGGGTTTGCGTCACTATGTTGACAAGCGATTCGGAGGTTCGGGCCGGACGCCAGGACCCTGCGGCAAGGAAGAGGACTTATGCGCGACCATCTGGATATCTATAACAGTTTTGTCATTCCCTCGGTTGAGGAGACGACGTCGCGCGGTTCCTATCGCTACGACATTTTTTCACGCCTGCTGAAAGAACGCATCGTTTTTCTCGCCGGCGCCGTCGATGACCAGACGGCGACGCTGGTGGTCGCACAATTGCTGTTCCTCGAAGCAGACAATCCGAAGCGTGAAATAGCGTTTTACATTAACTCGCCTGGCGGTGTTGTAACTTCCGGCCTGTCAATTTATGACACAATGCAGTTCATCCGTTGTCCTGTTTCGACCCTTTGTGTCGGTCAGGCGGCATCCATGGGCTCGCTCCTGCTCTGTGCGGGCGAGGCCGGGCAACGTTTCAGCTTGCCCAATTCCAGAATCATGGTGCATCAGCCGTCCGGCGGCTTTCAGGGGCAGGCCTCGGACATCCTTCGCCACGCGGAGGACATCATGAAAATCAAGCGCAGGCTTAACGAGATTTACGTGAAGCACACAGGTCAGGATTACGATACGGTTGAGAAAACGCTGGATCGCGACCATTTCATGTCTGCGGATGAGGCGCTGAAGTTTGGCCTGATCGACAAGGTTCTGGATAAACGGCCGGAGGCGGCCGTGGACGCCAAGGCCTGAATTTGTCTTGATACGGGCGTTGGCCTCAATTTTGCTGTGTTTGTAACAACCGTGTCACGTTCTCAGTCCGAGACGCAACCAGGCGATGTCCTTTCCCGGTCGCGATTCGTCTTTGCAGGGCGGACACGGCGGGGTAATGTGTGCATCCAGATGGGAGCGATACCGGTTGGGGTATCGTCGCGGTTGCTGCGGAAAAAGCCGGAGTTGGCTACTTTTTATTAGGTGGTCGCGTTTACCTTGTCCAATGACCCGTTCCCGGCTCGGTCCGGTGGGGTCCTGATGGAGTTTTGAAATGGCCAGAGCCGACGGCGACTCAAAAAATACGCTCTATTGCTCGTTCTGTGGCAAGAGTCAGCATGAAGTTCGGAAGCTGATCGCCGGGCCGACTGTGTTCATTTGCGACGAATGTGTCGAATTGTGCATGGACATCATCCGTGAGGAGAACAAAACAGCTCTGGTCAAGAGCAAGGACGGCATCCCGACGCCTCGCGAAATCTGCAAGGTCCTTGATGATTATGTCATCGGTCAACCGCAGGCCAAGCGCGTGCTTTCTGTCGCGGTCCATAATCACTACAAGCGGCTGAACCACTCCACGAAGCATCATGATGTCGAACTGGCCAAATCGAACATTCTGCTGATCGGCCCTACCGGCACAGGCAAAACCCTGCTTGCGCAGACCCTGGCGCGCATTCTCGATGTGCCCTTCACCATGGCTGACGCCACGACGCTGACCGAAGCAGGCTATGTTGGCGAGGACGTGGAGAACATCATCCTCAAACTGTTGCAGGCTTCTGATTACAATGTCGAGCGGGCGCAGCGCGGCATCGTCTATATCGACGAAATCGACAAAATCAGCCGCAAATCTGACAACCCGTCGATTACCCGCGATGTCTCGGGAGAGGGCGTTCAGCAGGCGCTGCTGAAAATTATGGAGGGCACGGTCGCCAGCGTGCCGCCACAGGGCGGGCGCAAGCATCCCCAGCAGGAGTTTTTGCAGGTCGACACCACGAACATCCTGTTCATCTGCGGGGGCGCCTTTTCGGGCCTGGAGAAAATCATCTCGGCTCGCGGCAGAGGCACATCGATTGGTTTTGGCGCCATGGTTCAGTCGCAGGACGAGCGGCGGACCGGCGAAGTGTTCCGTCAGGTCGAGCCCGAAGACCTGCTGCGCTTTGGACTCATCCCCGAATTCGTCGGTCGATTGCCGGTTATTGCGACGCTCGAAGATCTCGACGAGCCCGCGCTGAAAAAGATTCTCACCGATCCGAAGAATGCGCTGGTGAAGCAATATGCCCGCCTGTTCGAGATGGAGAATGTCGATCTGACCATCCAGGACGAAGCGCTCAATGTCATCGCCAAGAAGGCGATCGAGCGCAAAACCGGCGCGCGCGGCCTGCGGTCCATTATGGAAGGCACGTTGCTCGATACGATGTACGAACTCCCGGGGCTCGAAGGCGTTGAGCAGGTGGTGATCGGACCTGAAGTCATCGAGGGCAAGGCGCGTCCTCTGTATATTTATTCCGAACGTGCCGGCAAAGCCAACGCCAGCGCCTGATCCACAAGCATTGCTGGCTGGAATGTTGCGAATCCGGCCAGAGTCTGTATCGTTGCGTCAGTTTTTGCGTAAGGCGCGCGGTTCAGTAGTTGAAAACCCCTGATATCGTCGCCATGTGTTTTTTGACGGATGCTGCCGGTTGATTTTCCGGAGTTGTGTCTGCAAACGCCGGAAGCGCCAGACGGGCTTCACGGCGGGGAGGCTGGAACCGGTGTTCCGTCTTCCGCCAAGCAGGCTGCTCCAGCGAGGGTTTGCGAGGCGTAACGCATAAGGACGAAAAGAATGAGCAGTCAGAAGCGTGTCCTCGCAGGCCCCGGGATCGTGGAAAGCTATCCGGTTCTTCCGCTTCGCGATATTGTTGTGTTTCCCCATATGATCGTTCCGCTCTTTGTGGGCCGCGAAAAATCTATTCGCGCTCTGGAAGAGGTGATGAAAGGCGAGCGTCACATCCTGCTGGCGACGCAGATCAACGCAGCCGATGATGACCCGGCGGTTGACGCAATCTACAAGATCGGCACCCTCGCCACCGTTCTGCAACTGCTCAAATTGCCCGACGGGACAGTCAAGGTGCTGGTCGAGGGGGCAGCGCGCGCCAGCGTCAGCGATTTCACTCGCACGACGGAATATTACGAAGCCAATGCGGAAGTGATTGCAGAGGATGCTGGCGAAAAGGTTGAAGTCGAGGCGTTGGCGCGTTCCGTCGTCAATGAATTCGAAGGCTATGTGAAGCTCAACAAGAAATCGTCGCCCGAAGTTGTAGCCGCCGTCGGCCAGATCGACGATTACTCCAAACTCGCTGACACCGTTGCTTCGCATCTGGCCGTCAAGATCGCCGACAAGCAGGCGATTCTTGAAATGCCGTCGGTCTCCAAGCGACTCGAAAAATGTCTGTCGCTGATGGAAAGCGAGATCTCTGTCTTGCAGGTGGAAAAGCGCATCCGTACGCGTGTCAAGCGGCAGATGGAGAAGACGCAGCGTGAATATTATCTGAATGAGCAGATGAAGGCCATTCAGAAGGAACTTGGCGATAACGAGGACGGCAAGGACGATCTTGCCGAAATCGAACAGCGCATCAAGGACACCAAGCTTTCGAAAGAGGCGCGCGACAAGGCGACAGCAGAGCTGAAGAAACTGCGGGCGATGTCGCCAATGTCGGCGGAAGCGACGGTTGTGCGCAATTATCTTGACTGGATTCTGTCGATTCCATGGAACAAGAAAAGCAAGGTCCGAAAGGATATCGTTGAAGCGCAAAAGGTGCTTGAGACCGACCACTTCGGTCTTGAGAAGGTCAAGGAGCGCATCCTGGAATATCTGGCCGTGCAGCAGCGGGCCAATAAGCTGAACGGTCCGATCCTGTGTCTCGTCGGCCCTCCGGGCGTCGGCAAGACGTCGCTTGGCAAATCCATAGCCAAGGCGACCGGTCGCGACTTCGTGCGTATGTCGCTTGGCGGCGTGCGCGATGAAGCCGAGATCCGCGGACACCGGCGCACCTATATCGGCTCGATGCCCGGCAAGATCATCCAGTCGATGCGCAAGGCCAAATCATCCAATCCGCTCTTCCTGCTCGACGAGATCGACAAGATGGGCATGGATTTTCGTGGCGATCCCTCATCGGCCCTGCTGGAGGTTCTTGACCCCGAGCAGAACGCCACGTTCAACGACCATTACCTTGAGGTCGATTATGACCTTTCCAATGTGATGTTTTTGACGACGGCCAATACACTGAACATTCCGGCGCCGTTGATGGACCGTATGGAAATCATTCGCATCGCCGGTTACACGGAAGATGAGAAGGTTGAGATCGCGCGGCGGCATCTGATACCTGCTTCGATCGCCAAACATGGTTTGGAAAAGGGCGAATGGGCCATTGATGACGCCGCTTTGCTGCAAATTATCCGCCGCTATACCCGCGAGGCGGGCGTGCGTAATCTCGAGCGCGAATTGTCGAACCTCGCCCGCAAGGCGGTGAAGGAAATTCTCACTTCGGATAAAAAGACAATTGCGGTGGATATCGACAATCTCGCGACTTATCTCGGCGTGCCGAAATTCCGGTACGGCGAGGCCGAACTGGAAGATCAGGTTGGCGCTGTCACAGGTCTTGCCTGGACGGAAGTTGGCGGTGAGTTGCTGACGATTGAAGGCGTGATGATGCCCGGCAAGGGCCGCATGACGGTGACCGGCAATCTGAAGGATGTGATGAAGGAGTCGATTTCTGCGGCGGCGTCCTACGTGCGCTCGCGGGCGATCGATTTTGGCATCGAACCGCCTTTGTTCGAACGTCGCGACATCCATGTGCATGTGCCGGAAGGCGCAACGCCCAAGGATGGGCCGTCCGCAGGCATTGCGATGGCGACAGCCATTGTGTCCGTGCTGACCGGCATTCCAGTGCATCGTTATATCGCCATGACGGGCGAGGTGACGCTGCGCGGTCGGGTGCTGCCGATCGGCGGCCTCAAGGAAAAGCTGCTTGCAGCGCTCCGCGGCGGCCTCAAGAAGGTCCTGATACCTGAAGAAAACGCCAAGGATCTCGCTGATATACCGGACAATGTGAAGAACGGCCTCGAAATCGTGCCTGTTTCGCGGATGGAAGAGGTCCTGAAACATGCGCTGACCCGGATGCCTTTGCCCATTACGTGGGAAGAGGAACTGCCGACGAAAGTAGCGGCGAACGCCAGCGAGGATATTGGCGGCGTCATCGCGCACTGATTAATGGCAAAACTGAATGGACCCGCGCTTCGCAGGAAGCGCGGGTTTTTGGCGTCCAAATCCCTTGCGCAGCGACGGCGGCGAATCTAAAAGCAGGGCAGGGGCGGTTAGCTCAGTTGGTAGAGCGCCTGCTTTACACGCAGGATGTCGGGGGTTCGAGTCCCTCACCGCCCACCAGGCCTATGACATGTTTTGTGGTGGGAGAGCGCTGACCACGTGCGTCACGCCGGTCATCTGCGCGAATGCCCCCGAAAGCAAACGTCACTGCGCAGCCAGCGCGGCGCGCCAAGGTTGCGGAGCGATGCGTTCGCCACGCCAGCCGATTGGCCGCATCGTCAGCCAGGATGACAGTCATATGCAATCGTCGTGGCGCGGAAACCGTAAAGAAGCGACGTGTCCTCGGCGACCTGTGCAAGCGCTGTAAGGCTTTGCAGCCTGCCTTCATAGCGCCTGCGCCGCCGCCTGCCGGGACTGGCCTGGCGTCGTCAGGGCCTGCGCGATCGCACGCTGGACGAGGGCTTCTAGAAGGGGAAGTTTGTAACGATTCCCGGTCAGCGGCGTAACGCCATCCAAAGCCGCGCATCCAGCCGCTTTTGTCAGGGCGTCATCGATGATGCTACCAACCAGAAGGGCCTCGGCGGACGTCGCCCGACGTGGAACAGGCGCGACAGCGCCAAGAACAATCACGGCGTGCGTGCATTTGCCTGCGGCGTCAAGTTCAAGCGCGACAGCAACATCGGCGAGCGGCCAATCGGAGGAGGCCCGTTGACCCTGCTTCAGCCATACGCAACGGGATGACCGGGGCGTCGCGGGTATTTCCACCGCAACGAGAATCTCGCCAATCCGGATGTCGTTTTCACGCGTCGGATCTTCCGAAGGCGAAACAAAAAAGTCAGCCAACCTGACCCGACGCGTCACTCCCGCTGCATTGACGAGTTCCACTGTCGCTTCGAGCGCCACCAGGACCGTCGCAATGGTGGAGGGATGAACAATCGCGCAAATATCATTGTCAAAAATCGCGTGATACTGACTTTCGCCGCTGTGTGCGAAGCAGTGTTCACCCCCTTTTCTCAAGCAATCAAATTCTTTTGCACGGAAATACCAGCAGCGAGGCCGCTGCAGCAGATTGCCTCCCACGGTCGCGACGTTCCGGATTTGTGGAGTGTCCGAGGCGGCTGCGGCCTGGGCAAGAGCCTTGAACCGGTCGCGCACAAGGGGATGATCGGCAAGCCCGGCGAGTGTCGCCATCGCTCCGATCCTCAATCCGGCGCCTCTGGCAGAAATTGTATCGATATCCGGGATATCCCGAAGGCTCAAAATTGTGTCAGGGGCCAGCAAGTTCTCCTTCATCAAATCGAGGAGATCGATACCGCCCGCCTTTACCACCGAACCGCCGCCAGTCGCGCCGGCTGAACTGGCGATCAACCCTGCCACGGTCGCCGACGCCTGCGCGGCTTCCGCTAGGGTTTGCGCTTTCACGAAAGCAAAGCGGTTCATGGCTGTGTCTCCGCCGGAACTTTGCCGAGCGCCATCAACACTGCGGCAGGCGTCATCGGCAACGAACGCAGGCGCACGCCAATGGCGTTGTACACCGCATTCGCGATTGCGGGCGCAGTTGCGATATTGGCCGGCTCGGCGACGCCATAGGCGTCCGTCGCGCTGCGGCCCTGATAGTTCTCAAGCAAGATCACATCGATCGCAGGCGTCTCCCTTGAGCCAACGAGTTTATATTGCTCAAGGTTCGCATTCACGATCCGCCCTGTCCCCCGATCAATGATCCGCTCTTCGAACAGCGCGTAGGAGAGCCCCATCAGGACGCCCCCCTGAACCTGGCTTTCCGTCAACATGGGATTCATCGGGCGACCGCAATCCTGAACCGCAACCACCCGCTCGACCCGGATCAGTCCGGTTTCGGTATCGACGGTGACTTCGGCGAACTGCGCGCCGCCGAGATCCTGCTGCGCCAGCGCCGCGTCCTGCATCGATCGACGATAGCCGCCGTAATCGTCGGCGCGCGAAGCTGTGGCGCTGATACGGTCGGTTCTCAGATGCGCAGCCACGTCGCAAAACCCGATGCTCCGTTTGTCGTCGCCAGCGACATAAATCCGCCCGCCGCGCGCGATCAATTCACCGGCGCCGGCATTCAGCGCCAGCGCGGCTTCGGCGAACATCATTTGCATGACCCGCCAGGCCGCTGTGCGGGCAGGGGGTGTAATCGACGCGGTTGTGCGACTTCCATAGGACGGCGGTCCGGCTGGAAAATCGGTGTCGCCGATGCGGACGTCGATATCTTCAGGACGCAGACCCATAACCTCGGCGACAACCTGCGCGAGGACGGTTCCAATTCCGGTGCCAATGTCCTGCACGCTCGACAGGATCTGGACGCCGCCATCGCGCATGACCCGCACTTCGCAGGCGGCGTTGGTCTGAACGTTGGCGCCCCACATCGATTGCGCCATGCCGACGCCACGTTTTACGGTGCCCGCGTCGGCGCCGGTCGCATGACGGCGATCCCAGCCGATCCGCGCGGCGCCAAGCCGACGTTCTTCGTGGCGGACCGGACTTGCATCGATCTTGTCGCGCAGCGCCAACGGATCGACGGCAAGTCGCTCCGCAAGTTCGTCAATCATCTGTTCCAGGGCGAAGGCGCCGGGCGTGTTGCCAGGTCCGCGCATGGCGCAGCCCGGACCGGCATTGATGAAAACATCATTGTGGGCCGACTCAAAGTTTGCGCACGCATAAATGGACTGCGCGAAATTGCCTGCGCTCGCGCCCAAGGCGATCCCGGCGGTGCCGTAACTCAGCGCCTCAAGTGCGGTCAGGGAGCCATCGCGTTTCGCGCCGACGCGCAGATACTGCAACACCGCCGGGCGATTGCCAGCGTCGGTCTGCTCTTCCTTCCGGTCGAGAATCACGCGAACGGGAGAATGCGCCTCGCGCGACAACTGAACCGCAAGGCGACCATAATTGCCGAGCGAAGACTTGGAGCCAAATCCGCCGCCCATGCCGTCCACCACAACGCGAATGCGATTCAGCGGCAAACCGAATTCCTTCGCCAACTCCTGCCGGACGCCTGCGGTGAATTGCGTCGACATATGGACGGTCAGTCCGTCCGTTCGCCAGTCGGCGACAATCGCGTGCGGCTCCATACAGCAATGGGTTTGCACCGAGGTGCGAAATTCGCCTTCGACCGTAACATCGGCTTCAGCGAAGCCCATCGCGAGATCGCCGCGGCGCGCGATTGCAGGCCCCCGAATATTGCCAACGATGGGCAACCCGGCGGCGGCGGGAAAGCCGGAGGCATGGCCGGCGGGCGCCGACATCTTGTCATGTACAGGAGGCGCATCGGGCGCGCGCGCTTCGTCCATATCGACCACGAAAGGCATTGGCTCGTAGTCGACGCGGATCAGCGCCAGCGCCTCTGCGGCCGCCGCCATCGACGCAGCCGCGACAGCCGCCACAGGCGCGCCCACGTAGCGAACCACTGCTGAATGGGGATCGTCAGGCTTTGCAACGATCACAATTGCGCGAACGCCGGGACAGCGCGCGGCATCGTCGACATCGATTGCCCGCACGCGCGCATGCGGGAAGGGAGAACGCAGGATCATGCCATTCAGCATTCCTTCTGGCGTCACATCGACCGTGTACCGGATCGCCCCGGTCACCTTTGCGCGCCCGTTCTGGCGATGCGCCGGCTTGCCGATCTGAACGAGTTCGGCGTTCGGCGGCAGCGGCGGCGGCTCGTCAGAAGGGACCTGACGTTGCACGGTCCCAAGGCCAGCTCCCTTAATGCCAAACGGGAAATGTTCAGTTCGCATTGCTGGCGCGTCGATCATGAGCCGGAACCCCTATTTCGTGGCCGCGTCGAGAACCGCCGCGATGACATGCGGATAGGTTCCACATCTGCAAATATGACCGCTGATCGCCTCCCGGATATCGTCTTCGTCAGGATTCGCCTTGCATTCCAGAAGAGCCGCGCAACTCATCACCATGCCTGGCGTGCAGAAACCGCACTGCATGGCGTCATGGTCTATAAACGCCTGTTGCACCCTGTGCAGAACATCGCCTGACGCAAGCCCCTCGATTGTCGTCACCTCGCGTTCGCCAACTTCAAGCGCGAGAATCATGCACGACGCAATCGGCAAGCCAACGAGCCAGACCGTGCAAGCAGAACATGCGCCGCGATTGCAGGCGATTTTTGTGCCTGTGAGGTGGAGAGGTCCCCTGAGCGTTTCCGCGAGGGTGATACGCGATTCGACCTGAAGGCAATGAGTTTGTCCATTTACCGAGAGGGAGATCGGAACCAATCCGGTCTCGCCAGTATTCACGTTCGCCATTTGTGTGATCCCGTTTTCCGCTCGATTGTGACCGCGCGGACAATCATCACGTCGCGCCTCGCCGAAATCCCCGCGCCTTGAAGAGCTGTCGACGGCGCCATTCGCAGGAACTTCCCGCCGGATGTTTGGCGTCAGAGAATCGTTCGCGAAACTCGCCCCGCGCTCACGGGAGCCGACATTATCTCGACTATGCGCATTACTGGCGCGACGCCGCATTGATCAAGATCAGGAGGACGCAGCGCCATAATAGACGTCTCCATGTTTCGGTGGACGCCGGATTCGTTGGTCGGAATGTTTATCGTTTTTGCACATTGTACGGACTCGCGACGTTCATTCGCGGAGCTGTCGACCATGCCAAAGGCGCAAAATGGCAGCCACTTCCTGACGAGCAGCCAGTGACATTTGCGCAGACCATCGGCTTTCCAGGAAGGCGAACGCAGAATGTCCTTTGGCGCGCGCCGGACGCCCGCCAAAAGACATGAACGCTGGCTTTCGGGCCCAGTGGCGTCAGTGGCCGGTCGCGATCGCAGCAATTTCCTTCGCGTCTGGCAAAACATTGCCGCGCCAGACGATATGCATATCCGGACGCAGCAATATTATATCGAACCCGTAAATTTCCCGGGCGATGCTGTCGCGAATTTCAAGCGTCGCAACCGGCGCGCCATGCGCGGCAAGCGCGGCTTCCAGCGCCGCAATATCAACACTGGTCCCTCCCAGGCGTAAGATGGCAAATCCGAATTCAGGCAGACGATCCTGCACAGCTGCGCCATCGTTGAGCCACACATGCGGCAGCCGCGCGCCTGGCCAGGTCGTCGGTTCATACACCCGGAAAAGGTGCTCCGGGCCACCGGGAATATCGCAGATAACGGGCGAATCGACATAGCGATAGCCCATTTCGGCGCCGATCATTTCGTTGGTCTTGCGTTGCTCGACATCAGCGACGGATGCAAGAATTTCACGGTTTTGTCGTCCTTCCGGCGTGTTGTCGCGTATGTTCGGACGCCACATCGACCGCCATTTCCTCCGGCCCAGCGTCGCGTAGCGCGATGCGCCGACATTGCGGTCGCCAATCTGTCGGCGTTCGAATTCGTAAGATGGCAATAGACCGGGTCCGCCCCATCCCTTCAGCACGGCCTCAAGCTTCCAGGCAAGATCGACCGCGTCGCCGACGCCCGAGTTCATGCCCAGACCGCCCGTTGGAATCACAAGATGCACCGCGTCGCCAGCGAGGAACACCCGACCATTCTGATATTTGTCGGCCACCATCAGGTTCTGGCGCCACGGATTGCACGACAACATTTCGAACTTGACCGGGAAGCCGACGGCCCTGGCGAACTGCGCCTTCATGTCGTCATCGCTCTCGACAGTTGAATGCAGTGTCCAATGCTTCGTTGAATCCTGCATGATCAGGAATGTCGATTTGTCGTCGGCAACATGGTAGTGGCGGCCATGGCCGGGTCCATTGCCGACTGGCAGCCGCTCGAAAAGCTCCTCGCAATAGTAGAGCCCCTGGCGCAGCGACAACGAATTCGGTTCGCCGCGAAGTTTGATTCCGATGGCGTGGCGCACCGGACTGGCGCCGCCGTCGCAGCCAACCAGATAGGCTGCGCGAAGGGTTTGCGTTGAGCCGTCGGCCTGACGGATCGTTGCCGCCACGCCCTCGCGATCCTGTTGCAACGTCAGAAATTGAGTGCTCCAGCGCAGCGTGATCGCGGGTATTTTTTCGCATTCGGCTTTGAGCAGCGGCTCCAGCGTATATTGAGAAATCAATTGATAGGGTTCGAGGGGAACGGAACCGTCAGTGGTTGCGCGAATATCAGCTTGCGCCTCCGCAACCGATGGATAAGGCAACCTGAGCAACGGGGGATGCGCGAGATCAAGCACAACGAAAACATCCATGGGAATATCGGAGCGCAACCCGGCATTGCGAATTTTTTCTGCGAGCCCCATGCGCCGATAAAGTTCCATCGTTCGCGCATTGACCCGCTCCATTTTTGGCAAAAAGGCGGGCTTGTCTTTTTGTTCGATCACGATGCAGCGTATTCCGCGCCGCCCAAGGTCGAGCGCCAGAGTCAAACCGACCGGCCCCGCGCCAACGATCAGAACCTGTGTGTCCATCTTGCTGCTCGTTCTATCCATTGCAAAACCCCATGTGTCTCACTCGATCTCATAATTGCGAGCAAAATCTTCAGGCGGCGCGTTCGCCCACAAGTAGAAAGAATCCTCGGCGTCGTGAACGCCAGCGCTCCAGTCGCGGTCAAATGGCACATAATCCATATCAGCGGTGTATTCTGCGAAACTGCCCCAGGGATCGCGGACATAATGAAAATAATTAGACCCCAGCACATGCCGCCCCAGGCCCCACCCCCGTTCGTGTCCGCTCGCCGCCATCTGCATCGCGCCAAGACCGATTCCGCCGATCGAACCCATGTCCCAACTCGAATGGTGCAGGCCTGGACCATCGGATTTGACGAAGGCGATCAGGTGATGGTCGCTGCCGTGAATGCCGTGGCAAAAGGCAATCACGTCCGCCGCCCGATCGGAAATCCGCAACCCCAGCGTTCGGGCGTAAAATTCGGCCGAACGCCCAACGTCGCGCGCGTAGATCGCCATATGCGAGAATCTCACCGGTTGCGCCTGCCGAGTTTGCTTTCGCGGAAGCGCGCCACGCTCATTCGGTCCAGCGCTCGGGCATTCAAACGCCGTCTTTGCAAACGGCGATGTTTTTTCCGCTGCGCGAATTTCGAGCAGCAAGCCATCGGGGTCATGGAACCAAATTCCGTTGCTTTCATATCCCTTTGGCGGCTGGACGGTTTCAACGCCAAGCACCTTCAGGCGTTCGCGAAATTTTTGCATATCGTCTTCGAAGGCGCCGAAGGAAACGTAGTGAAGCTTTTTGCGCGCGCCTTCCGCGACCAATCCCCAACAATGGGCGTTACGGGCGACACGAAGCTCGATTTGCTTACGCGTTGGGCGTGTTTCGAGGCCGAAGGCCGCGTAGAAAGTTCGCGCTTTCTCTATGTCGGGGACAACCAGAGCGAAATGATCGAGCGAATGAATTCCCGTTTCGCCCGATCGCCTGTAGGCGGCGATCTGCCCTTTAATGGCGGTCATATTGTCTCCCTCGCGCTATTCGGCCGCCACCGCCGGTTGCGATGCAGGCCGCGTGTTGGGCAGGTCCCTGATTTGCGGATAAACTTCGCGCGCGAACAGCGTCATATTGGCGACTGTGCTCTTGTGATCCAGAAATCCGGCCTGCATCATCATCAGGAGATGATCGAATCCGCCGACGCGCTCGTACTCCCGTTTGATTTGCGCAACGACCTGATCGGGCGTTCCATACATAACGACGCCAAGTTCGCGTTGCTCCTCAATGGAAACCTCACGCAAACTGTCGTTCGTGCGCGATCGCGCATTGACTCCGCTGCGCAGCGCCGCAACATTGGCGCTGACAGGGACAAAGCCTGGCGGATTGCGGAATTGCGGTTCGACCTTGGCCTTCAGATACCAGGTGAGTTCGCGCACGCCTCGTTCCGCCTCGGCCTCCGTATCGCCGACATAGACAATCGGCAGGAACGCGACGCCGCCCCCGCCGGGCTGGCCGTTGTCGCGATAGGCTTCGCGGTAGACATCGAACAACATGCGAACTTGCTGATAGGGTTGAAGGAACGTGGCGAACACAAAGCCCTTCGCCGCCGATGTTTTAACCGACTCCACATCGCTCGATCCGGTCACCCAGACCGGCGGATGTGGCAACTGATAGGGGCGTGGCCAGATATTCACGCTGCGCCTGTGCGTGAACTTGCCCTCGAAGTTGAAGGGGCCATCGGTTCGCGTCCACGCATTGACGCAGAGGTCGACGCCCTCCCACAGACGCGCAAGAGTTTGCGTGGGGTTGGTATTGCCTCCAAATACTTCATAGGGCACGCCGCGAACAAAGCCCGCGTTCAACCTTCCTCGTGAAATGCAATCGATCATCGCCATCTCCTCGGCGATCCTGATAGGATCGCCGCGATTGGCGATCGGGTTTCCGAGAATGCAGATGCGGCCACGACTGGTCTGCCGCGCCAGAATAGCCAATGAAAGGGGCGCGGCGACGTCAATGCAGGTCGCGGTCTGATGATGCTCGTTGACCATCATGTTCAGTCCGAGGCTATCGGCGATGACATATTCATCGAGATAACGATTGTAGAGATCGGCGCCGACGCGAGGATCGAAATTCTCGCTTGGAAGGTTCACTCGCATTGATGAAATCTTGTCGAGCGGCGGAAGGTGCGGATAGGGCATCTCCGTAAAATACCAGGCCTGCATGATTCCCTCCGTATGGAACATCTTTGTGCGATCAATCCAGATTAGGCCCCCGCCTGCGACAGGGCTTGCGCTGGATCAATGTGCGACGTTTAAGCGCGCGAAATTGTGAATGCAGTGGCGTCTCGCCACATGAGCCATTCGGGAGATAGCCATGGCGCGCTGAGCCGCCGCTTTTGCGTCATCGCATAGCGTAATGCTGACCTGCGAACTCAAGGACTGGCAGCGGGGCTTTCGAACTTACGATCTCGAAGGCGCTTATCACGACCGCAACGGTCTTCCGCGCACCTACGCCGAAATCCTGGCGATGGCGCCGCCTGGCGCGCGCGATCTTGTCACCGATGAAGCGATCGCCGAACGTTATTCGGCGGTTCACGCCGCTATGAAAAACCTGCATGAGCGAATCGCGCGCGCGAGACTCGATGCGCTCGTGATTATCGGCGACGACCAGCGGGAATTGTTCCGTGACACGCTTATGCCCTCCATCGGAATTTATTATGGATCGACAATTCGCAACGCCTCCATGACGGACTTGCCCGCGGGGGAATGGTATCGACGCGCGCAAATGTTGCGTCTGGAGCAGGGCAAGGAGCGAAATTACCCGGTGCATTCCGGCATGGCGTTGCATTTCATCGAAGGCCTGATTGAAGGCGGGTTCGATGTCGCGGCGTTAAAGGGGCTTTCAGACGGACAATACGAAGGTCACGCGTTTTCGTTCATTCACCGGACGTACCTCGGCGGCGTGAACATTCCAATAGTTCCGGTATTTCTGAATACGTTCTTTCCGCCAAATCAGCCGACGCCGGCGCGATGCCTGGCATTGGGGGCTGCGCTGCGCGGCTTGATCGAAACATTCCCGGACGATTTGAATGTTGGCTTTTTGGCCTCAGGCGGATTGAGCCATTTTCGCGCCGAAGAGGATCTCGACCTCTCGGTGATCGAGGCCTTGCGCAACAAGGATATCGGGTTCCTGTCGCGGCTCGATCCCAGAAGGCTGCAATCGGGAAGTTCGGAAATCCGCAACTGGATCGTGCTCGCGGGCGCCACGAGCGGTTTTGACCTCGATTGGGTATCGTATACGCCTGCTTATCGCACAGAAGCATTGACCGGTACTGGGCTCGCTTTTGCCGCCTGGAATCGCTCATGACGATTCCAGTGTTCGAATGGAACATCGCGCAGTGAAGCCGCTCGTCAAAAGCGTCTTGATCGCCGCCTGATGCGTGCGATCGAGATGCAAAGAATCAAGGCCCTATTGAAACTCCTCGTAGAACCCGAGTTTCCGCTGCATGGGCGCATCGTCAACCTGAAACAGGAACGCCGGTTTCGAGGTTCGATTGAGAATTTCGATTTCGGCGTGCGTTGGCGTGGCGAACGTATCGCTTTCCGCGAACCGGATCGTTTCGCCGTCGATCAAGGCCTCGCCCTGTCCCTCAATGCAATGCAGCACTGCCGATGATGACCGGCGGATGGGGCGCGCGGTTTCGCCCGGTCGCAGCATCATTGCTGAGAACCCGAGAATAGGCATGCATTCGGCGCCGGTTTCCGGATTGATGTAGGCCAGTTGCACCATCGAATTGCGATCGACGACGCCAGACATGGCCACAAGCGCCTCGCGCACATCGCGCCAGGGATATCGAATGAGCGGGTAATCGGGGCGTCTTTGGCCGAGCGAAGAATAGGGGACAAGTCCAGCACGAAGATACCGGGTTTGTGATGCGTCCGGCTGATTGCTGCCTGTCTGCGACTTTCCTTCCACCGCATAAGCGCATTCAAGCGCTCCGACGACGGGCAGGTCGAGCGCATCCATCCAGATAACCGGTTCAGCCCCTTCGTGGCCATGCTCATGCCAAAGACCGGACGGCGTGAGGATCAAGTCGCCCTTTTCCATCGGGCATTTCTCGCCGCGTACGATCGTGTAGCCGCCCTCGCCCTCGATAACCATGCGAATGGCGCTTGGGGAGTGCTTGTGGGTCGGCGCGAATTCGCCGGGCAGGATGAGTTGCATGCCGATGAAAATTGATGGCGTCGCGCGAATGCTGTCGGGGCCAAGGCCGGGATTGGCGAGAATCAGCACACGCCGTTCCGCTTTTTCGAGCGGGGTGAGTTCGCCCGCGCGCAACAGGTCCGGCCTCACGTCGGTCCATTTCCAAAGGTGCGGTCGCGCGCGCCGGATTGGCATATCGTAAGGCAAGGCAGCCCGCATGAGCGGCCAGAGCGGCGCAAGGTGATGGTTGGACAGGGCTTCGCGATAGGCGCGCGGCAATTCCTCAAGTGTTCCAAGTTCCAGCATCGTGCAGCTCCCTTGTCCGGCTTCCGCGAAAAGCGAAAAGTCCAATCATCCGTTACCTGCTTGCCCGATATGAGTATTGACTTGCCTCAATATCGCCGCACGGCGCGAGGCCGCCGCGCAATTTGAACAGATTGCGCTTCTGGAAAGCGACAATGGATTGAGGCAGATCAAGAGCGCTTCGAAACGATGGCGCCAAGAGATTTCCATAGTTCGGACGCCGCGTTCGACTGCTGGCGGGGAGGCGATGATGGGAAAAGACAGGCAGCCAAGCGTGGTCATAGCCGGCGGCGGCATTGGCGGACTTTCGGCCGCACTCGGTCTGGCGCGCGCAGGGTGCCGCGTCACTGTGCTCGAACAGGCGGAGCAATTTGGCGAAATTGGCGCGGGAATTCAGATCGGTCCGAACGCTTTCCATGCCCTGGATTATCTGGGCGTAGGTCCGGAGGCGCGGGCGGTTGCTGTGTACATTGATCGGCTCGTCATGATGGATGGGCGCAGCGGCGATGAAATCGCTGGCATCCCTGTGGACGACGTTTTTCGCACGCGATTTGGCAACCCTTATGCCGTGGTGCATCGCGCCGACTTGCATGGCGTTCTGCTCAACGCCTGCCGCGCCAGCCCGTCCGTGATGCTCGTCAACAGGCAGCGTGTCGTTGGTTACGAAAATACGCCGGACGGCGCGCAGGCGCGCACCCAGGGCGGCGAGATATTCGCGGGCGACGCTGTTGTCGGCTGCGACGGCGTCCGTTCGAAAATCCGGGAGCAGATCACCGGTGGCGATCCGCTTCGGTTGTCCGGTCACGTCGCCTATCGCGCGGTGCTGCCAATCGAGGACATGCCAAGGGACCTTCGATGGAATGCGGCCACGCTATGGGCCGGGCCGAAGTGCCACATGGTTCACTATCCTCTCCAGGGCTGGAAAACATTTAATCTCGTCGCGACTTTCGTCACTTCGGTCGAAAACGTTGGATCGAATGAGCCCGGAACACGCGAGGAGGTCCTGTCCCGTTTCGGCGATATTGTGCCGCGCGCACGAAAATTGCTGGAAATTCCGACAGAATGGCGACGCTGGGTGCTGGCTGATCGTGATCCAATCGAAAACTGGACCGACGGCCGGGTTACGCTGCTCGGCGATGCCGCGCATCCCACCCATCAATATTTTGCGCAAGGCGCCTGCATGGCCATGGAGGACGCGGTTTGCCTCGCCGATCGCGTTGGAAATTCCGGCGGCGATTTCCATTCCGCTTTTCTGTCCTATCAGGAAAACCGCATCGTCCGAACCTATCGCGTTGTTCTCTCCTCGCGAATGCTGGGCAGGTTCTATCACGCAGAAGGCGTTGAACGCCGCATCAGAAATTCGATCCTGGGCGCGAAAACGCCAGAAGAATTCTACAATGGCCTGCAATGGCTTTATTCCGGAACGGGGCTGGCCGCCTGACGAAATGGCGGTTTTGCTTGGACGGCGCGGCGAAGGTTCCGCAATTTTGATGCAGATCAGATCAATCTGTCGCAACTGCGCGATGGATTTCAAAAGGAGATTGAACATGTCCGACCCATCCGCCGATCTCGAAAGCGCGATTTGTAATTGCGTTCGCGATTTTTATGAGGCTGCGCGCATTGACGCGCTGCTTGGCCCGGTTTTCGCCGGTTCGGTCAAGAATTGGGACAAACATTTATCGACGATGGATGATTTCTGGATCACCGCGCTGCTTGGGCTGGAGCGGTATCGTTCGGCGCCGTTCCCGCCGCATCTGAAGCTTGCCATGAGTCAGCAACATTTCGACCGATGGCGCGATTTATGGGTTGCGTCTGCGACCCGAACGCTGCCAGAACCGCTGCGGGGCAGGGCGATTTCAATGGGAAAAAGCATGGCCCATTGCTGGGGCGAGGCTTATACAACCATGACGGGTCAGACGGCTGTCGTCTGAGATCCCGCAGCCTTCGGCGGGCGATGACATTGACCGGCTTGCGTCCGGACGCGTTGCGCCACGCGGGAGTGGGTCATTCCTTCATCAGGTCGCGCAATGCGTTAACGATATTCGCGGGCTGGCGCATCGTGTCGCGGCATCTCAACGAATTCGCGTCCAGCCCACGTCCTTGCACAGCAGTCCCGCAAGGATACAACCTCTCGTAGTCATTGTATCCAACGATTGAAGCACGATTTTGATTCGATAGCGCATATTGCGCTGGGGATCGAATGCTTCGCCCTGAACGCCTGACGGACCAGCCGGCGCCAGGGTCATCACCAGCCTGTCTCCAACTTTTTCACTGCTGGCAGAGTCCCGGATCCAGGTATTTGTTGCGCAGATATCCTTGCCGCAGGGCGCGATCTCAACCCTTGCCTGCCCGTCGCCACGGCTCCACATGCCGTTGATTCCCTGTGCTTGCGCCGCGCAGGAAAGCGCTCCGCTCAAGGCCGTGATAGAGATCAGACAGACGGCTTTGGTCATGGCGCATCCAATCGTCCAGGCGGGGCGTTTCTGAAATCACCTGTACCGACGCTGGTCAGGCATGGGTTATCGCGTAAAGCCCAACGTCGATGTCTCCAGTTTTGAACCCGGCCTCGCAGTAACAAAGATAATATTCCCACATCCGTTTGAATTCTAAATTGAACCCCAGTTTCTCGATTTCCGGCCAGGCCGCCAGAAATCGCCGACGCCATTCAGCAAGCGTCAATGCATAGCTTTCGCCAAAATTCCGTTGTTCCGACAGGCGAAGACCGGCGTCCGCCATAGCTTCTCGCATGGCCGACTTTGTCGGAAGGAAGCCCCCCGGAAAGATATAGCGTTGAATAAAATCAGGCCGCGCGCAATACGTCCCGAAGCGCGCCTCGGTGATCGTGATCGCCTGGATCACGGCGATTCCACCGGGCTTCAACCGGTCGCGCAAGGTCCCGAAATAGCCCGGCCAATATTCTTGCCCCACCGCCTCGATCATTTCGATTGAGACGATACGATCGTAATCCCCCCTGGCGTCGCGGTAATCCTCAATGCGCAGCGACGCGTTATTTGACGCGCCTGATCGTTCCAGCATGTCGTTGGCGAACGCGAGTTGCGATGGAGACAGGGTGATGCCTGTGATCGTCGCGCCGGCTTGTGTTGCGATGGCTGCAGCGAGCGCGCCCCAACCACAGCCGATTTCGAGTACTTCGTGTTCCGGCGCCAATTCGAGCATTTCGATGATTTGACGGATTTTTTCTTGCTGCGCCTGTTCAAGCGTGCGCGTCGCAGGCGTGAAGATCGCTGATGAATACAACATCGATTCGTCGAGCCATTGACGATAAAAGTCATTGCCGAGATCGTAATGAGCCTCGATGTTTCGACGGCTCCCCGTCCGTGTGTTCGCACGCCATTTGTGCGCGAGTATGTTGGCGAGCCGGAACCAGGCTGCGCCCGTCACTTCGCTGGTGAACTGTTCCCCGTTGCGGGCGATCAATTCGATGAAAGCCGTGAGATCCGGCGTCGACCAGTCGCCGTCGATATAAGCCCTCGCAAACCCAAGATCTCCGCCGGAAATCAAGCGGCGCAACGCGCGCCATTTATGAATCAGGATGGCTGCGTCGACGCCGGAATTCGGCGCCCGATAATCGATGCGCTGTCCGGAGGGTAGTTCGACCTGGAGGCGTCCCGTGTGCAAATGCGCCAGAACGCGGCGGACGAGCCACGCACCCAGACCGCGGGCTGATATCAGCATTGGATGAGCGATAGGCCCCGATGAGTCGGATTGTGATGACAGTGTCATTTCCTCAACGTCCTTCGGCGGGTTGAACAAGCGTGACAAATTCCGTCGGTGCTCGCGGCTTTGACTGGATTGGAACCCCTTTGAGCCAAAGTTGAAGCGCCTCCCAGTGGATGGCGCCGATCACCTTCAGCGTAACAAGGGGATGAGTGAAAAAGACCCTGGCCAAAGCAGAGTCGGTGAGTTTCACGCGGTCCGCGATCTGGGTTGCGACGATCAGTGGTCCGCTTTCATCGGCGCCGACGATCTTCACGCGCATGCGAGCATCCGGCGCGACGATGTGGAATTGATAGCGCATTTTCATGTCGATGAAGGGAGACACGTAAAGGGCTTTGCTGCAATCCTGCAGCACGGACGCCCCCGCATTCTCTTGAACCGGAATAAGATAGGCGTGCCGTTCGCCAAATGTATTGTGAACCTCGTAGAGGATCGCCAGCAATGTATGATTGCTGCGATAGCAAAAGAAAATGCTCAACGGGTTGAAGGCGTATCCCAGCACGCGCGGCAGGGTGAAAAGCCGAATCGGGCCGTCAGCAGGCATCCCGGCCGCGCGCAAATGCCGTTCGGTCCGCGCACGTATGGATTCATCGCCCCCGTCGCCAAAATCGCGATCATGGAGGCTGAACAAATTGAATGAATTGTAGGAGAACAATCGCAATTCGCGCGACAAGCGCGGGAGCTCGTCGAGATCGACAAGCATCGAATAGAGACGATAGCGCAAAGAATGCCGCTTTGGCCGCAACCTGTTATGCGTGACCGAGCCTGTATACAGTGCGCTGGCAAAAGGGGTCACGCCACAAGCTCCCGAATGCTGGAGGCTTGCGGCTTGCGGCGGATCGATATCCGGCCTGATTCCTCATTGACTGACCAAGGCCGCCTGACGCCGGCGAGTTCCTCGGCGACGGCAAGACCCGCCTGCAATCCATCCTCATGGAAACCCGAGCCGAAATAGGCGCCGCAAAACCAGACATTGCCCAGTCCTTGCAGATCCCACAATTCCTCTTGCGCCGCCATGGCGCGCGCGTCGAACAGTGGATGCGTATAGTCCATCCGTTGAATCACAGCGTCGGCCCGGGGTTGGCGACTGGCGTTCAGCGTCAAAAAAAACTGTTTGTCAGGTGAAAGCGACTGCAGGCTGTTCATCCAATAGGTGACGCAGGGCTTTGCATCGGGGTCGCCACGCCGGGCCAGGAAATTCCAGCTCGCCCAGGCTGCGCGGCGGCGGGGCATCAGCGATTCGTCCGAATGCAGCACGGCTGTGTTCGCGCCATACTTGAAAGCGCCCAGAATTCTTTGCTCTTCGGGTGTTGGCGCATCGAGCAGGGCAAGGGACTGGTCCGCATGCGAGGCGAGAATGACATGATCGAAACGCATGGAATCACCATGATCGAACTCAACCATGACGCCGTCTTCCACGCGCCGGACACGGCGCGCGGGGGTGTTTTTCTGGACTCCATTCGAGATTTCGCTCGCCAGCCTTTCGATATAGACACGGCTGCCACCATCGATGGTGCGCCAGACAGGCCGGTCGCGAATTTGCAGGAGCCCGTGATTTTCACAGAATCGGATCATCGCTGCAGCCGGGTATTCTCCAATACGGTCGGTGGGCGTCGACCAGATCGCCGCCGCCATGGGGTAAAGATGGTCCTCGCGAAAGGCGTCGCCATAGTTATTGGCGCGCAGATAATCATCGAGCGATGACAGCCCAAGGAGCGAAATGTCCCGGCGCGCGTTTCTGTAGAACCTCATAACGTCGGCGAGCATTGACCAGAAACGGGGCCGCACGAGATTGCGTTTTTGAGCAAACAGGCCGCGAATGTCCGTCCCTGCATATTCAAGAGCGCCAGCATCCATCGAAACGGCGAATGACATATCGGAGGATTTCGTGGGAACCTTCAGGCGCCGCAGCAGAGCTGTGAAATTCGGATAGGTCTTCTCATTATAGACGATAAAACCGGTGTCGACTGGAACTACAGTGTTGCCCAGGGGCGCATCCACCGTGTGACCATGGCCTCCGAGGCGGTCATCAGCTTCGAACAGGGTGACCGAATGATGCGGAGAAAGCAGCCAGGCCGCCGAAAGGCCGGAAATGCCGGAACCGATAACCGCAATATTCAGGGTCTTGCCGAGAGCCATGTCACAGGTCCATTTCTCGAATTCAGTCGATCGCGTTAAGGAATACGCGGCGCCGGGCGGGAAAGTTTCACGCCGGACGAAATTGATACGGTGGCGGTATGAAACCGGATCATTTTATCAAGCCGTGATCCATCCGGGTGGATCAGACGTAGATGGAGCATGAACGTCCTTGCCACACACCTTGACTTGCGATTTACGCGCCAAGCCTTTGGGTTTGGGGCCGGGCGCATGAGCAAAGCAAACGATCCCCTTGCCGCCGAATTCGACCGGTGCGTGCTCGCCGTCGCCGCCAGTTCTGACCGCGAGGCATTCGCTGAGCTTTACGGTCATTTTGCTCCGCGCGTCAAAGGCTATCTCGCGCGTCTTGGCGCGCCGCTCAACCTCGCCGAGGATCTGGCGCAGGAGACAATGATCACCGTTTGGCGAAAAGCGGCGATGTTCGACCCTTCCCGCGCCAGCGCTTCGACCTGGATCTTCACCATAGCCCGCAACCTGCGGATTGACCGTTTCCGGCGCGAAAAAGCGGCTGACACATTTGAGCTGGACCCGAGCGAGGCGCAAGATCATCCACCGGGAGCTGATATCACGATGATCGCTGACGAGCGCGACGAACGAATTCATTCGGCTCTTGGCAGTCTTTCCGCCGAGCAATTGACGATCGTCCAACTCGCGTTTTTCGAGGACCGACCGCACTCGGAAATCTCCCGAACGCTTGGTCTCCCACTCGGCACCGTGAAATCGCGTGTGCGTCTGGCGCTCGGTCACCTTCGAACCCTGTTGGCGGATTTGCAATGAGCAGCCTTCACCATCCCAGCGACGAAACGCTGGTTCGCCTTGCCGCCGGTATGCTCGTTGGAGGGCCATCCATTGTGGTTTCAGCGCATCTGGCGGGCTGCGCCGCATGCCGTGACGCTGTTGGTTTATTTGAGGCTGTTGGCGGGGTCCTGCTGGAGCAAACAGCCCCGAGCGGAGATATCCCGGATGGGTTGGCGCGCGTCCGCGCGGCGATCGAGCGGGGTCCTGAGCCTGCGACAACCCAGCGCTTGCCACGCCGGCCGCCCAACCTGCCCAATGATATCGTCTGGCCTGCGGCTCTCGGTCACAGCGAGTTTGCAAATTGGCGCTGGCTGGCGCCCGGTATTCGCGTCAGCAAATCGATCGACGGAGAGTTGCGGCTCCTGCGGGTAGCGCCCGGCAAGTCCCTGCTTCGCCATGGTCACAGCGGACTCGAATGGACTTACATTATGGCGGGCTCGTTCGTCGATGGTCGAGCGCGCTTCCGGCCCGGCGATATTTGCGAGGTGGATGGCGACATCGATCATCGACCGGTGATTGGCGATGAGGAAGATTGTATCTGTTTGATCGCTGCGGAGGGTAACGCCCGTCCGCACGGCTTGATTGGACGCGTTCACCAGGTGATTTTCAATACCTGAGCTGGCGGCGACCCTGATTCCGGAAACCGGTTTCGCTGCGATCTTTTGCTTCTTGGCCATTTGCTCAACGGACTTAAACGCGTAACAGGGTCTTGATCGCCCGGCGCTCATCCATCGCGCGATAACCTTCGGCGACGTCCGCCAGCGGCAGCGTCAAGTCAAAGACCTTGCCGGGGTTGATCCTGCGTTCCATCACAAGGTCCATCAGATATGGGAGGAACCGCCGCACTGGCGCAGGGCCGCCCAACATGCCCGTCTGTGAGAAGAATAGCGCCTGTCCATCGAGTTGGACGCCATGCGGTACGCCGACATAGCCGATCATACCGCCGGGACGTGCGCAGTGAATCGCCTGTTGCATCGACTCATTCATGCCGACACATTCCAGCACCGCGTCCGCGCCAACGTTGTTTGTGAGCGCATTGATAATTTTGACGCCGGCATCGCCGCGCTCCGCGACGATGTCAGTGGCGCCGAATTCAAGGGCGAGATCCTGCCGTGTCTTGTGGCGGCTCATCGCGATGATCCGTTCGGCCCCCAATTGCTTGGCGGCGAGCACGCCCATAAGCCCCACCGCGCCATCGCCTACGACGACAACGGTCGAACCGGACTGCACGCGCGCCGCGTCCGCCGCATACCAGCCGGTGCCCAGCACGTCCGACGTCGCGAGCAGGCTCGGTATCAGATCGTCTGCTGGAATTTCCCGCGTTGCGACAAGCGTGCCGTCGGCCAGCGGCACACGCGCGAACCGGGCTTGCGCGCCCGTCATGAACTCCCGCTGCTGGCAGGATGATTGAAAGCCGAAACGGCAATGCGGGCATGTATTATCGGAAAGACAGAATGAGCCGACGACGAACTGGCCGGGCCGGACACTCGTCACCGCACTGCCGACTTCCTCGACGATACCGCAATATTCATGGCCCATCGCCATCGGCGACGTAACCTCGTTCAGGCCGCGGTAGGGCCACAGGTCCGAACCGCAGACGCAGGCCGCAGACAACCGGATGATCGCGTCAGTCGGCTTGAGAATCTTCGGTTCGGCGACTTCCTCGCACCGCACGTCGCGCGGCCCGTAAAGCAGGGTTCCCAGCATTGTCGCACACTCCGTTTCGAGGACCGCCTTCGTGCGGCTGTATTTAAGACGTTAACGCGGCTATTTGGGGGCGAGTTCGCCAAACCAGTAAGAGGCGGTGACGCCGCCATCCATCAGGAAGTCGCTGCCAGTGATGAAAACGCCGTCCGGCCCCATCAGAAGCGCGCCAACATGGCCGACCTCGTCCGGCGTGGCGGCCCGTCCGACCGGGCAAAGTTCGATCATGCGGCGATAGCCATCGCCGCGCGGCCCGGAGAGTTCGTCCTTCGCCAGCGGCGTGATGACGATGCCGGGACTGATCGTGTTGACTCGCGCGCCACGCTTGCCCCAGCGCAAGGCCTCGGCCATCACCCGCAATGAATTGCCGCGCTTCGCCAACTGGTAGGCATGGAGCGAGTCCTTCACCCGATCCGCCTGGAGCATGGGGAGCGCCAGCAGTTCGTCGGCGGGCGTTGTCGCCAGCGCGGCGTTTTGCTCCTGCGTCAACGCGCCGAGGCGATGGCCGGACTGCGAAGCGATGACGACGGCCGATCCCCCGCCTGAAATGACATTTCCGAATGCCTCCAGCACGAGCGCCGTGCCGTAAAGGTCGACCTTCAGGATCGTCGCCGGCGAGGCTTGCGAGGGCGAAACGCCGGCGGCGTGGATGACGCCCATGACGTTACCGATCGTCGTGGCTTCCTCGACCAGCGCCTGAACAGACGCACGCGAAGAAATGTCGACAGTCGCCGTGCTGACTTTAAACCCGGCGTTGCTCAGCACGTCGGCTCCGGCCGCCGAATTTTGCTGACGCAGGTCAGACAGCAGCACATGCTTGCCCGCGCTCACCCGCCGGGCGATCGCCTGTCCGATTGAGCCCGCGCCAATTACGACAATGACATTGCTGGCGATCATTTGTTTTCCTTCCCAAATTGCTCATCGGTGACCTTCTCCATCCAGGTCACGGCGGAGCCGTCCTCCATTTCGGCGATGGCGATGTGGGACATGGCGCAGTTCGGGGCTGCTCCGTGCCAGTGTTTTTCGTTCGGTTCGAACCAGACAATGTCCCCGGGGCGGATCGCCTTAACCGGGCCGCCCGCGCGTTGGACCTGCCCCAGCCCGGAAACGACCAGTAGTGTCTGGCCAAGCGGATGCGTATGCCAGGCAGTCCGGGCTCCGGGCTCGAATGTCACCGTCGCGCCGCTCAACGCGCCACTGCCGTTGAAGGGGGCGTCGATGCGGACCGTTCCGGTGAAATATTCCGTGGGTCCCGAACGGGATGACGCGGTCCCACTGCGATTGATGTCCATGGCGCGTGTGCCTATCACCGGGTTACGCCGATTGGCGAAACACTCTCGGATCGTTGTAAACGTACCGCGCAGACAGCGCGTGGATTAGACGCTATAAAGCGCATGAACTCATATCTGGAATTCATGAATGCGGCGCGAGGACCTGGTCGATCTCAACGCCTTACTGGCGGTCGCGGAAGTAGGCAGCTTCACGCGCGCAGCGGCGAAGCTCGGCACATCGCAATCGTCTCTCAGTCACATCATCCGTCGTCTTGAGACGCGTCTGGGCGTTCGACTGTTGATGCGAACCACCCGTAGTGTCGCGCCAACAGCCGCAGGGGAGCGGCTGCTGGCGACGTTGCGACCGGCGTTGGCGAGTATCGAAGTAGAACTCACCTCGCTCGGGGATTTGCGCGAGAAGCCCGCTGGCACGATCCGGATCACCACCTCGGAACACGCTGCGACAACCGTTCTCTGGCCTGCGCTGGCGAAGCTGCTGCCCGACTACCCTGATATCAATGTGGAACTGGGCATCGATTCCGGTCTGACGGATATCGTCACGGAACGGTTCGATGCAGGCGTCCGGCTCGGCGAAGCCCTTGCCAAGGACATGGTGGCGGTCCGGATCGGCCCGGACCTGCGCATGGCCGTCGTCGGGTCGCCAGAATATTTCGAAAAAAGATCCGTCCCACGCACGCCGCATGATCTGACCGAACACAGGTGCATCAACATGCGCCTTTCGAGCGGCGGGGGGCTTTACACGTGGGAATTCGAACGGGATGGGCGCGAATTGCACGTTCGCGTTGAGGGACAGCTCGCCTTCAATAACGTCAACATGATCGTTCGTGCGGCCGAGGCAGGCTTTGGTCTCTGTTTCGTCATGGAAGATCAAGTGAGCGCGCAGATTGCCGACGGACGCCTCATTCGCGTGCTCGATGATTGGCGCCCGCCGTTTTCGGGCTACCACCTCTATTATCCGAGCAGGCGCCAGCCTTCAGCGGCCTTTGCCTTGATCGCGGACGCGCTGCGGTATCGCGAATGAACAGGCGTTGAAGCCACTACTCACGGAAAGCCAACATCATTCCATGATCATTTTGGGTTATGCAGCGGCACGGTGGGGTCGAAAGCCCGGCCGCCGATCATGTTCTCGATACGCCAAATCATCGACTAACGCGTTTGCCGTCACAGCCCGGCGTCACAAAAGCGGATGTAAAAATACGGTGCGCATATTTTGCTCCGCCGTTGACACCATGTGCTCTGCCGAGACGCTCGCCGGGCGGGATTCCAGACACGTGTTGCACGGGTTTCCGCAGAAATCCAGCTTGGCGCCCACATGATTGCCCAAGGCGCACGCGACGATCAGCGACCGACCGTTTCAATATTCCCATTCAACGCCAACGCCAACAGATGTCTTGCCATCGACGCTGGTTTCGCCCTGCACCCGCACTTTTTTTGTAACGTCGATGCCCACATTTACGGCGGAGTCCTCAGGCTTGGCGCCGGTCTTGACCCCGACGCTAATATTGTCGGTGAGATAGCGGGACGCGCCCACCTTTGGACCGCCTGGCCCGCCGGCCTCAACATCAAGCGAATCGACGCCGAGCGCCTTGCGCATTTTTTCAAATGCGTCGATCCCCGTTCCCGCGCCGGAAAACTGCGCCAGCGCGCTCGCCAGTTGCACCGCCTGAAAGGGCGAGAGTTGTCCGGACGCCTTCGCGAACAGCAGGCGCGACAACACTTCGTCCGAAGGCAATTCGGGCGTGGAGGAAAATGCGAAAACAGGGGCGTTGGCGGGGCCGCTGACCGTGATCTTGGCGGTGACGTCGCCTGCAGTTGTCGCCGCGACAAAATCGAGTTCCGGCGTCAATCCGCCGAGAAACGACAATTTGCCGCTAGTAATATCAATGCTTTGCGAGGCCACCTGCAGCTTGCCGCGGCGCAGATCGAACGAGCCAATAACGTTGGGCTTTTGCAGCGTGCCGTTGAGGCGTAGGTCGCCGCCGAACTCCGCGTCGATGCCGCGCCCGCGCACGAATATTCGGTTGGGGGCGGCGACAGCGAGATCGAAGCCCGCGTCGAGCGACGATGTGCGCGCCGTCTTTGCGGCCTGTTCAAGCTGCTTGCGCTGGAGATCGAGCATTTGTTTGGCGAATCCGCGCGCGTCGATCTGGGTCGTGCCGGGCAGGGGCCTCAGCGACGCAGGCAAACGCTCGGGGACTGTGACATCCATCGTCAACAAGCCGACCCTGCCTGTGACCTTTGGCGCGCGTGTCAGCGGGCCTGCAATATCGATATCGACGTCGGCCGTCGACGAGACAGTTTCCGTGCTGGCGAGCTGGGCGTTGCGCGCTGCGACATGGAACGCGCCGGGCAGGCCGGACTCGGGCGACAGAGTCACGTGGCCGGCAATGCTGACCTGACCGCCATTTTTCGCCACGCCGGAAAAGGATGCAATGTTCAACTCGTGGCCCCGGCCTTCAAGACGTGCTGCGATCCTGTCGAGACTGACGCCGTTGAGAGGGTCCTTGAAAGAGCCGTCGACCAACTGAACGTCGCCGCCAAATTGCGGCGCGGCTATGGCGCCAGACAGACGCAAATCGAGATTGGCCCGGCCATGCAAGGTCTGGCCGTTCGCCGCAAGGCTGGCATTCGCCAGAGCCGCGTCCAGAGCGCCTCTGACAGCCAGATCGAGTGCGCCTGCGCCATTGATCGGCGCCGACCCCGTCGTTTTGATGTGGCTTGACGGGCCGATTGAGATATCTGCGTCTACGCTGGTCTGGCCGCCCGCCAATCGTCCACTCGCCAGGATGTCGATCGGCGGCAGGCCTTGCGAGCGTGTTTGCGATGCGACGAGTTTGGCAATGTGGACTTTCCAATCGCCTTGTGGCGCCGAACCCGACCCGCTTATATGCGCATTCGCATCCAGCATTCCCTCAAGTCCAAGGCTCGAATCCACCAGAGATGCGATCGACAGCGGCACGGCGTGCGCGCTGGCGGTCAGGTCGAGCCGCTCGCCGACGGCGCCTTCAAGTTGAACCTGTCCACCGCCGACGTCCAGCGCGACCCCTTTCAATTCAATACGGCCACCGCCGAAAACAATGGCGGCTGGCCTGGCGAGGGCGATGCGCTGGCCCGCGCGTTGCGCGGTTAAAGCCGATAGATCGAACCGCGAGCGTTCGCCCGGCGTCAGAAGTCCCTTGCCGGTTATGGAAAAGCCGCGCGCTTCCACCGCCAATTCCAGGGCGTCCGCCTGGCCACGGGGAGTGGCGACGAAATGCGCCCTGGAAATCGTCTCTTTGCCAACCCGCACGTTTGCAAGGCTTGCTTCGCCCTCTAGCGTGGGGCGTCGCAGCACATCCCTGGCCACGAACTTCGCTGCCAACCGCTCGACCGAGCCTTCCGGCGCGGTCAACCCGTCGCCGTGCGCGTCCACAGCGACATTCTGCCCCCCTTCGACGGCGTCCAGAATGATGGCCGCCTCAAGCCGTCCGGCAAGCTTCCGCAGCGCGACAGCTGACAGATCGTCAAGATTGGGCGCAGACAGCGCAAGGCGCCCGCGCGCCAGATTGCCCTCGCCCACGGCGACTTCGCCTTTGAGCGACGCCCGGCCTATGGCGATAGCGAGGCCATCAATCCTTATTTCCTTATCCTTCCGGCGAAGTGACGCCTTGCCCTGCGCCGGCTTGCCATCGATGGTTCCAGCAAGGTCCGCCGTCGCGGCCATATCGCCCAGGAGGTCATTGGCCTCGCTGCTCAATGTTAGTTCAGGGATTGCCCGCCCGAGCGCAGTGGCGTTGGCGAGCGCCAGGGAGACCTTCGCGCTCGGTCGTTGGGGCGAACCGCCGAGACGCGCGTTGAGTTGACCATGTCCCGTCAACCGGGGGTCGGCGCGTTTGAGATCCGGAATGTCGATACTGGCGTCGATGGCAAACTCATCGCTTGACGCCACGCCATTGATCGCCGTGCTCATATGGTCGCCAGTGATCGATAAATCATCGAATCCAACGCGGCCATCGGTCGTGGTCCTGATAGAGCCCGCCAGCTTGATCCGCTGGCCCAATAAATCCGGTGGCGCGGGAATATCGAGGGCTGATGTTACAAGGTCGCCATCGAGCCTGGCCAAAAAGCCGCCGCCAGCCGGAACGGTCGCGATATCCGCAGCGACACGCAACGCCGGCGTGGAGACCACAACGCGTTCCGGACCAAGCGCGCCATCATCGGCAATGCGCAGTGTGGCCTCAAGGCGCGTATCGCCCGCCAGCAGCCGCTGCAGTTGAAGAGGCGCAAGGCGCGCGATCTGACCGGTTACATCAAGCTTTACGCGCCGGGCCGCGCCATCGCGCGTTATTCTCGCATCGCCATTCGCGCCAATGTCATCGCCGGCCTTGGCGCCAAAATGCGCAGTAAAATCGTCGAGCGATCCCTCGCCGTTCAGGTCGATGACGACAGGGGGCTGGTTGGGAATATGCGCCAATCCGGCGATGAGTCCGCCCGCAGGCTCCGCAATCCGCAATTGGATTCGCGCCTTTTTGGCCTGGGGCGCGTAGTCAAGATCAGCGTCGATATCGCCCGGCGCATCCAGACGACGCGCCGCCAATTTCAGCGCCGCGCCCGCGCCATGGGCGCTCAATTCGCCGGAGGCGTCCAGGCTCAGGCTCGCCGTCACGCCCAAAACCGGCGCCTCCAAATCCAGCCGTTTCAGGGTCAAAAGCCCGATATTCAAAGCGACAGGCAAATCCGGGATCAGTGGGCCGGTCGATGGCTTGGCGGGCGCAGTCGCTGGCCCCGGCGCGCGCGTTACCGCCACTGCGCCGATGTTAATTGCGTCAAGCTCAACACGACCGCGCAGCAACGCCAAAACCGACCACGCGATATCGACATGGTCGATCCGCAGCCAGACACCTTTTGGATCCGCAATCGCGACGTCGTGGATGGCCGGATTTGACGACAAGGGATGCTCGATCGCGCCGATTTCGATCTTCATATCGGGAGACGAAGTGGCGCGCGCGGCAAACCCCGCGAGGACGCGCCCGCCTGCCTCGCTTTGCAACCACGCGCCCGCGACGACAATAGCAAGCAGCGCGCTTCCGGCTCCAAGGACGAGGCGCGATCGCCAGCGCGACCGGGCGGGCGGCGTCAAAAGGATTCTCCGATGCCAAAATAGAAGGCAACCCTGGGATCGCCCGCGCGCGGATTCAGCGGCGTCGCGAAATCCAGCCGGATGGGGCCGATGCCCGTGTAGTAGCGAAACCCGAGACCAACTGAAGAACGCAATGACGTGCTGAAATTTGGCGCGGCGGATGTGAAGGCCGCACCAGTGTCGGCGAAGGGCACGACGCCAATTGCGTCTGTCACCTTCACCCGCGCTTCCAGCGATGCCTCGAACAGGCTGCTGCCGCCGACATAATTCCCGGCCGCGTCGGTGGGGCTGAGCGAACGATAGGCGAATCCGCGCACCGAGCCGCCGCCGCCTGCGAAGAATCTGCGGCTTGCCGGGATGTCTTTGGTATCAGGCCCCACAATCGAACCGGCGCCGACGCGCCCGGCGAGGATGTATCGGGCATCCTCATCAAGGGCTTGATAGGTCGAAATTTGAGTCTTTGATTGGATCATTGCGACGCCATTTGGCAATATGTTGACATATGGCGTTACGCCCACCACCGCTCGAACGCCCCTGGTTGGGACGAGAGCGACGTCCGTGCTGTCGTAGGTCGCCGAAAGGGGAAATCCCGAAAGCGAATAATCGTGGCCGCCGAATGTGTCGTCCCAATGTCCCCGTTCAATTTCCACGCCGCCTTGCACCGATGCCGTGTCGCTAAAGCGGTGGCGGATCTGGGTGGTGACGTTTCCATAGTTTGCCCGGTAGTAGTTCGTGTTTTCGCGCATCAGGGCGGCGTCGACCAGCAGGTCGTTGCGTGTGCCCCACAACGCAGGCTTGAGGAAACTCGCGCGCAATCCGCCAATAAGATCGCTGAATTGAAGCGACGGGAAGCCCTTGAACGTCGCGCCACCGGCGAAAGGAGCGAGCCCGGCGACCAGTTCCAGTCGAAGGCGTTCCGCGCCGCCGAAAAGATTTCGATCCATCCAATAGGCCTTCACTGAGGGGCCATCGACGGTCGAATATTGCGCGGAAACGCCAACGGCGTGTGGCTTGCGCTCCGTAGTGTCAACGACAATCGGCAGATTTCCATTGGCGTCGAGCGCATCGCCATCCTCGACTCGCGCCGAGCCAACGGCCTCGATCTTGGCGATGGATTTCCGCGTGTCCGCCAACTTCTGCGGCGAATAATCCTCACCCTCCTCCAGATAAATGTAGGAGCGGATGACGTCCGGATCGATTCCCGGCGATCCCTTAAGCTCGACAGCGCCAATTCCCGCGCGAGGGCCAGGATCAATGGTCACTGTCGCGTCCATCACGTGGTCCTTGTGCGCTACGACCGCCTCGGACTTGTATACCCTGGCGAGCGGGTAGGATTTGCCGCGCAACTCGTCAATCCACCGGGTTTGAAGGGTGCGAAGCGTCGCGGCGCGGGCCCCCGTGTCCGCGCCCACGTCAAAGGCGCGCTTGTTGAACAAAGTGTAGTCAATTGGAGCGCGCGTGCGCGCGTCGTATACGCTCAAGCGGCGGAGCGAGAATAATGGCCCTGGATCGACTGCCACTGTGACCGTCGCGACCTCCTTGTTAAGCATCGCGTCTGCGGCGCGCGCCGCGTGATCGGAGTCTTCCCCGTCCGGCCCAACGGCGACGCCTGCGATTTTCACCCGAATGTCGGCGTCATAATAGCCGCTGGCGCGCAAGACATCTGTCAAACGTGGAAAGTCGGCGATCACTCGTCGGGCCAGGCCGTCGCCATTCGAGGGCGCCTCTGCTCGCAGCCGCCAGGTGTTGGAGGCGTCCTTGAGCGCAGACTCGATATCCTTCTTGCCGTCGAGGCCGGTGATTTCGATCGTGTAGGGTATGGCGTCGGGACGCGGCGTGGGCTGTTCGTCTTTGGCGCCGAACAGACCGAAAAAATCAAATGCTCCGGCGCCAGTCGCCGCAAAAGTCAAGGCAAAGGCCAACCCGGTTGCTGCTGCGCGACGGGCGATATTTGAACTCATTGAGAAACCGCCAAATACAAAAACACAATCATAGTGAGAAACCGCCAAATGCAATGATGCAATGATGCAATCATAATCCTGAACCAGGCGCACGTCCACGTGGACCTGGTTGACGCGCAGGGGAGTCGGGTGAAGGTCCCCGCATGCTGAGGAGCGCCTGAAAGGCGCGTCTCGAAGCCCGAGGGGGCTGGCAAAAAAGCTGTTAAATCCTCTCCCTCGTGGTTCGAAACGGCCCATTCCGGGCCTCCTCACCATACGGGAGAGGGATTAATCCTTTACCCGATCGCCCTGGGTTAACGTGGCGCATGCGCAGCGTGCAGGAAGAGTTCGCCTGGCTTTACTGGCCGGTCTTGCCATGGGCGCGAGCGCCATACGCGTGACAATTTGAGCCGAGCCTGCGACGACATACACTCGAATTTTACGCAACGCCGGCAATTGCGCATTGGCAATTTGTCGGGATCAGACGCGGTCAACGATGGACGGCATGAACCTGGCGACGCGAATGGCCTCGATCGGCGTGAGGTCCTGTTGTCACTTCAACCACCCCGGCGACACGAAGCCCGTGCGCCTTCAAGCGCCCGGCAAACGAGGCCAGTATCGCCTCGATGTCCTTGCGGGAGGCGCCCCGGAGCGCCGCGATTGGCTGATCCGGCAAACTCGCTGAATTTTGGCGCATGGCAGGGCTCCAATGCTGCAGAGGCTGATGGAATCGCTTGTCCGGTTTAACCTGCGCTTCAGGATGGCGCTGCTCTCGATCGTTTCCAATGCCGCGCTTGCCAGCGCCCGTCCTCGATTATCCATGCCAGTCCAGTTGGCCCAACGCCTTCGCGGATCGACCTCGATGCGCTTGACGACTGCAGCTATCCGCGTGGCGTCACGCGCGACGCCTCTCAATTTTCCATCAATCGGCGCGATCGCCGGCTGTCCGTCAAGATTGCCGGGCGGACTGCCTTTAAAAACGCGCAAGCCGATATCTACGAGCGTGCGCCAGAGACCGTTTCGATCGGACTACACAAAGCGTTCCCGGCCAACGCTGCCAGGTTGGCGTGACTGGCCCTCCGCCCGCGCGGTGGCGCCTTTGTTCAAGATCGCGCCGCCCGCTCGTTACGGCGCAATGTCGGGCGCGCTTCGCGGGCGGCAACCTGGGAGCCCTGCTACATTACCGCTTGGGACAGGATCACACGATCATCGCCGAGACCCGGCGTACGCAATCGCGATTCAAACCGGACGCGCGTGGCGGCTGGGACAACCAACCCCGCGCAGGGAAATTTCTCGTCCGCAAGTTCGCCGCGACAATCTCGATTTCGAGAGCTTGCGAATGTGTCATAGCGCGACCCGGCTTGCGGTCATGGGTCATCGCAGAATCTTCCATAAATCGCACGCCAGGCCAAAATCAACGGATTATCAGGCTGTTATGCAAATGGACGTTTGCGCAACGAATTCACCGGTGTCTGCAAAGCCGAACTTACACCAACGGCGATGCGCCTTGACACATCGCCGTTGGCAAGCGCCTGCGCGTGCGGTTCTTATAACACGATACGGCTGACGCGCCGAACGCTTCGGTTTGACCGTCCGTCAAGCCGAAGCGCCCCTGGTATGATTGGTTGCCTGATACGTGCGCCAATGCGATGCGACTGGCGACCGGTTGAGGCAACAGGCCTGAACGTAAAGCCTGGACAAGGTTTCCGGATGTCTCACGTTGCTATCGCGTCCGCCCGTGAACCAGGATTCCAATCGCCTGCGCCAGACAGTGATTTGACCGGCGCAGGCGATCCCGCCTTATTTGGGAACATTGCCCTCGACACCCTCGACATAAAAATTCATCGAGTTGAAATCGGCTTCGGGAAGGACCTTGCCGGCAGCGGCCTTCACCACGCCTGCATTGTCCTTGAGGGGGCCGCCGAACGGGTTCAGCTCGCCGGCGATAATGGCTTTCTTCTTATCTTCAAAAACCTTCGCCGCAGCGGCGGGAATAGCGGGATTGAGCGGCGCCATCACCACCATTCCTTCCTTGAGGCCCCAGCGGGTATGGCGGTTGCCAGTCCAGGTTCCTTCCATAACTTTTTTCGTTTCGGCGATGTAATAGCCGCTCCAATCCTCCGTGGAGCCTGAGAGCTGGGCTTTGGCGCCGTATTTTGACATGTCCGCATCAATGCTGAAGGCGTAGGTGCCTTTCTCCTGCGCTGCCTGGATTGATGCCGGAGAATCGGTGTTTTGCGCGACAACATCGACGCCCTGCGCGATCAGAGTTTCAGCAGCCTGCCGTTCCTTGCCCGGGTCATACCAGGTGTTGACCCAGATCGGTTTGGTCTTGATCTTCGGGTTAACCGCAAGTGCGCCCACCGTCATCGCATCGATATTGCGCACGACAGATGGAATGGGAAACGAGCCGATAAATCCAAGGGAATTGGATTTCGTCATTTGGCCTGCGAGAACCCCGATGAGATAGAAGCCTTCCTCGAAGCGAGGCTCGTAGACGGAAATATTCGCTGCAGTTTTGAAACCATTTACGTGATCGAACTTGACATTGGGGAACAGCTTGGCGACCTTTTGCAAAGGCTCCATGTAGCCGAACGACGTGGCGAATATCAGCTTATTCCCGTCGGCGGCGAGCTGCCGGAAAACACGCTCGGAATCCGCCGTCTCGGGCACGTTTTCCACGAATGTTGTCTTGACTTTGGACCCGAGTTCTTTCTCCAGCGCCAGTCGCGCCTGATCGTGCTGCTGCGTCCAGCCACCGTCTCCTACAGGGCCCAGATAGACAAATGCGACCTTGAGCGGTTCCGCCGCAAAAGCCGCCAATGGCGCAGCCGCGATCAACCCCGCCGTGATCGCGGTTCGCAAGACTGTTCTGTATTTTAGCTGCTTCATCATACTGGTCCTTCGCATTGTTGTTGGAACGCTGGTCGATCGCCCGTAGGGGCGTGTTATTTCCCTAGGCCGCCGAATGAAAGCTGCGACCCAGGGAAGCCGGTTGATTGAGCAAGATTGTTTTGGGATCGCGACAAATGATCACGAGCACGACGACTGTCGCCACATAGGGGAGCATCGACAGAAATTCGGTGGGAACCGGAAGATTGAACCCTTGTGCGAACAACTGAAATTGCGTCACGCCGCCAAACAGATAGGCGCCAACGACGACGCGCCCCGGCTTCCAG
>CAIZEI010000180.1 GCA_903931945.1 uncultured Hyphomicrobiales bacterium | reverse complement strand
TCCGGAGCCCGGGACGGAGGATGGGTGCCCCCCGGCGCAGGACCGCTCCCCGCCCGCCTTGTTTGCCCTCGCGCGAAGGCCCCTCATCGGGTGGGGATGGCTGAGACCTAGAACAAACAAGGAACAAAGTCAAGGATTTTATTCGGCTTATTCTACTTGACAAACCCACCACAAGTGGTAGTGTTTAATGGTGGTTTTTGAGGTTTCCGGCCATGGCAAGCGTTCTCAGTCAGGCATATTTTCAGGATGAAGCTGCTGCGTTCGCGGAGCTTGAGGCGATTGTTTGGCCTAACGGCCCTGTGTGCCCTCATTGTGGCTGCATGGGCCGGATTTCTGCGCTAAATGGCGTGAAAGACAAGAACGGTAAGGTTCGTTTGGGCCTGAAAAAATGCTACGATTGTAGGAAGCAATTCACGGTTCGAAAAAATACGGTTTTCGAGGATAGCAAGGTTCCCTTGCATATCTGGTTTCAAGCCGCCTTCCTTCTTTGCAGCAGCAAGAAAGGCGTGAGCGCAAATCAGCTTCACCGGACGCTTGGTGTCTCCCTTCAAACCGGATGGTTCATGGGCCATCGTCTCCGCGAGGCCATGCGCGAGGGCGACCTTGCGGCCATGGGCGGACCGGGCCAAATTGTCGAAGCCGACGAAACCTATTATGGCGACAAGGAAACCGTTGTGACGCGCACAAAGCGCGGCAAAAGCGGCCACAGCAGCAAGCGCCCGGTTATTTCCCTTGTTCAACGCGGCGGGCGCGTGCGATCTTTCACGCCAGAAAGCGCCGATGGTCGCACTGTTCGCGCTATTGTCCGCGAAAACATTGACCGCGAGACCCGCTTAATGACCGATGAAAGCCGGCTCTATACCGTAGTTGGAAAAGAGTTCGCCAGCCAGGAAACCGTGATCCATTCCGAAGATGAATACGTGCGCGGCGATATCCACACGAACACGGTTGAGGGCTTTTTCGGGATTTTCAAGAGGGGCATGCGCGGCGTTTACCAGCACTGTAAGGAAAAACACCTCCACAGGTATCTTGCGGAATTCGACTTTCGGTATAACAATCGTGTGAAGCTTGGCGTGAACGATAGCGCACGGACAATGCGAGCGCTGGGCGGGATTGTAGGGAAAAGATTGATGTACCGGGACTCGTTGGCGGACCATGTTTGAGGCGCGCGATGTCTGAAGAATCCTTAATGGACACAGGCATCTTCACCATCCCGGTTGCTGCCGATCTAGTCGGCGCGTCTGCAAGCATGGTCCGAGTTTGGGTTGATGGGCATTCCGCCAAGCAGATCCCGATTATCAAGAATGAGCTTGGGCGAGTAGATGGTAAACTCGCCATCAGCTTCACGAATCTGATGGAGCTACAATTCGTCGCGTTTTTTTCTCGCGCGGGTGTCCGTTTGCACGAGATTCGCGCGATTATGTCCGAGGTTAAGCGTACCTTGGAACATCCGCATCCGTTCGCAACGCATACAGTTTTTCAAACAGACGGCAAGCGGGTAGTAGCTGATATAGCAAGAAAAAATGGCATTGAAAGTCTATACGATCTTAAAACTAAAAACTATGAAATGAAACTTGTTGTAATGCCTTCTCTCAAGAGAGACGTGGTTTACGATCCAGATGGTAACGCTCGCGTCTGGTATCCTCGCCGCGCGTTAGCGCCCAACGTGATCATCAATCCGCATCACTCCTTTGGGCGAACTATTTTGAAAGATAGTCGTATTCCAACGGCAACCATCGCTAGGGCATATGACGTCGAAAAAAGCATAGGGGTTGTGTCTGCAATGTTTGAAATTCCAGAACGAAGAGTGCGTGAAGCTGTCTCTTTTGAGGCCGCTTTCCGCTCTGCTGCGTGAAAGTCGCGTTCGACGAAAATGTTCCGATGGCAATGGTGCGAGTCTTCCAGACTTTTGCCAGCGAAAGGCAATTGAAGAAGCTCACTGGAAATTTTGATATCGAGAGCGCAAAAACTTACACTCCCAAACCGGCAGATTCTGACTATTTTCCAAAAAATGACGTGCCGTGGATCAAGCGTTTTGCGCAAGCCGGCGGCAGAGTTATTATTTCGGGCAACACAGAAATGAAATCCGTTCCCCACGAGCGGTTGGCGCTGATAGAATGTGGCATGGTGGTCATTTTCTTTGAGTCCAAATGGAATGAATGGGGATTTTTTGCGAAATGCTCACATCTCATGCATTGGTGGCCTGTTATCGCCGCCAAGGCACGAACGGGAGAAAAGGGCACATTCTGGCACGTCCCCTTAAACTGGTCTGGACAAACAGGCGGTAAACTTCGTGCGGTTTCAAGTAAGGATGCTCATAAATTGACGCTTGAGAAGCGGGTCGAACGGATGATGGTATCCAAGCCATCCCGTCCAAAAGATGATAAAGCGGTCAGGGCGGGAACCGCGCCGCCCGATGACCTTTTTTCTTATGCTAGCAGGCGTGGCAATGGCCGAAAATAATAAAATCCTGGAAGATCAGTATTCGCGATTCATAAAGGCCGCCCGCGCGCTCGAATGCGACGATGATAAAGAGCGGTTTGAATCTGCGCTGGGCAAGATCGCGGCGCAAAAACCCTTGAAGGCGGCGCGCAAGTCCAAACCGAAGGCGAAAGCCAAAAAGACGAAGTGAGCGCGAACGCCGCTTTACCCGTCGACCAGATTTAGTGGTTGGGTTTGTCAAGTTGAACATGCCCATTTTATTCTGAGGCCAGATAAAATTATTTGTTGGCGCGCTCCTTCTCCCGCCACGGCGGGAGAAGGTGTCATTTTTGTCAGAAAATGACGGATGAGGGCCTCGAAACCTACACCAATCGAAAGAGTTGTGCAGGCTGAATCGCCCTCACCCGTCGTTTGCTGACGCAAACGCCACCCTCTCCCGATTCTCGGGAGAGGGTTGGCGGGCGCCCGGAGGAAAGGGTCTTGCGACCATGGCGGTGTGAAGTTGCGGATATTTTCTCAGCCTGCGCCATGTCAGCAATTCGCTATGGCCGCGCCTGCTCCCGCCGCCCTTGCGCTGTGCCCGCGCGGGCGTCATGATCCCCGAAACCGCACGGGGAAAACATGCGCAAAACTTTGGTCTGCGTTGCTGCATTGATCGCGCAACTGGCGCCCGCCCACGCTCTCGACAAGGTGCATATCGGCACGTCGGGCAATTCGATCATCTGGACCATTGTCGAGATGGGGCAGGCCGCGAAAATCTGGGAGGAGCTCGGCCTTGATGTCGACCGGCTGGAGCTTGCTGGCGACGCCCCGATGCAGCAGGCGCTGGCCTCGAACTCCATAGACTTTGGCTGCGGTTCCGGCCCCGCAATGGGCTATCGCGTGAAGGGCGTGCCGGCGCTCGCGGTGGCGGCGCTGGCGGGGCCGCCCTTTTCGATGACGCTGGCGGCGCCGATGAATTCGACGATCACAAGCTTCGACGATCTGAAGGGAAAGAAAGTCGGCATCACCTCGTCCGGTTCGATGAGCGACTGGCTGGTGCGTGAGGTCTCGCGACAGAAGGGCTGGGGACTCGACGGCATCGAAATCCTGCCGCTGGGGTCCGAACGCTCGCGTCTGGCCGCGCTGAAATCGGGCGAACTCGACGCCAGCGTTGTCGCCGATCAAAACGCCTATTCCTACGAGGAAAACCACGCCGGCAAGATGGTGCTGTCGTTTGGCGATATCGTGAAGGATTTCCACGCCCATGTGATGTTCGCGCGCGACGATGTGCGCGCCAAGAATCCCGATCTCGTGCGCCGCGTGCTGAAGGGCTGGTTTCGCGGAGTCGCCTGGATGCGCGGGCACCATAACGAGGGCGTGAAAATCGCCGCCAAAGCCATCAATGTCAGCGAGGCGGCCGTCGCCAAAGCCTGGGATCGCGAACTCGCGATGATGTCCAATGATGGCGCGTTCAACCCCGCCGCCATTGAAGCGATCCGCCATTCGCTGCCGGAACTGGGGATGCTCGACCACGCGCCCGAGGCGGCGAGCCTTTATACAGCTGAATTCACGCCGGTGAAGCTGGATTGAGCGGTGAACAAACCGCGTCGGCGCGGCGTCGCGGGTTGACCGGCTGTCGCAGGGCTGGTTGTGTCGGCGCAACCGGTTCAATCGAGGACAAACAATATGGTCACCGCCGAAGCGCGACAGAAACTCGCCGATATCATCTACCGCCGTTCTTTCGGGCGCGGCGAGGTCACGCTCGCCTCGGGCAAGAAGAGCGATTACTATTTTGACATGAAGCCATCGATGCTCGACCCGCAGGGCGCTGCGACCATTGCGGCGATGATGCACAGGCATGTCGTTGCATCGGGAGCGGAATGGGTCGGCGGACTGGAGCTGGGCGCAGTGCCGATCACAGGATCGCTGGTGGCGGTGTCGATCGCCGAGGGCAAGCCCCTGCATGGCTTTATCATGCGCAAAAAGCAGAAGGAACACGGCGCGCGCAAGCACATCGAGGGACTTGCGGCTGGCGAGAGCCTGAAGGGCAAGAAGGTCGCAATCCTCGAAGATGTGACGACGACAGGCGGTTCTGCGGCGCAGGTGATTGAGGAATGCCGGGCGCAGGGCGCCGTGGTGACGCTGGTGCTGTCGATTGTCGATCGCGGCGAGGGCGCAGAAGAATTCTTCGAGGCGCAGGGCGTGCGCTTCGAGGCTTTGTTCAAGGCGGACGAATTCAGGGCGCGACGCGATTAGCGCCCTTCATTCGCCGCCGCGCGGAAAATGGCGCTGGCAGGCCGGACTTGCAGGTTGCAGAGGGCGCGGAGCCTCAATAATGGGGCGGCGGCGGCTCTGGCGCGTTGCGCTGCGGCGTCAGCGCAGCGATTTCGTCCTGCAATTGCAGAATCTTGCGCTCCAGCGCGTCGATGGAGCGCCATTGCGCTGTCAAGACTCCGTTGAGCTCGGCCAGCAGCCGGTCCTGATGCGCGATCTGGATTTCAAGCGCGTCAATCCGTTGGGACTGGCGGGAGTGAGGCTCGTCCATGGCACTGCTTTCTGAAAATGCGCCGCCTGTGTCAAATCTCGATTTTTCCAAGATCGATGACCTCGCCGCCCGCTTCGGCAAGTCCGCGCGCGCGCGCTTCAATCATCCAGGTCGTCCCGATCCGGTCGATCCTGTAGAGATGATAGCCCGCCAGATGGCGCGACGTGCCCGGCACAGCGGAGGCTGAGCGCACGCCGACGACAGGGACCGTTCCAGCCGGCCCCGGCAGATGCTTCACAGAGGTCCGGTGATTGTGGCCATGCACAATCAACTCGGCGCCATGCGCGGCGATGACTTTTTCAAAGGCGCCCGCGTCGCGCAACCCGCGTCCGGGCGTTGCGCCGCCGCGCCAGGGCGCGTGATGGATCATCACGACGCGCATCAGTCCGCGCGCGCGCGTCAACGCCAGCGTTTTGGCGAAAAACGCCATTTGCTGTTTGCCCATGCGCCCGGTGGCGAGCGTCGGCGCCGTTGGCAGCCCGGAACTCACGCCAATCAGGGCGACGCCATGGCGCACGCGCACATAGGGAAAGACTCCGGCCTCGCCCCCATCGCCCTGCATCCACGGGCCAAGATGGGTTTGCAGATGCGGCAGGGACTCCTTCACGTAAGCGTCGTGATTGCCGGGCGTAAAACTCACATCTTTGACATCGCCAAGCGTGCGCATCCAGGCTGCGGCCTGCGGAAACTCATCCGGCAGCCCGAGATTAACGGCGTCGCCGGTCATCATCACGTGATCGGGGTTTTGCGCACGCATGTCGGCGACGATTTTGGCCAGCGCGTCCATGTTGTGAATGTGTTTGCGGCGCACCCACTCCAGATTGCCGATCAAGCGTTTGCTCATAAGCTCGCTAAATCGCGCCCGGGGGACCGGACCCAGATGCGGATCGGACATATGCGCGATTAAAATGCTCACCGGTTTTCAATCGCCGCTTGTCAGCCGCAGGTCAAGGCGTGGCGGCTCATCTCTTGCGAACGCGTGAACGCTCTGGATTGACCGTGCGCCAACCCAGAGCGCCCCTGGTTCAAATATGCGCGTGTTCGAATGCGCGCACCCACATGCCGCAAATGCCGGAGCGCACGATATCGTCCGTCGTGAAGCGGACCACCGGCACCGGCAGGCGCTGGGCGTCGATCAGTTCGATGATTTTGCCAAGGCCGGAACAGGCGTCAAGATCGCACTGGCTGACATCGCCATTGATGACGGTCGTGCAATCCTCGCCAATGCGGGTGAGGAAGGTCTTGATTTCAGAGGGCGTGGTGTTCTGCGCTTCGTCGAGCAGCACGAAGGCGTTCTTGAATGTGCGCCCGCGCATGACTTCAAATGGCGCCATTTCGATGTCGCCATTTTTCAGTGCGATATCGTAGGCGGCCGAACCGATGCGCTCCTTGATCGCTTCGACAACGGGCGTCGCCCAGGGCGCGAATTTTTCCTCAAGCGAGCCGGGAAAGAAGCCCAGCGAGCGCCCGCAGGGCACGTTGGGTCGGGTCAGAATGATTTTTCCGATCTTGCGTTGGCGGTAAAGGTCAGCAGCGAAGGTCGCGGCGATCCAGGTTTTCCCGGTGCCGGCAGGTCCGATGACGACAACCTGGGCGCATTCGCGCAGGGCGTCGAGATATTCAGCTTGCGCGGGGTTCAGCGCCCGGATCGGGGGCAGTGTGCGCTCAGGTTTGAATTTGGGTCCCTTGAACTCGATGATCTCAGCCGCGCATAAAGCACGGCCATCGCCACGTCGTCTCTTGCTGATTTGCTTACCCAAGGCCGGATTCCTTCTGTTATGGAAAACGCGACAGGCCCGCGCGGAACATCCGGCGGGGAACAGGCACAAGCAGTGTTTGGGAATTCGAGACTCAAAAGCGGCGGCGTCAAACGCTGGGTGGGTCGAGGTGTTGTTTTTTACACGCGCCCGGTTTCGCATTGAGCCGCCATTCACGAGTACGACAATGAGGAGTTTGAACGATTCGTGTGACAGTGTGAAGGAGGAAAAATTCAGCAATTGGTAAGGATTTGTGCGCAGCGAACGGTTTGGCGCCGGGATTTTAGGCGGCGGGGATGGATTGCGCATGTACGAGGCACGCTCACAAAGCGTGCGCGACTCCCTCGCCCCGTTTACGCAGCGAGAGGGTGTCAGCGAAGCTGACAGGTGCTCGGCGGCGCCTGGCTCATATATGTGATTGCAATATCAATTGCGAGTTTCGGTTGCCCCTCATCCCGGCGCGAACGCAAGGCGTCCGCGCCCTCCCTCTCCCCGTTTCACAGGGCGAAGGAGCGCTGTGGCGAGATTGCATGCGCTCGCGCAGCCAATTACGGTCGCGTGAATCGCCCGACGATGCCGGCAGGCGCCAGCGCATGGCCTTTCAGCGCGGCGACAAGCTCATCGCGCGTCATGCCGGGCTTGAGCGCGCCGGGTTCGACATCGGTGGCGATGATTGTGATGACATAGTGATGCAGGGAATGGCCGGAGGGGCCGCAGGGGCCAAAATACGCGCCTTTGCCGATGGCGTTCTTGCCGCCCATCCAGCCCGTCGGCTCGCTGCTGCCTTCGCCCTCGGCCAGCGACATTTTATTTGCCGGAATGCCATAGGCGACCCAGTGGAAAACGCCGAGACCATTCGCGCCCTCAGGGTCCTGCATCAGCAGGGCGTAGCTTTTGGTGCCTTCAGGCGGGTTTGACCACGCCAGCGGCGGCGACACGTTTTGCCCGGGGCAGGGAGGATTGGTGCGCGAGGGGTCCGCGCCCGCAAATTTCGAGGGCCAGACGTCGCCGTCCTTATAGGCGGGCGAGGTCAGCGCAAAGGGTTCCGCCGCGCGGACGGAGGTTATGCCAAGCGTGGCGCTCAAAAGGGTCAGTGCAATCAGCGTTTTCATCGTTTCCTCCCGGCGCGGGATGTTTCCGCGCAGACAGAAGTGTATCCTTGGTTGCGCGCGGTTTCCACCCGCTGCGATCTGCTGTTTGCCGGAGGCTCCATGCGCAATCTCATCACGGACGTTCGGGGCCTGCGCGTTGGCCATGCGCAGGACGCACGACTCGCGTCAGGCGTGACAGCGCTTGTTTTCGATACGCCCGCCGCCGCTTCCATCGCCATTCACGGGGGATCTCCCGGCGTCAGGGATACAGCGCTGCTCGATCCGGCGATGAGTGTGGCCGCCGTGGATGCGCTGGCATTGTCGGGCGGCTCGGCCTTCGGTCTGGACGCCATGGGCGGGGTTCAGGCCTTTTTGCGCAAGCAGGGTAGGGGGTATGAAGTCGTCTCGCAACTGGCGAAGATGAGCGCGCGTGTGCCGATTGTTCCTGGCGCCATTCTGTTTGACCTCCTGAATGGCGGCGACAAGAACTGGGGCCGCATGCCTCCCTATTGGGACCTTGGCTTTGCGGCTGCGGCCTGCGCAGCGCTGGAGTTTGCGCTGGGAACGGCGGGCGCGGGCTTTGGCGCGACAACCGCAAATCTGAAGGGCGGTTTGGGGTCGGCGAGCGCTGTCGCGTCAGGCGGTTTTGTTGTCGGCGCATTGGTCGCAGTCAATGCCATTGGAACAGCGACCATCGGCAATTCTCCGCATTTCTGGGCGGCGCCCTATGAGCGCGCGGCGGAATATGGCGGGTTGGGCTTCCCCGCTAAAATCACTGAACGCGATCTTGCTTTCCGCGTGAAGGGCGACGCGCCCGAGAATACGACCATCGCCATTGTCGCGACCGACGCTGCGCTCGACAAGGCGGCCTGCCAGCGCATCGCGATCATGGCGCATGACGGGATGGGACGCGCGCTGCGGCCGGCCCACGCGCCCGCAGATGGCGATATTGTCTTTGCCGCCGCAACGGGGCGATGCGCGCGCGAAGCCTCCCGGCGCGATCTTGCAGACATCGGCGCAGCCGCCGCTGATTGTCTGGCGCGGGCCATCGCGCGTGGCGTTTATGAGGCGACGGCTCTGCCCTTTGCGGGCGCGCAGCCCGCGTGGCGCGACCGCTTTGCGAATAAATGATCACGCGCGGCGGCGCGCCCGTGGCGAGATATCGATGGTGTCGAGCATCTCTCGCATCAGCGCCTCGGTCTGTTCAGCCCTGATTTTGGCATAGGCGGGGTCGTCCCAGCGGTTGTTGAGCTCCTGTGGGTCGTCGCGGAGATCATAGAGCTCGCCCCAGGCGACGCCGGCATAGACCGTCAGGCGGAAGCTTTCTGTCAGCAGCGTCCGGACGACGGCGGGTCTGGCGAAATTCATGCGCTTTTCTGTATCTTCAAATTCGACCACAAGCCGCTCGCGCAGCGCGCTGGAGCCATCCAGATTGCCGAGCAGGTTCTTGCCCTGAATTCCGAAGTAAGGCTTCACGCCCGCGCGCGCCAGAATGGTCGGAGCAAGATCGGCGGTCGAGGCCAGCGCATGCGACACGGCCGGCGTCCGGCGTTCGGGATCGGACCAGATGAAGGGGACGTTGTTGATGGAGCGTCGCATGATTGCGCCCTTCAGCAACAGGCTGCAATCGCCAAGATAATCGCCATGATCTGCATTAAAAACAATCACTGTGTCGTCATAACGGCCCGTTGCTTTCAGTTTGGCGATGATCGCGCCGATGGAATCGTCGATCATGGCGATCATCCCGCAGGTCAGCGCCATGGCTTCGCGCGTCTCGCGTTCATTGACCATGAAAGCTTCCTGCGCCTTGTCGAAGCGTTTCCCGTCCTGCCACTGCTCGTGCAGCCATCGCATCGGCGGCGTCGGATTCTTGTGGGCCTCGTAAGTCGGCGGAACCTCAAAATCCGCCGGCTTGTACATGTCCCAATATTTGCCCGGCGGCGTGAAGGGATGATGCGGATCGGGAAAAGATACGAAAGCAAAGAACGGCTGTTCGTCATTTTTCACGGCGTCCAGCCAGTCGACCGCGCGGTCGCGGATGAATGACGTCGGATAGAATTCTTCCGGCATCGGCGTGCGGATCGCCTGCGGGCAGATATAGTCATGCGGCAACGCGTTGCTGCGGTCGCGCCAGGCGTCCGCGAGCGGCGATTGCCTGCGCAGCCATTGCAGATAGTGGCCACTGCACAGATCGCCATGCCATGTCACCATGTCGACATGTTCATAACCATAATAAGGGTTGGGAAGAATATGATCATCGACCGTTTCATATCGGGCGGGATCTTCGTGATCATAGTCCGCTCCATCCCAGCGCCACGCGTCCTTGAGCGGACCGAGCTCTTCTGGATCGACGCGCGGCTGCGCCGGAATTCCGGTCATCGGTTGCACATGGCTTTTGCCGATGGCTGCGGTCCTGTAACCTGAGAGCCGCAGGGCCTCGACAAACGTGCTGGCGTCATAGGAGAGATCGCAGCCATTGTAGCGGAGCCCGTGCGCGCTGGGGAATCGTCCTGTCAGAAGCGTCGCGCGGTTTGGCATACAGACCGGCGTCGCAACCCAGAAGTTGTCAAATCGCGTGCCCGTCGCTGCGATGGAATCGATGTGCGGCGTTTTCAAAACGCGGTGGCCTGCGCAGCCCAGATAATCGGCCCGGTGTTGATCGGTGATCAAGAATAGAAAGTTTGGTTTTCTCGACATGCTTGCCCTGCATACAAAACTTGACGCCAAACGAAGACTATCGCAATATTCGCGCACGCGCATTGGCCGAATTCGCTGGCGCCAGCTCGGGCGATATGGCGAATTTTTATCCTGCATGCGAAATGCGCGCGTGCTCGCGCGAAAAATAAAAAACAGCCGAACTTCAGCTTCCCGCCTGGCGGCAAAGAGATGCGACGCCGCTTCAGCAATTATTCGTCAGCTGCACAAAGGAAATGAACAATCCAAAATGCAGGTTGCCAGCAACGTCATGTGATTTTTTCAGGCGAGGCTACTTTTATGCTTGTAATCTATATTTGATTGATTTAGGTTTAGCCGGGAACGTTCGACATTCGGGCGTCCTCCCTGCCGAGGGATTTGGGAAAATAGTATTGAAGGATAGCTGTAATGAACGATTCAGATGGGTCTGTTGGGTTTATTGATTTGGCGGCGGATATTGTCTCCGCCTACGTGAGCAACAATTCGGTGCCGTCGAGCGATCTGCCCGGATTGATACACGATGTTTATTCCGCTCTGGTGCGTGTGACGAGCGGGGCCGCCCTGCCGGCAGCCGAAGCTCAGAAGCCTGCTGTTCCCGCCAAAAAGTCCATCACGAACGAATATATCGTCTGTCTGGAAGACGGGAAGAAGTTTAAATCTTTGAAGCGGCATTTGCGCACCCAATTCAACATGTCGCCTGAAGAATACCGCGAGAAGTGGGGGCTGCCTGCAGATTACCCGATGGTGGCGCCGCATTATGCGCAGGCGCGTTCGGACCTTGCCAAGCACATGGGTCTTGGACAGCAGCGCCGCAAGTCCGCGCGCTGATCCGGCGGCGGACAATCGTCCGCCGATCCTGTGAAAACGATCAGGGGACCATCCCGCCGGGGTGGTCCTTTTTTTGCGCTTTCTTCATTTCCAGCCGCAAGCGGGCCTGTTCCGCGCCCAGCGCCTGAAACAGGCGCAAATGACGATTGAGGTCGTAGGCGATTTGGCCTGCCCGCACGCGTTCTTTCCGCATCGCCTGTTTCAGTCGGTCTATGATTGCGGCAGTCGCCGATGCGTCCTCGCTTAAATCGCCGGGAAAGGCGCCGATCAGGCCGGGAAGGCAGGCGCGGTCGTAAAGCGCCGGGAGCGGAACCGCCTGTTGCGGCGCTGAATATGATAAAAGTCCTGATATTCTGCGGCGTCGGCCCCTGAATTGCGGTAGTCGCCGAAAGTGGGCGGCGTGGCGGGAACGCGCGCCGGGCATGTCAAAGTTTGCGCAATACAGAGCGTTGTCGGCTTTCTCGATCATATCCGTGTCCTGTGGCTGGTCGCCGGCCTGAGGGAGATGTTATTCCTAATATGAAAAAATAACTTGTCAAAGGATTAAAAGCGGTATTAGCTTGTTCCCGCGATGAATGTTCCCAGGGGTGGCTTTCGGGATTCGGGCGCTGCGTCTCCTCGCAGCTTCGGGCGGGCGTGGGGCAGGCCGCGATCCCCGGATAGTCCTTCCAGACCGATGGCTTCCCTTAGGACGCAGCAGCAGGAGCAAGAGATGAAGCGTACCGAGAATCGCCGCGCAGCCGCCCGTTCAGGCGGGGATGGGCGGCCCGGGCAGACCCCTGACAGCAAGGCGCCGGCGCTTTTGCTGAAAGCGTTGTCGGAAAGCGGCGCCTATGGATTGACAGGTGAGGACAGCGGCTGTGAGCGGCTGCTGGTCGCGGCTCCCCGCAATGGAATTTCGATCGTCGTTGCGCGGTTCGAGCTGAATTTGGAGGCGCCGCTTTGCTCGGCGGGTCTGGCGATCTGGCGGACGGGCGCGGTGTCAGGCCGCCGGCGGCTGGAAATTACCTCAGCCGGGCGCGCGCGCCTGTTGCGGCAGTCGCCGCCCGCCGGCGCAGACCCCTTTCTGGCCCAGCACAAACCGCTGGCGCGCTCGGCTGCCGAGCCAGCCGAGCGACGCCCAAGTGCGCGAGCGCGGCCCGGCGCTGCTTCGCGTCAGGCCGCGCGTCCCGCGCCGACGGCTGGCGGCGGCGTTATTATTGACCAGGCCGAAAGCCCGCTGGCCTGGCTGGCCAACCGCAAGGGGACCGACGGCAAACCCTTGATTGGCGTGGCGTCCCTTGAAGCTGGCGAACGCTTGCGGCGCGATTTTACCTTTGCGGGCCTGGAGCCGCGCATGACCGCAGACTGGTCGGCAAATGGCGCAGGCGGCTCTGGGAGCGGCGCTTTGACCTATTCCGATTCTGTCATTGCGGCGCGCCAGCGCGTCGGCGCGGCGCTCGATTTTGTCGGGGCGGATTTCGCCGGATTGTTGCTGGATGTCTGCGGGTTTCTCAAAGGGCTCGAAATCATTGAAGGGGAGCGACGCTGGCCCCGCCGGTCCGCAAAGCTCGTCCTGATTCTCGCATTGCGGCAACTCGCGCGGCACTATGGCATTGGCGAAAGCGCCAGCGGTCCGGCGCGTTCGACCGGCGTCCTGCACTGGGGCGCCGAGGGCTTCCGACCCGCGATACAGACAGATTAACCTGTGTGTCCGATCTCGATGGCATGGCGGGCGTCGCTTTTGATGCGCTCGACCATGGAGCGCACGCCATTGGAGCGCTGCGGCGTCAGATGCGCTGTCAGCCCCAGTCTCTGGAACAAGGCCATCGCGTCCGTATCGAGAATTTCGCGCGCCGTCTGTCCCGAATAGAGGCTGAGGACGAGATGGACGAGACCGCGCACTATATGGGCGTCGCTATCGCCGAGAAACCGCAACCGCGCGCTTTCCCCGGCGCCGATGACCTGCGTTTCCAGCCAGACCTGACTCGCGCAGCCACGCACCTTGTTCGCTTCGTTATGCGCCGCTTCGGGCAGGGGTTCGAGGTCGCGCCCCAGCTCGATCAGATAGCGGTAGCGGTCTTCCCAGTCGTCGAGAAGTTCGAAATCGCTGACGATCGTTTGGAGGGACATGGGGTTCTGTCGCGCGGGAGAACGCCGCTTCAGCATGTGCGGTCGCGGCTGGCAGAGCTCCATAGCGCAGATCGCGCGCCGGAACCAATGTCGTCTTTCCGATTGCCGCCTGCGGATTGCCATCAGGGCATGGCATGTGATTTGCTGACTGATCAGCAGGCCACGGGAGCAGCGGACGTGCGACGCAAGTCAATCAGCTTTATTTTCCGGGGCGTGCAGGTCGATGTGGCTGACACGCCTCCGCACACAACCCTGCTCGACTGGTTGCGGTTGAGCATGCGCGCGACAGGAACCAAGGAAGGCTGCGCCGAGGGCGACTGCGGCGCCTGTACGGTCGTTCTGGCGCGGCCCGGCGTCGGCGGGCTTGTGCATCGGCCGGTCAATGCCTGCATTTTGCTTCTGGGGCAGGCGGATGGCGCTGAAATCATCACCGTTGAAGATCTTGCGTCTTCCGGCGCGCTGCATCCGGTGCAGGCCGCGATGGTGGAAAAACACGGTTCGCAATGCGGCTTTTGCACGCCAGGCATCGTGATGAGCCTGTTTGCGCTGTATCAGCGGGGACATCGCGCCGCGACGCGCGTTGACGTCTGTGACCAGCTCGCAGGCAACCTCTGCCGCTGCACCGGCTACCGACCTATTGTGGATGCGGCGCTGGAGGTTTGCGAGGGGCCGCCTGACGATCGCTTTTCGGCTGCGACGCCACAGCGGCTGGCTGCGCTTGCCGCGCTCCAGAGCAGTCAGGATGTCCTGGTCGGGGAGCAAAGCGCGGATTTCTTTGCCGCCCCGGCCAGCGAGGAATCGCTCGCGGCGCTTTACGCCCGCCATCCCGGCGCGCGCATCGTCGCGGGAGCGACCGACGCCGGGTTATCGATCACCAAAGGCCTGCAAACGCCGGCAAAGATCATCTGGCTCGGGCGTGTGAAGGAACTTGAGACCATTGAGCGCTCAACAACCCATCTCTCCCTCGGCGCGGGCGTCTTGCTGGCGGACGCCGTGGAGGCGCTGGCCGCGATCCATCCCGACCTCGGCGAGATCATGCGCCGATTTGGCTCTGCGCAGGTGCGGGCGTCAGGGACGGTTGGCGGCAATATCGCCAACGCCTCGCCCATTGGCGATCTCGCGCCCTGCCTGATCGCGCTGGGGGCAGCTCTGGAATTAAGCTCCGTTGACGGCGCCCGAACGCTTCTGCTGGAGGATTTTTTCATCGCCTATGGCAAGCAGGACCGGCGCGCCGGCGAATATGTGCGTGGCGTCAGGATCCCGTTGCCCGGGCCGCAGAGCGCTTTCCGGGCTTTCAAGATCAGCAAACGCAGCGACGAGGATATTTCTGCAGTTCTGGCCGCGTTTCATTTCATTCTGGATGGACGCCGGATTGTCAGCGCGCGGATTGCTTTTGGCGGCATGGCGGGGACGCCTGCACGCGCCAGACATGCAGAAGCCGCCTGCGCGGGGATCGATCTTGACGCGGTGGGCGCTGGGGACGCTGCAATTGCGGCGCTGGCGACGGATTTTTCCCCGATTGACGATATGCGCGCCAGCGCCGCCTATCGCCGCCTCGTGGCCGGCAATCTTCTGCGCAAGGCTTTGATCGAGATTGCAGGCGCCGCTGAACCCACGCGCGTGAAGGAGCTGGTCCATGCCGCCCGATGATCCCGTCAGGTCCGCGCTTCAGGTCGCCGGGCGCGCCGCGCCGCATGAATCGGCGCAATTGCATGTGTGCGGCGCCGCGCCCTATATCGACGATATCGCTGAGCCGAAGGGGACGCTGCATCTCGCGCCGGGCCTGTCGTCCGAGACCTGCGGACGAATCGTCTCGCTGGACCTCGACCCGGTGCGGCGCGCGCCTGGCGTCGTCGCCGTTCTGACTGCAGCCGATATTCCCGGCAAGAACGATATTGCGCCGGTCTTTGGCGATGATTTCCTGTTTGCCGAACAGCGCGTCGATTTCCATGGACAGGTCCTGTTCGCGGTTGTCGCCGAAACGCGCGAACAGGCGCGCCGCGCCGCGCGGCTGGCGCAGGTCGTGATCGAGGCGGAAGCGCCTTTGCTGACAATTGAAGACGCGCTTGCCGCCGATGCAAAAGTATTGCCTGACTACGAATATGGAACCGGCGACGCCGGCTCCGCGATCGCCAATGCGCCATATCGACTCGAGGGGCAATTGCGCATCGGCGGGCAGGAGCATTTCTATCTGGAAGGGCAGGCGGCCCTTGCGATTCCCGGCGAAGCCGGTGGAATGTTTGTGCATTCATCCACGCAGGACCCCACTGAGTTGCAGCATATTGTCGCCCGTGTGCTGGGCGCGCCCGACGCGCTGGTGACGGTGGAAACGCGGCGCATGGGCGGCGCCTTTGGAGGCAAGGAAACGCAGGCCGCGCAGACCGGCGCGCTGGCGGCGCTGGCGGCGCATGTCACCGGACGCGCATGCAAACTGCGGCTCGACCGCGACGATGATTTTGTCACGACTGGCAAACGCCATGATTTCCGGGCGGACTGGCGGATCGGCTTTGACAGCGCCGGGCGAATCGGCGGTTACGATGTCGATCTGCACGCGCGCTGCGGCTGCTCGGTCGATCTCACGCCGGGCGTGGTGGATCGCGCCATGTTCCATGCAGGCAACGCCTATTTTTTACCCGCCTCGCGCATTGCCTCGACGCGCCTGCGCACCAATACGGTTTCTGCGACGGCGTTTCGCGGCTTTGGGGGGCCGCAGGGAATGCTCGCCATCGAACGGGCGATGGACGCAATCGCGCATTCGCTGGGTCGCGATCCCCTCGATGTTCGCAAGGAAAATCTGATGCGCCCGGGCGCCGACATCACGCCCTACGGGATGCAAGCAGGCGACAGCGATGTTCTGCGGGCGCTGATCGACAGGCTGGAAGAGACCAGCGCCTATCGACAGCGCCGCGCTGAAATCGCGGCCTATAATAGCGCCGGTCCCCTGATCCGGCGGGGTCTGGCGCTGACGCCGGTTCAGTTTGGCATATCGTTCACGCTCATTCACATGAATCAGGCGGGCGCGCTGGTGCATGTTTACCAGGACGGCTCCGTGCATCTCAATCACGGCGGCACGGAGATGGGGCAGGGGCTGTTCACCAAGGTCGCGCAGGTCGTCGCAGAAGAGTTTGGCGTTCCCCTGTCGACGGTGCGCGTCACCGCAACCAACACCGCCAAGGTGCCGAACGCGTCGCCGACCGCCGCCAGCGCGGGGTCCGATCTCAATGGAATGGCGGCGCAGAACGCCGCGCGCGAAATCAAACGCAGGATGACGGAATTCATTGCGGCGGATTTTGGCGTCGCTCCCGATGCGGTGTTTTTCCGCAATGGCGTCGTCCATGCAGGGGGAAAAAGTCTGACCTTTGCCGAGCTCGCCAAAAAATGCCGTCTCAACCGTGTGCAGCTTTCCCACGCCGGCTTTTACAGCACGCCTGAAATCTATTGGGACAGAGAAGCCAAAAAGGGCAGACCGTTTTTATATTTCGCCTATGGCGCGGCCTGTTCCGAGGTCGCCATCGACACATTGACTGGCGAAATGAAAGTCCTGCGCGTCGATATCTTGCACGACGCCGGGCAATCTCTGAACCCCGCGCTGGACAAGGGCCAGATCGAGGGCGGTTTCGCGCAGGGCATGGGCTGGCTGACGACGGAGGAACTTGTTTTCGATCAGCGAGGACGGTTGCGCACGCACGCGCCGTCAACCTATAAAATTCCTGTGGCTTCCGACATGCCGGAGGATTTTCGCGTTGATTTGTTCGACGGCTGGAGCCGCGACGCCGCAATCTTTCGCTCAAAGGCGGTGGGCGAGCCGCCGCTGATGCATGGCATTTCGGTTTTCTCCGCTATTCTCGACGCGTTGCATTCCATTGCGCCCGGCCGGCCGGCGCCGCTTGACGCGCCAGCGACGCCTGAACGGATCCTGATGGCGGCTGAAGCGATGAAACTCGCGGGATGAGCGCGCGCGCGCAACTGCTCGACGCCATCCAGAGCGAAGGCCTTGCAGCGCTTGTGACCCTGAGCGACGTGCGGGGCTCCGCGCCGCGCGAGGCCGGCGCCTTCATGGTGGTGCGGCCTTCGGGCGGCTTTCATGGCACGATTGGAGGCGGGGCTCTTGAATGGCGCGCTTTGCAGCTTGCCGCCGAGGCTTTGCGCAGCGGCGGAGGGCAAGCGCAGGTCTTTTCGCAGGCGCTTGGCCCGGATCTCGGCCAGTGCTGTGGCGGGCGTGTCAGCGTTCGCATTGAAACATTCGACGCCGGCGATACCCGGCCCGCGCGTATCGAGATCGCAGACGCCGAGGCCCGGCCCACGCCAATGTTGCTGTTTGGCGCCGGCCATGTGGGGCGCGCGATCATCCTGGCGCTGGCGCCGCTGCCGTTTGAAACGCGATGGCTCGACACGCGCGCAGATGCGTTTCCACCTGTTATGCCGAAGAATGCGGCGCCGGTGCATCTGAAGTCGGCGATAGAAGAAATTCGCGCGGCGCCAACCGGCGCTTTTATCCTCATCTTGACGCATTCTCACGCACTCGATTTCGATATCGCCGCCGCAGCGCTGAAGGAGCGTCGATTCGCCTATACCGGCATGATTGGATCGGCGACCAAGCGCGCGCGGTTTGAACGGCAATTGCGCGAACTCTCGATATCGGATGCGGATATCGACAGGCTCGTTTGTCCGATTGGTCTGCCCGGCATTGGCAATAAATCGCCTGCAGTTATTGCGGCGGGCGTTGTCGCGCAGTTGCTCGCGCAGAAGTATGGCCCGTCTGCAGCGTCTCCGACGCGTGCCTTTTCGTGCAATCCTGCATCATAAAAGGATACGGCGTTTCCGATTTCGATTTCGTATATGGGCGCCCGCGCGCGCACATTTAACGTGTCGCATTTATGTAACAATTTGAAAAGAATCTGTAACCGTCGTCAAATTATTGCGCCATTTGCTCAATCTTGCGACACGTTTGCCCCCGGTTCCGCCAAGGTGACGTTTCTTTAGTATTCGCATCCGCGCGGATTTATCGGAATTTGGCCCCATCCGAAGCGAAGGATTTGCATGAGGCAACTCCCGCTTTCGAAACGAACACAGGGGCATTGGATGTCTTCGAACCGAATTTTATTGGCTTCTGCAATGGCGATGGCGCTTTCGCCGGCTCTTGCGGCTGACCTGCCTTCCACCAAGGGGCCGGCGCCCGCGCCGTCGTCGCCCGTTCCGTTTTTCTTTGTCAACGACAATACGGTGAGCCTTTCCTATCGATTTACAGCGACCGATCCGGGCGACTTTACGCCGGCGCAAGGGAGCGGTTTCGGCAAGTCGATTCTCAACTTCACGCATTTCGACGTGTGGGGATATGGCACGAACTTCTTCACCATCGACCTTCTGAAATCAGGCGCGCTTGATCCGGCCGCTCCGTGCTTCGGCCCGGGCCCGGGTTGTCCAAACCCCACCGGTTCGACCGAAATCTACGGCTTGATCCGCAGCACGCTCGGGTTCAACGAACTCTTCCACACCAAGGCGTTCAGCATGGGTCCGCTGCTCGATGTGTCGTTTGAAATCGGCGGCGACGCCAATACGCAGAACAACTATGTCGGTCCGGCCAAGCGCGATATTGTCGCCGGTCTCGAATTTACGTTCGCCTTGCCATACAAGGGCCACCTCAACATCTCGCCGCTGTATTACAAGGAATGGAACCACAACAACTTCCTGACGCCGGGCAATGGCACCACCAATGGTCCGCTGGACGGGAACGACAACTTCAACGGCACATGGGACATCGAGACCAACTACTCGATGGATCTGGGCTTCCTGCCGGAAGCGCTTCCGCTTACCCTGAGCGGCTTCGCCAACTTCCATGGCGCCAAGGGAACCGGCATCAGCGCGGCAGTTCCTGTCGCGCAGGTTCGCCCGACGGCGGTTGAGTTCAACAGCCAGACCAAACTCTCGCTGGATCTTGGCAAGATCGTCGGCGGTTCGACCTATTCGCATTTCTTTGACGTCTGGGTCGCTTATGACTACTGGCAGAACAAGTTCGGCCTCGATCACGCCATCAGCCCGGTCTGCCTTGGCGTGAGGAACTCAAGCTGCACCGAACAGACTGTGGAAGCAGGCGTCAGCATCAAATTCTGATCCTGCGTTCGGAATAACAAACCGGGCGCGCGCGACCGCTGGATTGCGCGCGCCATCTCTATGACACAAGAGCAATGGATGTCGTCAAACCGACGATAACGCGCAGTCTCCGTGCGTGTGATGGAAAGACGCGCTGGCGAATGGACATGTCTGCTGATCTTTTTCACCTTGGACAGGCTGTTGAATTGTCGCGCAGCCATATGCGCTCGGGCAAGGGCGGGCCCTTTGGCGCCATCATTGTCCGGAATGGCAGGGTGCTTGCCGAAGGCTGGAATCAAGTCACATCGGCGAACGATCCCACAGCCCATGCCGAAGTCACCGCCATACGACGCGCCTGCGAGGCTATTGGCGATTTTTCCCTGAAGGGCGCGGTGATCTATTCGAGTTGCGAGCCTTGCCCGATGTGTCTGGCGGCGATTTACTGGGCGCGGCTCGACCGGTTGGTCTTCGCCAATACGCGCGGTCAGGCGGCGGCGATCGGCTTTGACGACGAAGCGCTCTATCGGGAGGTGAGCCTGCCGTTCGAGGCGCGTTCAATTCCGACGCTGCATCTGCCGACGCCTGAAGCTTCGGATGTTTTTGCCGAATGGGACGCCAAGCCTGACAAAATCCGCTATTGAATCCGGCCTGCCGCGCCCATCAGGCGACTCGCATTGAAAGCGCCTGCAATCCCTCTCCGCCAAGTCCGTATTGGCTGGCTGTCTGGTTGCCAGGTTCAAAGCCGAGTTTGCGATAAAAGCGATTGGCGCCGTCGTTACTCACGAGCGCGCCGACGGTGAGACGCCCGCAACCCTCGTCTATGGCGCGTTGCGCTGTTGCGCGCATCAAGGCGGCGCCGACGCCCTGTTTGCGGAAATCTTCCCGGACGAACATCAGATCGATATGCCGGACCCTGACGTCGCGGAGTGCGTTCCGCCAGTCATAGGTCAACACAAATCCAACCCGTCGCTTTCCCGAAAGAGCAATGAGCACCGCGCCCATTTTCTTCGGTCCGAGGCAATGCTCGCGAAAATGGCGTTCGGTGACGCTTGAGGCGTCGCCGTGAAAATCCGCCAGCGCGCGGGCAAGGCCGGCGACTGCGGCTGCATCGCTCGCACGCATTGGCCTGATATTGATCGGGTTGTCTCTCATAGGTTAGGTGATACGCGACTCCAGCGCTGGTGTCGCGTCCCCCACCGGGGTTTCACGCCCTCGTTTGCCGCCTCAAGGAGACCCGCCATGGCCGATCCCCGCCTTCGCGCCGATATCGAGGCGCGCCGCTTCGTCGCTGCGCCCGGCGTCTTCGATCTGATCTCGGCGTTGATCGCCGACCGCATGGGTTTTCGCGCGCTCTATGTGACTGGCTATGGAACGGTTGCGTCCTCGCTTGGCCTGCCCGACGCTGGCCTTGCAACCTGCACGGAAATGCTGGAGCGCGTTGGCCGCATCGCAGCCATGGCAAAGACGCCTGTCATTGCAGACGCAGATACGGGTTATGGCGGTCTGCTCAATGTGCGCCATACCGTGCGCGGTTACGAGAAGGCCGGCGTCAGCGCGATCCAGATCGAGGATCAGGAATTTCCGAAAAAATGTGGCCATACTCCGAACCGCCGCGTTATCGCAATGAAGGACATGGTGCGGAAAATTCAGGTGGCCTCGGACAGCCGCTCCAGCGCCGATTTTCTCATTGTGGCCCGCACCGACGCGCGGACTTCGCTGGGGCTCGACGAAGCGCTGCGGCGTGGGGAGGCCTATGCGAAGGCGGGCGCAGATCTTGTTTTCATTGAATCGCCCGAGAGCGAAGCCGAACTCGCCGCCATCGCCGCCAAGATCGGCGCGCCGGTCATCGCCAACATGGTCAATGGCGGGCGCACGCCCATGTTAACGGCAGAGCGGCTGGCGGAGATTGGTTTTGCAGCGGCGATTTTTCCGGTCGCCGGGTTTCTGGCAGCAGCCCACGCGTTGACCGGGGCCTATCGCGAATTGCGGGAAACCGGCGGGACGACGCAAACGCCGATGATGAAATTTGCGGATTTCAACGAATTGATCGGCTTTCCGGAGGTCTGGGCGTTTGAGAAGCGATATGCGGATCGGGAGGAATAGGCGCTCGCTGGGGCGCGTGGGGGCGCGTTGAATTTCAGTCCATGGCAATAGGCAGGAGGCGCCGGTCGCACGGGAGCGTTAAATCTTGCGGCGAGTCTTCCTACTCCCGCCAAAAACAGGAGAAGGAAGACGCGCCCCCAAAGGTCAGTCGCGCCCGGCGCTGTTCCCACAGCCGCCGCTTTGCGCTATTGAGCCCGAACGCAACGCCATTCCGGCGACCGGATCTCCGTCTGCCATGAGCGCGCTAGCACATTTTTCGAAAACGCTTGCCCCGAAGGTTTTTATCAAATCCTTTGGCTGCCAGATGAATGTCTATGACGCCGAGCGCATGAAAGATGTGCTGGCGGGCGAAGGCTATGGCGGCGCCGAGACCATCGAGGACGCCGATCTCGTCATCCTGAACACTTGCCATATTCGCGAGCGCGCAACCGAAAAAGTATTTTCGGAGCTGGGAAAGGTCCGCGAAATCAAGGAGGCGCGGGAATTGCGCGGCCTCCAGACCAAAATTGCGGTCGCTGGCTGCGTGGCGCAGGCGGAGGGCGGCGAAATCCTGCGGCGCCAGTCCTCGGTCGATCTGGTCATCGGGCCGCAGAGCTATCATCGCCTGCCGGACCTGCTGGCCCGCGCCGGCAATGGCGCGCGTGTCATCGAAACCGAATTTCCGCCCGAGGACAAGTTCGACCATCTTGCCGCTCCCTCGCAGCAGGCGATCCGGAAACGCGGGGTCACAGCTTTCGTGACCATTCAGGAAGGTTGCGACAAATTCTGTTCCTTCTGCGTCGTGCCCTTTACACGCGGCGCGGAGACCTCGCGGCCGCTGGCTGCGGTGATCGCCGATGTTGAGCGGCTGACAGCGGCGGGGGTGGCGGAAGTCACCCTTCTCGGGCAAAACGTCAACGCCTGGCATGGGCTGGACGAAGGGGGGACCGCGCGGGGCCTGCGCACGCTTTGCGAACGCCTGTCCGACGTGCCCGGTCTCAAGCGCATTCGCTACACAACCAGCCACCCCAACGATTTTGACGCCGAGCTCATCGCCGCCCACGCCGACATCGAAAAGCTGATGCCTTTCGTGCATCTGCCCGTTCAGTCAGGATCGGACCGCATTCTCAAAGCGATGAATCGCAAGCACAGGCGGGCAAAATATCTCGACATTGTCCAGAAATTGCGCAAGGCGCGTCCGGATATCGCGCTGTCGTCGGATTTCATTGTCGGGTTTCCCGGCGAAACCGATGCGGATTTTGAAGAAACGCTGGATCTCATCCGGGAAGCCGGCCTCGCGAGCGCCTTTTCGTTCAAATATTCGCCGCGTCCTGGCACCAAAGCCGCCGAGAGCGGCGAACAGGTCGCCGAGGAGGTTAAAGCCGAGCGGCTCGCCCGCCTGCAGACGCTCGAAATCGAGCAGCGCACAGCCTTCAACACAGCGACTGTCGGGCGCGAACTCGATGTTCTGTTTGAGAAACAGGGCCGGCATTCCGGCCAGATCGGCGGCAAGACGCCCTATCTGCAGGCGGTTCATGTCGATGGGCCGGAAAGCCTGATCGGTCAGGTCGCGCGGGTCAAAATTATTTCGACGAAACCAAATTCGCTCGCTGGCGAATTGGTGTGATATGATCGATTCCAGGATGGCGTTCGGGGCGCGGCAGGCGCGGCTCGCTCCGGAGAACGACCATCGGGTGCCGAGCCTTTGATCTGCGCGACCGGGGAAGTGCATTGAGCCGAGCTGAAACGCGGACGCCGCCGTCGCCCCAGACGCGCAATACTGCTGAAATCAAGCTTGCTTTCGATGACAACCGTTACGCGTCGCTGGTGTTCGGCCAATACGACCAGCATATCGCCAGGATCGAACATCGCCTCGGCGTGGCGGCCAGCGCCAGCGGCAATCATGTTGTCATCAAGGGGCCGCCAGAGGCCTGCGGGCAAGCGCGGAGCGTGCTGGAAAGTCTGTATGCGCGCGTGCGCCAGGGGCAGACGATCACCCTTGGCGATGTCGATGGAACCATCGCCGAAATCGCCTTGCAGGGGACGCTGTTTCCGGCGCGCGAAAACGACGGTGGACGGGTCAACTTCGGCCAGATCGCAACCCGCAAACGCGGCCCCGTGCGCGCCCGCAATCAGGCGCAGGATCTCTATCTGAAACTGCTGAAACAGAATGAACTCGTCTTTGCCGAGGGGCCTGCGGGCACCGGCAAGACCTGGCTCGCTGTTGGGCAAGCGGTGGCCCTGCTTGAAGCAGGGAGTGTGGAGCGGCTGATCCTTTCGCGCCCGGCGGTCGAGGCGGGAGAACGGCTCGGTTTTCTCCCTGGCGACATGCGCGAGAAGGTCGACCCCTATCTGCGACCTGTTTACGATGCGCTTTATGATTTCATGGACGGGCGCTCGGTCGAGCGGGGCATGCAGACCGGCATGATCGAGGTCGCGCCGCTCGCCTTCATGCGCGGGCGGACGCTAACCAACGCCTGCGTCTTGCTGGATGAGGCGCAAAACACAACATCCATGCAGATGAAAATGTTTCTGACGCGCCTTGGCGAGGGCTCGCGGATGATTGTCACCGGCGACCCCTCGCAGATCGATCTCCCGCCAGGCCAGAAATCGGGCCTTGTGGAGGCGGTGCGTCTGTTGAGCGGCGTTGAGGGCATCGGCCATGTCCGTTTTTCGGGCGCCGATGTCGTGCGCCACGATCTCGTGCGCCGGATTGTCGCCGCCTATGAAGGAGCGGCTCCGCCGCCCGGACACAATGCCGCTGGACATTGACATTATCCTGGAGGCTCCCGCCTGGGAGAGCGTTGCGAATCTGGAGGCGCTCGCGCGCTCCGCCGCGCATGCAGCTATAGAAGGGGCGGACGCGGAGGTTGCCGACAGCGAGACCCTGAGCATCCTGTTTTGCGACGATGCGCGCATTCAATTTCTCAACCGGGATTTTCGCGGGTTCGACAAGCCGACCAATGTCCTGTCCTTTCCCGCGCCAGATGTTCCGGGCGTGCAGTGTCTTGGCGATATTGCAATTGCCTGGGAGACTGTAGCCCGCGAGACGGAGGACGAAGGCAAGAGCCTGGCCGATCATGTGTCGCACCTCATTGTGCATGGCGTGTTGCATCTGCTTGGCTACGACCATGAGAGCGATGAAGAGGCCGAAGAGATGGAAGCGCTTGAACGCCTCGTACTGGAACGGCTTGGGATCGACGATCCCTATGCCGAAGTTGCGAGCGACCCAACGCCATGAGCGCGACCGACCAGAATACGCCGTCAGTCGGCGCATCGCGCAACGGATTGTTCGAGCGCCTGCGCGCGCTGTTTGGCTTTGAAGGCGCCACCGCCCGCGAAGACGTCAAGGACGCCATCGACGAGGCGGTTCGCGACGGCGGTTTCAGCGAGAAGGAAACCGTTATCCTCAAGAACGTGCTTGCCCTGCACGAATTGCGTGTGGCGGATGTGCTGGTGCCGCGCGCCGATATTATTGCAGTCGAAATTGAAACGACGCTCGGAGGCATTCTTTCGGTGTTTCGCACCGCCAGCCATTCGCGTCTGCCCGTTTACGCCGAAACGCTCGATGACCCGCGCGGCATGGTGCATATTCTGGATTTCGTCGATTTTCTGGCCAGGTCTGCAGAAAGCCGTAAGCTCCGACAGCCGCCGGCAGGCGAGGCGGAGGCGAGCGCGGGCAGACCGGCAGGCCCCGTGGGGCTCGACCTCTCGCTGCCTCTGTCGCAGGCCAATATCCTGCGACCGGTGCTCTACGCGCCGCCCTCGATGCCAGCGCTCGACCTGCTCATCAAGATGCAGGCGAGCCATACCCATATGGCGCTCGTCATCGATGAATATGGCGGCACGGATGGACTGGTGTCGATTGAAGACATCATGGAAATGATTGTCGGCGATATCGAAGACGAGCATGATGAGACCGCAAGCCCCGAAATTGAAACAGCGCCGGATGGCGCGCTGATCATGAGCGCGCGGACGAGCCTTGAAGCTGTGGCGGAAAAGGCTGGCGTTGCGATTGCGACGGAAGACGATCGTGGGGAAGTCGATACGATCGGCGGGCTTGTGGCTTCGATCGCCGGGCGTCTGCCGGTGCGGGGAGAAATCATTCGCATTTCGCCGGAGGTCGAGGTCGAAATCATGGAAGCCGATCCGCGCAAGCTGAAACGTCTGAAGCTGCGCAAAACAATTGCGCCGGGAGCGATGGAGGCGAGCGATGCGCTCCCGCCGTCGTCGTCCGTCCCGCCGTAAACAGGAAAGGGCTATTCCCGCGCATGCAGGACTCCAGAAGCCCCGCTCACTCTGAATATGGGCAATCAGGTTAAGGACAAACCTCCACTTCCTCGTCCTTCGAGACGGCTGCTTCGCAGCTTCGTCAGGATGAGGAAATCCTTCACCCGATTGACCTGCATGCTGAATGCGACGCCCTTACGCCAAATCCGAAAATTCCGGTGGATAGAGCTCTCAACCTGAAGATTCAGTTATCGGACATCGCGCTGGACTTGATGCGCAGCCTGCTGCCCGCCCTTGCGCTCGCAACCTCGCGACGACAGCTATTGCCGATTCCGCGCTGACGGTTGCGCCGACTGTCCTGCGCGCGCGGATCGTGCAGCCTGTTCCCGCCAATGCCGAGATTGATCTCACAGGTTGCCGCGAAGCCTGATGCTGCGTGTCCTGGCGCAACGCCTTTGGCTATGCGCCGGTGCTGGTAGCGCCGGAGTCTGCGATCAGCTTCGGCGGGCGCTGCGCAAGGCCAGGATTTTGGCGAGCGCGGCCCGCGCGGTCTGCGCGATTTGCCGGCGGCGCACGGCGATGGCGATAGCGGCAAAAGCCAGCCACGACAGCGCACCCGCGCCGGGAGCAGGGGCGGGCGCTCCACCAGGTACGGTCAGCGAATCGGTCGACAAGGTGAGTGCTGTCCCCGTAAGGAGGTTGCCCGGGCCATTGAAGACATTGAGCTCATCCTGTCCGCCGGAATCGAAGAAACCATACTGGAATCCGCCGCCGCCGACGACAAACCAATTGCCTGCGCCACCGAAATAGGCCGGGTTCGCAGTCTGCGTGAAAACGGGATTCGTGCCGAATGTCTGCGTGCAGCAGGACGCGGTTGTCAGCGCCATCGCAACGCTGTTGACAGTGAAGTTGGACACCGAATTAATGGTCAGGCCGGTGGCGTTGATCAATCCGCCGCCGCTGTAGACGCCACCCGTTGATGTAAAATTAAATTGCCATGTCGTCGCCGAAGCAGTCCCCCCGCCCAGCGCAAGCAACGTCCCCAGAATCAGTGTCGCAGCCGCCGTGAAACGAGTCGCGCGCGCGCCAGATACGTTGCCGATCATATAACCACCACCCTGACTCAGTGAATTGTTAAGCCAAGCATTAGCATCCAAAATCCGGACGGTCCATATTGGAACCTGACGACAGCATTTTTATTGTGGGCGTTGCGTCAATGCTGTTTCCGTCATCCTGACACGTGCGCCTTGCATGAAGGCTGGCGTCTTTTGCCGGCTTGGGCCATGATGCGCCAGCGGCGGCTAAAAAGGCCATAGTCCTTGCGCCGACGCTGTCAGGGGGAAACATGCTGCAGGACAACGCCGCCACAGCCTTGCCGCCGCTCATCGCGCCCGGTTCGCCCGAAGATATCGTGGCGCGGATCGAGCGATTGCCGATCACCAGCTATCACATCAAGGCGCGGGTTATCATAGGCAGCGCGACGATTTTTGACGCCTACGATTCCTACGCCATCGCCACTGTCATGCCGGTGCTCATTCCGCTCTGGCATATTCCACAGGGCAGTATCGGGCCGCTGATCGCCTCGGCGAATTTCGGCCAGTTGTTCGGCGCGCTGTTTTTTGGCTGGGTAGCCGATCGCATCGGACGTCTGCGCACTTTGGGCGTATCGATCGCGCTTTACGCGCTGACCTCGTTCGCCTGCGCCTTTGCGCAGGATTACAATACGCTGATGGCGCTGCGGTTTATCGAAGGACTCGGCCTTGGCGGCGAGGTGCCGGTCGCCGCCGCCTATATTGGCGAGATGGCGAAGGCGAAAGGACGCGGCGTCTTCTTCCTGCTGTACGAAAGCATTTTTACTTTGGGCCTGCTGATGGCCAATCTGCTCAGCATCTACATGGTGCCGCACTGGGGCTGGCAATCCATGTTCATCTTCGGCGCCGTCCCGGCTGTCGTCGCCGTTTATCTGCAATGGAATCTGCCCGAATCCGCACGCTGGCTCGCCGACAAGGGCCGCGCGAAAGAGGCCGATATGGTCGTGACAGGCATTGAACAATGCGCCCGGGACGCAGGCCAGGAGTTGCCGCCGCCCCGCGCTATCACATCGGTCGATCTGCCGCGTCCGGGCGCCTGGAGCGAGTTGTTCAGCCCGTTCTATCGTCGGCGCACATTTTCGGTATGGGCGCTGTGGTATTGTAGTTATTTCTGCAGCTGGGGCATTACCGGCTGGGCGGCGACCATCTACACAACGGTTTTCAAACTCAATCTGCAAACAGCGCTCTGGTATGGCATGGGGGCCAGCGTCGCCAGCATTATCGGCGGTTTCGTCGTGGCGTTTCTCGTCGATCGCACGGGACGCATCAAATGGTTCGCGGGCGCTTTTTCTTGCGCCGCCGCGCTGCTGTTCGCCCTGTGGGCGATCGGTCCCTACAGTCCCGAGTTCGTTGCGGTCATGCTGGCCCTGTCGTTTCTTTTTATCGGATCAAATTCCAGCATGTTGTTTCTCTACACGGCGGAAATCTATCCCACGCGGCTGCGCGCGCGCGGCACAAGCGCCGGCACGGCCTTCAACAGGCTGGCGTCCACTGTGGGGCCGCCCATTGTTGGCGTCATGCTCGCCGGTTTCGGCCTCGCTTCGGTCTATCTGCTGCTCTCGCTTGTCGCGTTGACCGGCGCGCTTGTGGCAGTTTTCTTCGGTGTCGAGACGCGGGAACGGGTGATGGAGGAGGTTTCGCCGTAAGGCCGGAACATGTCAGAAATTGACTGTAACGGTGACCGTATCCTGATAGACGCCCGGAAGCGGGATCGCGGGCGGCCGCGGTATCAACCCATAGACGATGAACGTGTTCGGTCCTGCGCTTCCCGTTCCAACGGCGGTATTGACGCTCTGCGTATTGCCCCATGGGCTTCTGTTCGCCGAATCGCGATACAGTCCGTATGTGATTGAATGCCCCGCCAGACTCATTTTCCGTTGCGTGGGGTCGCTCGCCCCGGAGGTTCCGCCATCCAGCGCGATCCAGTATGGCGCTTGCGAGGTGCAGGTGATCGTGACGCTGCTTTGTGAATTGACCGGATTGGCGAATGTGGTTTGCGGCGGAAATGTCATATTGGTTGCAGATACAGAGCAATTGGCGGTGATCGCAGCTGTCACAGCAAAGGGGGGCGACGTCGTGAAGTTCGTCAATTGTGCGCATGTCGGCTGACGACCAACCCCATTGAAAAATCCAAACAACAGCGTGGGCATGATATAGTCGAAATACGATCCGACCGGCGCAGTGGTCTGGGATGCGATAATACGACCGTAAACCGGCACTGTGGCGGACGGGTTTGCGGAGGTCAAAACGAAACCTGGTTCTGTGGTCGGCGTATCGCCCCAGCGCGATGTTCGGGCGGAATCCATATAAAGATCGTAGGCAAGCGCGCCTGCGCCAGAACTCATCAGGCGCGGCGCGCCGGTGGAATTGAGCCCATTTCCCAGCGATACGCACACCGCAGCCTGCTGCAGCCGACCGGGCCCGAATCCTGAACAATTGATCGTCATGCTTCCGGCGCTGTCAATGGATGCGCCCGCCAGAATGTTGATATTCGAGCCGAATGCAAGATTCGAATAGGACGCCGTGCATGTCTGCGCCTGAGCGGCCCGTCCGCCGCAGCACACACATGCGATTAAAATCAGAAATCCCGCGAAGGATTTTAAAGCTGTCATTTGCATGTGACGCCCCTGACGATCCCCTGCCGGCCATTCACTGGCTCGAAGTGAAATTCCGCACGACATTCGCTATTGCCAAGATCGATGAGCGCCGTATTGTCCTGCCCGAGATCCTTGACATAGGCGCGCCCGTCGCGACCGACGAGGAATGTCTCGGTCTTTCCTTCAAGGTGGCCCTTGAGCCCGATTTCCAGCGGTTTCCCGTCCGCGCCCACGAATACGACAATGGCGGACACGACATTCGCACGCCCCCCGAAATTGACGTAGGCGCCGCCCTTGGCGCGTGGGACGACAACCTCCGCAGTGCGGTCGGCGTCGTAGCTCACTGAAAGGCCGTCAGTGTCGATGCCAATGTTGTTGACTTCCCAGGCGCGCAGATTCGGAACCAGAAACTTGCCGGAGCTGCCAGTCTTGCCAAGATTGCGTCCATCCTGGGTGACGGCGACTCCGGGCGCGCCCGTATCGACAACTGCAAAACTGGTGTCGGTTTTGTTGCCGGCGAAAACGCCGCCGCCCAGCACCGCAATCGAGCCATCAAATTGACCTGTCGATGTCGTGGTCGTTCTGTTTTGTGTCACGTCCGCTTGCGCCAGGCCAAACGACGAACGGTAACTTGCATTGGCCTCGCCTGCGGTATTCTCACCAAGATCGCCGCGCAGACGCCAGCCCCAGGTGTCATCGATTTGCGGCTGGCTTTTGGAGATTTCCGCAGTCAACGCGCCACGCGATTGATTGTCATAGGAGGAGCCAAACGCCGACGAAACGCCCTCCCAAAGGGCAAAGGACAGGCCGATCGACGCGCCGAAACTTTTCTTGTCGCCAAGATCGGCGAAAGAACTGGCGAACAGGTTCCCTTGCCTCCAGGGCAGGGACCGCGAGAACGAAGCGGTGATCAATCGCGATTTGGTATTGTCCTGCTGCACAAGATTGATCAGGCCAAGACTGAGCGACGACTTGTCGTCGAATACGGGAAAGCCAATGGCGAGCCGATCGAGCGCCCGCGCGGGGCGCGGGCTCACATATGAATTGGACGACGTCGCCGAGGGCAGCGTTCCAAATTGCGTGACAGGCTGAAGGGTTGGATTGTAGGCGTAATTCGCCGTCACCGACGCCAGATCGTCATAATTTGAAAATGTGCGCTGGCTGCCGATGCTGAAGCTGACCTTGCCGAATTGCAGCTGCCAGTCGCCGTAAACCTGCCCGCCCACGCCATTTGTCGAGTGGCTTCCCGTGGCGGCAAGATTGAGTGTTCCAAAAACGCCAAGGCCGGCGATCGCGCCGGCGCCGATGTTTTCCAGTCCCGCCCCGCCCTCGGCGTGACTTTCGAGCGTCAGCCAGGACGCCAATCCATACCGATAGGTTCCAGACCCGATGGGCCTGGTGAGATAATCGTTGGAAAGGACGCCGTAGTTCCGGCGCGCAAGTCCTCCTTCCAGCGAAAAATCGCTGAGTCCCACGGACAGCATCCGCGCCGGATTGAAGAGGGAAAGCGTTGTATTGACCGTGCGGCCCGTTGCATCCCGAATCTGCACCTGCGCAAGGCCGCCCGATGCGATGATCGGAAGATTGGCGATACTGAAGGGTCCCGGCGCAACCTGTTGGGAGAAAACTTTGGAGCCGTTGACAAGAACATCGACGGTTGAGGGGGTCGCCGCCGTGCCTGACACGATTGGAAGCGGTTGGGTCACCACATCCGAGCGAAGCGTGAAATCGCGCGAAACCTGGGCGCCGCCAAGATGGATCGGCCGGGACCATGCGGTTCCCCCCGACACCGTATCTCCCGCCCGATAGGTGATCGATGTCTCCGGATCCGAAAATGAATAGGTCGTGTCAGAACGCAAAAACGCGCCCGCGCCGCCGGAGTTCACCAGCGTGGAGCCGACCACGCCGCTCTGCTCAAGCAGACCGAAATCGCTGAAAATTCGCGCGTCGAGTTGCGCGTTGACCCCGTTGAACGCAATTTTCCCGGTATTCATATCGCGCACCGAGCCGCCAAAAATCGAATAATTTACGAGCGCGCCCAGGTCGGAATGGGGCTTTGGCCGGTCGGCCTGCTTTTGCACGTTATACATGCGCGGCAGGCGTTGCTCGTCGGTCAATGTGAATTCGATTTTCTGTTCAACCTCATCATACTGATATTTGACGCCAAGCGAGTCCAGATCGAGACTCTCATCGGCCGCGCCCGGCGGCGTTTTGACGCTGGCCTCGGCGAGATCGCTGCGCTTGATGGATAGCTTTTTCGTGGACGGCTGATATGTAAAAAACTCGGCAAGCCGCAAGTCCTCGCCGTTGACGATCACGGCAAGTTGCAACTGACGCGTGGCGTCAAGAACTTCTGGCGCCACGTCAATCGGCTTCAATGCGCCTTGAGCGCGGGCTGGATCGCACTGCGAACCAGCCCCCAGCACAACAAGCAGCAGAACGGCTATATTAGTGGGAAAGAGGCGCATCGACGCGTCCCGCGTCGCTATCCGAGATCACGCGAGCGCCGGTCGCCTTGGCCGGCAGCAACCAGGTTCGCGTCGAATGACCCAGAACGTAGCCTGCCAGACCCTTGTATAATTTGATCGAACCAAGCGACATGTCATTCAGTCGAATGTGTTTGTCACCGGAGTTTTCTGCAGCAAGAACGCGCTTGCCGCCTTCAGTCCGGATGGACCACGCAACTTTGGGCTGCGAAGCGTCGCCATTCAGAAAAAAGACAGGAACCGTGTAACGAAGCGAAACGTTGACGCCCAGGTTCTTGACGCGATTGGCGTCCGGAATTTCATCGACGACAAGCCGGTAGGTTTCCTCGCCGGTGATGGGCGCTGTGCTCGTGCGCACGATGCGCACTGTCGCCGAGGCGCCGGGCGCGATGGTCGTTACCGGGGGCGTTACAACGACATCGTCCGTCTCTTCATAGTCGTCGTCGCCCTTTGCGAGCGACCATTTGAATAGACGGATTTGCAAATTGACTGGCCGCGCGTCGTCGTTTTTGAGACTTACAGAGGCCGAATTGGCAGGTTCGGAAACATCGACACGAATGGGCGAAACCGAAACCGAGGCCGCCCGCACAGGACAAGCGGTCGCAATAAACAGACAAGCAACCGCTACAGAGGAACGCAAACGCATCTTACACCTCGCACGACACACTCAAACCATTGACTGTCGTGCCTGGCACAATAGTTCGGGCTGGTTAAATTTCCGTTTTACGAGGGGTCACAAGAGCGACGTAAGGGCAGCGGCGCACCCGGCTTCCGGGTGTGAAAGGAACTGCGTTCCTGACCCGTCGGCGTCAGCGGCAGGCGCTGCTTCCTCGTCAAGGTTCGCCGCAAGGATGGCGCCAAATTTTGAATCCGGCGAAGTCCGACCGGATAGGGGCGGATCGACCGGCTTTAGAAGTCAATGCGCGCCGTCACGATGTCGCTGTAAGTGTCTGGAGTCAAAACGCCGCCTGACGCGCCGGTCCATCCGGTAATTGTCGCGGTCAGATTATATGTGTTGGTGCCGCCAAAAAGAATCAATCCGGCAACCGTGTTGGTCCCGTCCTGCTTGCCGACAACGGAGCCGTTGATTTTCAGATTGTAGGGGACAGTGTCGGCATTGCCGGGATTTGCGCCCTTCATAATTTTCGCAGTTCCGGTCGCATCCTTGTCATTCGGGCTCACAAAACCTAGGTTGTAGACGGTAATAAACACGCCTGAACATGTGACGCTCATGCTTTGCGTGACACCGCCCGGGGCCGCCTGTGTATTGAGCGTCGTCGCAAAAACGAAATTGCTGGGCGAGGCAATCGAGCAGCCATTTACAATTTGGACCTGAACGGTGAAATTTCCGGCTGTTGTCGTCCCGGCGAGCGCGAGCCCGATCTGCACCGGGACGCAGGCAAATACAATGCGAAGGATAGAGAACAGCCGCTTCATATGTGCTGACTTTCAGATATTTTCGGGGGCTTGCGGCAATTCATCTCCTGAGAATCTTCAAATTCAATAATCGACGCGAGCGGTCACCAGATCGGTGTATGTGTCAGGCGTCAGCCTGCCGCCGGTCGAGCCAATCCAAGTGGTAATGACGGCTCTGATATTTCGGGCCTGGGCCGCGCCGGTGCCGGTTGCGCTGATGGTGTTCACGCCATCCTGCTTGCCGATGTTCACACCGGCTGCGCGCAAGTTATAGGCAATCGTATCGGCGTTGCCCGATTTGGTCCCCTTCATGATCTTTGTCACGCCGGTCGCATCCTTGTCATTGGCGCTGACGAAAGCGATTTGATAGGGCGTGCCCGCCGAACAGGTAACGCTCATGGCCTGCCGCACAGCTGCAGGCGCCGCCGATGTGCCGGCCGTCGTTGTGAACGTATAACCCGGCGGCGAGACAATCGAGCATCCTGCGACGACCTGAACTTTGACCGTAAACGCCGAGCCCGTGGCGATCCCGGCGAAAGCCGCGCCCGCGCCGCCCCACACCGCCAGGGTCGAAACAACTGCGAATACAAGGGCGCGTGTCATGTCACGTTAGCCTGTTTCGACCCGTTGGCCGTGGGACGGATTGCGCGCTGATTTCGAGAGCTGAAGTTTCGCTCAGAAATCGACGTTGAGGGTCACGGTGTCGGTGTAGGTGCCGATTGGCAGGGCCGAAGTCCAGCTTGCCGGCGTGATGGCGAAGGTGAAGGGGTAGGTCTGGCCGGCGCCCGTGCCGGTGTTGGTGAGGGACGCGCCGGCAGCTGTGCCGCCGATGGCGTAGGTGGCGCCAGTCCCGTTGAGTTTCGTGTTGACCGTGTAGGCGATCGACGTTGCGCCGCTCTTCATGTTGAAGGCGTTTGTCGATGTCATGTGCAGGCCTTAAGGCGTTGTGTTCGTGCAGGTGACCGTCGCATTGGCGGACTGGCTGCCCGGAACCGCCGACGTGCCGGCGACCGAGCCGAAGTTGATGCCGGCGGCGTTCGGGATATCGGTAGTGATCGCGCAACCGGCGGTCACGGCGACCTTGACGGTGAAAGCGGTGCCGGAAACCGTCGTCAACGCCATCGCGGAATGGGTCGACAGCAGTGAAAGGGCCGCAACGGCGGCGATCGAGGATTTGTTGAACATCTGACGCTACTCTCTGTTAGCAGGACCTATTTTTTTTGCAGGAATGATTTGCAGGAGCGCGGCATCGCAGACAAAATATGCAAAGCCGTATTGCACCCAGGAAATGGGACAGCTTCCAGGAACTTCACGCGATTGGACATTGGCCTTTGGGGCGCCGCGCATCTTTGAATGAAGTGCGCGGCGTCCGATGGAAGGTCGAAATCAGAAATCGACGTTGAGGGTCACTGTGTCGCTGTAGGTGCCGATCGGCAGGGCCGAAGACCAGCTCGCCGGCGTAATGGCGAAGGTGAAGGGGTAGGTCTGGCCGGCGCCCGTGCCGGTGTTGGTGAGGGACGCGCCGGCAGCCGTGCCGCCGATGGCGTAGGTGGCGCATGTGCCGTTGAGAAGGGTATTGACCGTGTAGGCGATCGACGTTGCGCCGTTCTTCATGTTGAAGGCGTTCGTCGATGTCATGTGCAGGCCGTAAGGCGTTGTGTTGGTGCAGGTGACCGTCGCATTGGCGGACTGGCTGCCCGGAACCGCCGACGTGCCGGCGACCGAGCCGAAGTTGATGCCGGCGGCGTTCGGGATATCGGTGGTGATCGCGCAACCGGCGGTCACGGCGACCTTGACGGTGAAAGCGGTGCCGGAAACCGTCGTCAACGCCATCGCGGAATTGGCCGACAGGAGGGAAAGGGCCGCAACGGCGGCGATCGAGGATTTGTTGAACATCTGACGCTACTCCAGGTGATTGTTTACGGGCCTAAGTCGTTCCTCAGAGCCATGATCAGACTAACCGTCAAAGGTTTACACCACGTAACGAGACTAACGTAGAAAAGTACTTCGAGATGGATAGTTAATGCCTTTTTTATTTACCATGTAGTTGTTAACTATGCTAATCGCGCAAAGCGTTGCTTAACCATGCCGTTTTCGCAACGCCCAGGACGCTCAGAGGAGTCCCGCGGTTTCGGCTGCAAAGAAGCTCACGTTCACCGGGGATTCCCTCAAAACGGGAAGCCGTGCGCCAGCAATTGCAAGTGCAAAGGCGCGACCGGCGGGAGAGCTGCTTTACGAAGCAAAAGCGCTTGGCGAGCGGATCGCGAACATCAGACGATCCCGGGCCGTCAACCGACAGGCCGGTCCCGCAATATCAGCACAGCGCGCGCCGGCAAGATGCAACAGCCCGCGCCCGGACTCGCACAATCTTCGCCGAGGTTTTTAAGACCGGCGGAACTGTCAAGCGCGAGTGTCCATGTGCGCGCGGCGCGGGGCGGAGGAGGGGTGCAAGGCGCGGGCGTTTGGCTGCGATTGATCGCAATGAAAACGCGTTCGCATTCATCGGCGCCGTCTGCGCGCGCGGTCAATGTGAGGCAAACGCTTTCGCTCGCCACCCAGTCTCCCGCTGTTCGAACGCTGCCGTCGCAATTGGTCCACAACGCGTCCGGCCATAATTCGCCATCGCGCGGCGCGCCGGTCAGAAACCTGTTCTCGCGCAGCGGCGCACACCCCCTTCGCAACGCGGCGAGCTCCTCGACAAAGCGGCCAAGTTCAACGTCGGCGCCTGCCCAGTCGATGAACGTCAGTTCATTGTCCTGCGCATAGGCGTTGTTATTGCCCTGTTGCGTGCGGCCCATTTCGTCGCCTGCCGTCAACATCGGCGTTCCGCGCGACACAAAAAGGCACGCCAGCATGGCCCGGATATCGCGGTTGCGCGCGGCTTCAATGCGAGGATCGCCTGAGACGCCTTCGCGCCCGCAATTCCAGGAAAAATTCTCGTCGGCGCCATCGCGATTGCCTTCGCCATTGGCCTCATTGTGTTTGCGGGCGAAGGAAACAAGATCGCGCAACGTAAAACCATCGTGTGCAGCGACAAAATTCACGCTTGCCGACGGCGCCGTGCGCGATGCGCCAAAAACGTCATGCGAGCCAGCGAGCGCGGTCGCAAAATCGCCTGCGGCGCCAGGATCGCCGCGCCAGAATTTCCGCACCCTGTCGCGGTAAAGATCGTTCCATTCCAGCCAGTCGGGCCCGAACGAACCCAGACGATAGCCGCCGGGACCGACGTCCCATGGTTCGGCGACAAGCACCCTTTGACTGAGTTGGGGATCGGCGGCGATTGCGTCAAACAGGGGATGGCGGGCCGGGAACCCCTCATCATCACGAGCCAGCGTAGCGGCCAGATCGAAGCGAAACCCATCGACGCCGGCGCGTTCGACAAAATGGCGGAGCGTATCGCAAATCAACGCGACAACCGGCTCGCGATGGCTGGCGAGCGTGTTGCCACAGCCTGTATCATTGACCAGCGCGTCCGGCGCGCCTGCCTGGCTTCGATAATAAATTGCATTGTCGAGCCCGCGCAGATTGAGCGTCGGTCCATAGTCATCGCTTTCGGCGGTGTGATTGAAGACCACATCAAGGATGACGCCGATATCAGCGGCCCGCAATGCGTCAACGATTTTCCGGAGATCGTCGACGCCGCCAGGCGCAAGAGCCGGATCGAGCGCCATGAAACAAGCCGAATTGTAACCCCATGCGTTTTCCAGACCGATGTCTGCGAGGTGTCTTTCTGTCATGGCGGCGGCAACCGGCATCAATTCAACATGCGTCACGCCGAGGCGAGCGAGCTTTTCCACGACAAAAGGCGATGCAAGACCGGCAATCGTTCCGCGCGCGCGTATTGGCACGTCCGGATGCCGCGCGGTGAAGCTTTTGACGTTGACTTCGTATATGAATTCCGGTCGCCGGACGCGACCCTGAAAAGGCATGGCCGCTTCAGCTTCAATCACGCCGCGCGGAACGAACGGCGCGGTGTCGACGCCGACGTTGCGGGGCAGGGCAAGCTCCGGTCGCCAGCGGAAGCGCCGGTCAACCCGTTTTGCGTAGGGATCGACCAGCAATTTCATGGGGTCGAACAGATGTCCGCGCGCAGGTTCATACGGCCCGTCCGCGCGCAATCCATAACGCGCGCCCGACTGCACGCCGGGAATGAATCCGTGATGAATGCTTCGGTCACGCCCGCCGAGTCGCCAGCGCGCGACCTCGCGTTCGCCCGATTCGTCAAACAGGCAAACAAAAATTCTGTCGCCGTGGTGTGAAAATACAGAAAACTCGGCGCCGCCCTCAACCAGTCGCGCCCCGCGAATGCGAGGCGCCTGGTTTTGCAGCGGTCGGGCGGTGAATTCCATCGCGGACAGACCTGAGGCTAGGCGATCGGCGAATGCAAATGCGGAACATTCCAGATTTCGTCGGCGTACTCACGGATCGTGCGGTCCGACGAGAACCAGCCCATGTTGGCTGTGTTGAGCATGGTCATGCGGCGCCAGCAGTCGCTGTCGCTCCAGATCGAGTCAACCTGGCGCTGGGCCTCCGCGTAACTTGCAAAATCATGTGTCACCAGGAAGAAGTCACTGGCGCGCAGACCGTCCATCATGCCGACATAACGCTGGCGATCGTCGGGCGAGAAACCGCCGGAACGAATTTCTGCGAGCGTTTCGCGCAGGGCGGGCGTTGAGTCGATGATCTCACCCGGGGGGCGGGCGGCGGCGCGCGCCTCTTCAACCTCCTGCGCCGTCATGCCGAAAATGACGATATTTTCGGGACCGACCTTCTCCCTGATTTCGACGTTGGCGCCATCGAGCGTGCCTATGGTGAGCGCGCCATTGAGCGCAAACTTCATATTGCCGGTGCCGGAGGCTTCCAAGCCAGCCGTCGAGATTTGTTCGGACAGATCGGCCGCCGGGACGACCATCTCGGCGACGCTGACGTTGAAGTTCGGCATAAAGACGACCTTGAGCAGGCCGCGGATTGTCGAATCGTTGTTGATGACGTGGGCGACATCGTTGATCAGCTTGATGATCAATTTGGCCTGATAATAACTTGCCGCCGCCTTGCCCGCGAACAGTTTGACGCGCGGCGCCCAGTCTCGATCCGGATTGGCGCGCATGGCCTGATAGAGCGCTATGGTTTCAATAATGTTCAACAACTGCCGTTTGTATTCATGCACGCGTTTCACATGCACATCGAACATTGCGGAAGGATCGATCTTGACGCCGGATTCATCTGCAATCCGGTTGGCGAGCCGCTCCTTGTTGGCGCGTTTCACCAGCGCGAAGCTCTCGCGCATGGCGGGGTCGTCGACGTATCGGGCCAGCCCCTTGATACGGTCGATGTCGTCCAGCAGCTCCGGGCCAAGCGCATCGACCAGCAGCCTGGTGAGGCCAGGATTGGCGTGCATCATCCAGCGTCGCGGCGTGATGCCATTCGTCTTGTTGACGATGCGTCCCGGCAAAACGGCGTCGATATCGCGAAACACGGTTGTTTTCATCAATTCGGTATGCAGGGCGGAAACGCCATTGACCTTGTGCGATCCCACAAAAGCCAGGTGACCCATGCGCACGCGCCGACCGTGGTTCTCATCGATCAGTGAAATGGCCGCTATCCGCTCGTTTTCGACAACGCCTGCTGCGCGCGCCGCTTCCAGAAAGCTGTGATTGATGGCATACACAATCTGCATGTGGCGCGGCAGCAACCGCTGCATCAGGCCGACAGGCCAGCTTTCCAGCGCTTCGGGCAACAGTGTATGATTGGTGTAGGAAGTCGCGCCGCGCGTGATTTTCCACGCCTCGTCCCAGGGCAGATTGTGCACATCGATCAGCAGGCGCATCAGTTCGGCGATGGCGATCGAGGGATGGGTGTCATTGAGCTGAATTGCCGCCTTGTCGGCGAGCGAGCGAATTTCGCCAAAGCGCTGCATGTGGCGCCGAATGAGGTCCTGCAGCGATGCAGAGGTGAAGAAATACTCCTGCCGCAACCGCAGTTCCTGACCGGCGGGCGTCGCATCCGACGGATACAGAACCCGCGAAATGCTCTCGGCTTTGGAACGCTCCACAATTGCGCCAACATGGTCGCCATTGTTGAAATCTTCAAGCTGCAAGGGATCGACGGCCTTGGCGCTCCACAGGCGCAACGTGTTGACGACATCGCCGCGCCAGCCGACAACCGGCGTATCGTAGGCGACAGCGAGCACTTTTTCGGCAGGCTTCCACGCATGGCGTCCCGCTCCATCCCATCCCAGCTCGGTTGAAACAGTTCCGCCAAAGCCGATTTCATGCACGATTTCGCGGCGCAGGAACTCCCACGGGTTGCGGAACGACAGCCAGTCCTCGGGCGCCTCGATCTGGCGACCATCGACAATGCGCTGGCGGAACAGGCCGTGGTCGTAGCGAATGCCATAGCCAAGGCTTGGCACGCCGAGCGTCGCCATACTTTCCATAAAACAGGCCGCAAGTCGCCCCAGGCCGCCATTGCCCAGCGCTGCGTCCGGTTCCAGTTCGGCGATCACATCAACATCAACGCCCAGCGAAGCCAGCGCCTCGGTCATGTTCTGCCGCAAGCCCAGATTGCCCAGCGCGTCCTCGAACAGACGGCCGATCAGGAACTCCAGCGAAAGATAATAGACCCGCTTGCGCCCGCTCCGCTTGGCCTCGCGGACAGAAGACATCCAGCGATCAATAATACGGTCGCGCAAAACCAGTATGGCCGCTGTCAGCCAGTCATGATGCAGAGCTGCTGTGGCATCCTTGCCGACGTTGTAGTTAAGCTTGGCTTCAATTTCAGCGCGCAAGGCTTGCGGCGTATCGAGCCTTTTTGGCGGAGCTGCGTGCGTGTGCGCCTGCAAAGGATTTGGGCTCTGCTCAGGATCGTCAAAACGGACACGTGCGGCGCGCGTGGACATGAAAGCAACTCCTTGAACCTGTGCGCTCAGGATCGTCCGGGAAGGTGAATAATCAACGAAACGAATCGGCAATCGGTCAGATTTGAGCGATTTTGACGCCGAATTCTTTACTGCAACGCGGATTTTGGGTGCCCCGCAAAAAAATATTTTCTCACTGGCGCCGCGTTTGAGTGACGCTGGATCAACCCTGGATGCAATCGGTTAACCAAGCCATAGGAATTAAGCTGTTATTCCAGATTTACGTTGGGGAATCCCGCGGGAGATTTTAACAGCAAGGCAAATCCATCCAATGGTCTGGAACCCGGCAGGTCCTGGCGCCCCCACCGACATTGCTGCGTCTTTTGTCAGCAGCCGGGCTTCGCGCCGCGTACTGTTCATCACATCGGAAATATCCGATTATGTCCAGACGGGCGGCCTGGGCGAGGTGTCGGCGGCTTTGCCGCGCGCGCTGCGCACCCTCTGTGACACACGCGTCCTGATCCCGGGGTACAGGCAGGTCCTTGATCGGCATGGTCCGGTCCACGAAATCGCGCGGCTCCCCGCTGCTGGAGGTCTCCCCTCGTGCGGCCTCGGGCGTATCCGCACCGCCGATGGGCTTATTATCTATATTGTCCTGTCAAAAGAGCTTTACGATCGCCCGGGCGGGCCCTATCTCGACCCGCATGGCTTGGACTGGGCCGACAACGACATCCGCTTTGCCCGTTTGAGCCTCGCAGCTGCGGATATGGCGATGGGGGTGGGCGATCCCAACTGGAAGCCTGATAATCTTCACCTCAACGATTGGCCATCCGCGCTCGCCAGCGGTTATGTGCAATGGCGCGGAGGTCGAACGCCGAGCCTGCTGACCATCCATAACCTTGCCTATCAGGGCGTGTTTGATCCCGTGCGCCTGAAAACGCTGGCCATTCCAGAGTCTGCGTACAAAATCGAAGGCGTCGAGTTTTACGGCAAGCTCTCATTTCTGAAAGCCGGGGTCTACTACGCCTCGCATCTGACGACAGTCAGCTCGACTTATGCCGAAGAAATCACCACGCCCGAATTCGGTTGTGGCCTGCACGGATTGCTCGCCGAGCGCTCGCGTCAGGGTCGCCTGACCGGCATTCTCAACGGCATTGATGAATCCTGGGACACGACCCAGCACAAGGAAGAACACGACCCTGATGCCGCGCGCTGGAAAGGCCGGCACGCCGATTACGTGCGCGGGGCTTTCGGGCTTGCGTTCTCGCGTGGGCCGCTGTTCGCCATCATTTCCCGGCTTGTGCATCAAAAAGGCGTTGATCTGGCGCTCGAAGCTGCCGAAAGCATTGTCGAAAACGGCGGTCAGCTTGTGGTGACCGGCCAGGGCGAGAGCCACTTTGAAGATGGAATGCGCGAGTTGGCTGGCCGTCACAAGGGCAATGTAGGCGTGCGCATCGGGTTTGACGGCGCGGAGGCTCGCGCGATGTTCGCAGGCAGCGACTTTCTACTGATGCCCTCGCGCTTCGAGCCTTGCGGACTCAGCCAGATGTACGCACAGAAATTCGGGTCCCTGCCAATCGCCACCCGCACCGGTGGACTTGCGGACACGATTGAAGATGGCCGCACCGGGTTTCTCTTTGGCGCGCCGACAACTGGCGGCCTGCAAAGCGCTGTGCGGCGGGCCTTCGATACGTTCGGTTCAGGCCGCAGACTGTCTGAAATGCGGCGGGCTGCGATGGCCATGCGTTTTGACTGGCGCGAATCCGCGTCGCGTTATACGGATATCTATGCCGGCAAGGCTGATCGCTCCGCTGCGTCAGTCTGACGACGCGTGTAAAATTCGATTGCAAGAAATACGCCGGCAGCCCAAGGATCGCATCCGCATATCAGGGCGAATCGGCCCAAGCTGTTTTGCCCCTCATGGCTCGCCGTTCCATGCCGTCCAAGCCGCTCGCAACTTCGTCACAGCGCCGCTTCGATCATTTGCGGGCTGTCGATGCGACGCCCGTCAAGCCGCCGGCGCTTGCCGCTGCGGATATCGCCGCGCTCGAAAACGGTCGGCATGGCGATCCTTTCGCGATTCTTGGCCCGCACGTCTGCGACAACGGCAAAAACGTCTATGTGCGCGCGTGGGTTCCGGGCGCGCTGGGGGTCGAAATCCACGATCGCGCGACAGGAAAGAAAATTGCCGGTCTTGTGGAGCGCCAGACGAAGGGACTTTTTGACACCGTCCTGGCTGCGCGTATTCCCTATAAACTGCGTGTGCAATGGCCCGGCGCTGTTGTCTGGACAGAGGACCCCTACGCGTTCGGACCTTGCCTGACCGACTGGGACCTGATGTTGATTGCACATGGGCTCCATTTCCGTCTGGGCGATGTTATGGGCGCCCGATTCATGACGATGGAGGGCGTGGAGGGCGTTCGTTTCGCCGTCTGGGCGCCCAATGCGCGCAGCGTCGCTGTCGTCGGCGATTTCAATTCCTGGGACGCCCGGCGACACCCGATGCGCTGTCGTCACGACTTTGGCGTTTGGGAACTTTTCATTCCGCAATTGCGCCCCGGAGAGCGCTATAAATTTGCGCTGACGGGGCCCGATGGCGCGCGCCTGCCATTCAAGGCGGACCCTCTGGCCTATTGCACCGAAGCCCCGCCTGCGACGGCCTCTGTGGTCGCCGAGCCGCTTGAACATACGTGGGCTGACGCCAGATGGATGTCCGAACGCGCCGCGCGGAGCCGACCGGATGCGCCCATTTCGATCTACGAGGTCCATCTCGGCTCTTGGTTGCGCGTGCAAAATCGCGAGCCCGACTGGACGCTGGCGCGGGAAAAGCTGCTGCCTTACGTCAAGACGCTCGGTTTCACGCATATCGAATTGCTCCCGGTGGCCGGACACCCGTTTCAGGGGTCATGGGGCTACCAGCCGCTATCGTTGTTTGCGCCCGCTGCGCGCCATGGCGGCGCGGAGGATTTCGCCCGATTTGTGGACGCCTGCCACCAGGCTTGCATCGGCGTTATTGTCGATTGGGTGCCCGCGCATTTCCCGACCGACGCGCACGGGCTCCGGCGATTCGATGGCACAGCGCTGTACGAGCACGAGGACCCCGACGAAGGCCTGCATCAGGACTGGAACACGCTGATTTACAATTTCGGTCGCCGCGAGGTTTTTGGTTTTCTGACCGCGAGCGCGCTGCGCTGGCTGGAGGATTTCCACGTTGACGGACTGCGCGTCGACGCCGTCGCCTCGATGCTGTACCGCGACTACAGCCGCAAGGCGGGCGAATGGAAACCCAACATCTACGGCGGACGGGAAAACCTTGAGGCGGTCGCATTGTTGCAACATATCAACCAGACCGTCAGGGATCGCTGCCCCGGCGCCATGATGATCGCAGAGGAATCGACGTCCTGGCCGGGTGTGACAGCGCCTGTTGAACAGGGTGGGCTCGGTTTTCACTACAAATGGAACATGGGCTGGATGAACGACACGTTGCGCTACATGCAGCGCGACCCGATCCACCGGCGCTGGCACCATGACGAAATGACTTTCGGGCTTTGCTACGCTTTTACCGAACGGTTCGTGCTGCCCGTTTCACATGATGAAGTTGTTCATGGCAAACATTCGCTGCTGGCCAAAATGCCTGGCGATGACTGGCGCCGCCGCGCTTCCTTGCGGGCCTATCTCGCCTTCATGTGGACGCAGCCCGGCAAAAAGCTTCTGTTCATGGGCGCCGAATTTGGCCAGTTGCGCGAATGGAACCATGACACGCAACTCGACTGGCCATTGCTGGATGACCCCGCCCATGCGGGACTGCTGGCGCTGATGCGCGACCTCAATCGCCTTTACGCCGGCGAATCCGCCCTGCATCTGGGCGATGCGCATCCCGAGGGCTTCCGCTGGCTTGTTGTCGACGATCGCGACAACTCCGTTTTCGCGTATATGCGCACCGCGATGGGCGCCCCGCCGGTCATTGTCGTTGTCAACATGACTCCCGAACCGCACCGCGGTTACCGCGTGGGCGTTGGTTTTGCGGGCGTCTGGCGCGAGATTCTGAATACGGACGCGGCCATTTACGGCGGCGTAAATATTGGCAATGAGGGCCGCAGCGCAAGCGCGTCCATACCCTGGAATGGCTGCGCGCATTCGCTCTGTCTGACGCTCCCCCCGCTTGCGGCTATCGTTTTGAGATTGTGCGATGCTTGACACGCCCCGACCCGAATCCGGCCCCGCCCTGAAAGACCTCGCGCGCAAAGCGGGCATTGCTCTGGAGTGGACGGACAATGGCGGGCGGAACCACAGCGTTGGCGGAGCGACCTTGCACGCCATGCTGATGTCAATGGGTCATCCCTGCGCGGACGAGCGCCAATGCAGCGAAAGTCTGCAAAGACTGCATGTGGAATACGCTTCGCCGGAGCATTTCCCGGTGATTACGGCCTCTGCCGGCTCACCCGTCTGCATTCCTTTTGCTGTCCAGCGCGACGCGTCGGCGGTCGTCGAATTTGAGACGGGCGGGGCGGTCCAGCGCGCGATCGTCCACAACGCGGAGGGTGTTGCGCACTTGCCGCCGACGATGCGGCCAGGCTACCACCGCCTGCAAATCGGCAAACGCGTTCTGACGCTCGCCATTGCGCCACAACGGTGTTTTGGCGTTGAAGATCTTGCGCCCGGACAAAGACTGTGGGGTCTGACGGCGCAAATTCATGGTTTGCGACGCAGCGCCGATGGCGGCATCGGCGATTTCGGCGCAGTCGCCGAACTCGCGCGAAACGCCGCCCGTTACAAGGCCGATGCGTTGTCCCTGAGCCCGGCTCATGCGTTGTTTCATGCCGACGATCATCACTTCACGCCCTATTCACCATCAAGCCGCCTGTTCCTGAACGCGATGCTCGCCGATCCCCGGGCGACTTTCGATGCGGCGCGGGTCGCACGCGCATGGGCGAGCGCCGAATATGGCGGAGAATTGCTCGCGCTTGAAGCGCTCGATCTGATTGACTGGCCGCAGGCCGCGCGCGCGCGCAAGATTATGTTGCGTGCGCTTTACGATGAATTCAGCGTCAATGAAGTTTTGACGCCGCTCGACCCGCTCGCCGCCGATTTTCAGGCGTTTCGCTCCGCTGGCGGCGAGGCGCTTGAATTGCACGCAACATTCGAAGCGCTGCACGCGGTTGAGTTTCAACGCGACTTTACCAAATGGAGCTGGCGCGACTGGCCTGCGCAATTGCAGGACAGTCGATCCTCCGCTGTCGGCGCTTTCGCTGCGGCCAATGCGCGCGAGGTGTCATTCCATGTCTTCACGCAATGGCTCGCGAGCCGCTCCATGCGCGCGGCGCAGGGGATCGCCCTCGATGCTGGAATGCGCATCGGCCTTGTCAGCGATCTTGCGATCGGTATGAACACGGGCGGCAGTCAGGCATGGAGCGCGCCGCGCGATCTTTTGCTCGGACTGTCAATTGGCGCGCCGCCCGATGCCCTCGCGCCGCATGGGCAGAACTGGGGCCTGACAACTTTCGCGCCGCATGCGTTAACGGATCGCGGCTATGCGCCGTTTATTGCGACCTTGCGCGCCGCGCTGCGTCATGCGGGCGGGCTAAGGATCGATCATGTCATGGGCATTGCGCGATTATGGCTGACGCCCGAGGGAATGGATGCAAGCAACGGCGCTTATCTCGCCTATCCCGCCGGGGATCTTCTCAGACTGATTGCGCTTGAATCGCATCGCCATCGCGCGATCGTCATTGGCGAAGATCTTGGAACGGTTCCCCATGGCATGCGCGAGCGGCTTGGCGACGCCGGGGTTATGGGCATGCGGGTGATGCAATTTGAACGGCATGACGCCGCCTTCAATCCGCCGGACTGGTATCCGCCAGCGGCGGTGGCAATGACCTCGACGCACGACACGGCAACCACAGCCGGTTACTGGAGCGGTCACGATCTCGCGATCCGGGCCGGTTCCAACCAGTTGCCGCCCGGTCAGTCGCTGGAGGCTGCAATTGACGAACGCAATCGCGCCCGCGCCGCGCTCTGGGATGCATTCTGCGTGGCTGGCGTGGCGCAACGGGACCGTGAGCCTGCTCCTGAAACGCCAGCCGGCGCCGTCAATGCGTCTGTTGCATTCCTTGCCAGAACCCCGACAAAACTGGCGTTGTTGCCGCTTGAGGATGCGCTTGGCGTGATCGAGCAGCCAAACCTGCCTGGCACAGTCAATGAACATGCGAACTGGCGCCGACGCTATGCCAGCCTGGCCGGAGAGTGTCTTGACGCTCCCGAGGTATCGCAACGTCTGCAACCATTGTTGCATCGGGAATAAAGCTGCATGGCGAAACGCCCCAATAAAGCCACGCTTGCGGCGTAGGTTGAAGCCGTTGAGATCGGGGTCGCCTGCGATGTCATCCACCGGTTTTATCGGGTTCAGACACGAACCGCTTGGCAAGGCCCCGGCGTCAAGTACACTTGGCGCGACGAATCGCCGCGTGAAGCGTGTCTGGAAGGCCTTTGGCAAGTGCGTGTTTCGCAAGCGCTCTGTGCGCGATCTGGGCGGTTTGCTGAATATTTCCACGCATGTTTTGAGAGAGAATCGAGCAATCATCCTTCAGGTGCAAAGTTCAGGTTGACCCGTAGGCGCCGGCAAGGCGAATGCCCCCGGCTTCCGCGTATCGCAATCCCCGTCGGCAGACCCGCGGGGCCTATTGAACGAGGAGCAAACATGGCGCTCGCTACCGATTTCCTGACCCGCTTTTCGGGTGGTTATGAAAGCCGCCGCGACCACGAAATGTCGATTGGCGAATTTCTGGAGGGCGCCCGGAGCGATCCCGGCTTTTACGCCAGTTCCGCAGAGCGCCTGCTGGCGGCGATCGGCGAGCCGCTTGTCACCAACACCGCCAAGGACCCGCGGCTCGGGCGTATTTTCATGAATCGCACGATCCGGATCTATCCTGCTTTCGCAGAATTTTTCGGCATGGAAGACACCGTTGAGCGAATTGTCTCCTATCTTCGCCACGCTGCGCAGGGGCTTGAGGAGCGCAAGCAGATTCTCTATCTGCTCGGACCGGTTGGCGGCGGCAAATCCTCTCTTGCCGAGCGCCTGAAACAGCTGATGGAGCAGCGCCCGATCTATGCGCTGAAATACGGCGCCGACATCAGCCCGGTGTTTGAGTCTCCGCTGGCCCTGTTCGATCCTGCGGCTCAGGGCGAAGAGCTCGAACGCGAATTTAAAATACCGCGCCGGCGGCTCACCGGCCTCATGTCGCCATGGTGTCTGAAGCGGCTTGACGAAGCGGGCGGCGATCTCGGCAAATTCCGCGTTGTGAAGCTCATGCCGTCGCGGTTGCGCCAGATCTGCGTCGCCAAGACGGAGCCCGGAGACGAGAACAATCAGGATATTTCATCGCTCGTTGGCAAGGTCGATATTCGCAAGCTTGAAACGCTGTCGCAGCACGATCCTGACGCCTATTCCTATTCCGGCGGGCTCAATCGCGCCAATCAGGGGCTTCTTGAATTTGTCGAAATGTTCAAGGCGCCGATCAAGATGCTGCATCCCCTGCTAACGGCGACGCAGGAGGGCAATTACATCGGCACCGAGAACATCGGCGCCATTCCGTTCACCGGACTTGTCCTTGCCCATTCCAACGAAGCGGAATGGAACGCGTTCAAATCCAACAAGAACAATGAAGCCTTTATCGATCGTATCAATCTGATCAAGGTGCCGTACTGCCTGCGCGTGACCGAGGAAACGCAAATTTACGACAAGCTGATCCGCGGCTCTGAACTTGCGTCCTCGCCATGTGCGCCCGCAACGCTTGAAATGCTGGCGCGTTTCACGGTGATGTCGCGGCTGCGCGCGCATGAGAATTCCAGCCTGTTTTCAAAAATGCGCGTCTATGATGGCGAGAGCCTGCGCGAGACCGATCCCAAGGCCAAGAGCCTGCAGGAATACAAGGATGCGGGCGGGCAGGATGAAGGCATGGATGGGATCTCCACGCGTTTTGCTTTCAAGGTTCTGGCCTCGACCTATAATTTCGATCCGACGGAAATTGCCGCCGATCCCGTGCATCTCATGTATATTCTGGAGCAGGCGATCCGCCGCGAACAACTCGGCGGCGATACGGAAAAGCGCTACATCGAATTCATCAAGGCGGAACTCGCGCCCCGTTATGCGGAATTCATCGGCCATGAAATCCAGAAGGCCTATCTGGAATCCTATAACGATTACGGACAGAATCTTTTCGACCGCTATGTCAATTACGCGGACGCCTGGATTGAGGATGTCGATTTCAAGGATCCCGACACCGGGCAATTGCTCGATCGTGAATTGCTCAATCAGGAACTGACCAAGGTCGAAAAAGCGGCGGGCATTGCAAACCCGAAGGATTTTCGTAACGAGGTCGTCAAGTTCTGCCTGCGTGCGCGGGCCGGCGCCTCGGGCAAGAATCCGTCCTGGACGAGCTATGAAAAAATTCGCGAGGTGATCGAAAAACGCATGTTCAGCCAGGTCGAGGACCTTTTGCCGGTGATCAGCTTTGGCTCGAAACGCGATAGCGAGACCGAAAAGAAGCACGCCGATTTCGTCGAGCGCATGGTGTCGCGCGGTTACACGGAACGGCAAGTTCGCAGGCTGGTGGAATGGTACATGCGCGTCAAGCAGTCTGCGTGATTTTCCGTTCAGCAATCGGCCTGAAGGCCGGAGGTTGTAATGAACATCATTGATCGCCGTCTTAACCCAAACGGCAAGAATCTCCCGAACCGGCAGCGTTTTCTGCGTCGCGCCCGCAAAATCGTGCGAGATGCGGTGCGCAAGGCGAGCGCATCGCGCGGCGTGCGCGATGTCGATGAAGCCGGCGTTGTGGTGATTCCTGCCGACGGGATTGACGAGCCGTCGTTTCATATCGGCGATGACGGCTTTCGTCATCCCGTCTATCCCGGAAATCGCGAGTTCAGCGAAGGCGACCGCTTGCCCCGGCCGCCCGGTTCGGGCCGGGGTGGCGCGGGCTCCGGCTCAGGCGACGGCAAAAGCGAAGATCAGTATCAGATTGCGCTTTCCGCCGAAGAGTTTCTCGAATTCTTCCTTGAAGATCTTGAATTGCCCGATCTGGAGCGGCGCTAACTTTCAACAACGGAAAGCGATGGCTTGCGCCGCGCAGGATATGCCGTGTCAGGGTCGCCATCGGATCTTTCGGTGACGCGCACGATGCGCAATTCCATGTCGCGACGGATCGCGCTGAAGCGTCCGCGCGGCGACGATATCGAGGAAGCCGAGAAAGCGTTGACGGACGCCCGCGCGCGTGGCGCAGGCGACGACGAAATCGCTGCCTTGTCCGAGCGCCTTGAAACGCTGCTGCGCAAAACCCGCACCATCGCCTGGATCGATCCGATCGACATTCGCTACCGTCGTTTTGAACCTGTGCCCAGGCCGACCACACAGGCGGTCATGTTCTGCCTCATGGATGTCTCGGCGTCGATGAGCGAGCACATGAAAGATCTCGCCAAGCGATTTTTCATGCTGCTCTATGTGTTTTTGAAAAAGCGCTACAAAAAAGTCGACATTGTCTTCATCCGCCACACCGACGAGGCGAGCGAGGTCGATGAAGACACTTTCTTTCACGGCGTCGAAAGCGGCGGCACGCGCGTGTCATCGGCGCAGGCTGAAATGCTGCGCGTCGCGCGCGAACGTTATTCGCCCGATGCGTGGAATCTTTATGTCGCGCAGGCTTCGGACGGCGACAACGATCCGCGCGACAATGCGATATCCGTTCAGTTGCTGCTCAACGATATCCTGCCGATGGCGCAATATTACGCCTATCTTGAGGTCGGCGAGGCAGGCCAGCGCACAGGTTCTTCTTCGCTTTGGCGCGCCTATGAAGAGCTTGGCGAACCGCGTCTTGCGCAGCGCTCGGTTACGTCGCGGGAAGATATATATCCGGTGTTTCGCGAGTTATTCAGCCGCGACAGCGCCGCACGCGAGGGCGCGACATGAGCGATCTGCTGTTCGACGGCGATGGCTGGTCCTATGACACGATCCAGCGCATCCATGACGCCGTGGCCGAAATCGCGATTGGCGAACTTGGCCTCGATGTCTACCCCAATCAGATCGAAATCATCACCGCCGAGCAAATGCTTGACGCCTATGCCTCCACGGGCATGCCGATTTTTTATCAACACTGGTCTTTCGGCAAACATTTCACCCAGCATGAACAAATGTATCGCAAGGGGATGATGGGTCTCGCCTATGAGATTGTCATCAATTCCAACCCCTGCATCTCCTATGTGATGGAGGGCAATACGGCGACCATGCAGACGCTTGTGATTGCGCATGCCGCCTTTGGCCACAATCATTTTTTCAAGAACAACGAGACTTTCCGCGAGTTCACCGATCCCGCCGGCATTCTCGATTATCTGAAATTCGCCAAGGCTTTCATTCTGCAATGTGAGGAGAAGCATGGCGAGGCGGCGGTCGAGCGTCTGCTTGATGCCGCCCATGTGTTGCAACCGCAGGGTGTGCACCGCTCAGGCCGTCGGCGCAAGCTCGATTTGCGCGCCGAGCAGGACCGGCAGCGCGACCGGCGCGCATATGAATCCGAGACGCACAATGAATTGTGGCGGACCCTGCCTGCGCCGACCGGTCAACGGCAAGGCGCCGATGCATCCAGTCCCGAGGCCAGGCGCCTTGGGCTGCCGGAAGAAAATATCCTGTTCTTCCTCGAACGCCACGCGCCGAAACTGGCGCCCTGGCAGCGTGAAATTCTTCGTATTGTTCGGCTTGTCGGGCATTACCTCTATCCGCAGCGCCTGACCAAAGTGATGAATGAAGGCACTGCGACCTACGTCCACTATCGCATCATGCAACGCCTGCATGAACTGGGGCGGATCGACGACGGCGCTTTTTTTGAGTTTCTCTCGTCGCACACCAATGTGGTGGCGCAGCCGGGATTTGATTCACCGCATTATTCCGGGTTCAATCCTTATGCGCTTGGCTTCGCCATGATGCGCGACATTGAGCGCATTGTGACAAAACCCGATGACGAGGACCGGGCCTGGGCGCCAGATATCGCCGGTCGCGGCGATGTTATGGGCGTGTTGAAAGAGGTGTGGGCGAATTATCGCGACGACAGTTTCATTGCGCAATATCTGTCGCCCCGACTGATGCGCGAACTAAAGATATTCTCCATCGAGGACGATCCGCAGGAGTCCGAATATCTGGTCGGCGCCATCCACAACGAGCGCGGCTACCGCCGCCTTCGCCGCGCGCTTGCGCGCCGCTACGATCCCTCCGAATCCGATCCGCTGATGGAGGTGTCCGCCGTCGACCTTCTGGGCGACCGCCGTCTTTATATTGAGCACAAGGTTCTGGAAGGCCGTTTGCTCTCCAAAGCGGATGCGCGCAAGTCGCTTCAGCATATAGCCGATCTCTGGGGCTACGATGTCGAGCTGCGCGAACTGGACGCGCAGACCGGGGCCAGGATTTCAGAATATGAAGCGCGCCCCAAGCGGCCTTTTGGCCGCGAGGGTTAGCCGGCGTTCGATCAGGCCTTCGTTGGCTTTGTCTCGCCCAGCTTCTTGATGGCGCCACGCACATAGATATACCAGGCCGCGCCAATCAGCGCCACCACAGCGCCGAAAATGCTGACGCCAAGCAACGACGGTCCGGAAATCGCCAGCTGGTTCGAAATCAGCAGCACGAGGCCGAGGAGCACCAGCGCCACAGCCGAGAAGGAAGCGTTGTCGAGCTTTTCCATCGACGATTTGAACAGCGCTGCGGCGTCGATTTTCATCTGCGCCGGATCGGTCGAGTTCAGATCGATCTCGCGATAGCCCTCGCCCAGAATTCTCTTCAGATCCACTTCAGATAAAGCCGCCATGTCCTGCCTCCCACCGGTTTGCCGGTACTCCGGCGCGCTGTCTTAGCTGAAATTTCGGAAAAACGAAATCTGCCGGAGATCGCCCAGGCAGGATTTCGGAAAAGCAAGGATTCGTTGGCCAGCCTGCGAATCCTTGCTTAGGACCCCCTTCGCCAATCGAGAATGCATTTGATAATCCCGTCGTAAAAGTTGCGGTAGCCCTGTTCGGTGACAAAGCCGATGTGGGGCGTCAGGACTGTATTGGGGCATGAACGCAAGGGGTGGCCGGCGGGCAGCGGTTCGATATCGTAGACATCGAGCCCGGCTCCGGCGATGGTTCCCGCCTTCAGCGCGGCAATCATGGCCGTCTCGTCCACAATCGGCCCGCGCGATGTGTTGATCAACAGCGCGGTGCGCTTCATCATCGCAAGCTCCGGCGCGCCAATCAGGCCGCGTGTCCGACCCGAGAGTTTGAGCTGAACGCTCACGACATCCGACTGTCGCAAAAGCTCCGTCTTGCTGACCAGCCGGGCCCCTGCCGCCGCCGCGCGTTCGGCGGTTAGGTTGGCGCTCCAGGCGAGCACGTCCATATCGAAAGCGCGTCCATAACTCGCCATTTTGGTCCCGAGCGCGCCAAGGCCAAGCAGGCCCAGCGTGCAGCCTTGCAATCGCAGGCCCACGGTCGTTTGCCAGCGCCCCTCGCGCATATTTCGGTCTTCCGCAACGATATGGCGGGCGAGCGCCAGCAGCAGCGCCCAGGCGTGTTCGGCTGCCGAGGCCGACGCGGAGGGCGAGGTGAAGGCGATGCCAATGCCACGCTCGGCGGCGGCTGCGGCGTCGATTGCGCCTGCGTGCGAGCCTGTCACGGCGATGAATTTCAATCGGGGCAGCCGCTCGATCAGGCTTTTGGGGAGCGCCATGCGTTCGCGCATCAGACAGAGGACATCGAAATCCCGCAGGGTCGTAACCGCCGCGTCCCCGGCCAGAGGATGGTCGAAGGCCGTGATTTTGACGTCGGGGCCTAGGCGCGACCAATCGGCCATCGCCAGCGCAACGCGCTGGTAGTCGTCGCAGATCGCAATTTTCAGCGCCGTGTCCGGTCCGCTCACGCCCTGCTCCTGTGCCCTTCTCACCGTGAAACATAACCGCACTTTGCAATCCGACAAAGCCCGCCTTGCTGGCGCCTCTGCGATTGTCTATGTCTTGCTGGCTCGATGCGGAGATACCCCAATGCTCAGATGGTCTATCGCCACAGTGTGCATGGGAGGCACACTGGAGACGAAACTCGCCGCCGCCGCCCGTGCGGGGTTTCGGACAATCGAAATTTTCGAAAACGACCTGACGTTTTTCAGCGGCAAGCCGCGCGAAGTCCGCACCAGGGCCGATGACCTCGGACTCGAAATCGTCGCCCTGCAACCCCTGCGCGATTTTGAAGGCGCGCCGGCGCCGATGCGCGCGCGCAATTTCGACCGCGCCGAGCGCAAATTCGACCTGATGGGCGAGTTGGGAGCCAATCTCCTGTGCATCTGCTCCAGCGTTGCGGAGGATGCCTCGGGCGAGGTTGAGCGCAGCGCTGCTGACCTTGCCGAACTTGCCGACCGCGCGGCGCGGCGGGGCTTTGGCATCGGCTATGAGGCCCTTGCCTGGGGACGGCATGTCAAGGACTGGACGCAGGCGTGGGAGATTGTCCGTCGCGGCGACAGGCCGAATCTTGGAATTGTGCTCGATTCTTTCCACATTTTTGCGCGCAAGAACGATATTGCCCCCATCGCGCAATTGCCGGCCGACAGGATTGCGCTGGTCCAGCTGGCCGATGCGCCTGGGCTTTTGATGGACGCGATGTCGCTGTCGCGACATCACCGCTGCTTTCCGGGGCAGGGGGATTGGCCGATGCAGGACTATCTCGAAGCCTGCATCGCCACGGGTTACGCCGGGGCGATTTCGCTGGAAATTTTCAATGACCAGTTTCGCGGCGCGCCGGCCGCCACCATTGCCCGCGACGGAATGCGTTCTGTGCAGGCGGCGGGCGAGGCGCTCGACAAGTCCCGCATCGCGCGTGGCGAGGCGCCCCTGAACATAGGTCGCAAATTGCCCGCGCCCGCGAAAATTGCGGGCCTTGAATTTCTCGAATTCGCGACCAGCCCGCCGCAATCGCCGCGTCTTGAAGCGGAGCTTGAAGGGCTCGGGTTCCACCGCGTCGCGCGCCACAAATCCAAGGACGTCGAACTCTACCGGCAGAATGACATCAACATTGTTGTCAATCGTGAACAGGATGGATTTGCGCATTCATTTTATCTTGTGCACGGCGCCTCGGTCTGCGCAATCGCATTGCGGTGTGACGACCCGCAGCGGGCGCTGGAGCGCGCCAATGCGCTGGAAGCGCCGACCTATCACGGTCGCATCGGGCCTGGCGAAGCGTTGATTCCCGCCGTCGCCGGCGTCGAAAACAGCCTGATCTATCTGGTGAAAGCCAATGCGCATAACGCGTGGGATCAGGATTTCAATTTTATCGCCACGCCTGATTCGTCCGGCCCGCTGGAGCGGATCGACCATCTGTCCAATGTCGTGCGGCGGTCCGAATTCCTGTCATGGCTGACGTTTTACAAAACCGTGCTTGGGTTTACCGACGAACCGCAGGTCGAACTGGCCGATCCCTATGGCGCTTTTTTTAGCCGCGTCATTCGTTCGCAAGGCGGCGAGGTGCGCATCCCCATCAATATCGCCGATGGCGGGGCGACGGCTGTGTCGCGTTTTATCGAGGCTTTTGGCGGCGGCGGCGTGCAGCAGATTGCGCTCTCGACACAAGACCTGTTCGCTTTTGTCGAGCAGGCGCGCGCGCGCAATGTGCGCTTCCTCGAAATTCCGGACAATTATTACGAGGACTTGTCAGCGCGCTACGATCTTGCGCCCGACCTCATCGACCGGATGCGCGCGCTCGGCATTCTTTACGACCGTCACAAATCCGGCGAGTTCTTCCACATCTACACAAAAATGTT
>CAIZEI010000179.1 GCA_903931945.1 uncultured Hyphomicrobiales bacterium | reverse complement strand
CGGATCGCAGCCAGCGCCACCTTCGCCTTAAACGCTGCATCGTGCTTCTTCCGTGTCTTCGACATGTTTTTCTCCCGTATTTGCTACTTTTACGGGCAAAACTGTCTCTTAGCTACTGTCTCAAATTACGGGGCCAGCATACGCATTGGCCTTGGCCAGGCCGGCCCCGACCGTGACGTAAGGCGTCAGGCGCCCCATCTCATAGCCAACTTTCACATTGGCGCTTGCATAGTCATAGCCGGTGAAAGGCCCATGCGGAAAAGTCGCCGGCGCATAGCCAGCGTTGCCTTGTATCGCCAGCATCACATTGTTTTCAAATGTTTTCTCATAACCCATAAAGCCGCCGCCGCCGATATGCCCCGCATGGCCGCGGCCAATCCCGCCAGAAATTTCCGCGCCTGCGTAAAGCCCTTTCCAGGGCGAGGCGGCGTCCGCATCCGCTTGTGGAGCGCGCGCGAAAGTCGGCAACCCCGAGCCGGACGAGGCTTGCGCCAAGGCGCGCTCGCCAGCCGCGACCAACAACAGGCAGCACAGAATCCATTTTTTCATTGCGCGCTCGATAAGGGGCCGCCAGAACATCAGCGATGCAGTATCGCGTCGTGAATACGGCGGCAACAGGGCGCCGCAAAACGATCGTTCACGCGCTTTTCACACCGGGCTCGCGATTACTTGAACGCGCCTGAACGAAACAAACCGGCGGGTTGGCCCGAACTTCCTTGCAAGAGGCCGTTGTTCAGCAATCCCGCTGACGACCTCTGCAACGGATGGAGATGATCATGTCCAAATTCAACGCTACGCGCCTTGCTGTCGTCGCTCTTGCTTTGGGGGCTTTCGTATCTTCGGCCAGCGCCATGACCGTTTATACGGGCAATGACGCGGCGATCGCTCGCCAGATCGAGTTGACCAATGGTTTTGCGGCAAATCCCCCAGTCATTCCCGCTGTTCGTACGCCCTCGAAGGCGAGCGACGCCTGGCTGGCGCGCTCGATTGGTCTTGAAAACGAATTCAACGCCCGCCACCAGCGGTAAATGAATTGCCACAGCGCCGTCCCCCCGGGCGGCGCTGTGTCGGCTCTCGTCATTTCATCAAAGCGCGCTTACATTTCAGTCGTCTCTGACATGTGGGTGGCGCCTTGGCCCTTTTTGACGACATTGCCCTTGAAGTGCTTATCGCGGCGCGTGGCCTGTCCGATTTCATGTCCGGCGGCGCCCTGCGTCTTGGCGTAACCGGCCTTTCGCGCGCCGGCAAAACGGTCTTCATTGCGTCCCTCGTGCAAAATCTGACGCGCGGGGGAAAGTTGCCGGTGTTTCGCGTGCAGGCGGAGGGACGCTTGCTGAACGGGAGTCTCGATCCACAACCCGACGATCACATTCCGCGCTTCGCGCTGGAGGATCATCTGGCGGCCCTGAGCGGCGGCATGGACGGAGCCGACAACAGACGTTGGCCGAATTCGACCACCGAAGAAGCCGAACTCCGCATTACGCTGGATTATGAACGCGTGGAGGGGTGGCGAACGGGGCCAGCCAGACTGCATATCGATATTTTCGATTATCCGGGCGAATGGCTGCTCGATCTGCCATTGATGGCCAAGAGTTATGCGCAATGGTCGCGCGAGACGCTGGAGGCCAGCGCCGTCGCTGCGCGCGCCCCGCTCGCGGCGTCCTGGCGGGGCTTTCTGACAACGCTCGACCCCGCCGCGCCTGCGCGCGAAGACGATGCGCGGCGATCCGCAGCTCTTTTCGCTGACTATCTCCGCGCAGCGCGCGACGAGCGATTTGCGTTGTCGACCCTGCCGCCGGGCCGATTTCTGCTGCCGGGAAAGTTTAAAGATTCGCCGCTGCTGGCCTTCTCGCCCCTGCCGCTGATCGACGGCGCAGAAATCATGGACGGCTCGCTCGCCGCCATGATGCAACGTCGCTACGAATCCTATAAAAGCCATGTTGTGAAGCCGTTTTTCGTCGACCGCTTTTCGCGCCTCGACAGGCAGATCGTGCTGGTTGACGCCTTGTCGGCCCTGAATTCCGGGCCAACCGCCGTGCGCGATCTTGAAACGGCGCTGGCCGATGTTCTGCTCGCCTTCCGCACAGGCCCGACGTCGATATTGTCGCGGATTTTTCGTCCACGCATCGACAAAATCCTGTTTGCCGCCACCAAGGCCGATCATCTCCATCACACCAGCCATGACCGTCTTGAGGCGATCTTGCGCACACTGGTGGCGCGTGCGATCGCCCGCGCGGAAACGCTGGGCGGCTCAATTGACGTCATCGCGCTGGCGGCGGCGCGCGCGACCCGCGAGGCCAGCGTCAAACAGGGCCGCGACACGCTGGACGCAATTATCGGGACGCCGATGGCGGGCGAGCGCATCGATGGCCAGACCTTCGACGGCAAGAGCGAGATTGCGATTTTTCCGGGCGAGTTGCCGGGGGATCCCCGACTTGTCTTTCGCGGCGACGGTTTGGCGGCAAGCGATAGCGACGCTGACTACCGCTTTGTCAAATTCCGGCCGCCGGTCGCAACATTCGACGCAGCGGGCAATGCGGAGCCCCCGCCGCATATCCGCATGGATCGCGCGCTGCAATTTTTGCTTGGGGACAGACTGAGGTAGGGAGCCCTTTGTCTCAAACGTGCAATCCGGGCGCTTCGTGGCCGGTGCGCGCGACATATTCGGTATAGCCGCCGCCATATTTATGCACGCCGTCAGGCGTCAGTTCCAGCACGCGGTTGGACAGGGCCGCAAGAAAATGTCTGTCATGAGAAACAAACAACATCGCGCCGTCATATTGCGACAAGGCCGTGATCAGCATTTCCTTTGTTGCGAGATCGAGATGGTTCGTCGGCTCGTCGAGCACCAGAAAATTCGGCGGATCGTAGAGCATTTTCGCCATCACAAGCCGCGCTTTTTCGCCGCCTGACAACACCCGGCATTTCTTTTCGACATCATCGCCCGAAAAGCCAAAACAGCCCGCGAGCGACCGCAGGGAGCCCTGACCGGCCTGCGGAAATGACTGTTCGAGAGATTGAAACACCGTGCGATCGCCGTCGAGCAACTCCATCGCATGTTGCGCGAAATAACCCATCTTGACGCTGCCGCCGAGCGCGACAGCGCCCGTGTCGGGCTCCGTGTCGCCGGTCACGAGCTTCAGCAGGGTCGATTTGCCCGCGCCATTGACGCCCATCACACACCAGCGTTCGCGCCGCCGCACCTGAAAATCCAGACCCTCATAGATTTTCCGCGCGCCATAGGATTTGCGCACATTGTTCAGGGTGACGACATCCTCGCCAGAGCGTGGGGCCGGGGGAAATTCGAACACAATGGTCTGGCGTCGTTTGGGCGGCTCGATCTTCTCGATTTTATCCAGTTTCTTAACGCGGCTCTGCACCTGCGCAGCATGGGAGGCGCGCGCCTTGAATGTCTCGATGAATTTGATTTCCTTGGCGAGCATCGCCTGCTGCCGCTCGAACTGCGCCTGCTGCTGCTTTTCATTGAGCGCGCGCTGTTGTTCGTAAAATTCGTAATCGCCGGCGTAGGTCGTCAGCGCGCCGCCATCGATCTCGATGATTTTGGTTGCAATGCGATTCATGAATTCGCGGTCATGCGAGGTCATGAACACAGCGCCGTCATAGCCCTTGAGAAAGGATTCGAGCCAGATCAGGCTTTCAAGATCAAGATGGTTGCTTGGCTCGTCGAGGAGCATGGCGTCAGGCCGCATCAGCAGAATGCGCGCCAGCGCGACGCGCATTTTCCAGCCGCCGGAGAGCGCGCCGACATCGCCGTCCATCATCTCCTGACTGAAACTGAGGCCCGCGAGCACTTCGCGCGCGCGGCCGTCGAGCGCATAGCCGTCGAGTTCCTCGAACCGGCCTTGGACCTCGCCGTAGCGCTCGATGATGTCGTCCATGTCGTCCGCCCGCTCCGGGTCCGCCATAGCGTCTTCCAGCGCCTTTAATTCGGCGGCGACCGCGCTCACCGGCCCCGCGCCGTCCATCACCTCGGCGACCGCGCTCCGCCCGCCCATTTCGCCAACGTCCTGACTGAAATAGCCAATCGTGACGCCGCGATCGACCGCCACTTGCCCTATGTCAGGCGCTTCCTGGCCCGTGATCATGCGGAACAGTGTGGTCTTTCCCGCGCCATTGGGGCCGACAAGACCGATTTTCTCGCCCCTCTGGATCGCGGCGGCAGCCTCGATAAAGACGATCTGATGGCCGTTCTGCTTGCTGATATTTTCAAGGCGAATCATACTTCTGGGACTCCGGACCGTGCGGCGCCCTTATGCCACAGTGCGCTGCGGCAGGAACTGCTTTTGATGGGGCGGGGTGCTTTTCAGCCCGCCGCCAACGCAGAATTGCTTGCCACCCCGCCGCCCTTCGTTTATGCCCGCCGCTTTCCTGAAAACGGAAGCAGAGCGTGAGCCTCAAACCCGTCGCCATTATCATGGGCAGCCAGTCTGACTGGGCGACCCTGCGTCACGCCGCCCGGACGCTCGATGCGCTTGAGATCGGCTATGATGCGCGAATTGTCTCCGCGCACCGCACGCCAGACCGGCTGACGGCCTTTGCCAAAGGCGCAAAAGCCGAAGGGTTTCAGATCATCATTGCAGGGGCCGGCGGCGCCGCGCATTTGCCGGGGATGACGGCGGCCATGACGCCGCTGCCGGTGTTCGGCGTGCCGGTGGAAAGCAAGGCTCTGTCGGGACGCGATTCCCTGCTGTCCATTGTGCAAATGCCCGCGGGCGTGCCTGTTGGCACTCTGGCGATCGGGTCTTCAGGCGCGATCAACGCCGCGCTGCTGGCCGCGGCTGTGCTCGCCCTGAATGATTCTGCGCTGGCGTTCAGGCTCGATGCGTGGCGCGCAAAACAGACCGCGTGCGTCGCCGAGCGCCCTGTCGATTCCGCATCATGACTGCAAAAGCGCTTTCGCCGCTGTCGCCGGGCGATACGATTGGCATACTCGGCTCGGGCCAGCTTGGCCGTATGCTGGCCATGGCTGCGGCGCAACTCGGATTGCAAACCCACATTTATTGTCCCGAGCGCGGCCCGGCGCTGGATGTCTCCGCCTTTCACACCTGCGCGGGCTATGACGACGATGCGGCGCTGGCGGGCTTCGCAGCGTCCGTCCGGCGCGTGACCTATGAATTTGAGAATGTGCCCGCCCATACGGCAGAGTTTCTGGCCGCCCGTGCGCCTGTGCACCCCAATCCCCGAGCGTTGACGACGGCGCAGGACCGTTTGCATGAAAAGACCTTCATCAACAGTCTGGGAATTGCGACCGCGCCCTTCGCGCCTGTGGACGGGATCGATGACCTCAGAGCGGCTGTGGCGCGGTTCGGCCTGCCGGCGATTCTGAAAACCCGGCGCATGGGGTATGATGGCAAGGGGCAGGCCATGATCCGGCCTGGCGATGACCTCGGTGAGGTTCTGGCCCAGTTTGGCGGTCAGCGGGCCATTCTGGAGGGGTTTGTGCCCTTCACGCGGGAAATCTCGGTTATTGCGGCGCGGGGAGAAGACGGGGCTTTTGCCGCTTTCGATCTCAACGAGAACGAACACGCCAATCACATTCTGAGCGTCACGCGGGCGCCTGCCGATGTCTCGCCGCAGTCGGCACAAAACGCCATCGCCATGGCGCACAGGATTGCCGACGCGCTCGATTATGTCGGCGTTCTGGCTGTCGAGATGTTTCTGGTGATTGATAGCAGCGGGGAACGCTTGATCGTCAATGAGATTGCGCCCCGCGTGCACAATTCCGGCCATTGGACGATCGATGGCGCGGAGACCTCGCAATTCGAGCAGCATATTCGCGCGATTGCCGGGTGGCCGCTTGGCGCGCCGACGATCCGGGGGCGCGTTGAAATGCGTAATTTAATTGGCGCGGAGGTTGACGGCTGGCGCGCTTTGCTCGCCGAACCGGGAATGCACGTGCATCTCTATGGCAAGCACGAGGCGCGCGAGGGCCGCAAGATGGGCCATGTGACGCGGGTGTGGCCACAAGCATTTTCAGGCAAAGCGCCATAAAAAAGCGCCCGCACATGCGGACGCCTTTGATTGCAACCGATCGGGCCCGAAATCAGATCTTGCCGTGCGTTCCGTCGCAGAGCGGCTTGTTGACGGCGTGTTTGCAGCCGCAAAAATAAACCGTACCGGTCTTTTCGGCGGTGTAACGCAGGGGAACCATATCGGTTGTCTTGTGCGATCCATCGCAGAGCGGTTGCTTTTTTGAGAGGCCGCACGCGCACCAAGCGTACATTTTGCCGGCTTCGACGTCCATCGGATAGGGCGCTTTCTGGGCGATGGTAGGATGCGACATTGAAATTCCTTGTGTCGATTTGTGTTGCGGGTGGGTCCGAGCCGGGGATCAAACCCCGGCGTCGCGCCTACCTTGGCGCAAACCGGGGACAAAAGGCAAGTGTCTCCGGCTGCGGTTCAACGTGTGGCGGCGATCCATTGCCGGGCGCGGGCTTCGGGGTCCGGCGCGCCCAGAACGTCGGTGATCAATGCGAGCGAATCTGCGCCGGCTGCGAGGATCGCCGGCGCGCGTTCCAGCGTGATGCCGCCAATGGCCACGAGCGGACGCCGCCCCAATGCCTTGCGCCAGCGTTTGACTGGCTCGATGCCCTGCGGGCCAATGGTCATTTGCTTGACCGTGGTTGGAAACACCGGCCCGAGCGCGACGTAATCAGGCTCGCATGACAGCGCCCGGTCGAGTTCGGATTCGTTATGGGTGCTGACGCCGAGTTTCAGACCCGCGCGACGAATAGCCGCAATATCCGCCGCGTCCAGATCCTCCTGCCCCAGATGGATGAAATCGCAACCCGCATCGATGGCGAGCCGCCAGTGGTCGTTGACGATGAGTTGTGCGCCGGCGGCGGCGCAAAGATCGCGCGCGGCGGCGATTTCACTCCGCAGAACCGCTTCGTCATCCGATTTGATCCGCAATTGCGCCAGCCGCAGACCGCAGGGCAGCAGCCGCCGCAACCAGTCCACGCGATCCACAATGAGATAAAAACGATCGAGCATTTCAGACTTTCAAACCGCGACCCCGCCGCCTTCGGTTTTCAGCCAGGCGGCGCCGCAGGCTTTGGCGAGTTCGCGCACGCGTAAAATATAGCTCTGGCGCTCAGTGACAGAAATCACGCCGCGCGCGTCCAGCAGATTGAAGCGGTGCGAGGCCTTGATGCATTGGTCATAGGCCGGCAGTAGAAGCTTGTGACGCTGGTCACAGCAATCGGCGTCCGCCTCGCCTTTGGCGAGCAGCGCCTTGCACTCCACCTCCGCGTCCTTGAAGTGCTGAAACAGCAATGCGGTGTCAGCATATTCGAAATTGTGGCGGGAATATTCCTGTTCGGCCTGCTTGAACACATCGCCGTAGGTGATGCGATCTTCGCCTTGCCCGCCGTTGAAGTTCAGATCGTAGACGTTCTCGACGCCCTGAACATACATGGCAAGGCGTTCAAGCCCGTACGTGAGTTCGCCAGACACCGGCGCGCATTCGATGCCCGCCACCTGCTGAAAATAGGTGAACTGACTGACTTCCATTCCGTCGCACCAGCACTCCCAGCCGAGACCCCAGGCGCCGAGCGTCGGGCTCTCCCAATCGTCTTCGACAAAGCGGATGTCATGCAGCGCGGCGTCGACGCCAATCGCCTTCAGCGAAGCCAGATACAGATCCTGCAAATCCGGCGGCGATGGCTTCAGGATCGCCTGAAACTGGTAATAGTGCTGCAGGCGATTGGGATTCTCGCCGTAGCGACCATCCTTGGGACGGCGCGAGGGTTGAACGTAGGCGGCCTTCCACGACTTTGGCCCGAGCGAGCGCAGCATTGTGGCGGGATGAAACGTCCCGGCGCCGACTTCCATGTCGTAGGGTTGCAGGATGACGCAGCCCTGTTCGGCCCAAAACTTTTGCAGCGTGAGAATCAGGCCCTGAAAGGAGCGGGCAGGGTCGAGCGAAGCGGGTTGTATCGGCATGAAAAGGCAGGGTCCGGTGAAACTCCGCCTTTCCTATTCCATTTTCTCAGCAAGGGGAAACATTCCGGTCAGGTCCGACCGATCTGGATGCCAGCCGGCGTCAGGATGACGAAAAAGAGCACGGGAAGGAAGAAAATGATCATCGGAACCGTCAGTTTTGGCGCCAGCCCGGCGGCCTTCTTTTCGGCTTCCATGAGGCGGTTGTCGCGGCTCTCCCGAGAGACGACCCGCAGAGCCGAGCCTAGCGGCGTGCCATAGCGCTCGGACTGGATAAGCACCGTGACGATTTTCTTGACGCCATCAAGACCAGTGCGCAACGCCAGATTTTCATAAGCGATACGACGGTCCTGGAGATAGGAAAGTTCGGCTGTCGTAAGCGCAAACTCTTCGGCCAACGGCACCGACGCGGTGCCAATTTCACTCGCGACCTTGCGGAATGCATGTTCAATCGACATGCCTGACTCCACGCAAATCAACATCAGATCGAGCGAATCGGGGAACGCTTTGCCCATGGACGTCTGACGGTTCTGCATCTTGTTATTGAGAAAAATTTCCGGCGCCTTGATGCCCATATAGGCTGCGAACACGGCCATGCCAAAGCGGAACATGCCTGGATAATCCGGCGGGTTGAGCAAAAAGACATAGATCAGCGTCAGCAGGAATAAGCCGATTGGCGCGACAAGCCGGCCCACGAGAAAGGCTTGTTCGGCCTTTTGGCCGCGATAGCCTGCTTGCGCCAGTTGCATCTTGGCCTGTTCGGTTCCAAGCCAGGACGAAAGACTCAACCTGTCGACAAGTTGTCGAACCACAGCACCCGACTCTTGCCGCAGATTGGCCTTGGTTTGTTTGCTCCCCAGCTTTTTACGCTCGCGAGAACGAATGCGTTCGCGCTCGACCGAAACCGCTTTCATCCGGCCGCCCAGCGTATCCGTCTCAAGATAGGGCATAGCCAGTCCGAGCACTGTTGCAGCCGCAGCAATAGCGAACAGGAGCGCAAGCAAAAATTGAGGATCGTTGATTCGTTCGGAAATGGCGTCGATCATCTCTCAATCACCCTCACATATCGAAGTTGATCATTTTTTTCATCGTCATGATGCCGAAAAACATCCAGATGAAACAACCAAACATGATCATACGCCCGGTCGATGTGATCCACAGCAATTCAACGTAACGCGGACTTGTCAAATAGAGCGCGCCCGTTACGAAAAATGGCAAAGCGCCAATAATGCCCGCAGATGCCTTGGCTTCCTGCGACATGGCGTTGACTTTCTGGGCCATTTTCTTTCGGTCGCGCAGCACGCGAGACAGGTTTCCCAGCGCCTCTGACAGATTGCCGCCGGCCTTGGCCTGAATGTTGATGACAATGGAGAAAAAGTTCACTTCGGTGACCGGCACCCGTTCGTGAAGTTTTTCGACGGCTTCACCCAGCTGCAGGCCGAGCGCCGTCGATTCGATTACCAGGCGAAACTCGGAGCGTACGGGTTCAGCAGCCTCGCCGGCAATCACGCGCAGGCAATCGCCGAGCGGTAGACCGGCGCGCACGCCGCGAATGATGATATCAACTGCATCCGGAAAAGCGTCGATGAATTTCTTGAGGCGGCGCTTTTTCAGATAACCCAGTGTCCAGCTTGGAAAGCCGACGCCGCCGACAAACAGGCCGGGGGCCAGAAAAAGCCAGCTGTCGGACATAACAAACGCCAGCCCGCCGAAAATAGCCGCGCTAATGGCGGAAAACATATAGTAGCGTGACTTCTCCCATTCGAGGCCCGCCTGCTTGATTTTGGATTCCAGCGAGATCTTTTGCTTTCCGCCGGCCTTTTGCTCAAGCTCCTTGAGACTCTCTTTGACTTGCTTGCGACGTTTTTCCGCGTCCTGAGCCCGTTCGCCCGTACGGCGCGTCGCGCCAGCCTGTTGCGAGTTGGCGGCCACGGCCTCGCGGCGCTTGTCCGCCCGCGCGTCTCCCGACAGATGCGGATAAACGAAGGCCTGAAAGACCGCGCCGATCGCCGCCATCGCAAGGCCCGCGACAATGAAGGGTGTAAAGTCCATCCTACAACTCCAACACCACTTTGCAGATCAATGTTTTGGTCGCTCTTCAGACGCATCCAACGCGGCCGCAAGCCGCTTTTCTTCGCCATAATACCGTGCGCGTTCCCAGAAGCGCGGTCGGCCAATGCCGGTCGAACGATGGCGTCCGATCAGTTTTCCTGCGGCGTCCTCGCCAACAATCTCGAACAGAAAAAGATCCTGGGTGATGACAACATCGCCTTCAAGACCCAGCACCTCGGTAATATGGGTGATGCGCCTGGAGCCGTCGCGCAAACGTGCGGCCTGAATGATGACGTCGACCGATGAAACGATCATTTCGCGAATTGTCTTGGCGGGCAATGAATAGCCGCCCATCGTAATCATGGATTCAAGGCGGCTCAGCCCCTCGCGCGGCGAGTTGGCGTGCAGCGTCCCCATCGATCCGTCATGACCCGTATTCATCGCCTGCAAAAGGTCGAAAGCTTCGGGGCCACGCACTTCGCCGACGATGATTCGCTCAGGACGCATACGCAGGCAGTTCTTGACGAGGTCGCGCATGTTGATGGCGCCATTGCCCTCAAGATTGGGCGGGCGTGTTTCGAGGCGGACGACATGCGCCTGCTGCAGTTGCAATTCCGCCGCGTCCTCGCAGGTGATGACGCGTTCGTCATCGTCGATATAGTTCGTCAAACAATTCAGCAGCGTTGTCTTGCCCGAACCTGTGCCGCCTGAAATCAGCACATTGCAACGCACCCGACCGATGATCTTGAGGATTTCGCCTCCTTCTGCGGAAATCGCGCCAAAGCCGATCAACTGGTCAAGAGTCAATTTGTCTTTTTTGAACTTACGAATAGTAAGCGCGGGGCCATCCAGGGCCAAAGGCGGCGCGATCACGTTCACGCGCGACCCGTCGGCGAGCCGCGCGTCGCAGATCGGCGAGGATTCATCGACGCGTCTGCCGACCTGACTGACAATACGTTGGCAGATGTTCATCAACTGGGCGTTATCGCGAAACCGGATGTTCGTAAGCTGGATCTTGCCCTTGACTTCAATGAAGGTGCGCGTTGCGCCATTGACCATGATATCGGCAATATCGTCACGCGCCAGAAGCGGCTCCAATGGACCATAGCCGAGCACATCGTTACAGATATCGTCGAGCATATCCTCCTGCTCGGCGATCGACATCACCACGTTTTTGATCGAGATGATTTCGCCGACGATGTCGCGAATTTCCTCGCGAGCGCTCTCCGCGTCCAGCTTCGAAAGCTGCGACATATCGATTGCCTCGATCAGTGCGCCGAAGACCATGCTTTTTGTGACGTAATATTCATCGGAACGGCGCACCTCCGACGCGGGCTCGTTGCGGGCGGGTTGCGCCGGCGGCGCAGCAGCGCGCGCCGTCGCGCCGCGATCATCGGACGCAGCAGGCCTTGGCGTCGCCGCGGCGGCGCCTGTAGATCGCTTACCAAACATCTAGACTACCCTTGCCAAAGTCCTCGCCGCCAGGAATTCACAGACACGGTCAAGACGCCTTTTTGCGCAGAAAACGGTCAAACAACGGATTGAGTTTGGAGCTCTTTGCTTTCTTGATTTCCGCGCGGCCCATGAGCGCGCGCGCGAGATCTTCGATGACCTGAACTTGCTTGGCGCCGCGCTCGACCTCGCCAAGCATCTGGCCGTTGTTGGAAGCTGTGCCAAACAACTTTGGTTCAAAACTGAGAATCGCCGCAGCAGGTATTTCTAGCTGGCTGATGAAATCGGCAACAGGGATCTCGGGTCGCTTTGGAATTCCAACGAGATTGAGAACAAGTTTCGGCATTGCGTCGTTCGGTCGCACAAGCCGCAAAACGTCGAGGATGTTTTTGACATTGCGAAAGTTGGCAAGATCGGGCGACGCGACGAGAACAACCTCATCCGCCCCGATCAACATTCTACGGCTCCATGCCGACCAGACATGCGGGACATCAAGCACAATAAGCGGCACGCTGGCTCGCAGCACATCCAGCAACCCGTCAAACATCGATTCCTCGAAGTCGTAAATCTTGTCGAGCGTCGCCGGCGCTGCAAGCAGATTCAATTTGTCTGTGCATTTGGACAACAATCGATCGACGAGATTGTTGTCCAGACGTTCGGGCGCATAGATTGCGTCTGCGATGCCCTGTGGAGGGTCCTGATTGAAATCGAGTCCCGCTGTGCCAAACGCCAGATCGAGGTCCGTGACGATCGTCGCCAGATCGAACTCGCGCGATAGCGCCCATGCGGTGTTATGCGCGATAGTCGATGCGCCCACGCCGCCCTTGGCCCCGTAAAAGGCGATGACCCGGCCAAGCGGGGGCGCTCCCTCGGTCGAATAAAGCTCCGACACCGCGCGCACGAAATCCAGCACGCGGAATGGCGTGATGATGTATTCGCTGACGCCGCGCGCCATCAGGTCGCGATAAAGCGAGATATCGTTGACTTTTCCGATCACGACGACTTTGGTTCCGGCGTCGCAGAACTCCGCGAGTTCATCCAGATGGCCAAGCAAATCGTTCCTTTGACCGTTCATTTCGATGACGATCACATTGGGCGTTGGCGATTCGCGGTAGGCTTCAACGGCGGCGAGCGCCCCGCCCATATGTAATTTGACATGCGCTTTCTGCATTCGCCTGTCGATGATGGAGTCCTGGATGATCGAGGACACATCGCCTGTTTCGCAGAACGCCTGCATGGAGATGCGCGGCACGGGCGCGATTTGCGCATGTGCGGAATCGGCTGTCGCCGGGTCGATAACGTGAATTTCGCTAGACGAAGTCATCAGCCTCCAACGCCTCCAACGCTGACAGACCACGACGTTGATGGATCGCCGCCGGCTCTGACTTTCTCGATCGCGTGCCGCCTCATTTCAACGTCAGGCGGGGTTTCTGCCCGCGGCCCAACGAGGTCTCTGGGGTCGTCGACCTGTGTTGCGTACATCGTCTGATAGGAACAACCGAAATTCCAGTAGGGACGGTTTTGCATACCTTCCAGGGAGACCGCGGAGGCAAGATCGGTGGGCCACTCTCCGCATTTTGTGGCGACTTTTGCCTTCAATTCGCGGTAGGAAAGGCGAATGGGCGCGGCGTTTTCCGGATGCCTGACGGGATAATTTCCGACGCTCAGATAGCCATTCACGCCTGCGCTCGCGAGCGAACGCCTGATTTCTGGCATCGATGCGCGAAGCGACGCTTCGTTGACAGCGCCCTGTGGAAACAGCACTTCAATCTGTCCGACGCCTCGTGATTTGTAGCCTGCCGCAAAGGCTTTCAACGCCATGTCGCTGACCCGGTCGATCTTTCCCGGACCCGGGAAAACTTCGAGCAATGTCGGCGCTTCGGCCATTGCAATGGGATGGTTCGTCCAGTAGTCGGGGCCGGGCGCAGTCGTTCCGGTCGCCATGCGATCGACGCTGCACGCTCCGAGCGAGGCGAGCAAAGCGGGCGCAACAAGCGCGTAGCACATCTTGCGCGCTTTGGCGGGCAGGGCGGCGGTAGGGAAAAGACGCTGCGACATGGCTTGCTTATCCATCTGATGATCTATTTCAAGAACCGTTAGTCGTTGATGAATCCCACCGGCCCGCTAAATCCGGCGCGGATCTGCGGGTTGCCTGTAGTCGAATAGATCTGGTTGACACGCCCCAGCAACGCTCCCTGTGGATCGCTTGGATCTGCAAATCCATCGGTCGGTTTGGCAATATCTGAAGGCGCACTGGGTTTGGCGATGTACGGCGTTACGACAATCAGCAGTTCTGTTTCCTGGCGCTGGAAATCTCGCGATCGGAACAGGGCGCCGAGAATTGGCAGATTCATCAAACCGGGAAGTCCCTGAATGGCCGATGCGGATTTGGTCTCAATCAAACCCGCCGATACAATCGATCCGCCCGAAGGCAGTTCGACGCTCGTTTCATTCTTGCGGGTTTTGAAGCCGGAAACCGCGCTGCCGCCGATGTTGACGCTGATGGTCGGATCGATTTCGGCGACCTCCGTAGCGACTTTCAGCAGGATGCGACCCTCCGCCAGAACGACGGGGATAAAGTTGAGAGAAACGCCGACCGTTTTAAAATTGACGCCGGTCGAGCAGGAGCCATTGGCGCAGGTCGTTCCGGCTGGAACGGGCACTTCGCCGCCGACGGTGAATTTCGCGCTCTCGCCCGATACGGCAGTCACGGACGGTTCGGCCAGAATGCGCGCGACGCCATTGGTTTCATAAGCCTGGATTTGCGCTGACAACGCGGAAACGCCGAGCGCGCCGATGTTGGCGCCGGACTGGAATGCGCCTGCGGCTGTGACGGCGCCCGCAGGCGCTATGGGACCGTTGATAGGGAAAGAATTGGGCAGCGACACAGAACCCCAGCCGCCCTTGGCGATGGCGCCGGTCACGCCGAGTTGCTTGAGCACAGTCCGCTGGACTTCAGCGATCGTTACTTTCAGCATGACCTGATCGCGCCCGCGAATGGTCATGGCGTCGATCACACTTCCCCCGTCGCCACCGTCCTTGCCGACGCTTGCGGCAAATCCCTTGGCGATATCCATTGCGATCTGGACATCGCCGGCAGAGTCCACGACCCCTGTCAGAATGATCGAATTATTGACCGTTCTGGCGACTATATTGGACTTTGGCAGCGCGGCCTTGATGATCACGCCGAGTTCGCCGACATCCCGGCCAACAGAGAGTTCATATATGGCGAACTGATGCCCGTTCTTGTCCATCGCGTAAATGCTCGTCTGCCCGGCCTGCGCGGCAATCACGTATATTCTGCGCGCTGAGCGGACAATGGCGTTGGCGACCTTGGGATCGGCGACAAAAATTTCCGACGCGTCGTGCGGCAGTTCCAGAATAATTGATTTGCCGACGCCCAAACTGACATGCCGCGTGAAACCTGCGTCTCTGGCGTTTTCCTGTCCAGCTGGTTGCTCGGCGCGCGTCTGCGCGAAGGCGACGCCGGGCAAAGCAATGGCGCAGGTCGCCAGCAACGCCGCAGCAATCGCAGGGCGTACGCGTCCGACTGCGTGAAACACATCCTGGACCAGCATCGATCTAGACATCTGTGCGCTTTCCACTCTCGCGATCATTTCTTGCTTATGGCCGAGGCGACGCCGAAGCGAATGACGGTTAGACCGTTCCCTTCAGGCTTCTTGTCCTCAACCACAGGTTCATCAGATTTCTGGGCGTCCAGCATACTGCGCAGCGTCATGGACAATTGCCCGCCGCGCTGCGCCTGAACGAGAATCTCGGCTTCGCGAGGATCGACTTCAATGGTCGCGTTTGAACCCGTTACGACGCGTTCGCCATTTTTTTCCTGCACGTTCTGACCGATCGCGAGCACGCGCATATTGGGTAGCAACACGTCTGTCACAACGGCGTCGCCGCCATCCTCCTTATGCGTTCGCAGGATGTCGACATGATCGTTCGGCAGAATAAATCCGCCCGCAGTGGTCGAACCGCTGGCGTCAATATTGATGGCGACCGCACGTTTGCCTGCAGGAAGAATCGCAGACAGGAAACCAGAATTGGGGCCCTTCACCATTTTTTCGCGGCGGATCGGCTCACCCTGAAAAAAACTGCCACGGGCAACGGCGCCTTTGACATCCTCAATCGCGTTCGGCAATTCGGATTTCTTGATCATGCCCGGACCCGCCGCCGCGCGCGGCCAGACGATCCACTGAACATCCTGATCGCCAATCAACGAACCCATATTGAGTTCTTTGGCGGCGACTAGAACTTCCTCAGTCGGAATTTGCGGCGGCGGCGCTGGCATCGCCTGGATGATGGGCGATGTCGGCGGCTTTTGATTTGACAACAGGTAAAAGGCGCCCACGCCTGCCGCAAGAGCAAACCCGATGGTTATCATTTGGGCTTTTTTCATGATCCGCGTGATCCAGAACTCGGCGCCCCATGACGAGGCATCCCAGATATCAACAGCTAAACGTCAAATTAAGGTTAATCGTTCCTCTCCAATTTCACTCCGTCGTTGCGCGTTGCGACCGGCAACGGCTGACGACAACGAAATTGAAATGGCGGTGCGTTTATCGGGGTCGCAGAACGGCGAGGTTGTCGGTGAACGACTTGAAGGTTTCGGCGCTGCGGACGCTGCGGCAGGAGCGTGCGAACCGCATCCTGCTATAGCCCTTTGTTGAGCGGCGTTAGCCCGTAATCGCGCGCAACCAGATGAGGCTTTCCGGGTAAACAATCAGTCCCGCAGCCGCCAACGCGACGCCGTAGGGAATGCCCGACTGCGGATTGTGCAGGCGCGCGATCCACTCCTGCTGCAACAGGCTGGCCGGCAACGGCAACTTGCGCATGGCCAAAAGAGCCATCGCCAGAAAGCCGCCAATAATCGATGTCAATACGCCGTAGTTGGCGATGACGTCCCAACCCAGCCAGATTGCGGTTGCCGCAGCCAGCTTTGCGTCGCCGCCGCCTAGAATGCGAAAGCTGAAGAGAACAAACGTCAGGAGGAAGATCGCAAGTCCACACGACAAATGCAGAAGGACATCCATCGGCGAGGCGCCAACCAAAAGCGCGATCGGGATGAATCCAAGCGCCAGCGCAATCGAGACACGATTGGAAATCATCATCGTGGCGGTGTCGGACAAAGCCGCAAAAACCATCAGCACGGGAAAGAAAATCATTACCGCAGCATCGGTCATCGCGTCCTCGACGATTGATTTAATGAATGCAGCATATTCCAGGTTCGTCAATCGTTGGTTAATAAGCCGGAAACAAAACGGTCCCGGCGATTTGCCGGGACCGTTTGACTTCGATGACGGGTGGCCGCCGAATTCGATCAGAGGTTCGAAGCAACCTTCGAGAAGTCGTTCGAGATCTTGGTGCCAAGCGTTGTGGCGGCTGTGATGATCACGACCGAGATGAGGCCGGCGATCAGGCCGTATTCAATGGCGGTCGCGCCGGATTCGTCTTTCAGAAAGCGGTTGAACAGGTTCTTCATGGTGGGTTCCTTGCTCCGTTTGTATGCAGACCCGCCGCCATTCGTCCGATGAATTGACCGCCGGGATGCAGTCACTCTGCGGAAGTCGGGTTTCTATTGCGTTAATTTGGACGGACCAACCGGAAAATCAGCGGCTTAACGTATCGCCCGGCGTCCAATTGGTTAACGTCCGGTTGCATTCGAACCGGTCGTCGCGCGGCCAATGGCGGAGCAAACGGGAGTGGAAGCGGCGCTTCAAACTTCATTCACCATTTTCCATCATCCTCGTTTCACGATTTCAGAAACTGGAACCTGCATAATGCGTAAGATCAGTCATTGCCCGGACGCGTGGGCCCCGTTGAAATCCCTTGGCTGCCTTGTGGCGTTGGCGCTGCTTTCCGGCGCAATGCCGGCCTGCGCCGACCCGCGGATCGATGTGCTGGTCGATGAGGCGAAAATTGTCGAGCTGCCTGAAAAAACAGCGACAGTCATTCTCGGCAACCCGATTGTCGCCGACATTACATTGCTGAAAGGAAACAACAAAATCGTCCTGACGGGAAAGGGATTTGGAGAGACCAACCTCATCGCTCTCGATGCGAGCGGCAATACGCTCGGCGAATCCGTTATTCACGTCAAGCTTGGTTTCAAGGGGCTTCTGGTGCAGCGCGGTTCGGACCGGCAGTCCTACAGTTGCGAACCCAAGTGCCTACCCACAGTCGTTCTGGGGGATGCGGCCGCCTACATGAGCGAAAGCGGCGCGCAAATCCAGGCGCATGCCGGTCTGGCGGGCGGCGGCGGCGGGAAATAAGCCTGGAAATACGTCGCGTGGGTGAATTGGCGCCCGCCTGGCGCGGCCTGTTGGGTGATCGTAAGAGTCCGGCAAGCTTTGTCCGGTATGATCAACATGCGGCGCGAAGAATGGCGCCTCGTGATTTTGGTGGACTGTCATGGCGCCTCGCATCAACAAAAGAATGATGGTGGGTCTCCTGGGGATGACGCGATCTTTCAGGCGCGACTTGCGGGGCGCGGCTGCGGTAGAATTCGCCATCATCAGCGTGCCGTTTCTTGGCATTTTGTTCGCGATCTTTCAGATTTCCTATCTTTTCCTGGTCCAGCAGGGACTTGACTACGCAACAGAACACGCCGCCCGTTTGATCAAGACGGGCCAGGTCAGCACAGCCAACTACAGCGGCACGGCTGCGGTGAATGGCGATTATTTTTGCAAAAAGGTCATTTCGCAATTTCTTCCGAGCTATCTGAATTGTCAAAATCTGATCGTGGATGCGCGGACGTCCTCGTCAAACACCTGGTCAAGTCTGAACACGTCAACCCTCTCCAATGCGACCACGTATTTGACTGCGTCAAATCAATCCTTCTGTCTCGGGTCGCCCGGCAGCATCGTTGTCCTTCGCGTGGTTTATCCGGTTCCCGCAATGCTTTCGATCATGACCGTCAATCAGTCTTTGGCCAATGTCGGCGCTTCGTCGGCGGGCCAGACCACATATTCAGGCACGACGGGCGGCGCGTTATCCGGCACATCTACATTCACCAATCGGTCGGTCTATCCGATTATGGGCGTTTATGCGTTCCAGGCAGAGCCCTACACACCGCTGAGTGCGACAACCATCCCGGGATGTTGAGAGAAATCATGGCTGGATTGCATCGCCTTTCGTTCCGCCCGTCGCGTCGCATGCGACGCGCAGCGCTCCGGTTCCGTCGCGCGGCTGGAGGGGTGGCGGCTGTCGAGTTCGCCTTGATCCTCCCGCTGATGCTTTTGTTGTATCTTGGTTCGGCGGAAACAACGCAGGCCGTCATTTCAAGCCGCAAGGCGGCGGTCGCCTCGCAGGCCATATCCGATATTGTGACGCAGCAATATGTCAGCGTATCCGGAGTGAGCGGCACAAATGTCGTCACCGACGCCATGATGGGCAATCTCTTCAACGCCGCTGCGATGCTCATGCAGCCATTCTCGACTGCGAATCTGAATGTTGATGTGGCTGCTGTCAGTTTCAAGCAATACAACGCCGCGCCGGCCGATGGCACTCCGATCGCCAAACTTTATAACCCGACGACCAGCACAATTGGCGCGACGCCAACGGCAGGGGCGGCAAACGCAGGTTACGCGGCCTGGGTGCGCTGGGTCGTAGCTCCCGCCAGTCTGCCCTCTGGCTCGTCAACGCTGACTTCGACAGCCGCTTTGGCGCGCGCTTGCACAAATAGCGCCGCATCGGGATCGCATAGTCCTGCGCCGGTTGCCTTGACGCCCGACGCCACCGCGTCCGACAAACCGAGCGCAACAACGCTTTCGACCGCGCTGTATCCCACCAGCGCCGGCAATTCGATTATCCTGACCGACCTGTCCTACAGCTATACGCCGACATTCGGAGCCACAATCGCGAAGTTTAACTGGAGCCAATCAACCAGTTCTCCCCTCACAACAACCAACACGATGTTCAATACGCCGCGCGATCCGAGCTGGTCCACGACGAGCTGCACCGGCGCGACATCAAGCGATCACTGGATTTGCTATTCCAGCGCGTCGACGACCGTCGCTGCATCCTGCGCATATAACTGACTTGCGGTCAGCGTTACAATGAAATCGCCCGCACAACATGCGGGCGATTGTGTCACTGCCGTCGTTGTCCTGCGCGACGCAGCGGTTTGCGCGCAAAGAACTAGATTGTCTGATTATACGCGCCGACTTCCTTGTGTTCGCGGATAACGGCGTCCACCGCCTTGAACATGTCGCGCATATGCGCTTCAGCCGCCGGACTTTCGACAACGACGACCAGTTCTGGCTTGTTGGAGGACGCGCGCACGAGGCCCCAGGTTCCGTCTTCTACGGTCACGCGAACGCCATTGACAGTCACGAGATCGCGGATGTTCTGGCCGATGATTTTCTCGCCTCGCGCCTGCATGCCCTTGAAGCGCTCGATAATCTTGTCGACGATACCGTATTTGACCTCATCGGCGCAGTGCGGCGACAT
>CAIZEI010000178.1 GCA_903931945.1 uncultured Hyphomicrobiales bacterium | reverse complement strand
TCTTGTGGATCTGCGCAATATCTACCGACCCAACACTATGGCGTCGCTGGGCTTTATTTATTCAGGCATCGGTCGACCACGCAAAAAGTAGGAACGCTCGGATACGCCCCCGAATTTGAGTGGGCGGTTGCCGTTCATGCCCTTGTTCAGCCAATGGAGATTTTATCTTGAACACGAAGAAGCGCATCTACATCGCCGGATGCGGCGGGATGCTCGGCGAGGCCTTTCACAAGGTGTTCGGCGCGGGGTATGACCTTAAATGCACCGACAAGGATGTGAACGCGGCCTGGCTGACTTTTCTCGATTTTCGTGATTTCGGCGCCTATCGCGCCGATGTCCTGGCTTTCAAGCCGGACTATCTGTTTCACCTTGGCGCCCACACAAGTCTCGAATACTGCGAAGAGAACTATGAAGACGCCTACGCGACCAACACGCTTTCAGTCGAGAACGCGACGCATATCGCCAATGAGCTGGGCATACCCCTGCTCTACATAAGCACAGCAGGAATTTTTGACGGCGCCAAGGAAACCTATGACGATTGGGACTTGCCCAATCCGTTGGGTCACTACGCGCGCAGCAAATATATGGGCGAGCGCTTCGTTGCCGAGAACTGCCGCCAGCATCTGGTGTGCCGCGCCGGCTGGATGATGGGTGGGGGGCCGTCCAAAGACAAGAAGTTCATCCAGAAACTTATGAGCCAGATCAAATCGGGAAAAAAAGAGCTGTTTATTGTCGATGATAAACTTGGCACGCCGACCTACACGGTTGATTTTGCCCGTAACGTCCAATTGCTGATCGATAGCCGGCACTGGGGTATCTATAATATGGTTTGCGCTGGCGCGACAGGGCGGTTCGAAGTGGCGGCGCAACTGGTTGAACTGCTTGGCAAGAACCATGAAATCAAGATCACGCCGGTATCGTCCGACTATTTTGCAAAGGAGTACTTTGCCGCGCGCCCTGCCTCGGAACGTCTCGTCTCAACCAAACTGAAGCTGCGAAATCTTTATGTCATGCGCGACTGGAAAGTGTGTCTCGATGAGTATCTGCGCGATTATTACCAGGGCTACCTGTGACGGACACGTCCGGCGGTCGTCGCTGGCGCCAGACCGCGCGATGGAGTAATATTGCGCTGCGATTGCAGCCAGTCTGTCAGGCCGGGCAAGACATGCGTTTTCATTTCAAGCCCCATTCTGGATCGATCTTATGAGCGCTCAAAAGCTGGTGGTTTTTGAATTGAACGAAGTCCCATTCCGGGTCTTCGATTATTTCATAGACAAACACCCCGACTCGAATTTCGCCCGCATGTTCCAGCGTTCCGACGTGTTTGAAACGCATGTTGAAGATGAAGGCCATCTGAGCCCGTGGGTCACATGGCCGTCTGTGCATCGCGGCGTCAACAATGCAAAACACGGCATACAGGATTTCGGTCAGGATCTCACCGAGGTCGACGGAGAATATCCGCCAATATGGGAAATTCTCGCAAAAGGCGGCGTTTCTGTGGGCATGTTCGGGCCTTTGCACAGCTATCCCGTTCCTAAAAGTCTCGACCATTACAAGTTTTACATACCCGATACATTCGCCGCAGGTCCGGAGTGTTTTCCGGAGCAATTGTCCGCGTTTCAGGAATTCAACCTGGCGATGGTCGATGCCTCCGGGCGCAATGTCAGCAAGGCCCTGATGCTCGACAAGGCCATGCCGTTTCTGGCTGCTGCGCCCGGCCTTGGTTTGCGCGCGAAAACCGTTCTGTCGCTGGGGCGTCAACTCGCCGCCGAGCGTCTCAACCCCTATATGATCTGCCGCCGGCGCACATCGCAGGCTGAAATCGCCTTCGACTTTTTCCTGCGTCAACTCAAACGCAACACGCCGGATATCTCGTGGTTTTTCTCAAATCATGTCGCCTCCACGATGCACAGGTACTGGCCCGGAACCTTTCCCGGCGATTATCCCGATGTCATCTGGGCTGAAGGATACGAACAGCGGTTTTCTGGCGAAATCGATTATACGATGGGCGTCGCCGATCGCTTTGCCGGCGAATTGATGGCCTTTGCGAACAACAATCCCGGCACTTCCATTATCGTGATGGGCAGCATGGGGCAGGAGGCCGTGCCCGACCGCTTGCAGGTGAATTGCCAGATCATGTGCACGGACCTCACGAAATTCATGACGACGATGGGCGTCGAAAAAGACCAGTGGGAGCGTCGCCGGGCGATGGCGCCATCCTATTCGGTTGTCGTTTCGGACGCTGCAAAATCGAATTTCCTGTCGCGCATGTCGAAACTGCGGATCGCCAATGCAAATGTGGATTTTCATGAACACGGCGGCGCGATCAAATTTGATCTCGGCCAGGCCAATCTGCCCGACGACATCTCGGTTGGCGACGGCGAGCATATGTATGAGCTTGCCGATCTCGGCTTGAGAAATGTCGAAATCACCGACAAGAGTTCAGCCTTCGCCTATCATATCCCGCAAGGGGTCTTCACGCATTACAATCCGTCAAAGCGCAACGGTTTTGCAACGCAACGGCGATCAATTTCGACGCTTGAAATCGCGCCTGCGTTCATTCGGAATTTCGGACTTGAACCCGCTGGCTATATGCAGGGCGGGTTGAAGCTGTCGTGAGAATGAGCTGCAGCGTGATGCGAAATGAGTAACTCTTGCCGTTCAGCTCACGCGGCACACTGGAATTTAAAAAGGAAATCGACTGGATCGCCTTTTAGACTTGCGCTCACTACCAAGACATGCACCGTTGAAACCGCTGCTCGATGGCCAGTCCTCGAAATTTGGAGTTGATGTATGTCGCCGTCAAATCGGACCCAAAGCTGGTGGACCACAATTGAAAGCAAACTTCGGCATAGAACATCACTCTTGTTTGAAAAGCTCATCGGAGTGGACTTCTCAAGAACTTTGGACACAATGGACCTCGGATATGACAATTCGATTGTTATCAGAAGCAGCCCCTCAGGAAACCACTACCTATCGTCTCTTCTTGATGATTTACCGATCCGCGCTGGAGACAATATCCTAGACATAGGGTGTGGAAAGGGCAGCGCTATGCGTATGCTGCTCCGTTACCCGTTTTCAACGGTGGATGGGCTGGAGTTGGCGCCGGAAATCGCGGCTGTAGCAGAAAGAAATCTGGCAAGGCTCCGCCTACATCGCGCACATATATTTAATGTTAACGCGATAGATTTTGATCTCTATCAAAAATACAATTTTTTTTATATGTATCATCCATTTCCAAATTCAGTAATGGCTCCTGTGATTGAAGCAATTAAAATAGCCCGCAGCATGCAGGCAGAGACAATTATTATCTACACAAATCCAGTTTGCCACGCTCTCATTGAAGCTGCCGGATTCTCGAAGCTTCGTGTTTATCCAGATCAGTGGGGTAATGGAATGTTTGTATATTCGAACAGGCCCGATAGCGGTCGCGGTTTCAGGCGTTGAATTGATGCGTTTGACCATACACACGCAGAATGCAACACATTTTGCGGGTCGCTGTGTTAGATTAGGAATATCGCAATCGCCGCCGCACGTTCTTTCTGCATGCGATGCCGTGCGAGTTGGGGGCTAGTATTTTGCTTAAAGCAAGAGATTTGTTTGCCGCCACATTGCCGCAGGACCTTTATCGCAAACTGGTGCGACGCAAATTTATCTGGTTTGCCCTTGACGATGTCGACCGGAATGTGGACATCCTCTACCTTTACCACTCCCTCGAACCCATTTCGATGGGAACTCAGATCAGGCGTCAAACGCTACTCATCAATATGAACCAAACGCCTGAACAATTGTTCGATGGAATTCAAAAAGACGCCAAATACAAGATCAAACGCGCGGAACGTGAGGGCGTCTCATTTGTTGCGCTGGCGTCGCCGAGCGCAGAGGATATATACGAGCTCATAATGGCTCATCGCGATCTTGAAATTCGCGAAAATCGAAACCCGCTCACCGAAGCCGCGCTGAATTCGTTTGGCGAAAATCGACAGTTCGTTATCACGAAATCTTTGGGTACGAACGACAAGCCGATAAGCTGGCATGGATATGTCGCCTTTGAGCAGCGTGTGCGGCTTTTGCTCAGTATTACGTTGCTCGTTGATCGAACCTCATCGTCGGAAAAAAATTTCGCCGGTCGTGCAAACCGCTTTCATCATTGGAAGGACATTGTCTATTTCAAGGAGCAGGGTCTTAAAGTGTTCGACTTTGGCGGCTGGGTCGGTCCCGACGGCGATCCCAAACAAAGGTCAATTAGCGAGTTCAAGGAAGGGTTCGGCGGCCAAGTTGCCGATTGTTATGACGCGGTTATTCCTGTCACCAAACGTGGCGCGTTCGCTGTTTGGCTGCGTAAGGTCTTGCAACGATGAGGTCATGCAAGTTGGCCAGCAGCACGATCACAATGTCGGAAAATAGTCGCCATCATTCTTCCAGTTCATATAGACCTGCAGGCGAGCGGCGCGCGCATTCGCAATCACCGCAAAATGCAAAGACTCGACTCATATGATCTCGATTGTTACAGCAACCTATAATTGCGCATTATTCATAGAGCGCGCTTTTCAAAGTCTCTGCCAGCAGGGGCGAGCGGATTTTGAATGGGTTGTCGTCGATGACAAATCCAGCGACAACTCTGTCGAGGTTCTGGCAGAGCTGGCGCGCCGCGCGCCCTTCAAAATGCGGCTATTTGTCTTGCCCCTAAATTCAGGAGGATCAATCGCGATGGCCTATGGGTTGCATCAGGCGCGCGGAGAAATCATGGCCTTCCTTGATCATGATGACGAGTTGATGCCTTCCGTCTTGTCAACCATCCTCGACGACTGGAACGAGCATGGCGCGGAAGGCAAATATTGCGGATTGATTTATCGCACGATGAACCCGATCACTCGTCTGCCGAACGGGCCCTCGTTTGGCTTCGGTCCGATCACCCAACTGGAAGTGCGGAACGTGAAGGGCGGCGGTCACGACGAACTTTGCGTTTTTGACCGTGCGATCATAACACGGATATTCACATTCGAATTCGCCGAAAAAATGTGCTGGTTCGGACCCATTTATGACAAAGTGAGCAAGGTTCTGCCCTTGCTCTATTGCCGCGACGATATGATGAAAATATATCACCGGGACATCCAGAGCTCGCAGACGAACAGTGTGAAAGTCTCGCGGCAAATGGTGTTTGTTTATGCCGAAGAGTTCAACGACATGGACTATACATTTTTCTATAGCCCCCTTCTTTACGCCCGATATCTCTTCCATCTCATCCGCTTTTCCGACCTCGTGCATGGCGCGCCGATCACCGGAATTCAGCTCATCCATTCCTGGCCAATTCGCATGATCGCCTATGCGATGCTGCCCGCCTATTGGGCGATCAAAGGCCGCTTGCAGACATATCCGGTGCGCCATCGCGACCCCTACCCTCTCGACGTTCTCAATGGCGAGCTTGAGGTTCACATCTCCCCAGCGAGCTGATCGGCTCTGCGGCGACGCATCGTTCCATCAGGGAAATTTTCAACTTGCTTTTCATCGACCCGCTCTTTTTATTTGCGGTGCTCCCCCTCGCGATCTGTCTGTTTTATGTCTTCGGGACATTGTGCGGGCCGTCGGCGGCGCTGGGCGTTATTGTCGTCACATCTGCAATTTTCTACGCGCCCTATGGCGCATTGCCATTTTCAATTCTGGCCGGGAGCCTGTGCGTCAATCTGGCGATCGGACTGGGCTTGTCCAGCGCCCGTTTTGTCTCGCCGGCGATCAGACAATTGCTGCTGACCGGCGGCCTTGTCTTCAACTTCCTCCTGCTCGGCGCGTTCAAATATTTCGACCAGATTGCAGCCCTCGTGGCGCCGATGGCGGGGCCGATCCTCGGCGTCGTCATACCAGCCGGCATTTCGTTCTACACCTTCCATCAGGCCGTTTTCCTGCTCGACGCTTTCAAACGTCAGGAGGATGTTGGAAAGTTTCTGGCGGGCGCAGACGGGGCTGGCGGCAAGCTTTCCGTATTCACGCGCTACGCAGCGTTTGTGGCGCTGTTTCCGCAACTGATCATCGGCCCGATCACCTACATGAGCGAGTTTTCGCCGCAGGCGCTGCGGCCGGGATTCGGGCGCTTGCGCTGGGTCGATCTGCAGGTTGGCGTCACGCTGGTCATCGTGGGACTCTTCAAGAAGCTGGTTCTGGCTGACAATCTGTCGACGCTTGTCAGTCCGACGTTTGCAGGAGCCTCCACGAATCTTCCCATATCTTCGAACGACGCGATCATGGCGATCGCCGGTTATTTCTTCCAGCTCTATTTCGATTTTTCCGGCTATTCGGACATTGCGCTGGGGATCGCCCGTTGCTTTTCGATACGCCTGCCGATCAACTTCGATTCACCGCTGCGCGCATCGGGTATTGTTGACTGGTATCGCCGCTGGCACATCACGCTGACAAGAGTCATCGCCCTGTTCGTATTCACACCGCTCTCGCTGTGGGGCACGCGCTATGCCGCGCAGCGCGGATACAAGGGGTGGAAACGGCGCGCGTTCGGCGCATGGCTGCCGTTTCTTCTGAATTTCCAGATCATTGCGCTCTGGCACGCGGCCAAAGGAACCTTCGCGCTGTTCGGCCTGTTCCATGGACTGTGGTATGTGCTTGAAACAGAGGTCAAGGCGAGCAAGACATTCAAAGCCTATCGCGCGCGGACTTCTGACCGCTTTCGTGGACTCACCGGGATGGCGATTTCAACGTTGCCGCTGATGCTTAGTCTGGCGCTGTTTCGCAGCGATAGCGTAAATGCTTTTGGAAAACTGGTCGCATCGGTCGGAAACTTCGCCCCGCCCGAAATCGGACAAGTCGATGGCAATCCGCGCGGGTGGCTCAAAATCGCAATCGCTGCCTTCATCGTCTATCTGCTGCCCAATATCTACGAAGTGCTACGAAACTACCGACCGGGCATCGTCACCTACGAGAACCGCTCGACCGCCGTTGCCATTTTGCGCGTGGCCTGGAGACCTAATTTGGTCTGGGGCCTATACCTCGGAGGGCTGGCCATTGTCGCGTTTACGTATTTGAATATACCGGCGCCCTTTCTTTATGCGGGGTTCTGATCATGAACCCGCTCTCCAATTTTGTGCGCAGCGCTTCTTCAAACAACCGCACAGCAAGCTGGATATTACGCGTTCTGGATTCCGGCAGAGGCTTTCTGCCTGTTATTTCCGTCGTCTGGGCTTTGGCTACAGCGGCCTATGTTTTTGTCGGTTTCGCAGACCCTTACGAAATCCGGTTCGTCAAGAATACTGTCAGGCTGGCCGACCATCCCTATCCTGAGAAAATCGTTCCGCGCCTGTTGCCTGTGGCCGCACAGGATGGGGCCGATCTCGTGGTTCTCGGCGCCTCGACATCAGTCGGCTACACGCCCGTCATGTTGCGACAGGCATTCCGGGGAATTGAAAGACCGATCAATCTCTCATTCGGATGCGCGGGTCTCGATTTTTTCGCATTGGCGTTTCCGCGACTTGAGGCCTCGCATACGCTCAAGCGGTTTGTCATCAATCTCGACGCCACTTTCATCAAGGGTTGCACCGCCGGCTTTGGCAATCTACTCGACATGCGATTCTACAACGAGACCTGGAGCCAGCCTGTGCCCGACTTCAGCGTCGAAGGGATCGATGTCGCCGTGCGTGTCCTGCGCACTGGCGTTCTGGACAGGCCAGCATGGCAGCCGCGCTTTGAAGACCGCGTCGAAGGGCATGAGGACTCAGTTCCGCCCATCACAGCCTCGGCAAATGCGATGCAGGCGCTCACCCGCGCCGCCAACATTGCCCATGCATCCGGAACAGACGCGCCCGAGTTCCCTTGCAGCGACATCCCATCGCTCAATGCGCTTGTCATACCTGCCGTTCGCCGCATGGCGGCGCGCGGGGTGCAGATCGACTTTATCGCCCCGCCCTATTCCCTCGCCAATTATTCTTACGCGAGCGTGATGAAACAGGGCTCGGACGGCGGAGGCGATTTCTTCGTAAAAGTGATGGCTTTGCGCCGGTGCGTGATGGAAGCCACATCTGGCGTTCCGCATATCCAGTTGCATGTCTTCGATACAGATTTTTCCATCACCGGCGATCTCAATAATTACAAGGACCCGATCCATCTCCTGCAGTATGACGTCTATAAAAAAATCGCCATGCGCATCGCTGGAGGCGGGGATCTTTTGACACCCTCAAAATGGCCCGACTTTCAGCAGGCGCTGAAAGCCGGGATTGATCAATATCGACCGTGATATAAGGAATCCGGGACTCCAGACGCCTCGTGTATGCCGGCGTAACCCGGTCTCGACAGATCAAACGCCGAGCGCCCCCCGCATTATCCTCGAAGAGTTCATCGGCGTTGAAACAGCGCCGGGCGATCTTCCGGTCCAGAGTGAAAACAATGCCCATCGCGATCGCTTTTCGGTTGGTGTCAAAGCCCAAACGCAGTTAGCTCCCGATTTCCCCGGCGGTTCACAATTCAGAAGCAGAGGGATTTGGGATGTCGCCTTCGAAACGAAAACTGATTTCCACCGGTTCGCCTTTCGAGCTGCAATATGGCTACTCGCGCGCTGTTGTAGACTGCGGGATTGTTCATATTTCCGGCACTACGGGATATGATTACGCGACCATGACGATGCCGGAGGATGTCGCCGCGCAAGCCCGCAACATCTACAAAACCTTTGCGGCGACGCTGGCGCAATGCGGCGCAGTTCTTGAAGACATTGTCCGGCTGCGAACCTTTGTCACGAATGCTGACTTTCTTCAGACCGTTTGCGAGGTTCAGGGCGAGGTTTTTGCCACGATACGTCCGGCTTCATCAATTTTTGTGATTTCCGGTTTGCTGAGGCCGGAAATGAAAGTGGAGATTGAGGCTGACGCGCGATTGCCCAATTCCTGAATCTGGCGCAACATTCAATCAATAAACCGCCCCGGGAGCGCCGGAGGCGCCGACAACCGGGAGGATGAGATGCGATCAACCCTGAAGATTCTGCCCTTTCTCCTCCTCGCGTCCTGTTCCCTACCCTTTTCCGCATCGGCGAAAAATCTGAAGCAGGCCGGAGCGATCGCGATTCCCGGTGAGAAAGTGACGTCCTTCGGGGGCGTTGTCATCGATCAAAAATCGCGTCTTGGATACTTTGCCGACAAAGATAACCGGTCCCTCGATATCTTCGACACCAAGACCGATACATTCCTGTCGCGCGTTTCAGGCTTCGTGGGTCTGGCGGATTCTGGCGATCGATCCGGCCCGAACGGCATCGTTCTGGTGAACGATGGCGCTGAAATATGGGTCAGCGATGGCGACAGCTCCATCAAGATTATCGATCCCGTCAGCCGGAAAGTTACATCCACAATTGCAACTGGCGGGAAAAACCGCGCCGCTGAAATGGCTTTCGATCCGAAGACTCAAATCGTCATTGTCGCAAATCCCAATGACCAACCGCCATTCCTGACTTTGATTTCCGCGCGCCCCGACCACGCGATCACGGCCAGATTGCCGGTTGCCGAAGCTGCAGAAAGTCTTGAGCGTTCCGCTTATCATGCGCCAACCGGCACGTTCTATACCGACGTGCCGGTCATGCGCGGCGAGGAAAACAGCGGCGCACTGGCGCAAACCGATCCGGCGACCGGCAAGATTGTAGCCTTGCACAAAATCGAGCACTGCACGCCGCATTCGCTGACGATCGTGTCGCAAACGACCATTTTTCTGGGTTGCAGCGCAGCCAGGGCGGGCTCCGCAAAACCCGGCGCGGAACTGGCTGTCTTTGATATTGCGAGCGGCAAGGCCAGCCAATATGCAGCAGATCTCGGCGGCGCCGGAGAGACTGCCGCCGACCCCGGCGTCGGCCAATATTATGCAGCGTCAACCAATGTTCCCGGCGGATCGGCGATCAAGGTGATCGACATAGCAACGCGGGCCCTCGTGCAAAAAATACCAACGTCCAAAGGCGCCCATTCACTCGCTGTCAGCCTTGACAGTCACCGTCTCTATTTGCCCACAACAGCAGCGGACGGACCTTGCGGCGGTTGTATTCTCGTCTACGCGCCGGAATGAATGGCGCGCAATTCAGGGATCGCCGAACATCTTACGGCGCCGCGAAGCGCGCGAAATCCCTGACCACGTTTTCGTAGACCTGCCGTTTGAATGGAATGATCAGATCGGGCAATCGCTCCATTCGCTCCCAGCGCCAAGCGTCAAATTCAGGCTTGTGGCCGTGCGGCGCATCGATGTCGATCTCGCTATCTCTGCCAAGGAAACGCAGGGCGAACCATTTTTGCCTTTGTCCGCGATAGCGCCCGCTCCAGGCTTTTTCCGAAACGTCTTCCGGCAGGTCATAGGCGTACCAATCGGTCGCCTCGGCGAGAACTGAAGCGCGTTCGACGCCCGTTTCCTCTCGCAATTCGCGCATGCAGGCCGCCAGCGGGGATTCGCCCTCGTCTATCCCGCCCTGCGGCATTTGCCATTCATGCCCGGCATCAACATGCTCCCCCAGATGCTTGTCCTTGCGGCGCCCGATAAAAACAAGTCCTGCTTGATTGATCAGCATGATGCCGACACAGGGACGATAGGGCGGATGCAACATGACCGGTCTCCAGGCGGCGCCCGACTTTATCTGCTTCCCATCGCGGCGGGGGCCGCTGCGGGCGCAGCCAGCGCGCTTAATGGCGCAAGAACAACCCCGCGTTTTGTCAATCCCTGAATGAAAATGGCAGTCTGATCGACAGTTGCGGGTAGCGCGCTCATGGTTCCTATCGCACTTCCCCGTTCACGGGCAACCGCTTCCAGCCGCGCGAGCGCGGCGTTGATCGATTCAGGCGATCGATCTGCATCAATGACCACGCTGGCGCGGGCGACCGATGTGTGAAGCGCCGCGCCAAGCGTCATGGCTATGCTGAGTGGCGATGCGCCATCGTCAAGATAAAGGAGCCCCCGGCTGGAGGTTTCTTTCAGCAAAAGGGACATGGATTGTTCGTTTGCAGTAAACCGACGCCCCAGAAAATTCTCGACGCCAACGTATCCCGTGAAACGGGACAGGTTCCACGCAAGTCTGTCGATCAACAGGTCCGGCGCCAGATCCGGATCGATGGCGCGCGGACCATTTGACCCGGAGCCATCGGGCCCATCCATGGGAAGTTGCAAAACTGTTTCATGCCCTTCGGCGCGCGCGTGAGCAGCTTGCGCCGGCAAGTCCGATCCATAAGGCGCAAAAGCAAAGGTGACATCGGGCGGCAGCTTCTCAATTGCCTGACGCGTCGCGGCGGCGCTGATGCCCATGCCGCCGACAACAATTGCAATGCGCGGCGCGTGGGCGGGCGATCCCAGCGACATGACCATCGGACGCGCATAGACTTCGAGCGGTCGCGCGCCATCAACTCCGATGCGAGGCAACGGCCCGTATTTTCCTTTTTCAACAAGCCGGCGATCCGGCGCCGGGTTCAATTCGATCCCCGGGTTCCTGGGTACCTCGATGATCAGTCCGCCAGGTGTCCCTCCACCGCCCTGACGGATAACTCGCACTCCGCTATCGGCTTCAATCCGGGATGCATTGTCAGCCTGATTGAGCGTCAGGACCTTGATCGTGCCCGTCGGCTCTGCGGTGGCCGGCGCTGTCGAAGCTGGAGGCGGGGCGACCTGCGGCGGCGAGGACGCCGCAGGTTCAATTCTGGCGATAGCAAAGGGCTCGCCGCCCATGCCATTATCCAAAAGGATGGCGAAACCGATGGCTCCGGCAACGAGCGCCGCCAATCCGCCAAGACCGATGGCGGACCATGCGATATCGCGTGGTTCTGGCTGGCCGCCGTCCCTGTCCAGTCCCAGCGGCTCATGCAGATCATCGCCAGCCATCAATCTTCCAGTTCCCTGGAGCATTTTCCGATCCGGTTGGATCGTAAAATGTTTCCAGATTCACAATTTAAGGCGTTTTCTCAACGCGAACCGGTATCCACTTCGATGGAAAACGCTCTGGCGCCGGGTCCCGAATCAATAAGCCCGACGGCGCATTGTCATGCGATCCGTCGGGCTCGTCGAGAGATGATCGATCAATACAGGCGAATTTACCTGGTAAAATGCAGATGGCCGTTCAATTGGCGGCTTTGCCTGGCTCTTTGGGCGTATCGCCAGGCGTGATGGACGCCCGCTTGACGCCACGCAGCAAATCAAGGGCCGCGTTCAATTGCTTGTCCTTGGCGGTATCGGTCGGAATCGGCAGCGCCTGCGATCCGCTCCCTTCATCCGTTCCGTTCGTCAGATGACCCTTGAGCGAGGCTTCGCCTTTGGATTCGACATCCCGGCCCTTGAACTCATCGGGAACGTCGGCGATCACTTCAACATCCGGAGCAATCCCCTTGGCCTGAATGGAACGGCCAGACGGCGTATAATAACGCGCTGTCGTCAAACGAAGCGCGCCATTGTTCTGGCCCAGCGGCAGGATTGTCTGCACCGAGCCTTTGCCGAACGAGCGCGTGCCCAGGATCGTCGCGCGTTTGTGATCTTGCAATGCGCCCGCAACGATTTCCGAAGCTGATGCCGACCCGCCGTTGATCAGAACAACCATCGGCTTGCCTTTCGAAAGGTCATTGCCGGGCCGCGCATTGTAACGCTGGGTCTCGTCCGCATTGCGTCCGCGCGTTGAAACAATCTCCCCGCGGTCGACAAAGGCATTGACGACTGCGATTGACTGATCGAGCAATCCGCCGGGATTATTCCGCAGATCGAGCACAAAACCCTTGAACTTGTCGGCGGGAATATCCTTCAATTGCGACTGCATCGCCTTTCGCAGACCCTCGTCAACCTGCTCGTTGAACTGGGTAATACGGATATAGCCGACATCGTCCATGATGCTGGACTTGACGGAGGCGATGTGAATTTCCTCGCGCGTGAGGGTGAAATTCCTGGTCTCTTTATTGTCCTTGGATTCGCCGCGCAAAATGGTGAGCTTGACTGACGTATTGACGGCGCCGCGCATCTTGTCGACAGCCTGATTGAGCGAAAGGCCCTGCACAGAATCGCCATCGATCGCGCTGATCAGGTCACCCGAAAGAATGCCGGCCTTGGAGGCAGGGGTGTCGTCAATGGGCGTGACAACCTTGATAAATCCGTCTTCCTGCGTGACTTCGATGCCGAGCCCGCCGAATTTGCCCGACGTTTGTACACGCATATCGTCAAAGCTCTTGGAGTCCATATAACTCGAATGGGGATCCAGCGAGGCAAGCATTCCGCTGATTGCGGCCTCGACGAGTTTCTGCTCATCGGGTTTTTCGACATAGTCCGTGCGGACTTTTTCGATGACATCGCCCAGCAGATTAAGCTGCCGGTAGGTGTCGGACGATGCGGCCCGGGCGCCGATCGCGAGCATCTGGGTTTGCGCGCCAAAGGTAAAGGCTGAAGCGCCGAGAACAGCCCCAAGCAGCACCAGGGAAATTTTGCGCATTATCCGCGAACCTTCTCGTTTTCCGGCTTCGCCCACCAAGGGCCTGGATCGACTGTCGATCCGTCTTTCCATAACTCAACATAGAGGACCGGCTGGTTCGCGCCAATCGAAATTGTGACAGCGTTTCTAGCCGATCCATCGCCCATTCCGGCGACCGGTTCTCCAGCAAGCACGAATTGCCCTATAACCACGTTAACGTGATCCATGCCGGCCAGAACCATATAGTATCCACCACCCGCATTTATAATCAAGAGTTGTCCAAAGCTGCGCCAGGGCCCTGAATAAGAAATCCAGCCGTCGCAGGGCGCGGTTACGACAGCGCTCGCGCTTGTTGCAAAGGTGACGCCGCGGGCCTTGGCTCCAAGGCTGTCCAACTCGCCAAAGGCCCGCACGAGTGCGCCTGTAACTGGCTGTAACACCGATCCTTTTGTCTCATTGAAGGCTATCGCTGGCGCCAGCCGGGCGGGATCGCGCAGAGGGCCTGTCGGCGCCTTTCCAGCGTTGGCGTCAGCATTTCGCGCTGCCTCCGCGCCGCGCGCCGCTGCGACTGACTCCAGTTCCGAGCGTGCGATCAAATCTTTGAGATCGCTCGACTTCCGGGCGAGCTCGGCCATTTTGGCGTTTTCCGCCGCCAAAGCTCCCTGCGCCTCAGCCAGGGCCGCCTGCCGCGCCTCCACGAGGCCGGCAAGGCGCTGGCGTTCTTCGATCAGTCCATTCTGCTCATCGACCAGGCGCTGGCGTTCATCCGCGACGCCTTTCCGCACCTTGATCAAATCTTCCAGGTCGGACGCGAGCGCTTCGGTCTCTGCGCGCAATTCCGGCAACACCGCGCCGAGCAACATCGAGGCCCGCACGGCGCGCAGGATATCGTCGGGCGAGGCGAGCACGGCAGGCGGAGGTTTGCGCCCGATTCGCTGTAATGCGGCCAGCACATCGGCAATGGTGTCGCGCCGGCCATCGAGCGAACGGCGAATCGCTTCCTCGCTGGCGAGCGCGGTGTCGAGCCGCTTTTCAGTCGCCGCGACCTGGGTTTCGGCGGCGCGTTCGCGCGCTGTTGTGTCAATCAGCCCCTGTTCAAGTCTGGCCCGGTCATTGCGCTCGCGCTCGACACGCGCCTCGGCGCGCCGTCTTTCGTCATCGCCTGCCTTGAGAGAGTCCTCAATTCCGCGCAGTTTAAGCTCTTCAGGACCCGCCTCCGTTTGCCCTGGAGGCGTTTGCGCGTGCAACGCAGAGGCGCGCAGAAACAGGCCAAGCGCCGCGACCGCCAGAGCCATGCCCGCATTCTTGCGTTTGCTTACGCCGCTCAGGCGCATCTTCTGTCCTCGTCTTCGTCACCGGATCACGCGCGGTGATAGGGGTGGCCCGCAAGTATTGTCGTCGCGCGATAAAGCTGTTCGGCCGCCATGATTCGCGCCAGCTGATGCGGCCATGTCATCGCGCCAAATGCAATGGTCAAGTGCGCAGACTCACGAAACTCCGGATCGAAACCATCCGCCCCGCCAATGGCGAGGACATAACCGGCGGCGCCCGCGTCCCGCGCCCGCCCGATGTCGGCTGCAAAGCGTTCGCTCGTCAGGGCGCCGCCGCGCTCGTCCAGCGCGATTACGCGAGCGCCTGGCGCTATGAGCGCGCGTAACGCTTTGGCTTCTTCGACGCGGCGATCTTCCGGACGGCGGCTGCGGCTCTCGTCGATCTCGCGTAAATCGACCCCCGTCAGGCCTATCGCGCGAGCGCCGGCGGCCGCGCGCATCAGATAGCGCGTGGCGATCTCACGTTCAGGACCTGCCTTGAGCCTGCCGACGCAGGCCAGAACCAGCCGCATGGGAGCCTGCTCAGACCGCCTTGCGACCAGGCGCGCCGATTTCCGCGGGCCGGTCGCCGCCCCAAAGCTTCTCAAGATTGTAGAACTGGCGCACCTCGGGTCGAAACACATGCACAATCACGTCATGCGCATCGATCAGCACCCAGTCGCAGGCAGGCATTCCCTCGACTCGCGGCGCAGCCAGCCCCGCCTCCTTGCATGCCTTGACAACATGCTCGGCAATGGCGCCCACATGAACGGTCGAGCGCCCGCTCGCCATCAGCAACATATCGGCAATCGACGTTTTGCCGCGCAAATCAATCGAGACAATATCTTCGGCTTTGGCGTCCTCAAGGCTGTGGAGGATGCTGCGAACCATTTTACCGGTATCCGTAGCCACGACAGTCGATGACTTGGGGATCGGAGCGGTCCTGGCGCCGCCGAGCGAATGAGAGGGCGTCAACGCCGCCTCGCTGTGAATAATTGAAGTCAGCTTGGTCTTGCCTCCGGGGTCCGCAGAATGGCGAGCGGCCATATCATGGGGCTGAATCGTGGAAAGTTCAAGGCTGAAGGCGGCAGCGCAGCATTTCAGCTTTTGGCGCGAATGTCCTGCGACCGCAATTGCGTCGAAGACATTTCGCTGCGTGGACCATGCAGAAACACGAACGCCGGCGTTCCATGCGCTGTCAGGCCCCTCGCCTCGTGTTCACGAAGGCGGAAACGCGACAGAAACTGACCCGCCGGCGAATGCGTCGCCCGAAGCGTCGAGGCCGGGCGGTCTATGACCGCGATGGCCGCCATTGCCGCAATATCGCGCCAGTTGCGCCAGCGATGAAAGCTCGCGAGATTGTCCGCCCCCATGATCCAGACAAATTGCGTATCGGGGCAGCGCTGGCGCAACCAGGCGACCGTGTCGCATGTATAGCGAACTCCAATTTCGGCCTCGAAACCGGTGACATCGATCCTTGGATGCCGCGATACGCTCCGCGCCGCCGCCATGCGCGATTCCAGCGAGGGCATGTTCTGGTTGCTTTTGAGCGGATTGCCCGGCGTCACGATCCACCAAATCCGGTCAAGACCGAGGCGTGACAGCGCGATCAGGCTCGCCAGCCTGTGGCCCTCATGCGGAGGATTGAACGACCCGCCAAACAGGCCAATCTTCAGTCCCGCCGCGCGGCTTGGCAGGCGGACAGGCCCGTCGCGCGGCCCCGCCACGCGCAGCAATCCGGGGGCGGGATGGCTTTTGCTCATTGTGGGTAAAATGGCTGGACTTGCGCCGCAAGGCAAGTGGGAAGCGGCGTCATGCCGCCGCTGCTCGCCCCCCTTGCCCCTGCGCGGCATAACTGGCAAATCCATACCAACGCCAATTCGGGCGACAGGGAGTGAACCATGGAACCGCTGCCACATGGCGCCAATTTCAAGCGAACCAAAATCTTGTGGGAGCTTGGCCTCCATATCGCTGGCGATCCCTCCATCAAATATGGCGGCAACCGCGACATGTGCATCTCGGTTGGCAGCGGCGGCGGCGAGACTTTCGTCCCCTCGCTGAAGCTCGCCTCGGGCTCGGCGATCATGGCGAAATCTGTCGCGCGCGGCGATGTTGACATGGCCTTTGTCAATCCCTCCGCGATGCTGACCCAGGCCTATCGCGGAACCGGCATTTTCGACACGCCGCTTGATCTGCGCATCATTGGCAACTATCCGAGTTTCGATCGGTTCGTCATCGCCTTCCGCGACAAGCTTGGTTTTAAAACCCTGCGCGATGTCATCAAGGCGAAATATCCCCTGCAATTCTCGCTGCGTGAGGACCCGACGCACTCGACGCGCGCGCTCGTCAATCAAATATTCGCCTTTCACGGAACCAGCATTGCGCAAATCGAATCCTGGGGCGGCAAGGTGCATCCCTGCGGCGGGCCCGGCGACAAGCGCCGCCTCGACCGGATTGTCGATGGCTCCCTCGACGCTGTGTTCGATGAAGGCATCTCGACCTGGTTGCGCGTCGGCGTGGCCAATGGCATGTCGCCACTCGATCTCGAAGCGGATGAGCTGGCGCATCTGAGCAAGCTCGGCTGGCGGCACGGTCCCCTGAAATCGGGCCGTTTCGACTTCTTCCCGGCGGGGCATACTTGTATCGATTTTAGTGGTTGGCCACTCTATGCCCGCGCGTCCCTCCCTGACAAGGTCGCATATGATGTCGCCGCCGCCTTCGGCGCGCGCCATGACGATATGCCATGGGAGAGCGGAACGCATGAAGGCATTCGCCAGATTGGCAGCGAAACCGCAGCAACGCCGATGGACGTGCCGCTGCATCCAGGCGCCGAGCGCTGGTATCGCGAACAGGGTTTTCTGGGCTGAGGTCGCCATGAATGCAGCGGGATCGATCGGTTTCGCTGCGGCGCTCGCGTTTGCAACATCCGCGCACGCGCAGACCCCGGCTGAATTCTACAAGGGCAAAACCATCTCCATTGCCGTCGGCTTTTCCGCCGGCGATGGCACTGACACATGGGCGCGGCTGATCGCCCGCCACATGCCGGCCCACATGCCCGGCGCGCCGGCTTTTACCGTCGTCAATACGCCAGGCGCAGGCAGTCTGCTGCTGACCAATCAACTCGGCAACACGCAACCAAAAGACGGAACGGTTTTCGGCGCCATCAATCGCGGTATGCCTTTCGAGCCGCTGCTGGGCGTCGCGCCGACGCAATTTGATGCGCTGAAATTCAACTGGCTCGGCAGCCCGGATCAGGACACGGCTGTCTGCGCGGCGCGCGCCGAAGCCCCGGCGCAATCGCTTGCCGATCTGAAAGACCGAGAGCTCATTGTGGGTGCGACAGGCTCAGGCGCCGACACAGCAACGATCCCCGCTGTGTTGCGTGTAGTTCTGGGTCTGAAGTTGCGCATTGTGACAGGTTACCCCGGTTCGCGCGATATCCTGCTCGCCATCGAGCGAGGCGAGGTGCAGGGCATATGCGTCAATTATGATTCATTGACGCGCGAACCCGTGTACCGCAATGGCGTCGCCAGAATCCTGTTTCAGGCGGCGTCAAAATCCGACGCGCGGTTGACGCAATATCCCGTCGCCTCCAGCATAGCCTCAAGCCCCTACGAAATGCAGGCCTTGCAGCTTTTCTTCACACGGGCGGAAATTGGCCGGCCCTTCGTTGCGCCGCCGGGCGTTCCGGCGGACAGGCTGGCGGCGTTGCGGCAGGCCTTTGCCGACACGCTGCAAGACCCCGAACTGAAAGCCGATGCTGAAACCGTTGGCCTGAACCTCCGCCCCGTCAGCGCTGCTGAAACGGAAAACATTATTCGCCGCGTTTACGCCACGCCGCGCGATGTCGTAGAGCGCATGAAACGGATGTTTGGACGGGGACTCTAGAGCAAATTCAAAACGATCGAATCATTTTCCCGCCGCCTTGAAATATTTCTGGAAATATTTCAGATCGGGCGGCGGCTGATCCTTTTGCGTCGGCATGAAATATCCATCGGTGTCTTTCATATAGACGCGGTCGGCAATGACGACCCAGCGATTGTCCTCGGTGCAAACATATTCCTGCGGCGGGCTCAAATCGCGCTTGTAGAAACGCGACACCGTCCACGGGCGCGTCAGGGCGTGGTCAATGGTCGTGATCTCGTTGTGCATGATGCCGGGATTCGCCTTGTCGAGATATAATTTTTCCTTGACGACGGTTTCATTGTCATCGGCGAGCGGGATTCCCGTGCCGTCATACAGACGCGGACCTTTCAGGATATCGCGGGTTTCGATTTCCAGCGTATCATACTGGCCATTGCCGGTGGTGTCGCGCCATTGACCGATCGAATAGCCTACGTAACTTGGAGTGACGTCCTTCGGCCAGTCGCGCCCGTCAGTATAAATCCGGCGAATCGGATTCACCGATTCCATGAGCATATAAGTGACATCAGGCTTGATGACGATTTCCATCGGTTCATACATAGCCATTATTCGCGGCATCCCGGGCGGACCGCAGGTCGCCTTCGGATCGTAATCGATCCCCGCTTTGGCCTTTGCGAGATTGGCTTCGTAAACCGCGCGATATTCGGGCGTCAGCGGCGCGTCTTGCGCAAGACCGGGCGGTTTTGTCGGGTCCCAGGAGCCGACCGGCGACCCACGGCCCCAATCGCCCTCCCATGCCGGATATTTTTGTGGGTTCTGGGCATTGGCTGCAGTTGCAAATGAACCAGGCAACATGGCGATCGCCGCAGCAGCGATCCAATCCCTGTAGCGCATATCCGCCTCCCCGTGGTTTCGGCAGCGCTTGTCCATCCGCCGATTGCAACCATAACACTCCAGAGTCCGGCAATAGGCAATACCGGGGCGGACCTCGCAACAACGCAAACACTCTGTTCCAAAGATTTGGGTTGAAAACGCGCAGGATTTGAGAAACGCCAAAACTGCCGGACAGGGCCGTCACGAGCAGGTGCTGGCGAAGTCGCCATCGACGACCGACAGCGTGCCCTTTTCACTGGCGTTCCAGCGAACTCGGACGATTTTTGGCAAAGCAAACCTTCGCGACTGGCCACACCGGACTTTTCGGTGTTCGTGCGCTGCCATTCGGGCGAAAAGCCTTCGGCATCGAGGAAATCAATCCGTTCATTTTCGCTTGATCCGGCTGGGAACCGCTGGCGAAGCCGAGCGGTCATTCCAAGGGAGAACTGACTTTCGTCGCCTTCCAGGGTCGCCGCGATTTTTCGGGAGTGGTCGCGCGGGGCGAAAAGATTAGCCAGTTGTGAATGCGCCGCCAAGCGCAAACACCGCCACGGACGATATGAGAACGCCACGCCGGTTGAAACGCCACATTGGAAATCCCCTCTAACCGCGTGGCGGCGGTTCAGCTATCGGTTCGCCCAGCAGCCAGGTCATCGATATCAGCGCCGCGACTGCGCCGAGCAGTTGCGCGACGATAAACATCGGCACGTCGCCTGGCGCGATTCCGGCAAAGGTTGTTGTGAGCGCGCGTGCGATTGTGACGGCTGGATTGGCGAAGGACGTCGAAGCCGTGAACCAGTACGCCGAGGTTATGTAGAGGCCGACCGCCGTGGGGATAGCCTCGTTTCTGAATCGCGAAACCGCCAGTATGGTGACGAGCAGCCCATAGGTTGCGATGAATTCCGCGAACCATTGCGCGTGACCGGTGCGCGCCTTGATCCCGAATTCCAGCAAGGGCAATTCGAACATGCCGTGCGCAACCAGCGTTCCGATGCAGCCGCCGATAATCTGGGCGACGGCGTAGGGGACAAACTCTTGCCATGGATGCGCCTTGCGCAGCCCCATGACGAGCGACACAGCCGGATTGAAATGCGCGCCGGAAATCGGCCCGAACGCGAGGATCAACACGACCAGAATCGCGCCGGTCGGCAAGGTATTGCCAAGCAGCGCGATGGCGACATTTCCGCCCGCCAGCTTTTCCCCCATGATGCCGGAACCAACGACGGTCGCGACCAGCAGGCCCGTGCCGAGGCATTCGGCGGCGAGGCGTTTGGCGAGACTATAGGTCATGCCAGCGCGACCCTGCGCCCGTGTTCGTCAATGACGGGTTCGCCATCCTCCTTGACGAACGCGCCCTGTTGCGGCGGCAGCAGATCAAGCGCCAGTTCGGAGGGGCGACACAGGCGAACGCCCTTTGGCGTCACCACGATTGGCCGATTCATCAGGATTGGATGCGCGTCGATGGCGTCGAGCAGCGCGGCGTCTGACAGGCAGGCGTCGCCGAGGCCAAGAGCCTGAAAGGGCGTGCCTTTCTCGCGCAGGATTTGCCGAACCGTCAGTCCCGCGCGCGTGAGCAATTGCGTCAGCAGAAGCCGCGTCGGCGGGCATTTCAAATATTCAATGATATGCGGCTCGACGCCGGCGTTGCGGATCATCGCCAGCGTATTGCGCGACGTCTCGCATTCGGGATTGTGGTAGATGATCGCGTCCATCACGCGCCTCCCGGACGCGCTTTGGACGCACCTTCCAGCTTGCCAATATCGGCCAGTTCCCTTTGCAACGTGAGTTGTTCGAGGCCGCGCAGTCTCAGATTTGAAAACGCGCCGATCCGGTTTTTGAGGAAACGGAATGATGTTACAAAAGCGGCTTCCTTCTGAATGTCCGTTCCCTCGACGGCGGCGGGGTCTTCAATGCCCCAATGCGCCGACATGGGTTGCCCCGGCCAGACAGGACAGGCTTCGGCGGCGGCGCTATCGCAGACCGTGAACACGAAATCGAGTTTCGGCGCGTCGGGCGTGGTGAATTCCTCCCAGCTTTTCGACCGCAACCCGTCCACAGGATAATTGAAGCTTTCAAGCACCTTGATTGCGAAGGGATTTACTTCGCCCTTGGGGTGGCTTCCCGCCGAAAAAGCATGGAACCGGTGGTCGGCGTCCTTGCGCATGATGGATTCGGCGAGGATCGAGCGGGCGCTGTTGCCTGTGCACAGAAACAGCACGTTGAATTTACCGTCTTTTTCCATGGGTTTCCTCCGAAGCCGGGCAGCAGGGGTTCAGATCGGCGTTCAAGGGAGCGCACAGATCGGCGCGCCCGCCGCAGCAGTCCTTGAGCAGATAAAGAGCAACGTCCCGGAAGCGGTCGAGATCGGCGCGGTAGATGATGGAACGGCTGCGCCGTTCCCCCACGACCAGTCCCGCGCGCGACAGGGTCGCCAGATGCGCGGACATGGTGTTTTGCGGCACGTCGATCAGCCGCGCCAGTTCCCCGGCGGGAACGCCGTCCGGTTCACGGCGGACGAGCAGCCGGAACGTGCTCAGCCGGGTCGTTTGGGCGAGCGCGGCCAGGGCGGATATGATTTCATTTTCATCCATATATCCAGGATACCGGATTAATAGATATATGGCAACGGCGGGAAGCTGGCGCAGAAATCATGGGTCTTTACCGCCGCGGGCGAGACCTTTGCGACGCCGACCAGAGGGCCCGCACTGTAATCGCCTCATCGAGCGCCGGCTCGCGTCGACCGCGCCCCACGGCATCATGGGCGATATTGACAATCGACAGCATGTCGCTGGCGGTCTTGCCTTTCAGCATGGCGGGCAGATGTTTTCGCAATGGCCCCATAGCGCCGCCAAATTTTGCGATTGCGGCCTCGCTCGCCTGTCCGCCTCCGCTTTCTGCGCAGATGCGATGTCCGAGCAAGGCAAAGCGCAGAAAGGCGCCAGCCAGCGCCCCTGCGCTCGCGCCTTCCAACGCGCGCAAGGCCTCCACAGTCGCCTTGTCGGTCGCCCCCATAAAGGCCGATATAATAGCCGGTTCGCCAGCGCGTGGCGCGACATCCGCAATAATCGCTTCGATATCGGCGGCTTCAAGCGCGCCCGGCTCGCCCGCATAAAGGACGAGTTTCTCCAACTCGCCGCGTGTCATGGCCCGATCGCCGCCCAGCCCGCTCAGCAGAAGCTCCATGGCGGCGCTGTCGAGCGTCAATCCCGCCTCGGACAGCACGCTTTCGACGAGCATCCGGATGTCCCGCTCGCTGTCGGCGAAACATTCGACCGCCAACCCCTGCTTGTGTCTCTCGCAAAATTGCCGGATCGCGGAATCGCGCCGCAGGACGCCGCCGCGGACAATGATCGAGCAATCCGGATTTGGCTTGTCCAGACAGATTTGCAGGGGCTCCAGAATATCTTTCGATCCCAGCTCGATCAGAATGGCGCGACGGGCATGGAACAATCCCATCGAATTCCATTCGTCGGCCAGCAACCCCGGGTTGTCGGGAATGGCGTCTCCGTCCAGCCGGACAAGCTGGAAAGGGTCGTTCGGGTCAGCAACACAGGCGCGGATGGCCAACCTGATCTGTTCGCCAATCAGTCCCTGATCGGCGCCAAAAATCAGAAACGCCGATCCGCCCCCCGTGTAGCGCGCGAGGAACCGATCCATATCCTGACTTCGCAGCGCGACCACAAGCCTATCCCTTGGCGCGCAAAGCAGCAGCGATCCGGGTGAAAATCTGGTCCGCCAGCACCCTGGCGCCGCGCAATTCGGCGTCGCGGGCGGCGCGGATATTGGCAAAACGCTGGCTGGAACGATCGTAGGTTTCGGTTGTGAAGGCGGTTCCCGAGGCGACCTCCTGCTGCGTCGCCGAGGACACCAGGCTATAATTGGCGTCAATGCCAACCACCGCGCTGGTCGCCCGGCCGCTGACCGTATCAACGAGCGGCGTCTGGACATGTTCGCTCAGCTTGACCGACAATTGATACTCAGGCGAAGCGACCTCGCCGCCGCCATGAAACCGGAATGCCAGTTCATTGGTGAGGCTGTAGCCGAGCCGTCCTGAAATCGGAGGCACCGCGATAGAGGCAAGCGAGACGCCGCCAACGCTGGCGCCGCCCTGATACAAAGGCTGGAAACAACCGCTCAGAACCAGAGCCCCGAGGGCGGGACCTGCGATCCGGCACATGCGTTTGTTAGACCACGACATTGACGATCCTCAGCGGCACCACAACTACCTTTTTGGGAGTCCTGCCCTCCAGCGCTTTTACCACAGCTTCGAGCTGCAGGACTTCCTTTTCAATGGCCGCTGTGTCCCAATCGCGCGGGCAGGTCAATTCACCGCGCTTTTTGCCATTGACCTGGACCGGTAGCGTGACCGAGTCATCAATTGCCAGAGCTGGGTCAACCTCCGGCCAGGGCGCAAGGCATATCGATCGGATATGGCCAAGTTGCTCCCAGCAGGCTTCGGCAAGATGCGGCATGACCGGCGATATCAGGATCGCCAGCGTGTCGGCGGCTTCCCGATAGGCGAAGGCGAGGCCCGGCGAAACCGGCTCGGCCTGTTCGCCGAGATGACCCATCAACGCATTGGAAAATTTGCGAATTTCGGCAATCACAGTGTTAAAGCGCAAGCGATCGAGATGCTGGCCGACGCGCAGCAGATGCTGATGCGTGAGCCTGCGCACCGCCACAGCCTCGAGTGCCAAATCCTGGGGCGCGCTGGCGGCAGGCGGCGCGGCGGCCGCTGCAAGATCGCCGATCAACCGCCAGACCTGCTGCACATAGCGCGCAGCGCCCTGCACGCCTTCGTCGCTCCAGATGATATCGCGGTCGGGCGGCGAGTCCGACAACATGAACCAGCGCGCGGTGTCCGCGCCATAGGCCCCGATGATGTCGTCGGGATCGACGACATTGCGTCTGGATTTCGACATTTTCTCGATTGAGCCGATCTCGACCGGCGAATCGCCCTGCAGGGCGAAAGCGCGCCGCCCGCTGGCGTCGGCTTCGATCCTGACCTCAGACGGCGTCAGCCAGTCGCCACTCGCGTTTCTGTAGGTTTCATGGACGACCATGCCCTGCGTGAACAGACCCGCAAAAGGCTCTTTCAGGTCGACATGCCCGGTCGCCTGCATGGCGCGCGTAAAAAACCGGGAATAGAGCAGATGCAGAATCGCGTGCTCGATCCCGCCGATATATTGATCAACCGGAAGCCAGTGATTCGCCGTCGCAGGATCGGTCGGAGCGTCCGTCAAATGCGGATTGGTGAAGCGCGCGAAGTACCAGGACGAATCGACGAATGTGTCCATCGTGTCTGTCTCACGCCGCGCGGGCGCAGCGCAGATCGGGCATTTCACATGTTTCCATGTGGGATGGTGGTCAAGCGGATTGCCGGTTTGGCGGAATTCGACATCTGAAGGCAACGTGACCGGCAATTGCTCTTGCGGGACCGGGACAACGCCGCAGGCCTCGCAGTGGATGATGGGTATCGGGCAACCCCAATATCTTTGCCGCGAAATGCCCCAGTCCCGCAGCCGGTAATTCACTGTGACTGTGGCTTGCGGCGCGCCGAACAGATCGCTTGCGCAGAGCCGTTTGTTGACCTCCGCCTTGCCCGCCTCGACGCTCATCCCGTTCAGAAATCGCGAGTTGATGAGCGCGCCCTCGCCATCATAGGCGGTAGCGGTGATGACAAAATGCGCCGCGTCCTGACCTGGCGGGCACACGACGGGCGTGTTGCCAAGGCCATAGGCATTGGCAAAATCAAGATCGCGCTGATCATGCGCGGGACACCCGAAAATCGCGCCGGTTCCGTATTCGATGAGCACGAAATTGGCGACATAGACCGGAATCTTCCAGCCGGGATCGAAGGGATGAACAACCCGGAGGCCTGTGTCGAATCCGCGCTTCTCCGCTGTTTCGATGGCTTCGGCGGTCGAGCCCATGCGGGCGCATTCGGCCAGAAAGTCCGCCAGAGCCGGATTGTCAGCCGCAAGATGTTTCGACAGCGCATGGTCCGGCGACAAGGCAATGAACCTCGCGCCGAACAAAGTGTCGGGACGGGTGGTGAAAACCTCGATTTCGCGCCAATCGCTGTCCTTTTGCGCGCCATCGATGGCAAACCGGACTCGCAAGCCTTCCGATCGCCCGATCCAGTTTTTCTGCATCAGCCGGACTTTTTCCGGCCAGCGATCCAGCGTATCCAGAGAATCCAGCAGATCCTGCGAAAAGCTTGAAATCTTGAGGAACCATTGCGTGAGTTCGCGCTGTTCGACCACGGCTCCCGAGCGCCAGGCGCGCCCGTCAATCACCTGCTCGTTGGCGAGCACGGTTTGGTCGACCGGGTCCCAATTGACTTTCGATTGCTTGCGCTCGACGAGCCCCGCTTTCAGAAAATCGAGAAACAAGCGCTGTTGATGCTTGTAATAGGAGGGATCGCAGGTCGCGATCTCGCGCGACCAGTCAAGCGACAGCCCCATGGATTTGAGTTGCGCGCGCATGGTCGCGATATTGGCGTAGGTCCATTGCGCGGGGTCGGTATTGTTCTGGCGCGCCGCGTTCTCCGCCGGCAGGCCAAACGCGTCCCACCCCATGGGATGCAGCACGTTATAGCCGCGCGCGCGCCGGAACCGCGCCACAACATCGCCCATGGCGTAATTGCGGACATGGCCCATGTGGATGCGGCCCGAGGGATAGGGGAACATCTCGAGGACGTAATATTTTGGACGCGGATCGTCGTTGCGGGTCAGAAATATCTGCTGGTCTTCCCAGACCTTCCGCCATTTGGGTTCGGCGTCCAGGGGGTTGTAACGTTCGTTCATCATGCCTAGCTAAAAACCGTTTGAAGGAAGAGATGCTCGGGTCCAAGGAGCATGGTTTTCCCGGTGAGGTCAACACGCCTCTGGCCCGCTCTCGCGTGAGGGCAATGGGGGATCGATGAGCGTTTCCGAATCGAAAGCCAACGGACCGAGCCATCGCTCTGTCGCAGCAGGGCTTGCAGAGGTGCGCAGCCGGATCGTGCGCGCGGCGCTCGACGCAAGGCGCGCTCCGGGCGACATCGCGCTCGTCTGTGTGTCCAAGACATTTGACGCAGACGCGATCCTGCCCGCTCTTGAGGCCGGAGAGCGCATGTTCGGCGAAAACCGCGTCCAGGAGGCCGAAGGGAAATGGCCGGCGCTCAAAGCGCGCTTTCCCGGCGTCGAGCTGCACCTGATCGGGCCCCTGCAATCCAACAAGGCCCGTGAAGCCGTCGCCCTGTTTGATGTGATCGAGACCGTCGACCGGGTCAAAATAGCCGAAACCCTCGCACATGAAATGCAACGCGCGCAGCGTTTCCCGAAATTGTTCGTCGAGATCAATACGGGCGCTGAACCGCAAAAGGCGGGAATCCTCCCGCAAAACGCCGACGCTTTCCTGACAGACTGCCGCCAGAGGTTGGGTCTGAAAATCGCAGGGTTGATGTGCATTCCTCCGGCGTCGGAGCTCGCATCACCGCATTTTGCGCTTCTGGCGTCCATTGCAAGACGCAATGGCCTTGCCGGCCTGTCGATGGGCATGAGCGCGGATTTTGAACTGGCCATCCAGTGCGGCGCGACCCATGTCCGGGTGGGGTCGGCGATCTTCGGGTCGCGCGCAACCCCCGCCGGGTAAGTGAATGGCAAGACGCGCCGACGGCGACAGGCGGGGCAACAGGCGGCGCATGTCGCTTGCCGAAATGGCGACGCATCCCTCGGTGGCCTCAAAGCCTGACCGCGCGAGATGGAAGAATATCGCGCTGCCCCTGCCCTTGCGGCGGGGCGCGAGATTGTAATCGAGAACCAAAATGACGTCATAAAGTCCGTCATCGCGCCACAGTTTCTCACACCCGGCGCGGTGCGGCAGACGAACCCGGCGGTTATAGGCGCCCGATGCAGGATCGTCGCACCAGCCATCGCTGGATCGAATCGGCGCAACGGGCCTGCCCGGCGCGCGAACCGCAAAACGGGCGCGGCGCATCAACAGGCCAATCATGCCAAAGGTCCCGAAGGGGGTCGCGCCATCGCCCTCCTTCTTTTGCGACTGTATCCCGGCGCGGCCAAGCGCGCAGGGCACATAGACTGCGCCGAGTCTGAGGCGACCGCGAGAGCTGTTTGCCGCCTCCCTATAGACATCGCAATGGCGCACGAGGCTGTTGACGGAAGCCCGGGAATAGAAGCGCTTGCCAACGATTGGGCGGATCGGCCGCCGTCTGGCGCCCTTCGCTTTTGACCTCTGACGTATCAAAGCCTAAGTTCCCCGCCCACGCGCCGCCCGCCGCTGACCTCGCGCCAACTGAACCGTGATCGCAAAATGAGTCAAATCCGCAGCATTCTGATCGTCGACGATGACGACGAATTGAGGCGCACGCTTGCAGAGCAATTCGCGCCGCTGGAAGAGTTTTCGGTCACGGAACTGGACAATGCGACGGCGGCCCTGTCGGCTGTGCGCGCTGGAAGCCCCGATATGGTCATCATGGATGTCGGACTGCCTGATATGGATGGCCGTGAGGCCGTCAAAATCCTGCGCAAGAATGGATTCAAGAATCCTGTCATCATGCTGACCGGACAGACAAGCGATACGGATATCGTTCTTGGACTGGATTCCGGCGCAAACGATTATATCTGCAAACCCTTCCGCTTTGCCGTGCTGCTGGCGCGCATCCGCGCCCATATGCGCCAGCACGTTGCGAGCAATGACGCGGTGTTTCAGGTCGGGCGATATGCATTCAAGCCCGGATCGAAACTGCTGGTCGATGAAAAAGGCCAGAAAATCCGGCTGACCGAGAAAGAAACCGCCATCATCAAGTTTCTTTATCGCGCTGGCTCCGAAGTGGTGAATCGGGACATCCTCTTGCAGGAGGTCTGGGGCTATAACGCCAATGTCACGACCCACACGCTGGAAACGCATATTTACCGTCTGCGTCAGAAAATTGAAGATGACCCTGCAGGCGCGCGCCTCCTGGTGACGGAGCCCGGCGGCTATCGTCTGATTCCCTGAAATCCGGGCGGATATCCTATGAAGATCGAACAGGACCTGGCGGATTTTGCTCGCATCCCACTTCTGGCTGCGCTGGACTATGAGGCTCGCCGCGCGCTCGCAGTGACCGCCAAATCATTCATGTTGCGCAATGGCGACGTTGTGTTTCGCGCTGGCGAGGCCTCGGACGGCGGATATATGCTGCTGAACGGATCTCTGGAATTTCAGCCTGTTGGCCTCTCCGCCCGCGCGCAGATCATTGTCCCGCCAGCGCTCATCGGCGAACTCGCCCTGATCACGGACACCACACGTCCCGGCTCGCTGACGGCGCGCGCGCCCTCGACCGTGCTGTTTATTTCGCGCCAGCTATTCCAGAGCGTGCTGAAAGAACACCCGCGCAGCGCCCGCAAGGCGCGCGCATGGATTGAATCGAGGCTGCTCGATTATTCCAAAGCGCTGTCGGAAACCGGGCAAAAGCTCGGGTCCTGACACGGGCCGGCGATTTTCACGATTCAAGATCGAACCAGGCGATGACAGGCACGTGATCGGATGGACGCTCCCAGCCCCTCGCGTCGCGCACGATTTTGATCTGCGAGACTTTTCCGGCCAGATCGTCGCTCGTCCAGATATGGTCGAGGCGGCGGCCCTTATCGGCCTTTGACCATTCAGCGGACCGGTAACTCCACCAGGAGTAAAGCTTCTCTTTGGGATCGACATGCTGGCGGACAATATCGATCCAGGGACCGGAGGCCATCACCTTGCCCAGGCGCGCGACCTCAACGGGCGTATGACTGACAATTTTCAGGAGCGCCTTGTGGTTCCAGACATCGGTCTCAAGCGGCGCAATATTCAGATCGCCCACCATGACAGAGCGGGTCGCAGCGACGTTCTCATCCGCCATCCAGCCCGCCATCTCATCGAGAAAAGAGAGCTTGTGGCCGAATTTCGGATTGATTTCGACATCAGGCTCATCGCCGCCCGCCGGCACATAGAAATTATGGATTGTGACGGGCTGCCGGACTCTGCCCTGACCGGCGAGCGTCACAGCGACGTGACGGGAATCGCCCATGCCGCAAAACGCGCGCGCGACGACATTCGCAATCGGAAAACGCGAGGCGATGCAGACGCCGTGATACCCCTTCTGGCCATTGATCGCGAGATGTTCGTAGCCGAGACGCCTGAAATCGGCCGACGGGAACTCGGCGTCACGGCATTTTGTCTCTTGCAGGCAAAGCACATCCGGCTTGTATTCAAGACAGAATTTTTCAACCAGCGGCATTCGCAACCGCACAGAATTGATATTCCAGGTCGCCAGAATCATGTTTGCCCCTTGCTCCAGACTGGGTAAAGCACGTCTGCCTGACAATCTCAATTTGTACAGGAAAGCGGACACAAGGCCGAACCGGCGGCGGTCCAGGCGGCCGATCGGACGGCTCGTCGAGCAGAATCAAGCGCGAACCGACCGGGGCCAACATCTCATGGATGCCGCGGACTGGATGTCACTGGCGCCTGACCCTGCGCCAGACCAGACCGAACGGGGACCGCGTTTTGGTCCGTGCCTCATTCACGACAGGTGATGATGACGTCGCCGGGAGAAATTTTCACCGGGACCGGACTGGAAGCCTGCGTTGAGCCGGTAATATCGGACGCCAGTCCGAAGGCGACCGAAGTTCCTTTTCCCCGCGATTCGCAAAATGAATCCGCGACTACCTGTCCACACGCAATGCCGTCGATCAGGCATTCCATGACGCCGTAGCCCTCATTCACGCTGACAACAAAGGTAATCGTCGGAGGCGAGGTCGACGCTGGAGGAAACGTCTGCGCCTGAGCCGGCGTTTTCATCAAATACGACAACATGATGAGGCCCGCGCCAAGCGGCAGCAAGATACGACCAGCAAACATTTTGGCTTCGCACGACAGAAGCATGGCGCACTCACAATCAAGACGGTAACCAACTTTAGGCAATCGCCATAAACAAAGGCTTAACGATTGAGCGCCAATCGGCGTGAACGCATTGCAAGCTTCCAGTGGGCAAAGCGGACTGACAGCGGATCGCCATCGAGCGCTTGATGGAATGACCGACCTTCGCATGCGATCAATCGCATTGATCGAATTCCGTGGCGCCTGGCCGGCCGGATGGCGGACCCCTCATCGACGCGCCGGAGCGATGCGGAGTTCAGATCGAACAACTCGCGATCGCGATTTCGATAGCTATGGCGGGCAGCGACCCTGGAATGCCCCTCAGCGGCGACCGCAGCGGGAGTTTGAAAGACCTGAAAGGTCGCGTGTTCGCGCCGCTGCACGCGCCAAAAATAGAGCTCGAGGCTTCAAGCGCCTGTCGTCGCGCATCGGAACCTCGCCCCGGCGTGTCCAGGGCGTGGCTGAGTATATTCCGAGCCTGCAAGGCATCTCGACGCCGATGATACTCTGGCTTGCGCAAAATGCTGGGGCAAGAGCCAATCGGAATGACGTTCTGTGAAAGTTGGACCACGAGTGCGCCGTCTGCGTCGGCGCGTCGCCTTTTGCAAGCGCCAATCCTGCGGATTGCAGTTGCCTGCGGCGGATTTTCGGCCTGTTCGGTCGGGCCCGATTATGTCAGCGCCGGTCTTGCCGTCCCGGCGCGATATGCGGAGGCGACCAGACCAGTGAAGCCCCCCACCGATCTCGGCCACTGGTGGAAGACGTTCCACGATCCCGTCCTGGACCGGTTGATCGATGAGGCTGTCGCCGGCAATCTTGACGTTTCCGCTGCAGCGGCGCGAATTCGTGAGGCGCGCGCGACCCGTCTGGTTGCCGTCGGTGGACTTTTTCCCGTCGTTTATGGCGACGCCTCGGCGATCGAGACGAAATTGCCTGGCAAGGGCGCAGCCCCCCCCGCATGGCTGTTTCGGGCGGGGTTCGACGCCTCATGGGAGCTCGATCTGTTCGGTGGCCAGCGGCGCGCCGTGGAGGCGGCGACGCGTGGCGTCGAGGCGGCGGACGCCGGTCTGCGGGCGACGCTCTTGACGCTCATCGGCGATGTGAACACCAATTATATCGAAATGCGCGGCGCCGAGGCGCGCATCTCGCTCGCCAGCCAGACCGCAGCCTCGCAACGTCAAACAGCAGGGTTGACGAAATCGATGTTCGAGGCGGGCTCCAGTTCCGAACTCGACCTCGCAAACGCAACCGCGCTGGCGGCTTCGACGGAAGCGGTTGTTCCACAGCTCGAGCAATCCCGCGCGCTTTCGATCCACCGGCTGGGAATTCTGCTTGGTCGCGAGCCGGGCGCGCTATTGGCGCGGTTGCGCCGTGGGGCTCCGCTGCCTCAGCCGCATGACCGGTTGCGACCGGGACTGCCCGCCGATCTTTTATCCCGCCGTCCTGATATCGCCATGGCGGAACGCCAGCTTGCTCAGGCAACGGCAAGAATTGGCGTCGCCGACGCCGCGCTTTACCCGAGCGTCAGCCTCACCGGATCGATTGCGACTTCCGCATCCCGGATCGGCGACCTCGGCAAAGGCTTCACGATTGGCTGGTCCTGGGGCCCGTCCTTGACCGTGCCGATCTTTGCTGGCGGCCAGCTTGTGGCCGCCGTCGATGTCGCGGGCGCCCAACGGGATGAAACCCGGCTTGCGCTCCAGTCGCTCGTGCTGACCGCGATGGAGGAGGTTGAAAACTCTCTCGTTCTGTTGTCGCAGGAGCGGATCCGTATGCACCAGCTTGGAAAATCGGCGGGCTCCTATCGCCAGGCAGACCAACTTTCCAAAAAACTCTGGCAGGCCGGCGCCGTGGCGTTTCTCAGTGTGCTTGACGCAGAGCGCTCGCTTTATTCGGCCGAGGACGCCCTGATCCAGAGCCGCATACTGATTTCGATCGACGCCATTGCGCTGGCCAAGGCGCTGGGCGGCGGATGGGATGATCCCGTCGACGTCGACCATCCGTTAGTCCTGGACGCCAATACGGGGCCGCACCTGGTGGAGGCGCAATGAACGCTCCGGTCTCCCTGCCGCCGACGACCGGAGCGCCGCCTGCGCGAAAGCGGTTCGCCGCTGGCGCAAAGGCGGCCGCCGCCGTGGCTGCCGTCGCGGTCGCATCTGGCGCGTGGGTCGTTTGGGACTATATGACCCGTGATCCACTGGCGGGCATCCTGACAGCGCCGGTGGAGCGGGCCGACGTTGAAGTCGATGTGCTCGCGCAAGGCACCTTGCGACCGGTCAAGCTCGTCGCCGTCGGGGCGCAGGCGTCGGGGCGCCTCACTTCAATGACGGTCACCCTCGGTCAGACCCTCAAAAAGGGCGAACTGATCGCCCAGATCGACGATGTCAACCAGCAGAATGTCCTGAAGACCGCCAGGGCCTCGCTGAACACCTTCCAGGCGTTGCTCCAGGGAACCCAGGCGACATTGACCTATGCGACCGCCGCGCGCGACCGCGCCAGGATCACGGAGGCGGCCAAAGCGACATCAAAGGACGCTTTGCAGCAAGCCGACGCGCTTGTGGCGACGACCCAATTCCAGATCGTTTCGCTCCAGGCGCAAATTGTTGAAGCCGGGATCGCCATCGATACCGCCAACGTCAATCTTGCCTATACCCGCATTCTGGCGCCGATCGACGGCACGGTGCTGCTGGTCGTCACGCAGGAGGGACAAACAGTTAACGCTTCCCAGACTGCGCCAACCATCGTCATCATGGGCCAGGTCGATACGATGACCGTCCGCGCGCAAATATCGGAGGCCGACGTCACGGCGACGAAACCTGGTCAACCCGTGTATTTCACCATCCTCGGCGATCTCGTCGATCGCTGGGACAGCAAGCTTGTGTCGATCGATCCCGCTCCAGACGCGCTGCGGTCGGATTCGACCATCGTTGCGGCCACGTCATCGTCAACGACGAGCAGTTCGACGTCTTCGACGACATCTCTCGCGATCTACTATTTCGGCAATTTTGACGTGCCCAATCCCGGCGGCAAACTTCTGACCTATATGACCGCGCAGGTCCGGATCGTGCTGGGAAGCGCCAGGGATGCGCTGACCATCCCGTCCTCCGCTGTGTCGGATCCCGACGCCGGGGGCAAGCGAAGCGTCGAAGTGGTTGACGCCAAGAAGGTCATCAGCAGCCGCGTGGTCACCACCGGCCTCGATGACAAGGTTCGCATTGAAATTTTGACGGGACTGACAGAGGGCGAGCGCGTCGTCTCCAACCGTGTATCGACCGTCGCGCCGGCCGCGTCCACGACCGGGGGACGCCGGTCGCCAGGCGGAGGACTTTGAACGCCATGGTCGACGTGGAACGTCCGGCAGTGGCGCCGTCCGATCCGGTCGCCGCCCCGCGCCCCTCTCCTCAAACCGGCAGTCCGCTGATCGACCTCGACCGTGTCACCCGGGCGTTCCCCTCCGGGGACGGCCTCGTCACTGTCCTCCAAGATATCACCTTGTCGATATCCACGGGTGAAATGGTTGCGATCATCGGCGCATCCGGCTCCGGAAAATCGACGTTGATGAACATCCTCGGCTGTCTCGATCGCGCCACGTCCGGCAGGTATCGGATCGGAGGACGCGAAACCGCATCGCTTGATCCCGACGAACTGGCCGAATTGCGACGCGAGCATTTCGGCTTCATCTTCCAGCGCTATCACCTGTTGTCGGAGTTGACGTCGATCGGCAACGTCGAAGTCCCCGCGATCTATTCCGGCGTCGCGCCAGCTGAACGCCAGGCGCGGGCGGCGATGTTGCTGACGCGTCTGGGGATGGCTGACCGGCTGCAATATCCACCGGGCAAATTATCCGGAGGCCAGCAGCAACGCGTGTCAATAGCCCGCGCCCTGATGAACGACGCCAATGTCATTCTGGCTGACGAGCCCACCGGCGCGCTGGATCACGCAAGCGGGGAAGAAGTGCTCGCCATTCTGACCGGGCTCAATCGGGAGGGGCGCACGGTCATTCTGGTCACTCACGATATGGCGGTAGCCAGCCGGGCCAACCGCATCATCGAGATTTCGGACGGCCGGATTGTCTCGGACCGTCCTGTCGTCCATGCCGCCGGGACTGCAAGCGCGCAAGATCAGGCGGTGGCGGCGGCGCCGACAACTATTTCGCGTGGCAAGCTGCATTCATGGCGGGCTGCGTTCGACCGCTTCGGCGAGGCCTTCAAGATGGCGCTTCTGTCCATGCGCGCGCATGGCCTGCGCACCTTTCTGACAATGCTTGGCATCGTCATTGGCATTGCTTCCGTTGTCGCTGTGGTGGCCCTCGGCGAAGGCTCGCGGGAAAAGGTTCTGGCGGGCATTTCCAACCTTGGCACCAACACGCTGGAGATTTTTCCCGGTCTCAACTACGGCGACCTGCGATCGGGCAAGGTGCAGACTCTCAAGTTGTCAGATGCGCTCGAAATCGCGCGGCAACCCTATGTCGAAGGCGTTGCGCCGACGGTGACCATATCGACGACCCTCCAGTTGGGGTCGCTCGAGTTCAGCGCGCAAGTCAACGGGGTCGGCGCCGGGTATTTCTCGGTCAAGGGAACAAAGCTCGCGGCCGGTCGGACTTTCACCGACGATAGCGTCAAACATATGACGCAGGAAGTGGTGATCGATGACAATACCCGCACCGCAATGTTCGCCAATACGAGAGTGAGCCCGGTCGGTCAGGTCATGCTGATTGGCAAGGTCCCGGCGACGATCGTCGGTGTTTTGCAAAAGCAGCTCACCGGGTTCGGCAATAGTTCCAGTCTCTCAGTCTATCTGCCATATACGACCGTTCAGGCGCGGTTCACAGGCTCCAGCACGCTCCGCAGCATCCTGCTGCTTGTCTCCGACGATACCGATTCCACGCTTGCCGAACAGGCGGCGACGAAATTTCTCGTCGCCCGGCACGGCGTGCTGGATTTTTTCATCATGAACAACGATGATATCCGCCAGACGATTACCGCCACGACCGATACGCTGACGCTCCTGATCGCCGCGATTGCAATCATCTCGCTTGTAGTCGGGGGGATCGGAGTCATGAACATCATGCTCGTGTCCGTTTCCGAGCGCGTCAAGGAAATCGGCGTGCGTATGGCCGTGGGCGCGAGACGAAGCGATATCCTGCAACAGTTCCTGACTGAGGCGGTCATCGTTTGTCTCGTGGGGGGGATCCTTGGCATTCTTGCGGCGCTCGTCGCCGGGGAAGTCTTCAAGCTTGCCGGATCGAGTTTCACCTTCATCTATTCGATGTCGTCAATCGTCAGCGCTTTTTGCATATCGAGTTTGATCGGCGTGATCTTTGGGTACATGCCAGCGCGCAGCGCGGCCCAACTCGATCCTGTCGTTGCGCTCGAGCGCGAATGACTCATACCAGGAGTTGTCCGAATTGACCCATGGCCAACTCGGACGTTCCGCGCATCAGCCGGATATTGTTATAAGAGCCGCGCCTATTCGCGATCGCCGAATGTTGTGAGACAAGGTTCACAGCTTTGGCGGCAATCGTCCGGGACCGGCATTTGCGATTTGCTACATGTGCGAAAATTGACGTGTCCAGAAAATGCGCATTCGACATCGCTTCGCCGATGGTATCAGCGCGCGCTCCGCTGTCATTGATCGTCGCCAGCGCGCATCTCAGTGATCATGAGGAGGCATCGGGGATAGCCGGCGCCAGTTCCATCGCCGCGTCATAGGCGCCGCGCAACGCGGCGTGGTTGCAGCGCGCGCGGTGGACGAGCGCTTCCTGTGCGGCCATGACATTGGCGTCCTTGCCGCGCCAGCAATCAAGCGCAGGCTGCTGGATCGCGCGGGCGAAAGAAAAGACCAGCGGCCATGGATGGCGGTCAATCAACGTTCGATCGTTCATCGCATTGAGCCGCGCCGACGCCCGTTCGGCCGATTGGCCGCCGGACAAAAAGGCGATTCCGGCGACGGCGGGCGGCACGCTTCGCGACAGGCATTCGATTGTCGCCGCCGCGACAGTCCGCACCGGGTCCTGCGTCAGGCTGTCGAGGCCCGGAAGGACCATGTTTGGTTTCAGGATGACGCCCTCCAGCAAAACACCCTGGACATGCAACTCCTCAAACAGCGCGGTGAGCACGTCACCGGTTACAGACTGGCATCGTTCGAGCGAATGGGTTCCCGCCATGAGCACTTCCGGTTCGACGATGGGAACCATCCCGGCCTCCTGACACAGCGCCGCGTAGCGGGCCAGCGCCTGCATGTTGGAACGGATGCAGGCAATGCCGGGATGATCGCCATCCAGCCCGATCACGGCGCGCCACTTTGCGAATTGCGCGCCCATGCCGGCATAGTCCGCCAGCCGTTCGCGCAAGCCATCGAGTCCTTCGGTAACAAATTCACCGGGGTGGAGAGCCAAAGGTCTGGCGCCGAGGTCCACCTTGATACCCGGAACAATGCCAACGCTGGTCAAACAATCGATGAACCGCCGGCCATGGCGATCGCTTTGACGGATCGTCTCGTCATAAAGGATCGCGCCGCTGATGCTTTCGCCAAGCCCAGGCGCAGTCACGAGCAACTCCCGCCAGGCGCGACGCATTTCGATCGTCTGCGAAATGCCGAGCGCGGCGAAGCGCCGGTTGCAGGTCGGATTGCTCTCATCCATCGCGAGCAGACCTTTGCCGCTCGCAACAAGACGTGTGGCGCAGGCAATGAGCCCCTCTGCGATCATGCCGACCGACCCCAGGACCAGTTGACGATTTCTGGCAGGTCCTCGCCATGCTTGTCGATATAGTGCTTGTGCTCAATCAGCTTGTCGCGCATGCGCTGCTGGAGGTAGTCGCCTTTGGCGCCGGGTTTCGGCAACCGGTCGACGACATCCCCGACAAGATGGAAACGATCGAGGTCGTTCTGGACGCGCATATCGAAGGCCGTGGTGATCGTTCCCTCTTCGTTGTAGCCGCGAACATGGAGATTGCGATTGTTCCGCCGATAGGTGAGCCTGTGGATCAGGCCAGGATAGCCGTGGAAGGCGAATATAACCGGTTTGTCGGTGGTGAAGAGCGCGTCATAGTCCCGATCGCTCAAGCCATGCGGATGTTCGCTTTGCGGCTGAAGACGCATCAAATCGACGATGTTGATGACGCGGATCCTGAGTTCGGGCAGATGCTCACGCAAGATCGAGACGGCCGCGAGAATTTCAAGCGTCGGCGTGTCGCCGCAACAGGCCATCACAAAATCGGGTTCCTCATCCTGATCGTTGCTCGCCCATTGCCAGATGCCCAGCCCTTCGGTGCAATGGATCACCGCCGCCTCCATTGACAACCACTGCGGCAGGGCGTGTTTGCCGGCGACGACCACATTCACATAGTGGCGACTGCGCAGGCAATGATCGAACACAGACAGCAGGCAGTTGGCGTCAGGAGGGAGATAGACGCGCACAATCTCGGCTTTCTTGTTGATAACATGATCGAGGAAGCCGGGGTCCTGATGGGTGTAACCGTTGTGATCCTGTTGCCAGACATGCGAGGTCAGCAGATAGTTGAGCGACGCGATATTGCGACGCCATGGCAGTTCGGATGTGACTTTCAGCCACTTCGCATGCTGACTGAACATCGAATCGACAATGCGGATAAAGGCCTCATAGCTGTTGAACAGGCCGTGGCGCCCGGTCAGCAGATAGCCCTCAAGCCAACCCTGGCATTGATGTTCGCTGAGCATCGAATCGAGGACCTGGCCTTCGGGCGCCAGGAACTCGTCGTCGGCGAATTCGCGCGCATCCCACTGGCGGCTGGTCGCCTCGAACACCGCGCCAAGCAGGTTTGACAGCGTCTCGTCCGGTCCGAAGATGCGAAAGTTGCGCTGCTCCGCGTTCGCCAGCGCGACATCGCGCAGGAATTGACCCAGCTCCATCGTGTCCTGCGCCTGGACAGCGCCAGGCGCCGGCACAGCGACCGCATAGCGTCGGAAATCGGGCATTTTCAGGTCACGCAGCAACATGCCGCCATTGGCGTGCGGATTGGCCCCCATTCGCCGATCGCCCTGGGGCGCGAGCGCCGCCAGTTCAGCGATCAGGCGCCCGGCGCCGTCGAACAATTCCTCGGGCCGATAGCTGCGCATCCAGCTTTCGAGTTCCGCGACATGCTCCGGATGCTTCGCATCGACCAGGATCGGCACCTGATGCGCCCGAAAGGTGCCCTCGACCCGCAGTCCGTCAACCACCTTGGGACCGGTCCAGCCTTTGGGCGACCGCAGGACGATCATGGGCCAGCGCGGCCTTGCTGTGTTGTTGGTCGCTCGCGCATGGCGCTGGATCGTCTGAATATCTGTAATGACGCGTTCAAGGGTTTTGGCCATCAGGGCGTGCATGGTTTCGGGATCGTCGCCCTCGACGAACCAGGGCGTCCAGCCACAGCCGCGCAAATATTGGTCGAGCTCATCTGGCTCGATGCGCGCCAGCAGCGTGGGATTGCTGATCTTGAAGCCATTGAGATGCAAGACAGGCAACACCGCGCCATCGCTGATCGGATTGATCAGCTTGTTGGAATGCCATGCCGACGCCAGCGGACCTGTCTCGGCCTCGCCGTCGCCAATGATGCAGGCGACGATCAGCCCCGGATTGTCGAACACGGCGCCGAACGCATGGCTGAGCGAATAGCCGAGTTCCCCGCCCTCGTGGATCGAGCCGGGCGTCGTCGGCGCGACATGGCTGGAGATGCCGCCGGGGAATGAGAATTGGGTGAACAGCCGCTTCATCCCGGCCTCGTCCTGACTGATATTCGGGTAGATTTCGCTATAGCTGCCCTCAAGATAGGTATTCGCCACAAGCGCAGGGCCACCGTGTCCGGGCCCCGCGATATAGAACATGTCGAGGTCGTGCTTCTTGATCACGCGATTGAGGTGGACGTAAATAAAGTTCTGGCCCGGCGTCGTACCCCAATGCCCGACCACCAGCGGCTTGACATGAGCGAGCGTGAGCGGCGCGCGCAGTAATGGATTGTCATAAAGATAAATTTGCCCGACAGATAAATAGTTCGCGGCGCGCCAATACGCGTCGATCAACTGAAGTTCAGCGACGCAAGACGCGCCGGGCGTCTCATTCGCCTGGGCAACCTCATCGACTATGAGGAACTTTCGCGGATTCACGATGGCGTCCATTGCGAACTTGCTCCTTGCGCGCGTCGATGCTTGATTGGCGCGTCGCGCGCGCCGGGCCGCCCGGCAAATAACCTACAATGACCGCCTTGCGGAGAAGGAGCAGGACGCGCCTTGCTCCGGACCGATCAGCGAGCGTCGCAAGCCTGCAGCCAATCCTATAGTTCGCATCCAGCGGTCGCAGACAGGCTCGGAAACTACTCATCGCACGCGCGGGCTGAGTCAGTTCCGATGCCGGAGGCGACGGCGTGCGTCCTAACTTTCCATGCACGCGATCATGGTTTCAATGATCCGTTTGGTTTCGCGGGGTCCGCTGACCGCGATTGAGACGACGCCGGCTTCCTTTACCGGATAGTCGTTGCCTCCCGGGAAAATCGCATCGCCGACAAAAATCATGTCGCGAATTGCAACGCCGAGAAGCTCCTGAAGCTTTTTGACGCCGTAAGCCTTGTCGATGCCCTGTTTGGTAACGTCGATGGACGTCGAGCCTCCGAAATGGATTGAGAATTCGGGAATCAATGGCGCAAGCAGCGATCCGATCTTTTTGCGTTTCGCAAAATCCGGGTCCCAATGAGCCTTCGCCTCAAGAGGAGCTTGCTGGCCCAAAGCGGAAAAGGTAATCTGGGTTCCACGATCTTCAATCAGATCTCCCCAGTGCGTAGTCGCGCGAAAGCCCGCCAGATCAATCGCTGTGTTCAGAGCCGCGGTAATCCTCCCCGCGTCGATACGGCTGAAATCCTCCGAATATAATTCGCTCCATTTTCCGTCGTTGCGATAAAATTTCGTGCCACAGGTTGGAAGAAGCGAAAGTCTTTCACGCCGATAGGTGTCAGGGAGGTTCGCGAGCAATTGCGTTTCAAATTGCGGCCAGGCGCCTCCGGAAATGACGGCGACCTTGACGATGTCGAGCAAGCTCGCCAGCAGCGCGGCCATCTCCGCATCGAGCGGCCGTTTGCTTTCCGCGAGCGTTCCGTCGAGGTCGAAAACCACCAGTTGCTTCATGGTCGCTCCGGCAAGGCGATTTCCAGCATTGTGACTGGTTGAGCAGGATGGAACGCGCCAACGCCGATTGATGCGGGCAGCAGATAGACTGCACCTTTTTCCAACGCGTAGCCGGCGCCGCTATATTCAATTCGTCCAGCGCCATCGATACAGACCAGAACGCGAGGTTCATCAATTGCGCCGACAGAAAAGCTCTCCGCGCCCTGGAGGCGCCATAACCGGAAGTGGGCCGTATCAAAAAGCCGAATCCGCAGAACCGGCCGGGTCGCTTCGATGACGGCTGCGACCGGACGAACGACGCCCTGGGAATAGTCGACGCATTCGAGCGCTTTTTCGATTTGAAGCGGTCGGGAGCGTCCCGTGGCAGGATCGATATGCTCCCAGTCGTAAAGCCGGAATGTCACGTCGCTGTTTTCCTGCACCTCGAACACAACGACGCCGTCGCCAAGCGAATGGACGACGCCAGCATCAATCACAACGCCGAGCCCGCAAGATGGCGCGAAGCTCGCGAGGCGCAGATCCGCTGTCGCATTTGAGAGAGTGCGCAAATTTTCTACGGTCGCCCCCGGCTTCAGTCCTGCATAAATGCGGCTCGACGGACCGGCTTCCAGAACAACCCAGGCCTCGGACTTGCCGGTATCTCCTGCTGGCAGAAGATCGAGCCTGTCATCGGTCGGATGGACCTGAACGGAAAGCATTTTCTGAACATCGAGAAACTTCAGCAATAAGGGAAATCTCCTCGCGCCGGCGAATGAGCGACCGAGCAGTTGCAGCGGCGATGTTTCCATCAATTGCGCAATTGTCTGACCCTTGAGGCGACCTTCCGCCACGCGGCTCGGATAGTCCTCGCGATCGCTCAGAACCCAGGCTTCGCCAATGGGCATGTCTTCCGGCAGCGGCGCCGTGAACCAGCTTTCGAAATGTCGGCCGCCCCAGAGGCGGTACTGGTAGATTGGTTCGAAGCGAAGCGGATAGAGCGCGTCATCCATCATAAAACTCGATTCAGACCCTGCGCAGCAAGACCGGCGCGCGGACTTCCGACAATGCCGGGAGCTCGCGGGACTTCATCCCGGCGCTTCAACATGGGCGCAACGGCGCAAGCCATTTCGCTGACACACATTTCGACCCGGCCTGTGTCAAAGGAATCGCCGGACCACCGCACCTGGACGCACGTAGACAGCCAATGACTTACGCAGACGGAGTCGGACGCGGGTAGACCCGGAAAATACCTAGTGCCCGTCCAGATATCGATCCGGCGCTTGTCCGAAGCGCGATCTGGCGTTCTTGCGCATGTTTTCCGACAAATAATTTTTGTTCCGGACATCGGAATTGTTCTGGCGATCCGGGCGACAGGCGCAACTCGTCCGATAGGTAATTTCCGGCGCTATCGCTTCGGCAATTTCGACGCCTATGATGAGCGCCGATGAGTGATCTGCGTCCGAGATTCAGCTTTACGCCAGCAAACGCGCTGGCCGCCGCGCGGCGTCAAGTCGGGCCGACCAGGAAGTTGGCGACATGAATGTGCTCAAACAGCTTGAGGCGTGCGGCCAGTCGCCATGGCTGGACAATCTGAAGCGCAGCCTCATTGAGACCGGAGACTTGGCCAAACTGATCGAGCGCGACGGAATCAAGGGCATCACATCCAATCCCTCGATTTTCGAGAAGGCCATCGCGGGGAGCGACGAATATGCGGACGCCATAACCGCGATTCAGGCGGAGGCGGATCACAGCATCGCTGAAATATATGAGCGCCTGGCGATCGCCGATATCCGCGCCGCCGCCGACGCGTTTCACACGGTTTACGAGGCGACGCGGGGCAGGGACGGATATGTCAGCCTCGAGTGCTCGCCCTATCTTGCCAATGACACTGCGGCGACTGTGGCCGAAGCGCTAAGACTTTGGGCGGCGGTCGCGCGTCCCAATCTGATGGTTAAAGTGCCCGCGACTCCCGCTGGCGTCCCTGCGATCCGTCAGCTCATCGGTCGCGGATTGAATATCAATGTCACCTTGCTTTTTGGCGTAAGCGTTTATGAGCAGGTCGCCGAAGCCTATGTCTCCGGACTCGAGGATTTTGCCAGGTCTGGCGGCGACATCTCCAGGGTCGCCAGCGTCGCCAGCATCTTTGTCAGCCGCATCGATTCCGCAGTCGATCAGCGCCTGGACAAACTGGCGGATACGCGGGCGGCGGACGCATTGCGCGGCAAGGCGGCGATCGCCAATGCAAAGCTGGCCTATGCGCGCTTTAAGGACTTGTTTTCCGGCCCGCTCTGGCAGCGGCTTGCTGCGTCCGGCGCGATGACGCAGCGCCTGCTTTGGGCGTCCACCAGCACCAAGAGTCCGGCATATAAAGATACATATTATGTCGAGGCGCTCGTCGGCAAAGACACCGTCGATACAATACCTCCGGCCACGATGGACGCATTTCGCGATCATGGCCAGATCAGACCCGACGCCATAGAGGAAGATGTGAACGGCGCCCGCGCCACACTCGCCGCGCTGGAACGTCACGGCGTTTCGCTCGACATGGTTTGCAAGGAACTCGTGAGCGATGGCGTGCGGCAATTCTCGGACGCCTTCGACAAATTGCTCGGCGCCATCGCCCGGAGACGTCGCATCCTGCTGGAAGGCGACCACCCCGGCTTCGAAATTCGGGCAGGTTCGGTCGAGTTGGAGACTGCCATCGCAGTGGAGATGGAGGCGTGGCGAAAGGAAGGCCGGATCCGGCGACTTTGGGACGGCGACACGTCGCTCTGGACCGGGGCGGACGAAAACACATGGATGGGCTGGCTCGACGCCGTCGATCTGGAAATCGCGGATCGCGAACGCCTGATTGTTTTCGCGAACGAGATCAAGCGTTGTGAATACACGGATGTTGTCCTGCTGGGCATGGGAGGGTCAAGCCTCGGCCCGGAGGTGTTGGCTGAGACGTTCGGAAGGCAATCGGCTTGGCCGCGTTTCCACATGCTCGACAGCACCGATCCCGCGCAGATCGGAGCGATCGATGGCGCAATCAACGTGAGGCGAACACTGTTCATGGTCTCGTCAAAATCCGGCGGCACCCTCGAGCCCAACATATTCCTCGATTATTTTCTGCGCCGCGTCCGTTCCGTTCAGGGCAAAAGCAATGTCGGCGCGCAATTCGTCGCAGTGACCGATCCTGGCTCCTCACTTGAGTTGCGCGCCAGGCAGTGCGGCTTTGCCCAGATCTTTTATGGCGTTCCATCGATCGGCGGACGATATTCGGTTTTGTCGAAGTTCGGCATGGCGCCGGCGGCCGCAATGGGAATTGATCGCGAGCGTCTGCTGGCCACAACCCGGAAAATGGCGCGATCCTGCGGCGCAGACGCGCCGCCATCGGAAAATCCGGGCGTGCAACTTGGCGTAGCCATGGCCGTCGCCGCCACGCGCTTGGGCCGCGATAAGGTGACGATACTCGCCTCGCCCGGCATCGCAAGTCTTGGCGCATGGCTTGAACAGCTTCTGGCCGAAAGCACAGGCAAGAAGGATCGCGGGCTCATTCCACTGGCCGGCGAGCCATTAGCCATGGCCGACTGCTACGGCAGCGACCGGTTCTTCGCCTATCTTTATCTCGCTGGACAGGTCGATGAGCGGCAACATAGCGCCGTGTTGGCGCTTGAACGCGCCGGGCACCCGGTTGTGCGAATCAAGGTGGCGGATATCTGGCATATCGGCCAGGAGTTCTTCCGGTGGGAAATCGCCACTGCCGTCGCCAGCGCGATCATTGGCGTGAACCCGTTTGACCAGCCGGACGTTGAAGCGAGCAAATCGAAAACAAGCGCCTTCATGAAAACGTATGAGCAGTCTGGCGCCGCGACCGCCGAGACGCCATTTTTCAGCAAGAACGGCATCGCCCTTTACGCCGATCCGCGCAACGCGGATGACATCGGCCAGCACGATTCGCTGGCCGGCTATCTCGGAAGCCATCTTGGCCGCCTGCGCGCGGGCGACTATATGGCGCTGCTTGCATACATAAAGCGCGACGACGCAACCACGCGCGCGTTGACCGGCGTTCGCACACGAATCCGCGATAAAAAGCGCGTTGCAACCTGTCTCGGCTTCGGACCGCGCTTCCAGCATTCGACGGGACAAGCCTACAAGGGCGGACCAAATTCCGGCGTGTTTTTGCAGATCACCTGCGACGACCGCGTCGATATCGATGTTCCTGACCATTCCTATAGTTTTGGCGTCGTCAAGGCGGCGCAGGCGCGCGGCGATCTTGAAGTCCTGGTCGAGCGTGGGCGCCGCGTTCTGCGCGTGCATCTCCACGATGTCGCGTCGGGGCTGGTCGGCCTGGCTGATGCAGTCGATGCGGCATTGCGATAGCGGACCACGCGCGAGGACGAGCACATGCAAATCGGCATCATCGGGCTTGGTCGTATGGGTGGCAATATCTCGCGTCGCCTGATCCAGGCGGGACATGCCTGCATCGTATTTGACGTCGACCCGGCGCCGCGCGAGGCGCTTGCCAGGGAAGGCGCGATCCCGGCAGGATCGCTTGCCGGCTTGGTGGACGCGCTGACGGAAAAACCGCGGGCGCTCTGGGCGATGCTGCCCGCTGGCCGCGTCACCGAGGACACGGTTGAACAACTCGCCGGATTGCTGGAGCCCGGCGACATCATCGTCGACGGCGGCAACTCCTACTACAAGGACGATATTCGCCGCTCCAGGGAGCTATCGGCGAAAAAAATTCTCTATGTCGATTGCGGAACGTCCGGGGGCGTGTGGGGAATCGAGCGGGGCTATTGCATGATGATCGGTGGCCCGAAGGCAGCTGTGGACCACCTTGACCCGATTTTCTCCGCGCTGGCGCCGGGACATGGCGGCGTCTCGCGCACGCCGGGCCGCACGGCAGGCGATCCGCGAGCCGAACGCGGCTATATCCATGCCGGCCCATCCGGCGCCGGGCACTTCGTCAAGATGGTTCATAATGGCATCGAGTATGGCTTGATGCAGGCCTACGCTGAAGGCTTCGACATTTTGCGCAACAAGGACTCGAAAGATCTGCCGGAGGACGAGCGATTTAGACTTAATCTGCCGGATATCGCGGAAGTCTGGCGACGCGGCAGCGTGATCTCATCGTGGTTGCTCGACCTTGGCGCCGCCGCGCTGGCCAACGACCCGCAATTGAATGGATTTTCCGGCTTCGTGCAGGATTCGGGCGAAGGGCGCTGGACAATCGAGGCGGCGATCGAGGAGGCCGTGCCTGCAGAAGTTCTATCCTCCGCGCTCTATGCTCGTTTTCGTTCCCGTCAGGAACATACATTCGCCGAAAAGATGCTGTCCGCCATGCGTTTGGGCTTTGGCGGCCATATTGAGGGCAAGGAAAATTCCGACGTCAAACAGACGTTGGACGATAAACAGCGTCGGCCAGATTCATCAAGCAATGGCGATTAGCGTCATGCCCGACAACCGAACCGTTTCGCCGCCATCGACCGCGCGGATAATCGAGAAACCAGCCGGGCGACAGCTTCAGCCAGCAGACCCCTGCGTTATGGTGATCTTCGGCGCCACAGGGGACCTGACCAAACGCCTTGCAATACCGGCGCTCTATAACCTTGCGCGGACCCGAGCGTTACCGGACAATTTCAGGCTGATCGGCGTCGCCCGCACACAAGCGACGACGGCAAGCTGGCGCGATGAACTCTATGACGCGATGAAAGGCTTTGTGGGGAATGCCTCATCCAGTTTCCATATCGATCATATTGACGAAGTCGCCTGGACGTGGCTTGCGGACAGGATGGCCTATCTCCAGGGCGACCTGACAAAACCGGAATTATACGAAACTCTTTGTCACGCACTTGAGGAGAGCGATCGAACCCGGAATACCAAAGGCAACGCCATTTTCTATCTCGCGGTCGCAGAGAGCCTTTTTGGCGCGGTGGTCGAACAACTCGCCAGATCGAAACTGTCGGAACAGCCAGAGGACACGAATGGGGCCCATCGTTTCTGGCGCCGCGTAGTCTTCGAAAAACCATTTGGGCACAGCTTCGACTCTGCGCGGGAGCTGAATCGACGAATATTGACCACCCTGACGGAAGACCAGATTTACCGGATCGATCATTTCCTCGGGAAAGAAACTGTTCAGAGCATTCTGGCGTTTCGCTTCGCCAACGGATTGTTCGAGCCTATCTGGAACCGCGATCGGATCGATCACGTACAAATCACTGTATCGGAGACGCTTGGCGTCGAGAAGCGCGGTCATTTTTACGAAGCCACCGGCGCATTGCGCGACATGATACCAAACCATGTTTTTTCCTTGCTGACGATGGTGGCCATGGAGCCTCCCCTGGGCTTTGACGCCGCCTCGATTCGTTCAAAGAAAGAGGATGTTCTTGCCGCGATGCCAGCGGTTCTGCCGGAACATGCGGTGCGTGGCCAGTACGCTGCGGGCGCGGTGATGGGAAAGCAGGTGAATGCGTATCGGCAAGAAGCCAACGTCGCCACCGATTCAAGAGTCGAAACCTATGTCGCCATGAAGCTTGCGATCGACAATTGGCGCTGGGCGGGCGTTCCCTTTTACGTTCGCACCGGGAAACATCTGGCCGCTCGCAACACCGAGATCGCCATTCGATTCAAGCAAGTTCCGAGCGCCGCTTTCAAGAACGCGCTGGCTGATTCTCTGCAGCCGAACTGGCTTGTATTGCACATCGCGCCAGACGAGGGGATTTCCTTGCAGTTCGAGGTCAAGCGGCGGGGTCCCGTGATGGATCTAGCTGCGGTGAAGATGGACTTCCGCTACGATGACTGGTTTCCAAAGGAGCCAAACGCTGGCTACGAAACACTGATCCACGACGTCATGACCGGCGACTCCACGCTTTTCATGCGCGCTGACATGGTCGAGCAAACCTGGCGTATTGTGCAGCCGTTGCTTGATAGCTGGGCCAGAGCCGGCGTTGCCGACCTGGCGATTTATCCAGCCGGCGGCGCGGGACCGAACGAGGCTGACCTGCTGTTGATTCTTGAAGGGCGGGGATGGCGTTCTCTCGAAGCGACACATATCGAAACTCAGGGATGACGCCCATGGCCACAACCGATTGCTGAAGCGTCCCGAGATTGCGGCGATGGATCGGTCGAGAAAATCGTCATGTCAACCTTCGTAAAATCCACCGCGCGACAGACATTCGAATCCGCCAGCGCCTTGGCGGACCACGTCGCCGAATGGCTCTGCGCGCTTGCGGAGGCGAGCAAGGGCGATTTCGCAATCTGTTTGTCGGGCGGCTCTACGCCACGCCAGCTTTATGAGCGGCTCGCAACGCCACAGATAGCTTCTCGCTTTCCCTGGAGCCGCGTTCATTTTTTTTGGGGCGACGAAAGGCTGGTTCCCCATGATGATCCAGAAAGCAATTTTGGCATGGCGTGGGAGACGTTGCTCTCACGCGTCCCGGTCCCGCGCGATCATATTCACCCCATCCCCACGGAATACCAGTCCGCCGCGCAAGACGCCGCTGTCTATGAAACAATCCTGAAACATTTTTATAGCGCAGAAGAACTGGCCCCATGTCGTCCGCTTTTCGATGTGACCCTGCTCGGCATTGGCGAGGACGGGCATACAGCGTCATTGTTTCCCGGACAGCCCGCGCTTGATGAGCAGCTGCGGTGGGCCCTGGCGGTCGTCGGCGCCAACCGGATTCCGCGTATCACACTGACCTTTCCCGCGTTGAACAGCAGCCGCGACGTGGCGTTTCTGGCGACCGGCCTGGCAAAACAACGCATTGTTGAGCGCGCCGAATCCGGAGATCGTTCCGTCCCTGCGGGCAGAGTCAGGCCGACTGGCCGTCTCCATTGGTTTATGGAATTCGCCACGGACTGAGGTGAGTGTGGTCGCTCCATGACGATCCCGGCCATAAAGGCGGTCGCGTCATTCTTGCGTTTTCGTTTGGCGATGGCTTTGGTTCGATTTACAACCTCGCTCGCGCTGCTAGAACATGCGTCGCAAACCGGCGTCGAAATGGGCGCACGCCGGCGTCAATCAGATCGAATACGACAAACTGGAATTGTGATCCGTGTCTGAAATATCGCGACAGCATGACATTGCCGGCTCCTGGCGCTTCTCCGTCGCCCCCATGATGGACTGGACGGACCGGCACTGCCGCACCTTTCACCGGCTGCTGTCGCGCCGGGCGCGACTTTACACCGAAATGGTGACGACTGGCGCTGTCATCCACGGAAACCGGCTGGCATTGCTGGGCTTTGATGCCTTCGAGCAACCGATTGCTGTGCAGCTTGGCGGTTCAGAGCCCGCTGCGCTGGCCCGGTCGGCGCGCATCTGCGCAGATTTTGGCTATGTCGAAATCAACCTGAATTGCGGCTGCCCCAGCGACCGGGTGCAAAGCGGCGCTTTTGGCGCCTGCCTGATGCGCTCGCCTGATCTTGTTGGCGAATGCGTCGCCGCGATGAAAGCAGCGGTCGCCATACCTGTGACGGTCAAATGCCGGATTGGCGTCGATGACCAGGAGCCGCGCGATGCGCTCTGGGCGATGACGAGCGCTGTGACGAGCGCAGGCGCCGATGCGTTGATCGTTCATGCCCGCAAAGCCTGGCTCAAGGGGCTCAGCCCGAAAGAAAACCGCGACGTGCCGCCGCTGGATTATCCGCTGGTGCAGGAACTCAAACGCAGTTTTCCGGGCGTCCCCATCGCCATCAACGGCGGCGTGCAGACAATTGAGGCCGCGCGCGACCTGCTGCACAAGCTCGACGGCGTGATGGTTGGCCGCGCGGCCTATCATGACCCCGGTTTGCTGCTGCGCGTCGATCCCGATCTTTTCGGCGAGACTGCGCCATTTGAAACGCAATTTGACGCTCTCGAAGCCTATTATCCGTATGTTGAAGCGCGCCTTGGCGAAGGCGTGCGGCTGGCGGACATGACCCGCCACTTGCTGGGCCTGTTCGCCGGCCTGCCTGGCGCCCGCGCGTTCCGTCGTCATCTTGCGACACAGGCTGTCAAACGCGGCGCCGGGCTCGATGTTTTGCGCGCCGCTGTGGACTTCGTGCAACGCAACGCCAGCGCCGCAGCCTAGCGCCCTGCGACACAAAATGCGCAATCAGACTTTTCCGGCGAACGCATCCGCAATAAACGCATGCGCGAGGCCATAGCCGTAACGGCAGGCGTGCGACGAGAATTGCGAAGATGGCGGGCGATTGGCTGCCGGATCGGTGAAGCTGTGAAAAACGCCGCCAAACGCAAGGATCGTCCAGCGCGCGCCAGCCCCGCGCATTTCCGCCTCAAGCGCATCCCGGTCGCTCTTGGGCGCAATGGGATCATCCGCGCCATGCACGACAAGCACAGCCGCCTTCACGTCGCCCGATTTTGCTTCCAGCCCGGTTTTCAGATTTCCGTGCATACTCACCACGGCTGCGACATCGGCGCCGGAACGCGCAAGATCGAGAACGTTCGAGCCGCCGAAACAATAGCCAATCGCCGCGCGGAATTTCGGATTTCCGATCCCGCGCGACACCGCCGCCGACGTCATCGCGTCAAATGCGGCATTGACGCGAGCCCGCGTCGCTTCAGGGTCCGCGATCAATGGGGCCAGAAACGCCATCGGATTTTCCTGGCCTGTCGGACGGCGGTCAAGACCATGCATATCCGCGACAAATGTGACATAGCCCTGCGCCGCCAGTTCCCGCCCGATTTCTATGGCGCGCGGCGTCACGCCCGCCCAATTGGGCGCAACCAGCAACAACGGGCGCGGTCCCGCCGCCGTTTCATCGTGAACGAGATGGCCTTCGAATTTACGGCCCGCGGCCTCATAGGCAATGGCTTCGACTTTCACTGTTGTCTCCCGTGCAATGATGCAGCCCTGTTTACCGGGTCCGGCAATGGACGCAAGCGCACGGGGTTGCAGGATCCCGCCGGTAAGGCCAGAGTGGCGCGAAATCTGCTTGTCTCTTGCGGATCCCGCCCAATCTGGAGGTTCAGTTGATCGCAGAAGCAACTCTCAGACGCATCCTCCTGGCGGCTCTGTTCCCGGTCTGGGCATTGGCGGCGCACGCCGATGATTTTTACAAGGACAAGGCCATCCGCCTCATTATCAGCTCATCGGTGGGCGGCGGTTATGATGTCTATGCGCGCGTCCTGGCGCGGCATCTGGGCCGGCACATTCCTGGCGAGCCCGCGATCGAACCGCAGAACATGCCGAACGCCGGCGGCATCAGCGCCGCAAATTATCTCTACAATGTTGCCCCGAAAGACGGCACGGTCATCGAGGCCTTGCAGAACACCGTTCCGCTAGAGCCCTTCTACGATAACAAGCTGGCCTTGTTCGACGCCAACAAATTTATCTGGCTCGGCTCGCCTGCGTCCGAGGTCGCGATGTATACGACCTGGCACACGTCCAAAGTGCAGAGTTTTGCGGACGCGCAGGCCTTCCCGATGGTTGCCGGAGCTGCGGGCGCCAATTCAACGCCAGCGTTCTATGGGCGGCTCTTCAACGATATTTTCCATTTCAAGGCGCGATTCATCACCGGCTATCCGGGACAAAACGAGATTTTGCTGGCGATGGAGGCTGGCGAGGTGGAAGCCATGCCCTCGCCATTCTGGTCCAGTCTCAAGACCTCGCGCCCGGACTGGTATGCGCAAAAGAAAGTGCATTTCCTGTTTCAGTACGGACTGCATCGCCAGCCCGAACTGGTCGATACGCCATTCGCGCCGGACCTGTTAAATAGCGAAGCCGACAAAACGCTGCTGATGGCGGCGTCGGCGCCGCTTGGCATTGGACGGCCCTTCGCCGCCCCGCCCGGAACGCCGGTCGGAAGGGTCGCAACGCTGCGCGCCGCTTTCCGCGACACGTTCAGCGATCCTGCATTCATTGAAGACTGCAGACAGCAGCGCATCGAATGCGCGGATTCGCGCGATGGCGAAGAACTCGCGGCGCTGATTGCGCAGGCCTATGCGGCGCCCGAAGCGATCCGCCAGCGCCTGATTGCGATCCAGAGCGCCGGCGGCGCAAATTAGGCATTCGCCGCGCGGCCGGCCCCTGTTGCGGCATGGCGCTGGACAGGGCACACTCTCCTGCAACCACGGGGGGCGTCGGCATGAAGGGATTTCGGACGGTCGCGATTTTAAGCGCTTTGGCGGCGTGGGCGGGCCTCGCGCGCGCCGGCGAGCCCGTGCCCGTCAATGTCGGCATCACCAATGTCGTGGCGGACGCGCCATTTTTTGTCGCCGATAAACGCGGCTATTTTGCTGCCGAAAATCTCAAGGTCAATCTCATCGCTTTTGACGCCGCTGCAAAAATGATCGCGCCGCTGGCGTCGGGCGATCTTGATGTCGGCGGCGGCGGAATTTCGGCAGGTCTCTTCAATGCTGTCGCGCGCGGCGTCGGTCTGCGCATCGTCGCCGACAAGAGCTCATCCTATCTCGGCCTTGGCACAGGCGCCCTCATGGTCCGCAAGGACCTTGTCGATAGCGGCGCCTACAAAACGCCTGCCGATCTGAAAGGTAAAAAACTCGCTGTCCCGGCAGCAGGCACCGGCACCAGCACCTCGCTCGACCGCTTTTTCAAACGGAACGGCATGAGCCTGCATGATATGGACATTGTCTATCTCTCATTCCCGCAAATGGCCACGGCGATGCAGAACAGGGCCGTCGACGCCGCGTTTCTGACCGAACCTTCGGTATCCACCCTCGTCGCCAAAGGCATCGCAGTCAAAATCGTCGGCGACGACGAAATGTTTCCAAACCACCAGATCGCCGTGACGCTGTATTCAGAAAAATTTCTTGCCGGCGACCGCGACGTCGCCACGCGCTTCATGCGCGCAATGCTGCGCGGCGTGCGCGATTACACAAATGCAGTCTCTGGAGGAAAATTGCGCGGTCCTGGCGCCGAGGACATGATCAGCATCCTCACCGAATACAGTTTGATCAAAGACCCCGCCATCTATCGCGGGCTGACTGTGCATGGCTGCGATCCCGACGGGAAACTGAATTTCGATAGCCTGCAGGCCGATTTCGATTATTTCAAATCCGAAGGCCTGATCGAGGGAAAGGTTGAGGTTCGCGACGCCATCGATACATCTATAGCAGCTGCGGCCGTGCGCGATCTCGGCCCCTACAGACCCATGTGAAGGAAACGATCCGAGGATTCCATGCTGTCAAAAAAAGACAATGAACGATTGACCCGCGTCGGGCCTGGAACGCCGATGGGCGAGTTGATGCGGCGTTACTGGCTGCCAGCGGCATTCTCGCATCAGATTGCCGTCGATGGCCCGCCGCTCCGCGTCAAACTCCTGTGCGAAAATCTGGTGGCGTTTCGCGATTCGAAAGGCCGCGTCGGTCTGATCGACGAACGCTGCCCGCACCGCACGGCATCTATGTATTTCGGTCGCAACGAAGAGTGCGGATTGCGCTGCGTCTACCACGGCTGGAAATTCGATATCGATGGCAGATGCGTGGACCTGCCGAGCGAACCGCCGGGCAGCAAACTCGCCGGGAAAATCAGGATCAAGGCCTATCCTTGTGTCGAGCGCGGCGGCGTTGTCTGGACCTATATGGGGGCGCCGGAACTCATGCCCGAATTCCCGGAACTCGAATGGACCGGTCTGCCCGAGTCGCACCGTCACATCAGCCGGCACATTCAGGAGTGCAACTGGCTGCAAGGGTTTGAAGGCGGCTTCGACACCAGTCATCTTTCCTTCCTGCACAGCGGAACCGCGGATCATGAAGTGCGAACAATTCCTTCGCGCTATGAGGTTGTGCCCACCGATTTTGGATTTGTCGCGGGGACGGGCCGCGAACTCCCCGATGGCGAGGTCGCCTGGACAGCCAACGTCATGCTCGCGCCCTTTCACAAGATCATCGCGTCCGTTCCTGCGGGGGCGCATGTCTGGGCGCCGATGGATGATGAAAGCACCATGCTCTACAGCGTCGACTTCCATCCCTCGCGCCCGCTGAACCAGGAAGAACTGGAGCGTTCGCGCTCCTGGCGCGGCATACACACGCAAAATATCCCCGGAACGGATCGCGCGATCGCCAATAAGGATAACGACTACCTGATCGATCGCACATTGCAGGCCAGTGGCGCGTCCTACACCGGCATGAAGGGGCTTGGCGTGCAGGATTGCGGCATCCAGGAGAGCATGGGTCCGGTTGCCGATCGCACCATCGAGCATCTGGGCGTCAGCGACACCGCGATCATCAAAATTCGCAAGTTGTTGCTGCAATCGCTCAAGGACCATGCTGCGGGCAAACCCTTGCCGGGATTGAAAGCTGCAAGTTACCGCGTGCGCCCCGCCCGATTTAAAACCGCCAGGGGCGTTGCCTTCGCGCGCGACATGCATCAACACGTGAATATCGACGCCAGACAGGCGGCTGAGTAGCTAGGGGAAACGCATATGAAAGGCGCGCAAGTCGTCGCAGACATTCTCAAGCGCGAGGGCACCGACTATCTGTCGGCCTATCCGCGCAATGGCGCCATCGAGGCCTGCGCCGAAGCCGATATTAGGCCAATTTTCTGCCGGCAGGAACGCGTTGGCGTTGGCATCGCCGACGGCTATTCGCGCATCCATCATGGTCGTCGCAATGGCGTTTTCGCCGCGCAGGCGGGTCCCGGCATCGAGAACGCATTTCCGGGCGTTGCGCAGGCCTTTGCCGAAAATGTGCCGCTGCTGGTGATCGCCGGCGGACATGCGTTGGCGCGCCAATATGCGCGACCGATGTTCCGCGCATCGGAGGTCTTCAAACCTGTCACCAAATACGCTGCGCTGGTGCATAGCGCGCAGGAAATTCCGATGGCGATGCGACGCGCGTTCCACGCCATGCGCAGCGGACGCGGTGGACCGGTTCTGCTCGAAATTCCCGATGACGTCTTTGAGGCGGAGTTTCGTGGCGAAATTGACTATGCGCCTGTGGCCCTGTCGCGGTCGGCGCCCGATCCGGAGGCCGTGAAACAAGCGGCAAAATTGCTTCTTGCCGCCAAGAATCCTGTGTTGTGGGCGGGACAGGGCGTCATTTACGCCGAGGCGGGAGACCGGCTCGCGGCGCTCGCCGAAATGCTGCCCGCGCCTGTTGTGACCACCAACCCCGGAAAATCAGCGATTCCCGACAGCCATCCGCTCTCGCTCGGCGCCTCGACGCGGTCGCGTTCGAAAATGTACACGCATTACATGCGGCAGGCGGATGTTGTTTTCGCCATCGGGTCGAGCCTGACGCGCACGCCATTCGGGCCAGGAATGCCCGCCGGGAAAACCATCATCCATTCCACGAATGAAGCCGGCGACATCAACAAGGATTATCGCGCGGCGCTGGCGCTGGTGGGCGACGCCGCGTTGACGCTCGATGCTGTGATCGCCGAGGTCGCACGGCAGAAATCGGGCGCAGGCCGCATCTCTCTTCCGGAGTTGAAAGAGGAGATAGCGGCGCTTAAACGCGAATGGCTCGGCGAATGGGCGCCGCAATTCCATTCGGATGAATCGCCGCTCAATCAATACCGCGTCATCGGCGAGCTTTTGCGCGGTCTCGATCGCGACAATGTCATCATGACCCATGATTCGGGATCGCCGCGCGAACAGTTGCTGCCCTTCTGGGAGACCACCAAAGCGGGCTCCTACATCGGCTGGGGCAAATCAACCCAGCTTGGCTACGGTCTTGGGCTGGCCATGGGCGCCAAGCTTGCCGCGCCCGACAAGCTCTGCGTCAATGTTATGGGCGACGCGTCCTTTGGCATGACCGGCCTCGATATCGAAACCGCGGCGCGAAACAACATCGGCATTCTCACCATCGTCTTCAACAACGGGGTCATGGCGGCCGAACGAAAGGTTCTCGAACTCTCAACCAAAAAGTTCCACGTGCTCGACATCGGCGGTAATTACGCCAAGGTCGCTGAAGGGCTGAATGTCGCCTCGATACGCGTCAGCAAACCCGACGCCATCGCGCCGGCCATCCGCGAGGCGGTCAGGACGACCTCCGCCGGCAAGCCCTTCCTGCTCGAATGCATCGTCAAGGAAGGATACGAATTCTCACGATATGAGCTGGAAGGGCTGTAGGCGCCGAATTTACAGAGGCGATTGTGCGGGCTCCGGCGCTTGTGCGCTTGCGCGACCTGGGGCATGAGGACGACAGAACGGTCTTGCACAGCCAGACCAAACCTTCAGGGAGAGAGCCGATGCGTTTCAAGCCGGGCAAAATTACATTTATGAGCCTTGCCGCGGCAGGCGCGCTTGCGCTACCCGCCCTGCCCGCGTCCGCGCAAACCGCAGCGCTTGCCGGAAAAGTGACCTCTGCCGAAGAGGGCGCGATGGAAGGCGTTGTCGTCAGCGCCAAACGCGCGGGCTCGACGATCACCATTTCCGTTGTCAGCAACGACAAGGGCGAATTCCGTTTTCCGATGGGCCGCCTCGAACCTGGCGCCTATACAATCGCCATCCGCGCGGTCGGCTACGATCTCGCCGCGCCGGCGAAGGTCGAAGTTTCGGCGCAGGGCGCCGCGCAAATCGACCTCAATCTTGCCAAAACGAAACGGCTGAAATCGCAACTGTCCAACGCCGAATGGCTGATCAGCCTCCCTGGCGCGGAGCAACAAAAGACATCGCTGATCGGATGTGGCGAATGCCACACGCTGCAACGCCCGCTGTTTTCCTCCTATGAAGCCGAGGATATGGCCAAGGTTGTCCAGCGCATGAGCGCGCATACAACCAATGCGGCCCCAAACCATCCCTTCTTTGTGCAGGACGCCTCCGCCATCATGGAAAAAGCGCCCACCAAAGCGCAAGTCGATCTGGGCGCCTATATCGCCTCGGTCAATCTGTCCGCCGCTGACACGTGGGCTTTTCCGCTGAAGACCCTGCCCCGCCCGAAGGGCAAGGCGACGCAGGTGATTTACACAAGCTACGATCTCCCGCGCGCTGACGCCGCCCCGCATGACACCGGTCGCGATGCTGAGGGCAATATCTGGTATTCGGATTTCCAGTCGCCGGTTCTGGGCAAGCTCGATCCCAAAACAGGCAAGGTGACGGAATATCCTATCCCGGTGCAGAAACCCCTGGACAAGCGTTTCCCAACCGGCGGATTGCAAATCGCCTTTGACAAGGACGGAAATGTCTATGAAGGCACAATGGGGCAGGCGCAGGTTGTTCGCTTCAACCCAAAGACTGAAAAAATGGACACATGGCCCTCGCCGAACTGGAATACCGGCGACGCCCGCGTGACCATGATCGACCCGCGATTTGCAACCGAGGACGGCAATATCTGGGTCAATGAGGCGGGCCTCCCGCCCGGCAACACCGCTTTCAAATTCAACGTGAAGTCAGGCGAATGGTCGCGCGTGGATGTCCCAAAGGGCAGCCCGCCCGCTTTCGCCTATGGCATCGCCGCCAATTCCCGCAATGATGTCTACGGCATGGGCATGAACAACGATAACATCTGGGAAACCGACGCCAAGACCATGAAAACAACCTATTTCAAATTGCCCGAAGCAGGCGCGGGCGGGCGACGTGGCCACGTCGATGCGCAGGACCGCTTGTGGTTCGCGCAGTTCTACGGCAATGCTCTTGGAATGTTCGATCCTGCAACGCAGAAAATCACGACCTGGAAAATTCCGACGCCCTTCATGAACCCCTATGACGCCCAGTTCGACGGCAAGACCTATCTGTGGACAGGCGGCATGAGCAGCGATCTTGTCGAGCGCCTGAATACGCAAACCGGGGAGTTCACCGAATATCTGCTGCCGCGCGAAACCAATATCCGGCATGTCGATGTGCAAACGACCGACGGATTGTCGAGCCTGTGGGTGCAGGACCAGCATAATGGCAAGATCGTTCACGTCGAGCCGCTGAGCGATTGATCCGCGCCCGCCCGGCGTCATTTTCCTCGGGCGCGTGAGGATTTTGATGGGTGTGGCGTCGCGCGATCGGATTTGCGGACTTTTGTTCGCGAGTCCGGAATGAACCATTTGTCCTTGTCGCAATCACAAAGGAACTTCACGTCGATTCCGCACGCCGACAATTCGACGCCGTGAATGATCCAATCAGAATCAGTTGCATTGGCGATGGTGGCCCGCGCCCGGCTGGCGAGCGCCACGAATTTGCGATCAGCGTGATCGAAATTCGCGTCAATCAAGGATTGGGGGAGGTCAGCGTATTCTCCGTCGTCCCTTCGAGCCAGTTGAAAGCGTTCAACTCGATTTGGCGCGCTATTCAGTATCGCAAGGTAGAACCTGTCGCCTACGCCCGGCTCGCCTTTCGAGCGCAAGTGCTTGTGATATTCACGCTGAATTTCACCATCGGCATCCAGGCACGCCGTCCCGTCGCGCAATAACGCGACGAGAAACAAAATCGCTGCTTCGACGCAGTCCATGGTCGGTCGCGGACCATTGGATCGCGACCGATTGTTGGCGACGATCGGCACATTAGTATCAACGACAAAGCGATTCATTCAGCCGCTTTCGCCTTCAGGCGGCGAATTCGCGCGAGCTCCCTGCCCGCCGTTTCCTCGAAGGCGTCGCCCATAAATTTATCCGGCCAATTTTCGATGCTTCCGAAAAGGTCGAGTTCGAGAGGCGTCAGTTTTGACACGCCCCTTGGCGCGTCACAAAAATAGAGTTTGACGTCGTCCGCATCGATTGCCTGTTCTGCGACGCGGCGTTGCAGGCGAAGCAGCAGGTGCTCTGAATGGCTTTCAAGAATGACCTGGACGTGCCGATGGGTCGCCGCCTGAATGATAACGTCGGCGAGCGCCGATTGTGCGAGGGGATGCAGGTGGATTTCAGGTTGTTCGAGGATGACGGTTGACCCCTCGGGGACATATTGCAAGAGTGTAATCACGGGCAGGACCTGCGATACTCCAAAGCCGACATCGGTAAGCAAGACCTCGCTGGCTCCGGGTCTTGTTATCAATTTTGCCTGCCACCGATTAGAACCAGCAGCTATTTCCTCTACCTTGAAGCTGTGGATCAGGCCCATTTACCGTAACCAATGCGCAATCATTTCCTGAAACGGCATCAGGCGCGTTTTCTTGCCAAGATTTCGTTTTTCCTCAGCCTCTGTTGCCGCCAAAATCGCATCAATCGCCTTTTCTCCACGCCGTCCCACGTCGCTTGGGCGTGATCTAGCCCATAGATAGTCGCGCTGCGGAATTTCGCGCAGCGGCCCTAAATAGTACATGTGATCGAGCGCCGCTTCATAGGCGGCTTCGAGATCGGCGAGGAAGCTCGCGTTCTGAAAATAGGTGCGCGCTTGGTCTGGAAACGCGTAGGATTTTACAGGACCCGGCAATTGCCAGGCGCGTCCTGGCGTGCGCACGAATCTAAATTCGTTATTATTGTTGCTCGGCACCTGCGCGAGCAACTGAAATTCGGATGATTCGGGCTTTTTTCGTTTGAGCCAAAAATCCGCGTCGTTTAAAAAATATCTCAAACCGTCGGCCGATGGCGCGCGATTCCGGATCACGGTCCGAGTTCGCACCTTCAATTGATCGCCCTTCGCGACTAGAGCACTTCGCTTTTCACTCGCATCTGTGAGAGACAATTCATTGTCGAGACGAAACGCGACCGTACCGCGGATATCAACCGTTTCATCGTGCCTGTGGATCGCGTCCTTGATAGTTCCGAGATTCACCAAATCGCCATTTAACGCGAGCGTCAGATTTCTGTCCGTCGCGTCCTTGGTCTGCTTCAACAACAACAAATACTGAATCAAACTCGTCTTGCCCGATGAGTTCGTACCAAATATTCCGGTGACTCGCCCACAAGGCATGTCGGCCTGGGCCCAGGACTTGAAGTTCGTGAACTTTAGTCGCGTCAGCATCCTGCATTCCGGGATTTTGTGAAATTGGCTCGGCAGGTCGGTCTTGAATTCGGCTCAAATGCCATGGGGCAACGGGAATACCTGCTGGGTTGTTCGTGTCCGAAACAATTTAATCAGAACTCCTCGCGACCTCAAATCAAAAAGCAGGCTTATCACGTGCATCAATCGGATGCACCCCGGACCCTGTGGGTTCAGGACCAGCATAATGGCAAGATCGTTCACGTCGAGCCGCTGACTCCCTGAGCGAACCCACCGCAGCAGCGTCAGGCGGCGTTTTTCACGAAAACGCTACTGGCGCCGCCCGATCATTCGTCCTACATTGCGCATGCGGAGCTGCGGGGTGCGTGCGGATTTGTATACCCGGGGCCTTATCGATCTCTAGGGAGCTGTCCCTGGCCTTGTCCGTGGACTTGGCTACACGGCGCCCACCTACTTTGTAGGTTCCCGGGATCGATATCCCACGGCCGCTGTGGCCCCGCACCTCTTCCCATCGCCAGGCTATGTCTGAACCTTGTCAAAGCCTGCGGGCTCGGGCAGGATTTGGCGACGCCGGATCAATCGGCGAAGGGAGAAACGTGATGGGCCATTCGCGGATCTGCAAGCCGGGCACTTCGCGGCGGACGTTTCTCGGAGCCGCTGCCGGCGTCACCGCCGGCTCCATTTTGCCATCGCGCGCTCTGCGGGCGCAAAGCTCGGGGCATTTTTCGAAAATCGATCCAAAATTGATGATTGCGCCAGATCTCGCCTGGGACTGGAACATGTTCAAGGCAAAGGGCGGTCCGACCTATGCGGGCAGTTCAGGCTGGAAACGCTATACGGATTTTCTGCTGGAAAAGATTCAGGAATTTGGCGCTGTCGATATCGATCATGTCGATATTCCCTATGACCATTATATCGTTGATGATTGGCCCGATCGCCGCACCCATATGTATGATTCCGGCGTAGCGGTGGAAAAGCTTGTGTCCGACGGAAAGCCCGTGCCTGTCGTGGCGTCCTACGGAATGACATCGGGTTCTACGCCGCCACAGGGCGTGAGCGCGCCCATGCTGTTTTGCGATCCCGACCATCCCCCACCGGCTGACGCCATAACGGGAAAAATCCTGGTGTTCGAGACCCAGCCCTATCCCAAACCGCCGTATTCAGAATCCTTTCTCGATAATTTCACGCTGACCGATTACGAATGGCGCTCGCCCGGCAAGTGGCATGAATTGTTTACGCCCCCGCCCGCCAGCCTCACCAGTTCCTATCATTCACGCTGGGTCTGGAGCCAGGTGAACCGCTTTGCCGCCATTGGCGTGGCCGGGCGAGCCGCAGGCATTGTGATTGTTTACGATCTCTCGCCCGGAGCCGCCTTCGGGCTTGCACAACGCAGCGTCTATACGCTTAACGGCAAAGCGGGGCTGGGCGCGTCCTACGTCAATTGTCCGACGCTGGCGCTGGACCGCGTGAATGGCGCAAAAGTTCTCAGCGACGCAAAAGCGGGGAAGACGGCCACACTCACGCTGATGGCCCGCTTTCAGCGAGACACGGGCCGCGCGTTCGTCGCCTATCTGCCCGGTAAAAACTACGGCGCGCCAGCCGATGAACAGGTTCTGCTCGCAACCCATACCGACGCCATGTCCCTGATTGAAGAAAATGGCGGCCTCGGCATGATCGGCATCATGTCCTATTTCAACAAGTTACCGCGCGCGGCGCGCGACCGCACGCTGGTCTTCTATTTCGACTGCCGGCATTTCATGCCCGGCGGCGAAGCAAGCTGGCCGCAGTTCGATTATTTCACCATACATCCTGAAAAATTGAAGCCGGTCGTGGCGACGCTCGGCATGGAGCATTTGGGCGGGCGCCAGACAATCGAATCCGGTCCGGGCGGCAATGACTATGTCTATTCAAGCGAATCCCCGGAGAATGGCGGCGTCATCACCAGCTTGATGGATGTTTATAACAACAACATCTGGCTGATCGAAGCCATCGCCCGCGCCGCAATCGACAATCATTGGCCGCGTGTCGATGTGAAGTCGGGCCCGGTTGCGCCAGGAGTCAATGGCGGATTCCAGGGCAAGGTCAAAAGCCCCATGAACAAGGGGCGCGATTATGAACTGCCAGGCATCGGTCTGGCGGGCGACTGGCCCGGCGGCTGGACGCAGACGTTTGCCCAAATCGACACAGAGGCGGGCGCGCAGGGTTTCGATCCGAATTATTTCATGCAACAGGTGGCGGGGCTCTCACAGATTGCTGGCGATTTCATGCGCGTGCGACCGCAGGTCATCGATCTGAACTGGGGTAATCTGAAGTCGTCGCTGGTCAACCTTAAAGATGCGCATTTCACTGCAGCCGGGGAACCGCAGACGCATCGCACAGCCCTCGTTAATCAGTACGTGGAGGCCTTTCGGCAGGCCGAAACCGGCCAATCCAGCCGGGCGAACGAAACGCTCAAGGAACTCGCGGCGTCCGTTACAGCGCGCGTGTCGGGCGAGCCCGGCAAACAGGCCCTGACTTTGATCGACAAACAAAGGGCGCTGCTGGGCTGAATGGGCAGCCGCCGCGCCCGTTTTGCGATAGATACGTCGTGCGGGCTTTCGCTGTGGAGCCCGGGACAGGATCTTTTGCTTGACGCAAGACCGGGAACATGACCGTTTCTCCGCCCGCGCTGCGCGCCATGCGCGCATCGGCGTCAATCTCGGCGGGGCCGCTATGCGTCTGGCGACGGCGCGTCTGGCCGCCGGCACGATGCGCGGCGCCGGGCCCGCGGGCGCGCTGGCCGAAGCGCTTGGCTCCCTCAAAGGACCCTTGATGAAGGTCGCGCAGATGATGTCGACCATTCCGGACCTGCTGCCGCCCGAATATGCCGAGGAACTGCAAAAGCTGCAGGCCCATGCTCCGCCCATGGGCGCCGCCTTTGTCGCGCGCCGGATGCAGGGCGAACTTGGCGCGAACTGGCGCAGCCTGTTCTCGAGTTTTGACATCAGGCCCGCCGCAGCCGCCTCGCTGGGGCAGGTGCACCGCGCAACGCTCCCCGACGGGCGCGCTCTCGCCTGCAAATTGCAATATCCCGACATGGCGTCCGCTGCGACCGCCGACCTCGCGCAACTCGACGTCCTGTTCGCCATCCACAGGCGCATGGACCCGGCGATCGACACAACCGAAATCGCACAGGAAATCGCTGAGAGGGTGCGTGAGGAGCTCGACTATCATCGCGAGGCGAAACACGCCGCCCTCTACGCCCTGATGCTTGCGGATCTTCCGGACGTGCGCGTCCCCCGCGTCATTCCTGCGTTATCGACGCGCCGCCTGCTGACCATGGACTGGCTCGAAGGGCAAACGCTGCGCGACTCGCAGGACAGCGCGCAGGAGGTGCGCAACCATCTCGGCAAAGCCATTTATCAAGCCTGGTATCGCCCGTTCTGCCAGGCGGGAATCATTCACGGCGATCCCCAACTTGGCAATTACACGGTGTTTGGCGGCGGCGCGGGAATCAATCTGCTCGATTATGGCTGCGTGCGCGTCTTTCCCGCAAGCTTCGTCGGCGGCGTTGTCGATCTCTACAAAGGACTTCTGGAGAACGAGCCTGCGCGCGTGATGCACGCCTATGAAACCTGGGGTTTCAAGGGCCTCACCAAAGATCTCGTCGAAATTCTCAATATCTGGGCGCGTTTCATCTATGGGCCGCTGCTGGAGGACCGCGTGCGCAGCATCGCTGATGGCGTCGAGCCCGCAAAATATGGCCGCCGGGAAGCCTATACGGTCCATATGGGGCTCAAGGCGAAAGGGCCGGTGACAATACCGCGCGAATTTGTGTTCATGGACCGCGCGGCGATTGGCCTCGGCGCCGCCTTCCTGAGGCTCGATGCAAGGCTCAATTTCCATCGCCTGTTTGAAGAGTCGATC
>CAIZEI010000177.1 GCA_903931945.1 uncultured Hyphomicrobiales bacterium | reverse complement strand
TCGACACCGCACCAATCCCCGGCGGGGACGGCGAACTTCGCCTGATGCAGCGCGGCAAAGAATTCTCGATCCGGCTTGGCCAAAACGAATTGATGAACAGCCGTCTCAGCGGCTCCGAGGAAGCGCTCGCAACGCTTGTATGTAATAAAATTCAATCCCGGAAAGCACCGAAAATACTGATCGGCGGACTGGGCATGGGCTTCACGCTTCGCGCTGCGCTTGGCGCGCTCGGTCCTGAAGCGAGAGTCATGGTCGCTGAATTGGTACCCGCTGTCGTAAAATGGGCGCGCGGTGAAATGGGAGATGTCTTCGGTGGGAGTCTCACAGACCCGCGCGTGACTATTCGCGAAGCGGATGTGGGAGAGCTGATGCGATCCGGCGCGAACTCATTCGACGCCGTCCTGCTGGATGTCGATAATGGCCCAGAGGGTCTGACCCGAAGCGCGAACGATGAGCTTTATGGGACCGTGGGATTGAACAGGGCCCATAATGCTTTAATCAACAGTGGCGTATTCGCTGTATGGTCGGCAACGCCAAACGCCAGCTTTTCCCTGCGCCTTCGCAAGGCAGGTTTCGACGTCGAAGAAGTTAAAGTGCGAGCTAACGGATCGCGTGGGGGTGCGAAGCACATTATTTGGATCGCGACCCGCACCGACTCCAAGCGCTGAACGACGCGGCGCGCTATAAAGTCAAACGACAGATCGAGAACCGGACCATGACAATCGGCACTCCGGCTCCAAACGACCCCGTCGAGACGTCGGCCATCCGGCAGGGTCAAAGCAGCCGATATGTATTGGCCGCGAGTATTCTCGGCTCCAGCCTGGCGTTCATTGACGGCTCCGTCGTCAATGTCGCGCTGCCCGCAATCGAATCGGGTTTGCAGCCCGGCGGCGCAAATATTTCTTGGGCGCTGACAGCCTATCTCATTCCACTCGGCGCGTTGACGCTATTAGGCGGTGCAATCGGCGATCATGTGGGCCGGCGCCGCTCATTCATATTGGGAATTGTTGCCTTCGTTGCAGCTTCACTGATCTGCGCCAGCGCACCGACCTTTTCGATCCTCATTGCAGGCCGTGCGCTGCAAGGCATCGCCGCCGCATTGCTGATGCCAAACAGCCTGGCCATGCTGGGCAATGCATTTCAGGGAGATCGCCGAGGCAGCGCGATAGCCACCTGGGCTGCGGCAGGCTCGTTGACCGGAGCCATTGGTCCACTGGTCGGCGGGGCGCTCGTTGATAGCATCGGGTGGCGCGCGATCTTTCTTCTCAACATTCCTGTTGGCGCCGTCGCCGTATGGCTTGCCGTCGCTTTTGTGAATGGCGCTCAAGATAAAGATAAAGTTCAGGAATTGGACTGGCCGGGGGCGCTGACGGCAACGGCAGCACTCGCCCTTTTGACCTGGTCCCTGACGGAAGCTGCAAAACCGGATTCATCTTCCACCGTCATTGGCATTTCTCTTGTGATCGTCGCGGCGCTGGGTGGTCTGTTTGCTTTCATCGAACGCGCAAGAGGTCCGCGGGCGCTGGTCCCGCCCTCTATATTCGCGACGTCAGCCTTCACCGGGCTAACTCTTCTCACTCTTTTTCTATACACGGCGCTTGGCGGCCTTATCACCCTGCTTCCATTTTTCCTGATCCGCTACGCAGATTACTCAGCGTCTATGGCGGGCGCCGCCTTGCTGCCGATTTCGCTCATCATCGGCACAGGCTCGCGTCTGGTCGCCAATCTTTCCAGCCGTGTGACATCGAGATTACTGCTCTCCGCCGGTTCAGTCACAGTTTCAATCGGATTTTTCCTATATAGCGGGATCGGCAACCCTATCTCCTATTGGCAAGACATTCTTCCCGGCACATTGCTGATCGCCGTGGGCATGGCGCTCTGTGTCGCGCCACTGACCACTGCCGTCATGAACTCGGTGGATGCGGCGCACCTCGGCGCAGCTTCCGGGCTCAACAGCGCGACCGCGCGCGTTGGCGGACTGATTGCATCCGCATTGCTTGCATTTGTATTTATCAGGCAGAACTCAAACGATGAATTGATCGAAAGTTTCAAGATCGCCGCGATTACCGCTGCTGTACTGTGCATCGCGGCCGCTGCAAGCGCTGCCATTCTAGTGCGGGCGTCTGACAAAAGCCCGAATGACGGTGATACAACGCCGCTTCAAAGACCCAGGTAGGCTCGCCGAACTTCAGGATCATCGATGAGTTCCTTAGCGAGACCGCTGTGAACGATGCGGCCGGTCTCCATGACATAGCCCCGGTCGGCACCCGATAGCGCGAGATTCACGTCCTGCTCGACCAGCAGCACCGTTGCGCCTTCGTTGCGGATCGTCGTCAGTACTTCCATCAATTGCTCGACAATGACCGGCGCGAGGCCGAGACTCATTTCGTCGATCATCAACAGGACGGGTGCAGCCATCATGCCGCGCGCCATCGCGCACATCTGCTGCTCGCCGCCCGACATGCTGCCGGCCAGTTGCCGCCGTCGTTCCGACAGTTTTGGAAACAGCGCGTACATCTTCTCCAGATCGCGTGCGACAGCCGCCTTTTCGTTGCGCTGAAATGCGCCCATCAGCAAGTTGTCCTGCACAGTCATGCGGTCAAAAAGCTGGCGACCTTCCGGAACCTGCACCAAACCCACGGCGAACGCCTGATCGGGCGTCATCGGCGCAAGGTTTTTGTGGTTCATGACAATTTCGCCCGTGCTGGAAATCACGCGCGACAAAGCCCGCAGCAGGGTCGTCTTTCCCGCACCGTTGCTGCCGACCAACGCCACGATCTCGGCCGGATAAACCTTCAGCGAAATATCGTTGAGAACGGGCATGCCGCCATAACCAGCACTTAAACCCTTTACCTCAAGAAGAGGCTCGCCCTTTTCCGTTATTGCGCCAGTCATGCGCGCCTCTTGCCAAGATAGGCTTCGACGACGGCGGGATTTGAAAGCACGACACCCGGCTCGCCATCGGCGATTTTTTCTCCGTGGTGCAGGACGAGCAGCCGATCCGATAGGCTCTTGATCGCCTTGATGACGTGCTCGATGACCAGAATGCTGATGCCTTCGTTTCGCACCTTGCGGATCACCTCGATCACCTCATCAATTTCGACAAGGTTCAATCCCGCCATCACTTCATCGCACAGAAGCACTTTGGGTTTCATCGCCAGCGCCTTGGCCAATTCCAGACGCTTGCGGCCCGGCCCGCCCAACTCATCCGCGCGCTGATCCACATTGGCACCCAGCCCAACAAAATCCAGTTGCGCACGCGCCTCTTCGCGGGCCTGTGCCAATTGCGCAGTCCCGCCGCCATGTCCAAAAAGAGCGCCGACAGCGACATTATCAAGCACTGAAAGGCCCGGAAAAGGCTTCATGATCTGGAAAGTGCGCCCGATGCCCAGCCTTGCCCGGCGATAGGCCGGCAGGGCTTTGATCGATTTGCCTTCGAAGAGAATATCGCCTGAGGTCGGCGGCAGCGTGCCACTGATCAAACTGATCAGCGTTGTCTTTCCAGCCCCGTTGGGGCCGATGACGCCCAGGATTTCTCCGGGTTGCAGCACAAAACTGACATCGTTGACGGCGATCAGGCCGGCAAAGCGCCGCGTAACATGCTGGATTTCAAGAATCGCGCTCACAGCCGATGCGCCCGAATGTTTTCGGCGAAATAACGCCACCCGGTCTTTCGGAATCGCCGCAGCATATCAGCGAGGCCGCGCGGCATCAGAACAACCGCGGCAACAACGACGACGCCAAAGAAAAGACCCGCGATGCTTGTAACTTCGCTCGATAAAAATTCCGAAACCGCCGATAGCGTCAGCGCGCCAACGATAGGTCCAAGAACCGTCCCGGGGCCGCCGAAAACCGCCATGATGATCATCTTGACGTTCAGGCTGATGTCGAACGCGCTTTCCGGATCGATGAATGTGACCCAGTAGGCGTGAATACCGCCAGCCAGCGAGCAGAACACCCCCGACAGCGCGAAAGCCAACACCTTATACAACGTCGTATTCACGCCCAGTACAGCCGCGCCTTCTTCGTTCTCACGAATGGCGATCAAGCCAAAACCGAAACGGCTGCGCGTCAGCCAGAAAACGCTCGCTGTCGCCAGAACAAGCAGGCCGAGTGCCAATTCGTAAAACAGCCGGTCGTTATTCAGCGGCGGCAAAACCAGGCCGACATTCTGGCCTGCCAGCTTCACGTTGGAAACAATTGCAATCATGACCTGCGCCAACGCCAGCGTCGCAATCGCAAAATAATGTCCCTTTAACCGCAACACCGGCAACCCGAGCAGAAAAGCGAAAGCAACGGCGAGTACCACGCCGAATACGAGTCCTACCGCAAAGGGCAGCTCCCACTGCGCCATCGCGATGCCGACGCCATAGCTGCCAAGACCATAGAAAACGGAATTCCCGAACGAGGCGTAACCCGTGTAGCCACCAATGATGTTCCAACCCTGCGCCAGAACTGCCAGCAGCAAGGCATTGATGCCAAACTGGATCAGCACGTCCGAGCCAAACCACGGCACCGACGCAAGGAG
>CAIZEI010000176.1 GCA_903931945.1 uncultured Hyphomicrobiales bacterium | reverse complement strand
CTGATCGGTTCGAGCGTTACCGATGTTATTCTGCAGTTCCGCTCCGTTCGCATTCTGATCACTCAGGATCAATTGGACAGGGTCCGTCATCAGGTCAAAACATCCAATCAGCAGGTTGTTGTCGCCGACGCCGCCGGCCGTATCCTCGAAGCCAATTCAGCTTTCGAAGCATTGCTCGGCGCGAACGACAGGCAAGTCAAAAACCTTGATGAATTGCCGCATTATTTTTCCAATCCCGCCGAAATCGAATCCAAGTTGTGGGCCTTGCGCGTGTCGCGACAGCCATGGCGAGGAGAAGTTGAACTGATCGGCGCGAAAGGCATACGCAAGCCTTTCCTGGTCCGCGCCGATCCCGTCATGTCCGCTCCGGAACGCATGCTTGGATTCGTCTTGCTGTTCACCGATCTTACAGAGCGCAAAGGCGCAGAGGCGGCGCGACGACGATTTCAGGAGGGCATTCTGCAAACCCATCGTAACCCAACAGGCACGATCAATTCGAGCGCCGACCTCTTGCGGAAAAACTTGATGTCGACAATTATTGAAAATGCGCAATTGGCGGCGCTTGAGATCACCGATGGAATGGATACGACGGGAATGCCTCGCATGCTAGATAGCGTCAGGGCCTCGGTGGCGCGGACCTCTGAGGTGTTGGAGCAACTCAACCTCGACCGCAGCGAAGGGTCTGCGTCTGACGAAACACGAAAGTAGTCCGGCGCGCGGCGTATTGGGGAATAGGGTGCTACCGATGAATGATCTGAAGGCTCGATTGCGTGTGGCGACAGCCGATGTTCACGAGAAGTTGCATGGCCATGCCGGCCTCGCCGCAGTGGCGTCAGGGACAATTGGCATTTCCGACTACCGCTCGTTGCTGTCGCGGCTTCGGGGGTTTCACCAACCCTTCGACGCGCTTGTGGCGGAGGCGGCGCGCGGGGAATTGATCGCGCCCGGCCTCGGCAATCGCCGCCGCGCCGCCATGATCGAGGCCGACTTGCTGACCCTTGGTTTATCCCGGGCGGCAATCGCGCGCCTGCCCATTTGTAACTCCATCTACAGGCCATCGAGCAAACCGGCGTTTCTGGGCGCACTCTATGTGATCGAGGGGTCGACCCTGGGAGGAGCCCAGCTCGCCCGCGCGTTGGCTCCGCTCTTCGACGGCGCTCGCGAGGGTCGTCGGTTCTTCCTTGGCTATGGCGCCAACAATGGTTCGATGTGGCGAGCGTTTCTGGAGCAGCTTGATGTCCTGTCGGGCGATCCGGGGGCTGAAGATGAGGCTATCGCGAGCGCCGTTGCGACTTTCAATGATTTCGATGCGTGGATCAACGGCTGGCGCGCCGTTGATGACATGCATTCAATCCCCGCGGACGCGCTTAACTCTGGCGCCGCTGCCGAGTAACGGCGCCGTCTCCCAACCTCTGAGCAGATTAAGACCTTGACAGACACATTGCTGAGAATTGGCACACGCGGCTCGCCGCTCGCCTTGGCGCAGGCCCATCAAGTGCGTAGCCTGCTGGCGCGGCTCCATCGATGTGACGAGTCGCGGTTCGAAATCATCGTCATCAAAACCACGGGCGATGTTATTCAGGATCGCCCGCTTGGCGAGGCCGGCGGCAAGGGCCTCTTCACCAAGGAAATCGACGCCGCAATGCTCGATGGCGCGATTGATATCGCCGTTCACTCTTCAAAGGATCTGCCAACAATGCTGCCCGATGGCATTTTCGTGCCTGGGTATCTGCCGCGCGAAGATGTTCGCGACGCGCTGATTTCCCGGCATGGAGGAACCATCGCCGATTTGCCGCGCGGCGCGGTGTTAGGCACGGCGTCCCTGCGACGGCAGGCGCAGGTCAAGCGTCTGCGTCCCGATATTCGGATCGAATTGTTGCGCGGCAATGTCGAGACGCGCTTGCGCAAGGCGGAATCGGGCGAGATTGACGCAACGCTCCTCGCCCTGGCAGGCCTGAACAGGCTGGGCCTCTCTCATCGCGCTACTGGGGTGTTGCCGATCGAGGATTTTCTGCCCGCGGTTGGCCAGGGCGCTATCGGTCTGACCGCGCGTAACAGGGATGCGGCGTCGCAAGACAAAATCGCCGGTATACTCGACGCTGACACCGGCCATGCGCTCACCGCCGAACGCGCCTTTCTTGCCGCACTCGATGGTTCCTGTCGCACGCCCATCGCCGGGCATGCGCGGGTCGCCAATGGCCTGGTCGTGTTTCAAGGCATGGTGTTGCGCCTGGATGGTATCGAGACATTTGACATCTCGGCGCAGGACACAATCGAGAACGCCCACGCCATGGGCGAGCGCGCCGGGCGCCAATTGCTGGCGCGCTTGCCGGAAGGCGTTTTGCCCTGAGCCAGGCTAGCGTCGCGCGAATTGCATCAACAAAAGTTTCTTGGCGAGAACCACGGCGGCTGATGCATCGTCGGCGATGGCGTCGGCCCCAACCTGAACCGCGCGTTCGGGATGGCCTGTGAAGGCCGGCCCTCCCACCATGACGCCGATGTTTTTGTTACGCGAGGCTTGCCGCAGCAATTTGATTGCGCGGCTAACCTCGTCGAGCCCCGATTCCGCGCTCAGCGTCATGCCCAGAACGCCAAACCAGGTCGCCGAAATTGCCGCCACGTTTTGATCGATGGTCAAACCCTTGCCGATGGTGACGTCCCATCCTGACGAACGCATGATTTTAGCCACCATTTCGACCCCAAAAAGATGCTTTTCGTTCGGTCGGGTCACCAGAAGCGCGTGATGATGGATATCTGAAACCGGTATTTCGTCGGTGTTGCCGTAAATCGTCAACAGCTCTTGCAGCCTCGCCACGCCGATAGTGACATCAACAAAATCGATGCGGTCCTGGTCCCACAATTGGCCGAGATATCGGGCAGTCGGGGCCAGGAAGCGCACGAACAAAGTGTCGATGCCATGCCCCTTGGCGCGCATCCGTTCGAAGTAGGCGATAACCTCGAGATTGCTGGCGATAATGGCCAGAGCGCCAAATTCGGCGATCTCCTCGTCGCTAAACTTGACTTGAGGTTGGGCGCGCGACCGCTCGAGCCCATGATGCATGATCAGTCGCGGCACGATCTCTGTAGCAACGACTTCTGCGAGGTGCGCCCGACGCTCATGAATATCCGGCCGGCCATACAAATCACCCAGATCGGTCCGTAAATAAGTTGCGGCAGTGTTTTCCGCGCCAAGCTGTCCAACCGTTGGCGGTTCCTCGCTCTCATAAGCCATGAAACGACCTCCCCTGTCGCTTCCGGAAAGCGCCGGGCTGGTTACGTTCGCTCCAGCCCGTCATCCGGCAAAACCATTGAAGCCCATAAACCAACAATAGTAAAGTATGCTTGACTATCAGATCGCTGTCGCGCCAACTTGCTATTCATTTCAGCAGATTTCGATGCAAACATCCATGACGGCCACGGAGCGAAAGTCAAAAACCGCAGCCGGATTTTGAACGCAAAAGGCCGCTAGTCCATGAATTTATCTCGCTTTATCATATTGTTGCTGTCTTTGGCGGCCATCGCCAGCGCCCTGATCGGGCTTCGAGACTGCTCGCGAGGGCTTGTGACCCAACTGTCGTGGCAAGGCGACATTCCGGTCACCGTATTTCACCCGGCCGAGGGTCCAGCCGGGCCGGTGGTGGTCATTGCCCATGGTTTTGCCGGGTCGCAACAACTCATGCAGCCGCTGGCAATGACGCTCGCGCACGCTGGCTACACTGCCGTGACCTTTGATTTCGCCGGGCATGGCCGCAACGCCCAACCGCTTGCCGGCGGCCTCACGGATATGGACGCGAGCACTCGCGCGCTTGAGGCCGAGATTGACCGGATTGTGGTTTTCGCGCGCAGCCTGAGTCCAGCATCCCAAACGCGCCTGGCCCTGGCGGGTCATTCCATGGCCGCCGATCTTGTGACGCAATACGCCATGAACAAACCAGATATCGCCGGCGTTGTCGCAATGTCGCTTTTTGGCGGCGGCGTCACTGCAGACGAGCCCCGCAATTTGCTCGTTGTTTATGGAGCGTGGGAGCCTTCAATGCTCATTGACGCAGGCTATCGCATAATTGGCCTGACGGCGGAGGGCGTGGCGCGCGCCGGCGTCACCTACGGCGATGTGGCGCAAGGGACGGGTCGTCGCCTAGCGCTGGCCGCAGGCGCGGAGCATATCGGCGTCATTTACAGTCACGACGGACTTGTCGAAGCGCTCAACTGGTTGAACGGGGTCTTCGGGCGCGACGAAATTGGCGATATCGACTCGCGCGGAAAATGGCTGGCGTTGTTGTTCGTGGGCCTGGTCGCGCTTGTGTGGCCCCTTGCGCGTTTGCTGCCCGATCTGTCGCGCGTTCGGCTGGGCGCCGGGCTCAATTGGCGCGGATTGCCAGCCGTTGCCCTGGCGCCGGCGGTTTTAACGCCCGTGCTCCTGTGGAAGGCGCCCACCAATTTTCTGCCGATACTGTTAGGCGACTATCTCGTCATGCATTTTATGCTCTATGGGTTTTTGACAATGGCTTGTCTTTGGCTAACGCGGTCGCATTCATTGCCTGCGCGCCTGTCGTGGACGTGGCCGCTGCTCGCCTGCGCCCTGACGCTGGCGGGTTTTTACATCGTCGTTCAGGGCTGGGCCATCGACACGTTTGTCACGTCCTTTATGCCCAACGCTATTCGATGGCCGGTCATTCCCGCGATGTTTGCTGGCGTCGCGATCTATTTCCTCGCCGACGAATGGATCGTGCGTGGCGCGGGCGCGGCGAGCGGCGCCTATGCTTTCACCAAGGTTTGTTTCGTGGCGTCGCTGCTGCTCGCCATCGCGCTAAATCCCTCGAAACTGTTTTTCCTTGCGATTATCGCGCCGGTGATCGCGGTCGTTTTTATCATGTACGGATTGATCAGCGCCTGGGTTTATGCCCGCACCGGCGACCCCCGTGTCGCCGCGATTGGCAATGCGGCGGGCCTCGCCTGGGCTATCGCCGTGACATTTCCGATCGTGGGCTAAACTGAGGCCATGCGTCCGGATTCAATCACCGGCAGGATCGATAGCACCTTGTCGACAATGCCCTTGGCGTCAAGACCGGCGCGCGCATACAGCCGCTCCGGCTTGTCCTGATCAAGGAACAGATCGGGCAATACCATCGTGCGAACGCGCAAGCCATGATCGAGCAGGCCAGACTCGGCAAGATATTGGAGTACGTGTGAGCCGAAGCCGCCGATCGAGCCTTCCTCGATGGTCAGCAACACGTCATGCTCGCGCGCCAGTTGCTCGATCAGCCCGGTGTCCAGGGGCTTGGCGAAGCGCGCGTCCGCGACTGTCGTTGAAAGTCCGCGCGCCGCCAATTCCTCTGCCGCGACCAGACACTCCGCGAGCCGCGTGCCAAGCGACAAAAGGGCGACGCTGGAACCACGCCTGAGAACGCGGCCCCTGCCAATTTCAAGTATCTCTCCGCGAGCCGGCATATCGACGCCAACGCCGTCCCCGCGCGGGTAGCGGAACGCGATGGGTCCGCGGTCGTAAGCCGCCGCCGTCGCGACCATGTGCTGGAGTTCGGACTCATCCGAGGCCGCCATCACAACCATATTGGGCAGGCAGGCAAGATAGGCGACATCAAAAGATCCGGCGTGGGTCGCGCCATCCGCGCCTACTATACCGGCGCGATCGATGGCGAAGCGCACGGGCAGATTTTGCAGGGCCACATCATGTACGATCTGGTCGAAAGCGCGTTGCAGAAAGGTGGAATAGATTGCGCAGAAGGGTTTGTAGCCCTCGGTGGCGAGTCCGGCCGCGAAGGTCACGGCGTGCTGTTCCGCGATGCCGACGTCGAAGACCCTTTTGGGAAAAGCCTTCGCAAAAATATCGATACCGGTGCCCGCTGGCATGGCGGCGGTGACGCCAATGATTTTGTCATCGTCCCGCGCGGCGACGACCAGGCTCTCGCCAAAAACACGCGTATAGGAAGGCGCATTGGCTTTAGGCTTCACCTGCGCCCCGCTGATCACGTCAAAGGCGTTGACGCCGTGCAGCTTGTCAGCCGCCGCTTCGGCTGGCGCATAGCCCTTGCCCTTTTGTGTAACCACGTGAACGAGGATAGGACCCTGCTCGGAATCGCGGACGTTTTTCAGGACCGGCAACAAGTGCTCGAAATTATGACCATCGATAGGGCCCACATAATAGAAGCCAAGTTGTTCGAACAACGTTCCGCCGGTAAAAAATCCGCGCGTCAACTCCTCGGCGCGCCGGGCGTGTTCGAAGAATGCCTTTGGCATTTTTTTCGCAAGTTGCTTGCTGCCCTCGCGCAGGCTTCGATATGTTCCACCCGAGAGCAAACGCGAAAGATAGGAGGAAAGAGCCCCGACCGGCGGTGCAATGGACATATCATTATCGTTGAGGATCACGATCAGCCGCGAGTCCATGGCGCCGGCGTTGTTCATTGCCTCATAGGCCATTCCGGCCGACATTGATCCATCGCCGATCACGGCGACGACGTTGTTGGTTCGGCCATCCAGGTCGCGAGCCACGGCCATGCCGAGCCCCGCCGAAATGGAGGTCGAAGAATGCGCGGCGCCAAAGGGATCGTATTTGCTCTCGTCACGCTTGGTGAAGCCGGAAAGGCCGCCGCCTTGCCGCAGCGTGCGAATGCGATCTCGTCGTCCGGTGAGGATTTTGTGAGGGTAGGCCTGATGACCAACATCCCAGATCAGGCGATCTTCGGGCGTGTTGAAGATATAATGCAGGGCCAAGGTCAATTCGACCACGCCAAGACCTGCGCCGAGGTGGCCGCCTGTTATGGAAACCGCACTTATCGTTTCGCGCCGCAATTCATCGGCGAGTTGTTTGAGCTGCGATTTTGGCAGCTGGCGCAAGTCAGCGGGCAGGGCGATCGTGTCGAGGAGCGGTGTCAGACTATCCACCATGAGGAGACTCGTTTGCTGGCGCTTGCGAAGCGCTGACGACGCGGGTTGTTGAGGCGCGAAGCGACACAGTGGCGCGCAGCACAGGCGCGACGGGTGGAGCCGAGTTCTCCCGAGCGCGCGTCCAGCGGGCGGCGAGATCGGCCACATGCGCGAGAAACGCGCAGAACAGGCACAGGGCCACGACGCCGGGCGAGCCACCCGCCCGCGCGTTGCGAAAGGCCAGCAATAACAGCCCGCCGGCGCAAAGCGTCGCCACAAAGGGCAGCGGCGCCGGCCCCTCTCCGCGTAACGCGCGCCAGCCGAGGACGAGCAGGGCCTCCACGACCATGAGCGCCAGAATGCCGTCGATCATTGCTTCAATGGAAAGTAAGTCGCTCATCTTCGAGCCTCACCGGTTGTCGCGGCAAACGGCCGGTTGAGGCGGACCATGGTGAAATTCAAATAGCTCGCGAACGTGACCCAGGCGAAATAGGGCGTCATCAGCCAGCCGGCGAGCGGAGCGATGCTGAAAGTCGCGTGAACAAGCGCGAGGATCGAAAGCCACAGGAAGGCGACTTCAATCAGAGCCCAGTCGGGCCGGCGCAGCTTGAAGAACAGGGGGCTCCAGGCGATGTTGAGCATCGCGTTGATGGCGAACAACAGCAAAAGCCATTCGTGGTCCGCCGCGTCGGGCGCGCGGTCCCAGGCGATTACGGCGCTGGCGACGGTGAAAATGTAGATCAGCGTCCACGCCGGCCCGAACAGCCAGTTCGGCGGTCGCCAGGACGGAAAGCGCAGGCTTTCATACCAGGGGCCCACCTCGGTCGAAGCGCCGCCAATCATCGCAATGACAAAGGCAGCCCCTGCGAAACTGGCGACGAGGCCCTTGTGCTGCGCGATGAAGTTGATCATGGAGAAACCAGCCGGAAAAGATGGGCTATGTCCTTAAAGAAGATGCGGACATGCGCCATCGGGTCGGCGCGCACGAGTTCCTTGTTCATATAGGCTTCCCATGTCAGTCGCTGGACATCGGGATCTCTGCAAATGCTGACGAAGCGTTCGCGCCGCGTGTCGTTTTTGTACCAGAAATATTGCATCATCCCGAGGATCCAGAAGACGCGGCCATGCAACTTCATGAAGCGCTTGCGAGCGCTTGCAAGCGCCCGGGCGTCGCCGGTCTGCAAATATTTGTCCGCTGCTTCGGCGCTGAGGCGACCGCCCAGCATGGCGTAGTAAATACCTTCGCCGGACGAAGGGGCGACAACGCCGGCCGCGTCGCCGGCGAGAATGACATCGCGGCCATTGTCCCAGCGCTTGAGAGGCTTGAGCGGAATCGGCGCTCCCTCGCGTCTGATCGTGCGTGAGGCGTCGAGGCCCGTGATCCCCCGCAGATCGCGCACGCTGTTCTTCAGCGAGAAGCCCTTGTTGGCGCTCCCCGTGCCCACGCTCATCGTCTCGCCATGCGGAAAAATCCATGCGTAAAAATCCGGCGAGAGGCTGCCGCGATAGTAAATTTCGCAACGCCGGGCCGCTTCTTCGGCTGCCTCGCCAGACGGGGCGGCGATGATCTCGTGATAGGCGAAAACAAACTTGGTGTTTTCTGCGCCGGGCACTTCCTGTCGCCCGACCTTGGACAGCGCGCCATCGGCGCCGATGACGATGCGCGCACGAACGCTGGCGGTTTCACCGCTGCCGCCGCCCGGCAGGTAATGAACAGAGGCGGCGCCTTCGCCGTCGCGGGAGATCTTGATGAAAAGGCCCGTCCGGCGAGTTGCGCCACAATCGGCCGCGCGCTGGCGCAGCCATTCATCATAGTCCTCCCGATCGACCATGCCGACGAAACCGCCCTTTATGGGCATGTCGACCGACTTGTCAGCGGGGGAAATCATGCGTGCGGAGTTCACCCGCGCTTTTAGCAGGTATTCGGGAATATCGAAATCGCGCATCAAGCGCGGCGGAATAGCGCCGCCACAGGGTTTTATGCGTCCGCCCTTGTCGAGCAGCAACACCTTGCGTCCGGCCCGGGCGAGGTCATGGGCCGCCGTCGCGCCCGCAGGCCCGCCGCCGACAACAACGACATCAAAGGTTTCCGCTTCGGTCATGATGTGGTTTCCCTAGGCTCCGGTCGCAAATGCATGAGTTGGGTTCGAATCAAGTTGGGCTTCCGGCGCGCGTTGACGCGAAAAAGTCATGGCCAGCGCCGCCGCGGCCACAAACAGCAAGGCTTCGCCAAGGAAAACGCTCGCGTAAGCCATTGCAGGCGTCGCCAGAAAGTGTCGGGATATGTCGACGCAAACAGTACCGAAAAAGCCGCCGAGACCGAAGGCAAGCGCTTGTGCGCCGCCCCAAAGGCCCATACGCGTGCCCTCGCGCGCCTCCGCGCCCGAACCGGCGAGCGCCATCATCGAGCCAATGGCTGCGACCGCGAAGGCGCCATTGGAAAAGCCAAGCGCGAAGATCGCCGCGCGCAGCGGATAGTCGGGGCCTGCCACGGCGCTGGCGGCGAGCGCCGCCAGGGAAACAGCCGAGGCGATACAGCCGCCGGCGGTCCATAGACGCAGTGAGCCGAGAATGGGGCCGCCAATACAGGAAGCCAGGAGCGCGACCGTGAGCATCCCCGCCAGAACGCCGCCGTGCTGAAGGCCCGCCAACTTCGTCGTTGCTCCCGGCGTCATAGCGAAAACAACGCCCGCATAGGGCTCCACGAGCAATTCCTGCGCGCTGTAGGCCAACATGGAGACAAACATGAAAAGCGTGAAACCGCGCGCGACGGGGTCGTCCCAGACCTGGGCCAGCGCCGCGCGAAACGGCGGCTTTACGGCGCGCATGTCGCATGCGCGCGGGGGAATTCTTTCAATGCCAATGACGCTCATGCTCGCCACGACAAAGGCAACGAGACATACGCAGGTTGTGACGACGATCAGCCGCGTATTTGAAAATGGATCGAGAAAATGCCCGGCGATAGGCGCTGTCAGCGCGAAACCGGCGATCATCATCACCCAAACCGTGGTCGCGGCGGCGGCGCGGCGCGTTGGCTCAACGCGTGACGCCAGCATAGCGAGCGTCGATGTGCCCGCCGCGCCAACGCCAACGCCAATCAGCAGGAATGAAAAGGTCGCCAGCGCCAGTCCGGCCCACAGGTGGCTTGCCGCCAGCGCGGTGGCAAGCGCCGCGCCGACGCCGCCAATGGCCAGAAGAGCCATGCCGCCCACGATCCAGGGAGTCCGCCGACCGCCAATATCCGAGGCGTAGCCCAGGACCGGTCGAAGGATTTGCAAGCCATAGTGGGAAGCTACCAGCAGGCCGGGCACAAATGCCGGCAGGGCCAGCTCAACCACCATGACGCGATTGATAGTCGAGGTCATCAGCACCACGATCGCTCCAAGCGAAGTCTGCACCAGTCCGAGGCGAACAATGCTCAGCCAGGTGAGTGCTGCTGCGGCCCTCATGGCATGCTCCCATCCCGGTTGCGCGCCCGCTGACTTTTCGCCGGGGGACCGGACCCCGAGCGCCAGCGGGCGTCAACCATTATTGACACAGAGCATGAAACTAAACTTGACGAAATGATTGTCAAGATAAATTTACACATATCGTGTGAAGCGAAGGCGGACTTTGCAAGGGCGGCAAACAAAAGCGTTAGTTGACGGGTTCGCTTTCGCCATCCAGATCGCCAAGTCCATACCGGCGCAACTTCGCGTAAAGGCCCTGGCGACTTAGGCCGAGCATTTCTGCGGCCGAGGCTCTGTTGTCACGGGTGAGTTCGAGCGCAGCCTCGATACAGAGCCGCTCGATGAGATCGGTGGTCTCGCGCACAAGGTTCTTGAGCGGTACGCGACCGACGAGATCAGTGAATTGCTCCACCGTGCGCGGCAATTCGCGTCCACCCAGCCTATCCCGCCCGGCGCGCCATCCACTGCTGCGGATAGCGAAGCCAAGGCAAGGCTGCTCGCCGCCGGGAATCGACACTGCGGTGATTTCCACATCTTCCGTCGCGCCAAATTCGCCGGTCAGAATCGTCTGAAAATTCCGGATTGACCCATGTGAGCGTAAATTCGCGAATAACAAATCAACATCAACGCCAGGTCGTCCGAGCCATCGGTCGAGGGGCTGCCCACGTATCTGGTCCTCGCTCGCCGACTGGACGAGATCGATGAAGGCAGTATTGGCGCTCAGGATCCTCCCCTCCTGCGTGGTGACAACGAAGGCGTCGGGCATTGTTTCGAGAATGCGCGCGAGATTGGCTTTTTCGTTTGAAACGCCTGCGCCGCCGCCGAGCCGCGAAAACAGAACCAGCAAATGCGACTCGCTATCTTGCCGGAACAGCGAGCCTGACAGCAGCACCGCCTCGGCATGGCCATGAAGATGGACATGCACATTTTCAACACGCGGCGCGACCCGCAGCGCCGCAACAAAGGATCGCACCACTTTCTGGCTAGGCTCGTCAAACAGCGCCTCGAAATCCGAACCCGCGATCTTGCGAAAGTCCTTGCCAATCATCGCGCTCGCCGCCGGATTGACCTCGACAACGCGCTGACTTCCGGCGTCGACTATCATCACCGCCTCGGACGACAGCTGAAACAATAGCCGATAACGCTTTTCCGAATCACGAATGCGCGCGTATTCGCGCTCCATCGCCTGTTGCGCTTCGGCGAGCCGCTGCTGCAGCGAAGCCAGGGCGCGCAGATCGCGGCCCACAGCGATAATGCGACCGTCGGCATGGGCGCGCACGACGCTGAATCGAACGGGCACGTCAGGGCCATGCTGGGCTGCGTAATTGATCTGACGCCATCGCGACGGCGTCGGCGCCGTCGCCTCGGCGACCATTTCCTCGATCTTGGGTCGACTTTCAACTGTAACGGTGTCAACCCATTTGCGTCCAACCCAGTCGTGATAGGCGTCGCGGGCGAGATCGGCGTTGCCGAAGGCGACGTCGCGGATGACGCCGCTCCGATCTATGACGAGGACGACATCGGACGACGCCACGAACAAGCCGGCGGCAGTCTCGGGATCGATCGACCCGAGATTGGCCTTTGCGTCTTTGAAGTGGGTCATCGCGGGCGATGCCCTGGAAGCCACGACCAAGCGGCCTTCTCCAGTTTAACGGGGCAGGGGAATCGACTTTGTGAGTTGTTCCTTACACAAAGACGTGTCTCTTTCGCAAGCTATAAGCAAGGCTGACGGCGGATCGAGCGTCGGGGGCTGTGGCGTCAGCGGTCAATTCCTTGACAAGCTCAGGGCGACGCTGGAGCGCCGGGCCACCCACCAGAACCACAATGTCGGAATTCCGGGACACCAGTCGGGCGAGGCCGATTGCGCTCTTCAACCTATTGATATATCTATCACAACTCAGTGAAAATCCCACAAGGTCGTAGCGGGAGGCGGCGAGTTCGGCG
>CAIZEI010000175.1 GCA_903931945.1 uncultured Hyphomicrobiales bacterium | reverse complement strand
CTTGCATTTGCGCGTTCGAAGGATGCCGGCTATCTGCCGGGCTGGTGTGGTCCGTCAAGCGACAGCTAACCCGACCCGGTTTCGCAAAGACGCGTTTAACGCGCGCCCGCTTTATAGAGCCGGTAGACAATGGCGTCGGTCAGGGCCTGAAATGAAGCGTCGATGATATTGGCCGACACGCCGACAGTCGACCAGGAATCTTCAACGCCATCGCCAAATTCAATCAGAACGCGGGTAACCGCGTCGGTGCCGCCCTGAAACACGCGAACGCGGTAATCGAGCAATTCCATGTTCGCGATGAATTTTTGATACTTGCCGAGGTCCTTGCGCAAGGCGAGGTCGAGCGCATTGACGGGTCCGTTGCCTTCGGCCGCAGAAATCATAACTTCGCCATCGACGCTCACCTTCACGATGGCTTCCGACATGCTGACCAGTCGACCGGAAGCATCCGGCCGGTGATGCACGCTGACACTGAAGCGCCGCACATCGAAATAATCCGGAACTTCACCCAGCGCGCGGCGCGCCAGCAATTCGAATGAGGCGTCCGCCCCTTCATAGGCGTAGCCGAGGGCTTCCTTTTCCTTGATTTCATCGAGAATGCGGCCAACCCGTGGATCGTCTTTTTGTATCCGGACTCCGAGTCGGTCGAGTTCAGCCAGAATGTTGGACTTTCCCGCCTGATCGGAAACGAGGACCCGGCGTGTATTTCCCACGCTTTCAGGCGTCACATGCTCATATGTGCGTGGGTCCTTGACCACAGCGGACGCATGAATGCCTGCCTTGGTCGCAAACGCCGATGCGCCAACATAGGGCGCGTGGCGATCGGGAGGCCGGTTCAGGAGTTCATCCAGCGTGTGGCTGATTTTTGTGATGCCCGCGAGGCGGTCGGGAGCAATTCCCGTTTCAAAACGCCCGGCGTATTCAGCCTTCAGAAGAAGCGTCGGAATCAGCGAAATCAGATTGGCGTTGCCACAGCGCTCGCCAAGTCCGTTCAACGTGCCCTGAATATGCCGCGCGCCGGCGCGCACTGCCGCCAATGAATTGGCGACAGCATTTTCAGTATCGTTATGCGCATGAATGCCGAGACGATCGCCGGGTATGTGTTGCGCAACCTCGCGGACGATGTGCTCGACTTCGTGCGGCAGCGTTCCGCCATTGGTGTCGCATAACACGATCCAGCGCGCGCCGGCGGCCAGCGCTGCGCGGGCGCATTGCAGGGCGTAATCAGGATTGGCTTTGTAGCCGTCGAAAAAATGCTCGCAATCGAGGATGACCTCGCGGCCATTCTTGCACACGTAGGAAATTGAATCGGAAATCGACTCGAGATTTTCGTCGAGCGTGCAGCCGAGCGCGACATGGACGTGATAATCCCAGGTCTTTGCGACAAAAACGATTGTATCGGCTTTAGCCGCCATCAAGCCGGCGATTCCCGGATCGTTTTCGGCTGAGCGGCCAGCCTTCTTGGTCATGCCAAAAGCGGCAAAACGGGCTGATTGTGTGCGCTTCTTCGAAAAAAACTCCGTGTCGAGCGGATTGGCGCCGGGATAGCCGCCCTCAACATAATCGACGCCAAGCTCATCGAGCAGTCGAGCGATATTGCGTTTGTCGTCGAGCGAAAAATCGACGCCAGTCGTCTGCGCGCCATCGCGCAGCGTCGTGTCAAACAGGGTGAGGCGTTCGCGCATCATTGCGGTCCCATTTTCTGGCGCAGCGCCGTTTTCAATGCAGAACTTTCGGCAAATTTTGCAAATCGACCGATTCGGCGACTGCTTTGACCATTGTCGTATTGGCGAGCCATTCATCGCCAAGCGGTATGACATTTCGCGAGCGGCCAATGTAACCGCGCCTGGCGAAAAAGGGCTTGGCTGTATCGCTTGCATCGGCGCTCAGCGATGTCGCGCCACGCGCCATGGCGAGTTTTTCCAGCGCATCGATCAGCGTTGTGGCGACGCCCGCCCGGATATGGTCGGGGTGAACATAGAGCATATCGATGCAATCGGCGCCTTTCAGCGACGCAAAGCCTGCAGGTTGTCCGTCAACCAGCGCTACCAGCGTCAGCGCGCCTGCGAGCCGCTTGCGAAACGTTTCGATGTCGTCGGACACCGCCATCCATGCCGCGCGTTGGCCATCGCTGTAATCTTCCTGTGTCAGAACCTCGATCGCGGCGCAGAAAATATCGGCAAGTATCGCTGTGTCGGCGGGGAGGAAGGGGCGGAGGGCGGTCATGGGCGGCCCCCACCAAAAGAGGTCGGGGCATTCAAGAACAAAGCTGGTAAACCCTCTCCCAGAGGGAGAGGGTGACCCCGGAGGGGCCGGGTGAGGGGGTTGAATGTGCGTGGGAGTGCGAATCCGGGCAGCGGATTAAAATAATCGACGTGAGCGAAACCCCTCACCCCCCGCCTCCGGCGGGCCCCTCTGCCTCTGGGAGAGGGTTGGCGCGCGCTCATTGAGATAGTGAAAGGCGTCATCGCTTCACCTCCCACGTCGTCGTTCCGTCCTTGTTGTCCTTGATCTGGATTCCCATCGCGAGGAGTTCATCGCGGATGCGGTCGGATTCCGCCCAGTTTTTGTGTTGCCGGGCGGCGATGCGGGCGGAGATGAGGGCCGCAATCTTGGCTTCATCGAGATCGTTACGCGACGCACGTAGCATTTGATTCAAATTTACTTCGGCCAAGTGCAACCCAAGGAATTCGCAACTCGCCTTAAGCATACCAGCTATTCCTGCGTCAGGACCACCACGCCGCAACATTTCGAACAGGCGATTGATTTCCGCAATAGCTTCAGGCGTGTTTAAATCATCCGAAAGGGCTTCAATCATTGCTGGCGAGGGCTCGCTCGAAGGAGATCCCTGCGTCCATTGCCGAAATGCAGATAGTTTAGCGGCAGCCTCCTCAAGACGAGTCAATGTCCAATCAATTGGCTGCCGATAGTGCGATTGCAGCATTGCAAATCGAATTACCGAACCAGGCCATGCGTAACCCTTCCACCCCGTCAGCAACTCATGAATCGTCACGAAATTCCCCAGGCTCTTGGACATTTTCTCGCCCTCCACCTGCAGAAATCCGTTGTGCATCCAGACATTCGCCATCATGTCATGGCCAAAGGCGCAACGCGATTGCGCGATTTCGTTTTCGTGATGCGGGAAAATCAGGTCGAGCCCGCCGCCATGAATGTCGAAGGTCTCTCCCAGATAGCGGTTGCTCATCGCCGAGCATTCGATATGCCAGCCGGGACGCCCAAGGCCCCATGGGCTTTTCCAGCCCGGCTCATCCGCGCTCGACAATTTCCACAACACGAAGTCCGAAGGGTTGCGCTTGTGCGCTTCCACAGCAATGCGCGCGCCCGCCTTCTGATCTTCCTGCGCGCGGCGCGACAAAGCCCCATAGTCGGGCATTGTGCCGACCTCGAAGAGAACTTCGCCGGCGGCGACATAGGCATGTCCCCTGGCGATCAGCGTTTCGATGATTGCGATCATTTCCCGGATGTTGTCAGTCGCACGAGGCTGCACATCCGGTTCGAGACAGCCCAAGGCCTTCACATCGGCCATGAACTGGTTGGCGGTGGTTTCGGTAACCCGGCGGATGGCTTCGTTCAGCGGCGTTCCTGGAAAATCCCGGGCCGCCCGAGCGTTGATCTTGTCATCGACATCGGTGATATTGCGGACATATTTGACGTGGGCCGGCCCGTATAAGTGCCGCAGCAGCCGGTACAGCACGTCAAAGACGATGACCGGACGGGCGTTGCCGATATGGGCAAAGTCATAGACCGTCGGTCCGCAGACATACACGCGGACGTTCGCTGGATCGATGGGCGCGAAGTCCTGCTTTGTGCGCGTCAGCGTATTGTAGAGCCGTAGATTTGGCATGGGTCCCTCAAGCCTTGCTGGCCCGGGGCGTCGACTGAAGTTTTCAGGACAAGACGGCTCCGGCCAGCGCTGGGCTAGCTGATAATGATGGTCCGGCGAATACTGGAGCAACGCGTCATCCCGTCACAATGGGGCAGGCGTGCAGCCACGTCAAGTTTACCAGAGCGACATGCGCGACAGCCCCTGTTAAAGAAGGCCGAAGAAGTTGTCATTAAAATGCAACAAAAACATCACAAACAGGGTCTAGGCATTGCCGGCCCTTTCCTGGTTGGAGCTTCCATAATGAGATATTTTCACCCCGCCTTCGCTGCGGTCTGTCTCGCCGCAACATTCCTCTCCGGCGCGGCGCGCGCCGAGGCGCCCAAACCGGTCCCCGGCCTCGACAAGATCAACCACATCATCGTGATTTATCTGGAAAATCGCGGCTTCGACCATCTCTATGGGATGTTCCCCGGCGCCAACGGGATCGCCAACGCCGGCGACGCCGCCAAACAGGTCGACAAGGATGGCAAGCCCTATGACACGCTGCCGCCGGTGCTGAACAGCAATGTCAAATTCGCGCCTGACAGTCGCTTCCCCACAAATCTGCCGAATGGACCCTATCGCGCCGATGCCTATGCTGGACTGAATCAGGTTACGGGCGACGCCTGGCATCGCTTCTACCAGGAGCAGTATCAGATCGATGGCGGCAAGATGGACAAGTTCGTCGCCTGGTCCGACGCCAGCTCTCTGGTCATGGGTTATTACGACGCCTCGAAAGCTCCGATGTGGGACTACGCCAGGAAATATGTGCTGGCGGATAACTTCTTTCACGCAGCCTTTGGCGGCTCATTCCTGAATCATTTCTATCTTGTCTGCGCCTGCGCGCCCAAATGGCCCGATGCGCCGGTCGATCTGATTGCCCAGGTCGACGACAAGGGCATCATCACAAAGGACGGCGCGATTACGCCGGACGGCTATGCGGTGAACACCGCGCAGCCGCTCAATGGTCCGCACGCCGCCAGCATCACGGACCCCAAACGCCTTTTGCCCGTTCAGGAGATGCCGAACATCGGTGATCGCCTGAACGAGAAGAATGTCAACTGGGCCTGGTACTCGGGCGGTTGGGATGACGCAGTGGCAGGCAAACCCGATCCTGATTTTCAGTTCCACCATCAGGTCTTCGCCATGTTCAAAGACACGGCGCTGGGCACGCCGGGCGCCAAGGCGCATCTGAAAGACGAACTCGATCTGGTCGAAGGGATCGAAAAGGGCGAATTGCCGCCGGTGACCTTCTTCAAGCCTGTCGGCGAGGATAACGAACACCCTGGATACGCCAGCGTTGCTTCAGGCGAACATCACACAGCTGACCTTATCCGGATGATTGAGAAAAGCCCGATCTGGAAGGACTCTGTCATCATCGTCACCTACGACGAGAATGGCGGTATGTGGGACCATGTCGCGCCGCCGAAGGTCGACAAATGGGGTCCTGGCGTGCGTGTCCCCACTTTAATCATTTCGCCGTTCGCCAAAAAAGGCTTTATTGATCATACCCAATATGACACGACCTCCATTCTGAAGCTGATCGAGACGCGTTATGGTCTGGAGCCCCTGGGTTCGCGCGACGCTGGCGTGGCAGACCTTACAAATGCGCTTGATCTCGGGAAATGAATTGAAAAATCCGGGAGCAGTGGGAACTGCGCCCGGATGCTTTTACAATGTCAAAAAGGGCGGTCCCATCGGGGCCGCCCTGAAATCATTCAAACCGGAGCCAATACGTCAGGCCGCCGCAGGGCTCTCGGCGCGCTTCTTGACGATTTCACGCTTCAGCTCGCGCGCGTGCTGAGACAGCTCGATGTCGCGCGCTTTCAGCAGGAAAGCGTCCAGGCCGCCACGATGCTCGACTGAGCGAATAGCCGCAGCCGCGACGCGCAGCTTGATCGAACGCCCGAGCGAGTCGGAAATCAAGGTCACGCTGCACAGATTGGGCAGGAACCGGGTCTTGGTCTTGATATTCGAATGGCTGACAAGATTGCCAACCTGCACGGCCTTGCCGGTCAGCTCGCAACGGCGGGACATGACACGCTTCCTTTCAAATTCAAAAACCCCGCCACGAGCGGAGTTCCGGCCAGATACCGGATACAAATTTCCTAGCGATTTCGCCAAAACCAGGCGAGGCCCGCGCGCAGCATAGGTCGAACCCGTACTTTCCAGCCCGTCAGAGCGGCAGCCTATACGGGAGCGGTGCAAAACCGTCAAGCGCCGGCTGGCCCTCCCTGAAGAATCAACGCGGCGTTGGTTCTCCCGCCGCCCATATTTCGAGCCGCGCCAGGCTTTCAAATTCTCCTTTGGTCAATTTTGAGGTCAGCCTGGGGTCGCGGGCCGATTGACCTGGCTTGCGGAGCAAGCGGGACGACAACTTTATTTCAAATCCAGTCGCGGGGTCATGCTTGTGGCATTCAAGCTTGATGAAAACGCCGCCGACCGGGTTTTCGCCCTCCGATGGCGGCAGTTTCGTGCAATCCTTTTCGGGGTCGATATCAAACCGCGCCGCCATCGCGTTGCCAAACAGGTAGGCGTTTGCGCGTCTGGCAATATCGGCTTCTGTAGCATCGCGGCGGTAATCAGGCCGGGAATCGGTTACCATGCGAACGCCGCGCAATTTCCCGTCCTGGCCGAAGAGAGCCGATACAATCAGAGGAAAGCCGCGTTCGACTGTTCCTGCGTAGAGATTGACGCCCTGTTCATCGCCGTGTGCGCGGGCGGCATATTCCAGCTCGTCGTCATATTCAAAATAGACCTCCCGCAAACCATCAGCGTCAACCGGACAGCGCATGAAATCGGCAAAGCCGGCCAACGCTTGCCGGGGTGGACCGCCATTGGCGCCGCAGGCGTAGCCTCGATATTCGCCGATATCGGGCAGCGCCGTCAGCGGGGCGCCGGGGGTCAGGTCCCAAACCGTCTTTCGAGGCGCCTCCTGCGCGGCCGCAGCGCAAATGGCGAGGCTCCCAAACAGCGCAGCGCGGAAAAAAGCCAGCATTGCCTCCCGATCTGGTCAAATCGGGAGGATGGTATTATCCCGGACGTAGAATTCAACCTGGAGTTCAAAGTTTTGAAATGGACTGCACGATTTGTGGTTTTGTCCCTGACCGCTATTTTTTCCGGTGCGGCTCATGCGGATGAAGCCGACGCCGCCGATGTCGCGGCGGGGATGAAATTGTTTCGCGCCAAGGCCAATTGCCAGACCTGCCATGGCTGGGCTGGGGATGGCCGCAAGATCGATTCGCAGATGCCGGATGGCGCCAATTTGCGGGAATCTGTCCTTGACCGCAAAACAGTCGCCACGACCATCCAATGCGGCAGGCCCGGAACGGGAATGCCCGCTTTTGATCGCCTCGCATACAGCGATGGGCGGTGCTACGGGATGAAATTGGGCAATCTTGATAAATCTGGCCTCGGTCTGACCGATCCCCCCGCAACCCTCGCGCCACGGGAAATCAATCTGATTGTCGAATTCCTGTTCGCACGGGTGATGGGCAAGGGACCCATGACGCGCGATGGCTGCATCGAATATTGGGGCTCTGACGTCGAGATATGCAAGGAGATCGCGCCATAGGCGTCCCGATGGCTTGCCAATTATTTGATTGCCTTGCGCACTATGGGTTCAGCTTCGGCGAACTGGAGCTTGACATCATTTGCCTCTGCCGGGGGGGCCGCAAGACGCGCGCGGAAATAGATGCTTTCGCCTGAGGAAAGCTCTGATTTCGGCGCTGGCGAATTCCACGTGTAGATCACAAGGCCGGCCGAATTTCGAACGGACACCTGAATGTCGGGAACCTTGCCGCCGTTGGGCGTGATGTTGGCTATATCGCCTTCGATAGTCAGCACTTTTTGTCCGCCATCATTCAGAAGTTTTGAGCGCACATTGCGTAACTCAAGACCGCGCAGGTTGATTGGCAGGCCGATTGCGGCATAGGCGCCCGCCGAAGCGGGGAACGCGCGCACCACCTGTTCGCGACGCGCCATCAGGATCATACCGCTCGCCAGCGCCGCCACTGACGCGAGCAAAAGGCCAGATTTGGATTGTGACGTCACAGCAGGTTCCCCGGAGGCGGACGAAACTCCGCAAAAAGCGGTGAATGTCGCCTTGCGCTTGATGTCCATATGGCTTCGGGTTTGGTTAAGGCCGGGTTAAAGTGAAGGCCGTCGCCGGCGATTCGGAGGTTTACGGGGATGGACGCCATGCGCCGATCCCGAAGCGAGGAAAACTTTGGTTCGATTTGAGAATGTAGGATTGCGCTATGGCATGGGAGCGGAGGTGTTGCGTGACATCAGCTTCCAGATCGAGCCCCAATCGATCCAGTTTCTGACCGGCCCCTCGGGCGCTGGCAAAACCACTTTGCTGCGTCTCGTTCTGTTGTCGCTGAAGCCGACGCGAGGCTTTATCAAGTTGTTCGGCAAGAATGCGGCGACGCTCGATAAATCCGAGATGACTGCGCTGCGACGGCGAATTGGCGTTGTGTTTCAGGATTTCCGACTGCTCGATCACCTCACGACCTATGAGAATGTGGCGCTGCCCCTGCGCGTTCTGGGCAGGGAGGAGAGGACCTATCGGCCCGAAGTCGTTGAGCTCTTGCGCTGGGTTGGACTTGGCGACCGCATGCACGTCTTGCCGCCTGTGTTGTCGGGTGGCGAAAAACAGCGCGCCGCCATTGCCCGCGCGTTAATCGTGCGCCCCGAATTGCTGCTGGCCGATGAGCCCACCGGCAATGTCGATCCCAATCTTGCGCACAGGTTGATGCGGTTGTTCATTGAATTGCACAAGTCTGGCACGGCTGTGGTGATTGCGACGCATGATCTGGCGCTCATGGACCAGTTTGACGGCGCGCGCCGCCTCGTTCTGGGTGAGGGGCATTTGCATATCTATGATTGATTTCAAGCACATGGGATCGCGATTCCGGGACGTTGCAGTAGAAGCTGAAGGCGCCGGCGATTTTGCAGAGCCGCTGAAACGGAACATGCCGCTGATCCCTGCCGATACGATCGCCGGACGCGCGCTGGTGACTGTTATCGCGATCATGACTTTCCTGGCGGCGATCGCGGCGGGCGCCGGCATTCTGGTTAATGACGCCTCGCGTGGCTGGACGGACACAATTTCCCGTGAGTTGACGATCCAGGTCAAGCCCCGTTCCGGTCGGGACATCGAGGCGGATGTCGAAGCCGCCGCCGCCGTGGCGCAAAAGATCGCGGGGATTGTCAAAGTGCAGGTGTACAGCAAAAGGGATTCAGAAGCGTTGCTGGAACCCTGGCTCGGCACGGGGCTTGATCTTGGCGAACTGCCCATTCCCAGGTTGATCGTTCTCGAACGCAAGGCTTCGGCGAAACCGGACATTGCTTCGTTGAAAATTGAACTCGCGCAGAAAGCGCCTACCGCCTCGCTGGACGATCATACCTTGTGGATGGAACGGCTGGCGACCATGGCGGGAACACTCGTCATTATCGTCGGGATCATATTTCTGCTGGTGTTGATCGCAATGGCGCTGGCCGTCTCGTTTGCAACGCGTGGCGCGATGGCGGGCAACAGTGAAATCGTCAATGTCCTGCACTTCGTCGGCGCCGAGGACTCGTTCATCGCCAGACAGTTCCAGCGGCATTTCTTGCGGCTCGGTCTGCGAGGAGGCGTGATTGGCGGTGGCGCCGCGATTCTTGTTTTCGCCGCCTCCAGTCTGTTCCTGTCATGGCGGACGCATACGGCTGCGGGCGACGAAATCGGCGCGCTGTTTGGCACATTTTCCCTCGGACTGGCAGGATATATCCTGATTGCTGTGATAGCGCTCGGCATTGCCGGCTTGACGGGCTCGGTGTCGCGTTCAATTGTGTTTCGACATTTGAGCGGCCTTGGCTAGATCAAAACGCTTGCGGCTTTCCGCAAGTCACTCTCTCGGTATCGGTGTCACGCACATGATTTTTGCGCGGTCATTGCTGTTCAACGTTCTGTTCTATCTGAACACAATTGTCCTGATGATTCTGGGAATCCCGACGTTGTTTGTGGGGCCGCGGGCGATCATGGGATTGGCGCGGCTCTGGGCGAATACAACCAACTGGTTGTTGTGGAGGATCTGTGGGCTTAAGGCCGAATACCGCGGCATGGAGAACATTCCGGAGGGCGGTTTCATCATTGCGCCCAAGCATCAATCAGCCTGGGAAACATTTTCGCTGGTGCCGTTTGCAAGGGACTTTTCTTACATTTTGAAGCGCGAACTGACTTATATCCCGCTCTTTGGCTGGTATCTGGTTCGCGCCCGGCAGATTGCGATCAACCGGTCGCGTGGGACTGCCGCTCTTTCGGAGGCGACCCAAAAATCCTGCGCGGCCTTGCGTGCGGGTCGCCAGGTCTTCATTTTTCCCGAAGGCACGCGCCGACAGCCCGGCGCGCCGCCGGATTATAAATTTGGCGTCGCAAAGATCTATTCCGAATCGGGTGCGCCCTGCCTCCCCGTTGCGCTGAATGCCGGTCTTTTTTGGCCACGCCGCGCGTTTCTTCGACGACCCGGGACCATTCTCGTTGAATTTCTGGAGCCGATCCCGCCGGGACTCGAACGGAGCGAATTCTTGCGGGTTCTCTCGGCCCGGATCGAAGGCGCCACGAACCGGTTGATCGCAGAATCTTTGGCCCTGGACCCCTCCCTCAAGACCTATCTTGCCGAGACATCCGCCTGATTATTCGCGTGCAAATGCATTCCGAGCTTGTCGCAATACCAGATGAGGTCACGATCCCTGATCCCCAATTCGAGCAAATGGGCGGCCGTGTTGCGAACATATTCGGGATTGTCGCCCGATAGACCGATGCCCTGTTCTATCAGTTGCAATGAGACCTCGCGGCCAAGTTTGCCTGTGTATTGGCAATGCGTGCGGTCGACAACGAAGGCTAACGCACGTCGGGGGGCCGTATGCCCTTCAACGTTTATCGATATCCATTGCTCGTGATAAACAGACGTCACCAGTTCGCGCTCGCGCAAATAGGCAATGACGCGATCGCGTTGCGCGCCCTCAACACGAAATGCAACGCCGCGGCAGGAGCCGCCGCGATCAAGACCCAGCACCAGACCCGGGCGATCCGGGGTGCCGCGATGCACATGCGAATAGATGCAAAGGCGACGGTGGTATCCTCGAACAAGCGCGAGCCGCCGCTCGCCATAGGGGAAGCCCGGACGCCACATGAGCGAGCCATAACCGAACACCCAGAAATCGCCTTTGCCGTCCATGGCGCGCCGTCCGCTTTGTTTTGCTGCCTATACTCCGGCAAGGCGTCGGTTGAAAGCATGGTGGACGCGAGACGTTGTCACAGCCTATGAAGGCGATGCGCCTGGTCAATGGAACTCCCGAATTGCGATTGAGCTTGAAAGTCTTGCTGCCTGCGCTGGCTCTGCTCGGAGCCGGCGGCTGGCTGGCGGCGTGGAAACTCGCGGCGGGCGCCACCGAGACAGCGCTTGATGAATGGTTCGCGCAGGAAAACGCCGCAGGCCGGATTTGGACCTGTGGCGAACGCAAGCTTGGCGGATTTCCCTTCCGAATTGAGCTTCACTGCGCCAGGCCGACATTCTCGGGCCTGTCAAACAAATTGAAAGTCGAGGGTTCGGTCGGCGATATTCTCGCCGGAGCCCATGTCTTTCAACCTGGATTGATCACGGCGACCATAACTTCGCCATTCAAGGCATCGATCGGACCGGGCGCGGCGTCGATCACGGTGCAATGGAATCGGATGACTGCCGCCTGGAGCGCCAGCGATGGCGCTTTGCTGTTGGGTTCCCTGCATATCGAGGGGGCTGCGATCGAGGGACAGGGTTTTGGTTTTGCTCAAGCCACGGCGGTTGCGCAATCGGTCGATGTTCATATTCGGTCCAACTCGGTTCTTGCGACATCTTGCGATCTTGTCGCCGAGGCGCACAATCTGGCGACCCCAGTCCTGGACCAGGCGCTTGGGGGCCAAGACCCGACAAATATGTCGTTGGCTGTGACGGGAACACGAATTGATTCCGTGCTGCGAATGTCCGGCGGTCGGGCGCTTGCCCGCTGGCGCCGCGCCGGAGGTCAAGCCGAAATAAAGGCTTTGCACGTCGAGAGGGGCGAGCTGGATCTGGAGGCGAATGGCGCGCTTGATATCGATGACGCCCATCGCTTGCGCGGCCATATCGACGTTGCCGCGAGCGGCCTGACTGACGTGATGGCGCGTTTTGGAATCCCGGCGGCCGCGCTGGCGATCGGGAACCTCCTGGGCGGGTTGACCGGCAAGCCGGATCAGGGCGAGGCGCTGGGTAAACCCGGTGCGACGCATGTCGTCCTGACTCTGGCCGATGGTCGCGCATTGTTGGGACCGCTCAGGCTGCCATTCGCCCTCAAACCGCTTTATTGAGTCTTGCTGGACGACGGCCCGCGCCGGCCGAAATCCGCCGCTGGCGTTTCCTGACCCTGTTCGATAATACCGCGCCGGATTGCGCGGGTCCGCGTGAAAAGCTCGAACAAACCATCGCCGTCGCCCCACCGGATCATCCGCTGCAGAGCGGCGAGGTCCTCGTTGAACCGCCCAAGCATTTCAAGAACGGCTTCCTTGTTATTGAGGAAAATATCCCGCCACATCGTCGGGTCGGAAGCCGCGATACGTGTGAAATCGCGAAAGCCGCCTGCTGAAAATTTGATAACTTCTGTTTGCGTCACGGCCTCAAGATCGGCGGCGGTGCCAACGATATTATAGGCGATGAGATGCGGGACATGGCTGGTGATAGCCAATACAAGATCATGATGACCGGGCGACATGATTTCGACTCGCGACCCAATGCGGCTCCAGAAGTCCTGCATAAGCGATACGGCAGCGGGATCTGCGCCTTCTGGCGGTGTCAGAATGCACCAGCGATTGTCAAAAAGTTCCGCAAAACCTGCATCCGGCCCGGAAAACTCGGTGCCGGCAACCGGATGGGCGGGGATAAAGTGGACGCCGGGCGGCAGATGGGGCAGCACCGCAGACACCACAGCCGACTTGACTGATCCGACATCGGAGACAATCGAACCTGCTTTCAATTGGGGCGCAATGGCCTGAATGATCGACGCATTGGCGCCAACCGGAGCACAAAATATGACAAGATCAGCCTCTGCGGCGGCCTGGCGGGGATCTGTCGAAACCGTATCGGCAAATCCAAGTTCCAGGACCCTGTCACACACTGAAAGCGAGGCGTCCGCGACCGCGATGTCTTCCGCTACGCCACGCTGACGCGCCGCCCAGGCGATCGAAGAGCCGATCAGGCCAGCGCCAATAATGGCCAGGCGTCCAATCAATTTCGGTGAGGAGTCGCTCATGGAAATAGCTCACTCCGCCTGTTTGACGAAATCTGAAAGTGCGGCGACGACCAACCGGTTTGCTTCTTCGGCGCCGATGGTCATCCGAAGGGCATGCGGCAGACCGTAGGAGCCGACGTTGCGCAGCACGAGGCCGCGAGCGGTCAAATACAGCTCGGCGTCGACCGCCGTGCGGCCATGCGTTTGTGGAAAATGAATCAACACAAAGTTTGCGACGCTCGGCGTCACTTGCAGCCCGAGCGCGGAAATCTCCTGCGTGACCCAGGGGACCCATTTTGCATTGTGAGCCGCCGCCATTTCAACATGGGCCGTGTCCTCAATGGCTGCAATTCCGGCGGCGATCGCAGCCGCGTTGAGATTGAATGGCCCGCGAATCCTGTTCAGCGCGTCGCAGATGGGTTCAGGCGCATAGGCCCAGCCGATGCGAAGCGCCGCCAGACCGTGAATCTTCGAGAAGGTTCGGGTCATGACGACGTTCTCGCAGGCGGACGCCAGTTCCAGCCCTGCGGAATAATCATTCCGGTTCACGTATTCGCCATAGGCGGCATCAAGAACCAACAGAGCATGGGGAGGCATGCCGGCGTGCAGACGCTTGATCTCGGAAAAGGGCAGATAGGTGCCGGTGGGATTGTTGGGATTGGCGATATAGACAATTTTGGTCTTCTCGCTCACGAGGGCAAGAATCGCGTCCACATTGGCGGTGAGATGGGTTTCGGGGGCGATGACAGGCTTTCCGCCCGCCGCCAGAATGGCGATCTTGTAGACCAGGAATCCATGCTCGGTGAAAATGCCCTCATCCCCCGGGCCGATATAGGCTGTGGCGAGAAGATGCAACAAATCGTCCGAGCCATTGCCGCAGACGATTCTCTGGGGGTCGAGCCCAAAGCGCCGCGCGATCGCTTCCCTGAGTTTTGTGGCGGCCCCGTCCGGATAGGACTCGAGATGTCCAGCAATGCTTTTGAAAGCCTCAACTGCACGCCTCGAGGGGCCAAGCGGCGTTTCGTTGGAGGAAAGTTTGTGGACTTTGCTGGCGCCCGGCGCACTGCTTTTACCCGGCACATAGGCCTCGATGTCCAGGATGCCGGCTCGGGGAACAGGGCGGGAGGTGGTCGTCATCTTGATCCAGACACTGGTGGCCATGCCGGCAGCGCCGGAAAATGGCAATTGAGTTAACTTGGCTTACTGCGGCGCGCGGGGCGGCGCCTCAAAACGTGAGGCGTGGCTGCCAGCATCCGCGATGCGGATATCGCCTGCGCCCGCTGCGCGCAAGGCCTGCCGCAACGCATCTTCATCTGTCGAACCAGGAATTGCCACCAGCAGCGACAAGCCGATACCGCTGGCTGCGTTTTCAAGGATCTCGCCGCCGCATCGCGCAATCGCCAGAGCTATGCCTTCGCGCCAGCGGTCAAGCGTGACCATTATGATCCGCACTTCTGTCGCCGCGGCTTCAGCCAGCGGCTTGCTGATTATAAAGACGGGCATTCCCGCCGGGTGGTCCGGTCTTTCGACGAATGGCAGCCGTGCGATAATTTTCGGCGCGCTCTGGCCGGCCAGCGCGGTCCACCAGGCCCCGGAGGCCGGGCCGCTATCGAGCCTGACCATGCCAAGATCGCCCTGCGAGCCGGCGACGGCCGCAATCACGGCGGACGGACCATTGTGAAAGACCAAAGGTACAGTGAACCCGAAATGGAAGCGCACGGAATCGCGCATGGCCGCATCGCCGTTGGCGACATCGGCATGAACAGAATAATTCGCCTGCACATAGGTGAAAGTCGAAATGATGATGCGCCATATGCCTTCGACCGTATCGAGCGGCAGCAAACCGCGATGCCGTTCAGCCAGGGCGCGCATCATTGAGGCTTCGCGGCCCGGTCGAAATGCCGAACCGCCGCCCTGTCGAGCCTTGATTTCAATCAGCCGGTCGATGATCTCGCCGCGCTCGATCAACAATTCGTGCATGGCCAGATCGATGCGATCGATGTTCTGGCGCATCTCCCCAAGAAGTTTGTCCGGTTCGGTCATGGTCGTGGGCGTCCGGTGCGTTGCTGGCGGTACGAGCTCTGGTTTAACGAGGCGCGGCGGGCTTGGCAAAGCGGTCCCGTCGATGAGGCTCTCGCCCCGAATCTTCGGCGGACACGGGTCGGTCCGGATTTGCGGGGGTACTGGACAATCCCTCATGTTCGGCGCAAATCACAGCCGAACGCGATTTTGTCCGGAGGAAATGATGAACCAGCACGCGGCGCCTGTTCGCCCCAACAGCGATTTGCAATTGCGCATGAAAGTCGCCGCAGCGACACTTCTTCTCGTGCGTGAGAAAATCATGAGTTACAGCGGCCATGTCTCCGCCCGGCTGCCTGGACGGGAAGCTTTCCTGATCCAGCCGATTGACGTGCCGCGCTCGGGTCTGCGCCCGGATCATCTCCTGGTCTGCAATTACGAGGGCGAGGTTCTGGAAGGGCCAGAAGGTCAACGCCCGCCAGCAGAAGTGTCGCTGCATGGAGAAATTCTCCGGGCTCGTCCGGATGTGAATTCGGTGGCGCATTTCCACCACGATCTCACCAATTCTTTCACACTGGTCGAGGGCGTGCCGCTGCGCGTCGTCAAAAACCACGCGATCCGCTGGAAATCGGGGATACCGACGCATCCAGATCCGGCCCATGTCGCCAATGCCGAACTTGGCCGGGCTGTGGTCAAGACGCTTGGCGAACATTATGCATTGCAAATCCGTGCGCATGGACAGGTTATTTGCGCGGAATCGGTCGAGGCTGTGCTCAATGATTCCATCCATTTTGTCGAGAATGCGCAGGCGATGTATCACGCCGCTGTCCTGGGCAAATTGAACCCGCTGTCAGACGCCGATATCGCATCTTTCGAGACATATTTTCTGCGCGGTCGGCACGTCAACAAGCTCTGGCGTTTTTACGTCGAGAGCGCGCAGTCTGATGGCGGCGTGCCGGTCGATTGGGATATCTGAAACGGGCTGTCTACTGTGGCATCCGGTAATCGCGGGCAATCGCCCAAGCGGCGCTCGCCGCCCCGACGCCAAGCGGTTCGGCGCGTGTTTCGTTGACCGCAGCAAGCGCAAAAGCCAGGCGGCGATGTTCGGGGTCGACTTCGAGAGGGGATTCGGGCGGCGCGTCCAGAGCCGCTCCGACGGCCGCCAGTTCGCCGGAGGTTGCGCCTGTGTCGAGCGCCAGCATGAACGCCAGCGCCGAGGCGTCTGCAAATCGCGTACGCGCCAGATTATAGGTCTGCACAAATCGCCGCGTCGCGCGGGGTGAAACCGCGGCAACAGGCGCGAGCGCGGATATGAGCGCGATTTCCACCGGCGTCGGCGCGCTGCTCAGGCTGGACCGACTGGCATCGATTGGCGCGGGCTGGGGAAGGAGCGATCGGTTCATCAGCGCACGGGCGTAAGCGGAAACGGCCTCAGGGTTGGCGCTGGCGTCCGGCAGATTGACAGGAATATCAAACCAGCGCTCAAACCGCGCAGTGGATTCTACTGCGCTCGTCCCTGCTGCCAGGAGCAGATGCGGATCGACCGACGCGACCAGGACAAAACCGGGTTGAGCAAAAAATTGATGGCAGGCGTTCAGCGCTTCCGCAGCGCGTTCAGGCGACAAAGCTTCAAACCCGTCAAGGCAGAAAACGATCCGCTGAGGCTTGCCCGCTTCCCCTCGGGCCACGCAGGCTGCAATCCCGGCGATAAAGGCGCGGGCCATGACTTCAGGCGCTTCGGTTCCGATACCGGGAACCGTTGACGCGGCCCCGAGAGCCGGGCGCCCTTCGGCGCGCGCGCTCGCCTGCGCAGACACATCAGACAAATGTTCGATGTCCTGGACAAGCGTATCGACCCGGCGCGTCTGGTGCGCCAACGCGATTTCGATCTGGCCCCTGCGCTGCACAGCGTCACCTGATAGAATCTGCGCGCCGCGCCAGATTGGCAAAAGGAACCGCAATGCGCGCCAGACGTTCAGCGCTAAAAACGCCAGCGCCAGCAACAGCGCGCCTTGCCGCGCGCGTTCCAGCCAGTCGAGGCGCCCTTCAGCAAAATTAGCCACTGGAGCCACGCTGTCGCCAAGGCTGCGTAACGCCGAAAGCCAGACATTTGCGTTGTCGTTGGCGATGGAACATCCCCAGGCAAAAAGATAAAGAAGCAGCGCCCGGACCAGCAACGATAGCTGCCCTTTGTAAGCCCACAAGGCATTCGTGAATGCAGCCAGCTTGCCCCAGCGGCCCGGTCGTTCGGACGCCTCGCGCGCGAGTTCTTTGAACGCTTTGAGACTATCGCCATCAAAACCAAAACCGCGCAATCGTGAATCGATAACGCTTCGGCGCGCGCGCGCGAATGCGTCAATGCGCGATCCCGAGGCTTCATAAAGGATCGTATCAAGCAGACGGTTTTTACGGCCTTCAAGATCATCCAGCGCCTTACGTTCGAGGTCGAGACGGTCGCGCGCGGCGTCGAGCCGCCCGGCGATGTCTCTGGCGAACGTGTGGGGATCGGCGATCGCCTCTGCCGTTTCCGCCGCGATGGCGGCAAAATCCCCGCCAGATTTCGTCAACGCCATCCGCAGAGCTCCGGCAGCAAGAGGCGCCGGGTCGCAGGCAAATTCCGCTGCTGTGAGATTTACAATGACCGGACGCGTCAGAAAGGGGCTGATGCGGAGCCGCGCGGCGGCGGCGGCGAGCGCCTCGATGCGAAATTGCAACCGGCGCATGGCCAACGTTTTTCCGGAGCCGGGTCCCCCAAATACGCCAATGGCAAGCGGCGTCGTCCCGGCGATCAGCAGAGCGCTTTCGGCGACGGGCGCCAGAATGGCGTCATGCCCGAAAAAGTCGCCGTCGGCGCCCGCGCCGGGCGCTGCAGGAGATGGCTCTTGCGAGGTTTCGCGGGTCGTCGAAGGCATTGTCAGTTCCTGCAATCATGAAGCACCATGCGCCATGATACGACAAAACCCAGGTCAGCGCAGCGCTGTAATGCATCTGTTGAGTAGAGCGACGCGTCAAGGCTCGCGCCCATTTCCATAACCCACAGTCACGATTGCTTGAACCTGTTGGCGGCAATTCCAAACATTCTGCGGCTGCATTGTTTCAACGCCTTTTGCCTCCAGACCGCGCTAGCCCAATCGTCCGCGATCTTGTTATGATATGCGCCGGCTCAGCGAAACGGATGGGGGAAGCATGGGGCGGTTGAAAGCAGGTCTGACGGCGCTGGGTCTGGCAGGTCTGGCGGGCATCGCGCCGCCTGCCGCTGCGCAGGACTTTTACAAGGGAAAGACAATCACCATCATTGTTGGCTTCTCGTCCGGCGGCGGTTTCGACATTGTTGCGCGGCTGTTGTCGCGCCATTTGGGTCTTCATGTGCCTGGCAAACCTGATGTTGTTATTACGAATATGCCAGGCGCCGCGAGCTTGACCGGAATGCAATATCTCGACACCATCGCCCCTCGCGACGGGACATTCCTCGATACGTTCAATTTCGGCCTGATAGCAGATTCAAGGATTTTTCCTGAACGTGTCAAAGCAGACTTGCGAAAATACGCCTGGATCGGAAGTGTTAATCAAGACATTTCCGCCTGTTACACATGGGGATCGCTTGGATTGAAAACGCTCGATCAGGTCCGCGCGCGCCCGGAAGTCCATATGGGCGATGTCGGGCCTGGAACATCCGCTTTCGTTGGCCAGAACATTCTGAAAAATATATTCGGCGTGAACATCAAACAGGTGTTGGGTTATCCCGGCAGCGCGGAGCAGCGAATCGCCATCGAACGTGGCGAACTCGATGGCGATTGCGGCGCCTGGGTCAGTCTGCCTGCGGACTGGATTGATGGCAAAAAGGTCAATCCGTTGATGCGCACGGCTCCCATTCTGGCGCCCGGAATGCCGCCTGATGTTCCTTATATGGCCGATATCGCCCCCGATGATAAATCCAGCAAGATCATTGAACTTTTGACAGGCTCGGGGCAATTGGGGCGGCCTTTCATTGCGGCGTCCAGCGTGCCAGAAGAACGCCTCGCGATCTTGCGAAAAGCTTTCGATGAAACGATGCGCGATCCCGAATTCCTCGCCGATGCGGCAAAAATCCGGCATCCTGTCGCGCCCAAGAACGCCAGCGAAGCTTTGAAAATCGTTGAAAATATCTATTCGACGCCTGATAACATCGTTAGCCCGGCGCGTGTCATCGCCGGTGGACTGTGACTGTCACAGTCTTGATATTATCAGGAGCTTTCGATGATCGATGCGCCCGCGCCAGTTCCTCACTCTCTTGCTGAAGGTCTGCGCCAGCTGGAAAGCCGTTGGCCATATTTCATTGGTTTTGGCGTTTTGCTGGCGGGGCTCGGCATTCTGGCGCTGGGCGTTGTGGCGATCGCCACACTCGCTTCTGTTTTCAGCATTGGCTTTTTGATGATTCTGGCCGGAGTTGTCGAAATATCCATCGGTTTGAGCGCGCGCGGTTGGGGACGCCTGTTTCTGTGGGCTATGGCGGGGATTCTCTACGCGCTTGCCGGACTGATCGCGATTTCACGACCGATGATGGCGGCGGAAGTCTTTACGCTTATGCTGGGCGCGGGACTGATCGCGTCCGGGCTGGTGCGCACCTTCGTGTCGTTCCACCTGCCTTTGGGCAGCCCGCGCTGGGGGGCATTGCTTTCGGCGGCGGTCACAATTGTTTTTGGTTTGGTGGTCGTTCTGGGTTGGCCCGGCGACAGCCAGATTGTACTCGGCACAATTCTCGGCGTCGATCTTATCTTTGCAGGCGCAGGCTGGCTTGGCCTGGGGATGGCGTTGCGCAGCAGGGCGCAGTCTCTGCGCGGTTGAATCGCTTGCAAAAAATTAAAGCGCCAAGGCTTTGGCGTCGCACCCAATTCTCATCAATTCGTCAGGGACATGAGTGGATTTATGGGGCGCCCTTGATCTCGGAAAGTTCAACAGGAAGCTTGCCTGCGTGAAGGTCTCGCAAGCTGGCGCGCGCGCCTGTCAAAAACGCCTCGATAATGACGTGGAAGAACAGAGGCGCGCTTTTTGGCAGCGGCATGTTTTGCAAATCCCGCCGCAAAATGAAAAACAGCGCGGAGGCGTGGAACGCCATGATCAACTCGAACTCGGCTAGAAGCATGGGCTTTGTCACAATGCCGGGCAATCCCTCAAGGCGGCGAATTTCCGAAAGCATAGGGTCGAACAGCTTTTGTTTCAGAAAGGCCGCCAGGCGAATGCCAATCGGTTGATCCTGCAACATCGCTCGACTGATCAGGCGTACGCCCGACCCGTTGGCCAGCGTCGCCATATGATCATAGACATCTGCAATGCGCACCGTGAGCGACAGATTTTCGTTGGCGCTCAGCGCTCCACGCGGGCTTGCTTCGCGCTCCTCAATCACCCGGCTGAAAACCGACTCAATCAGCGCTTCCTTTGACGGGAAATATTTGTAAAGGAGCGCTTGCCGCACGCCAATTCTATCGGCCAGATCGCGCGTTGAGGCGGCAAAGCCATTCTCCGCAAAAAAATCTGAAGCTTCTTTCAGAATGATTTCTTTGCGGGCTTCGGCTGGTAGACGCTTCGCGCGCTGACGGATCGGAGCCCCCTCAGAGGCAGTCACTACCCGTGATTTTGACGACTTGGCATTCATCGGTTTGCTGGGCCTCCAACGACGATAACGGGTAATACCTAAACTAAAATAATCGTGTTGGAATAAGGGACTAGTACCACGAGCGCGACGCTTTCGCAATCGGCGAATCGCCGTTTGCCGACATTTTGCTTTCTTCAACCGGGGAAATCTGGCCCGGACGCTCCGTTGGGTTCGGGAAAGGCCCAGGCGCGGAGCAAATAGTGGGCGATCGCCAAAGGGTGCGGCGCGGTCAATCCGTGGGGGCGCCGGCCTTCGATCATGGCTCGCGCTTCCGCCCGCGAAAACCAGCGGGCGTCCTCAAGTTCCGTCCGATCGATGATTATTTCGGTCGATACGGCGGTTGCAATGCAGCCGATCATCAGCGAGGCCGGAAATGGCCAGGGCTGCGACGCCAGATACTGCACGCGGCTGCAGATAACGCCAGATTCCTCGCGGATTTCCCGCCGAACCGCCTCCTCAATCGTTTCGCCTGGCTCAAGAAATCCGGCCAATGCGGAATACATGCCTTTTGGAAACCGCGGTTGCCGACCCAGAAGGCAGCGTTCGCCATCAATTCCCAGCATAATGACGACGGGATCGGTGCGTGGAAAATGAGTCGCGTGGCAGGCCGGACATTCCCTGCGCCAGCCGGCTGCCGCCAAATATGATTTCTCACCGCAGCACGAGCAAAATTTGTGGCGCGCGTGCCAGTAAAGCAGACTTTTGGCGCAGGCCATCATAGCGGTTGTTGGGCCATCGAAGGCGCCAGCGAGGGCAAGTGACCGTAAATCCTGAATTTCAAGGTCACTCCTGCCTGGAATCCGGATCGCACGGTGATCCAGAAAGCCTGACTCAGCAGGAGTATCATTAAGACTGGAGGCCTCGTCGCTGAGCAAGGTCGCGAACACTGGCCCCGTCGCGCGAGTACCCAGGAGCGCTCTGTCGCTCGCTTCACCGACGGCGGCGGCCTCGGGGAGGCTGAACCAGGGGTCGAGCGTCGCCCCCGCGCGCTTGGCCACAGGCATATCCCGCGCAATGATGAGTGTCCTGGCGGCGGGGTCAGCCTGCAAACTCCTGACGAACTTGAGATCGTCGCGCTTGTCAGACAAGCGGTCGAGCGGGAAGCCGGAATACCCGGTCTCGGCTGAAAGTTCGCGCAACGAAACAAGATTTGTCATTCTGGCGTTCCCGGTTCAAGCGCCAGGACATTAAGGCGAGCTGCGCATCCCGGCAAAATCCGTTTGGCCGGGATGCAGGAACCGGCTTGCGAAAGCAGGCGCCATGGTCCAAATAGGGCGCGGGAGGTTGGTGGTGGACGTTCCACTCGCCAACCGGGTCAGGTCCGGAAGGAAGCAGCCCTAACGAGACAGGGCGGGTCTCCGTCCAGCCTCCCACCAATTCGTTCAAGGTCCGGATGCGGGCCGGACAGTGTTTCGCCCCATGAACGACGCGCCCAGCAACCCAGACGCCGCCCATGGGGCGAACGAGACGCTGTTGGCGTTGGAGTCCGGACTCGCGTCTTCAACCGATGGCGGCGCCTACCGTGTGCTTGCGCGCAAATATAGGCCTTCAACTTTTGAGGATTTGATTGGTCAGGAGCCGATGGTTCGCACGCTGACCAATGCGTTCAAAATCGGTCGAATCCATCAAGCCTATCTTTTGACCGGAGTGCGCGGGGTCGGCAAGACGACGACCGCCCGTATTCTCGCGCGGGCCTTCAATTATGAATTGCCTGCGAAGGGTGGCAGGCCCGCCATCGATGCGCCGACCGTTTCGATGCCGGAACCGGGTTTGCATTGTCAGGCGATTATCGAAAGCCGCCACATCGATGTGATCGAGATGGATGCGGCATCGCACACTGGCGTCGATGACATCCGCGAGGTCATCGAAAATGCACGTTTCCGGCCAGTGATGGCGCGGACAAAAGTCTATATTATCGACGAAGTGCACATGCTGTCCAAGCCAGCCTTCAATGCGCTATTGAAGACGCTGGAAGAACCGCCGCCACATGTCAAATTTCTTTTCGCAACGACTGAAATCGAGAAAATTCCGATCACAGTGCGTTCACGCTGCCTGAGATTTGATCTGCGGCGCATCGAGCCGGACGTTCTGATCGCTCACCTCAGGTCCATCTGCAACAAGGAAGCTGTCGCAATTGATGACGACGCGCTGGCGCTGGTGACCCGCGCCTCCGAAGGTTCGGTGCGCGATGCGCTTTCATTACTCGATCAGGCCATTGCGCATGGGTCGAGCGCCGGGCATGAGTCCATTTCCGCCGAAAGTTTGCGAGAAATGCTTGGCGTTGCCGACCGCTCACGCGTGATCGATTTATTCGAATCGCTGATGAAGGGCGATATTGCTCATGCGCTGGGCATTCTAAAGGAGCAATATGATCTCGGCGCGGATCCCTATCAGTCACTCGCAGGGCTCGCTGAATTCATTCATTTTGTGACCCGTTTCAAGCTCGTTCCGGGCACGCCGCGCGACACGTCGATGAGCGAGCAGGAATTTACTCGCGGGTCAGCTTTCGCAAAAGCGCTTTCAATCCAGACATTGACCCGCGCCTGGCAAATCCTGTCGAAGGGTATGCAGGATATAAAAGATTCGCCGCGTCCCATGGCTGCTGCGGATATGGCGCTTGTGCGGCTGGCGCACGCATCCACGCTGCCGAGCCCCGAAGACGCGCTGAAACAATGGACCAGCGCGACAGGCGGCGCCGCTTTGGCGCGTAGCGCGGCGCCTTCAGGCGGTGGCGGATCGGCCGGCGCGGCGGCCCCTGGCGGCGCGCGCGCGCCGGCCCCATCAACCCTCGCGCAGCGTCAGCCGATTGCCCGCAACGAATCGCAGCCCCGCGTGCAGTTGAAAACATTCGAGGACATTGTGGCGCTCGCAGGCGTTCATCGCGACGTTCAGCTCAAGATCGCGTTGGAGCAGGATGTCAGGCTCGTTCGGTTTGAGCAAGCCTCGATTGAAATTGCGATTGTTCCGGGCGCATCGGCGCAGGTCGCCCAATCGTTGATGCGCCGATTGCAGGAATGGACAGGCGTACGCTGGATGGTCGCGGTGTCGAGAGAAGATGGCGCGCCTACTTTACGCGAGCAGATGCAAGCGCGCGAACGCGATAAGATGACGGGCGCAAGGGCGATACCGCTGGTGCGCAGCGTGCTGGAGCTTTTTCCGGGCGCCGAGATTGTCGCAATTCGCGCGCCAGCGAACGAACCACAGCCAACGACGGCAGCTATCGCGATTCCCGCCAGATCGGGAGATGATGAAGTTGGCTACGTCGATGACGACATTACGGAAGACGATCTCTGACGGGTCGGGTTCGCGTCGTAGTCATACTTTTGGACATCAGGAGATTGAAATGAAAGATATCATGGGGCTGATGAAAAAAGCTCAGGAAATGCAGTCCAGAATGCACGAGATGCAATCCGAGCTCGAACAGACCGAGGTCGAAGGGCAGTCCGGCGGGGGAATGGTGCGTGTGACGCTGACAGCCAAGGGCGCGATGAAGAATATCGCCATCGATGCGTCCCTGCTTAAGCCCGAAGAGAAGGAAATCGTTGAAGATTTGATCCTTGCCGCGCATCAGGAGGCGCGCAAGAAGGGCGAGCGTTTGATCGAGGAAAAAATGAAATCAGTCACCGCCGGGCTGCCCTTGCCGCCCGGAATGAAGTTGCCTTTCTAGACGGCTTGCGCAGTTATGGCTGAACGAATCGCGGGCCCGGAGATTGAGCGACTGATTCAGTTGCTGGCGCGCCTCCCGGGGCTTGGGCCAAGGTCTGCGCGCCGCGCCGCGCTGCACCTTATCCGCAAGCGCGAAGAATTGTTGAGCCCGCTCGCCGATGCAATGCGAGTCGCTCACGATCGCATTGTTGTGTGCACGGACTGCGGCAATATCGACACAAGCAATCCATGCGCTGTTTGCTGCGACCCGCGACGCGATCCCACGATCCTTCTAGTCGTGGAAACCGTCGCCGATCTCTGGGCGCTGGAACGCGTCGGCGCCATGCGCGCGCGATACCACGTGCTCGGAGGCGCATTGTCGCCTCTCGATGGCGTGGGTCCCAAAGAGCTCAATCTCGAACGTCTGCCGATACGCGTTGAAGCCGATGGCGTTCGCGAGGTCATTATCGCGGTCAATGCGACTGTCGATGGACAGACGACGGCTCATTACATCACTGACCTTTTGACTCATCTCGAAGTCAAGGTGACGCGCCTGGCGCATGGCGTGCCCGTTGGCGGCGAACTTGATTATCTCGATGAAGGCACGCTGTCAGCAGCGATTCGGCAGCGCACTGTCTTCTGATCGATCCGGCGCGTGGCGGTTACCCGATTTCGATGATGCTTTCCGAAAAGCTGTGCAATCGCTCCGGCGCTACGCCGCCGATGAAGAAGTTATCGCAAATCCAGCTATAGGTATTTGTCGTTACATAAGTTGGGTGGCACGCGAGCACCATGTTGGCGCCGATGCGCATGGATTCATCGGCGCGCACCAGCGGTCGCTCCACCATATCGTAGCCCTGTGAGTGGCAGAACACGCGCTTTTCCTCCGGACGGCCATTCTTGCGCATGAATGCGTTATATTCATCCGCGATGTCTGCGCAGGCAGCCCCTTCCTTCAGCAGGGACAATGCAAATTTCCGCGCCTCAAGCACAAAGGCGAATTCATCGCGCATTTCCTGACTGGCCTTGCCCAGAACAAATGTGCGGCCAAGTTCCGTGTAGAAACCGCCGGGACCCGAATTCTCCAGAAGGATGCAGAACTGATCGCCCTCACGGATCATGCGGTTTTGCAAATGTGGCGGCGCCATCGGCGCGCTCATGCCGACGGGCGCCGAGGCAGCCATATACCAGCCTTGCTCGCTGCCCCAGTCCGCAGCAACCCGGCGTGCGATAGCAACGACTTCCTGATCCCGAAGGCCGGGGCGCAGACGCTTGCCCACTTTGGTCATCATGGCGTCCTGCATCGCGCAGGATTTGCGAAAGCCGGCAATTTCCTCGGCGCTTTTTATCGAACGGACTTGATCGACCAGATCCGATGCTTCAACGAAAGTCGCGCCGGCCAACGCGCCCTGCTTTAAATGCTCGACAAATGCGTAGGGCAATTGCGATGAACCGACGAGTCCGATAACCGCTTTCGCATATGGCGCCAGCGCCCTGCCCGCAAGTTCGGCGTCATATTCGCGCGTGTAGCTGACTGGTGTGAAACTTGGCGACGACATCAATCGCGTGACACCACGCCGCACGCCGTCGGTTCCACCGGTCAGCATTTGATCGTGACCAAACGGACCTTGACCGATCATCGTCATGAGATCGTCGCGTGGAAAAATGACTGTCAGCGGGTATCCGTTGGTGGCTGGAAAATCGGTGAAATATTTGACGTAGCCGCCCATGAAATCATTGTTGTTTTGCATAATGAGCACATCGATGTGCGCCGCTTCCATAGATTTGCGGACAGCCGCCCAGCGGCGTTCGAGTTCGGTTGACGAAATCGGTGAATTGACTCGTTCGTTGATTGTCATTTGAGCTCCTGCATTTTCACCAGATTGATCATATGCGCGAAATCGCCAGCAAGAAACCGGCGCATGTTCTCCTCGACGATGGGGATCGCCATGTCGGGATATTCAACAAAAAAGCCGCCTAGGTGCGCGGTCACGAGCACATTTTTCATTTTGAAAAAAGGATGATCTGCAGGCAGTGGCTCGCGGTCGAACACGTCAAGCGCGGCAGCGCCGACGCGGCCATCCAGCAGCGCCGATATGAGAGCGTCTTCATCGACGAGCCCGCCACGGGCCAGATTGGTAAAAAAGACGCCACGCTTCATCGACGCAAATGCCGCCCCGTCGATCATGCGATGGTTTTTGGGCGTGTGCGGCGCAAGCAGAATGACATGGTCAGCGCGTTCCAGTGTTTTGAGCAGGTCGCTTGATGGCGCCAACTCGTCAAATCCTGGCAGCGCGCGCGGCGCGCCGGTAACGCCGATGACCGTCATGCCAAACGACTTGCATAACGGCGCTAGCGCTTCGGCAATCAGCCCGACGCCAATTATGACTGCGGTTTTGCCTGCAAGCACCCGCGACGGCCATCGCTCCCACGCCATCGCATCCTGATTTCTGACGCTGCGCGGGATATCGCGGGCCATAGAGAGCATCGCTGCAATTGCGGCTTCCGCTACGGGCGCGCCATGAATGCCGCGGATGTTTGTCAGAATGATTTCATCCCGGAATGCAGGCTGATCTGCGATCCCGTCAACGCCGGACCCCAGCGCCTGCACCCATTTCAGCGCTTTCGCCTTGGTGAAAACCCGATTGTCCATCATCGGACCGAATGTCACAAGAACCTCGGCGTTTTCGATGAAGGGATCTACTTTCGTATGATGATCGACGAGGTTGACAGTCAGTTGCGGAAACGCATTGCGCAGATGGTTCGCATAACGCTCGCCGATGGCCGGCGGCAAAGTCAGCGTCACTAGCACATTTGTCATTTGGGCTCGATGATTTAGCATCCGGGAGCGGACAGGTTCGGCGTTAATCTTAGCCGAGGCGGTGACGCCTCGCGACCCCCATAATGCGTCCGGGCATCGGACTTTAAACAACGCGGTTCGGGAATTTTGCGCCGCATTGGATATCTGTTCACGGTTTGATTCAGAAATCGTGACATTGCGGCCACAAGCATCTGGGGAAAACGTTAATCGCGCACGACAGACTCTTGCGCGCGATTCGTGCGGTAGTGTAGCCTTTCTTTGTCGGCAACGACATTTCGTGCGGCGGACCTTTTCGTAGAGATTGTATGAATGAGCGACGACGGCGGGAGACCGCAACGGCGATTCATTCTCGATTCCGAAAATACTGCGCGCGCGAGCAAATCGAGGGCGGCGGAATGTCTTGGACAGATGAACGTGTTGAGACTCTCAAAAAGATGTGGATGGATGGCAAAAGCGCCAGCCAGATCGCTGCGGAGCTCGCCAATGGCATTACGCGCAACGCTGTGATCGGAAAGGTGCACCGATTGGGCTTTGCGGGTCGAGCCAAAACGCCGAATTTGCCGGCGCCTCGCTCACGCACGCCCCGGCAGGACAATGGGTTCAACCGGACGCCAAACAAGAGTTCCGGCGGCGGACCCGTCAGCCATGGCGCGACGGCGCTTGCTTACTCACCGCAAATCGAGACAGCTGTTGTTCCCCGGCAGGTGGAAAATGTTGTCATCCCGATCAGCGAGCGTGTGACCATTCTGGAACTACGCGAATCCATGTGTAAATGGCCGCTCGGCGATCCCACTTCGCCCGAGTTCCGGTATTGTGGCAGCCCTTCGCCCATAGGGGTTTCCTATTGCGGTCCGCATGCGCGGATTGCTTATCAGCCGGTTCAGGACAGGCGGCGCGAGCGGGATCGGGAACGGCGGATGCAGCAACAGCGTCAAGCCTGAGCATCGCTATATTGCGCCGTCGGCGTCTGGCCGACCGCATGAATCGTGCTATCCTCTTTCCAACACAGGGAGGAAAGGCATGTTCAAAACAGCCTTCATGATTGCCGGACTCGCTTTGGCGCCTTCGGCCCTCACCGCGCAGGAATTCTATCGCGGCAAACAGCTGAGCCTGCTGGTCAATCTGTCTGCAGGCGGACCTACAGATACGGAAGCAAGACTGCTCTCGCGCCATCTTGGCAAACATTTGCCAGGCAATCCGGCGGTCATTCCGCGTATTATGACGGGCGCAGCTGGCAATGTTGCGGCAAATTGGCTCGGTCAGGTTGCGCCCGGCGATGGTCTCACGCTGGGATTCTTTTCGACTGTCGCGGGCGCGTCCGTCATGGGCGCATCGAGCCTGAAGGTCGAACTTTCGAAAATGACGTTCGCGGGCACCGGCTCGGGCGTTAGCGTCACTTACGGGCGTCGCGATATCGGCGGTGGCTTGAATTCGCCGGAAGACTTTATGAAAGCCAGGGAAGTCTGGATGGGGGGCCTTGCGATCGACGTTGACAAGGACCTGCGTTTGCGGCTGCAGCTCGATCTCCTCGGGATGAATTACCGCTATGTCACGGGCTATCCAGGAGCGGCGGACACGCGGCTCGCCTTGCAACGCGGCGAAGTTCAGATGACTTCGGAATCCCTGCCCTCCTATCGCGCGGCTGTGGAGCCTGCGCTCGTTGTCAAGGGCGAAGCCATGCCGTTGTGGTTTGACTACGCCAATGAGTCTGAGACGCCGCGCCCGACGGACGCGACCGGCATTGAAGCTCTGTCATTCTGGGACTATTTCCGCGAGGTTCGCGGACGGGCGCCGGAGGGGCGGCTTTGGAACGCATTCGATACGATCAACACCGTCGCGCGCGGCTATGAGCGCGTGCTCCTGATGGCGCCCAATACGCCGCCTCAGGCGCTTGCGGAAATCAAGGCGGGACTTGAAGCGCTCAAGACGGATGAAGAGTTTCGCCGCGATGCTGAAACAACAATGCGCTTTGCGCCAGAGTATGATACAAGCACACGCGCGCGCGACATCCTGATGCAAAAAGCCGCGCCAAATCCTGAACTGATCGCTTTCTTCAGCGGCTATATCGAAGAGGGCAAAAATACGATGCGGACGAAATAAGTCACGCCTTATCGGAAGAGATCGCCATAAATTCTCGCCCAGCGTTCATAGTCGCGGTCGATGTCCGCAGGGCCGAAGAAATTGGCTTTGAAACCGCCGCTGTCGGGCGCCAATTCAGGCATCGAGGGCGACACGCCCTTGCGCGTGGGGAAGTAGTCGGCCTTTTGAAAGAGCGCTTGTCCTTCTGCCGACAACAGGAAATCCACGAAGAGTTCCGCAGCCGCAGGATGCGGCGAGCCTGTGGTCAGGACTTCGACCGTCATCTGCACCATTGCAGGTTGGATTTTAAGCCATTGCGATGGCGCGCCCTTTTTGGCGCTGAGAGCGGCATGGTGGTTGAAGATTTGCAGCGCAAGCGGATGTTCCCCGGCAATCAACTGATCGAGCACGGCGCGGGCGCTCGCGCTGATGGATTTGATGTTTTGGCCACTGAGTTTGCGCAGATAGTCCATGCCTCTGTCATCGCCCATTGTGCGTAAAATATTGCCTATAAAGCCGGGCGCCCCGGAAATGTCGTTCGGCTTCCAGACCATTTTGTCTTTCCATTGGGGATCGAGAAGATCGTCATAGGATTTCGGACGGTCCTTTTCGGCCACCAGGTCTGTATTGACGGCGGGCGTCATCACATAAAAATTTGACGAAACCCAGTAATGTCCGGGGTCCCTGAATTGGGGTTCCAAAGCCGCGGCGCTGGCGGGATCGAACTGTCGCACAGCGCCTGCATCCACGAGCGTTTTCAGGCCGCTGGTGAGACCGAAAATATCGGCCTGCATCCGTCCGGCCTTATGCTCGCCCATGATCTTGATGATCGTATCCTGGCTGTCGGCGCGGGAATATTCCACCTTGACGCCGTATTTTGCCTCGAACGCGGTCACGAGCGGGCGCACAATCTGATCGACGATGAGATCGGTATAATAAACAACGGAGCCTTCGGTTTTGGCCCTGGCGATCAGGTCAGGCGACGGCTCTTGCGCGCGGGCGGATGTTGTCCACGCCGCCAGCAGTCCCAAAATGAAGATGTGATATCTGAATTGCATGCGCACCGGCGCCTCCCCGATTTTTGTGAACCGTGCCACAGTGCGGGCGCCCACGCAACGGCAGGCTATTGCGCTTCGTCGGGCCTGTGGCACAATGATCGGCGGCAAAGGGAGTTGCTATGCGTGGGCCCCACGATGTCGGAGGATTGCAGGATGGCCCGGTTGACACTGAGGCGCATCCGCTGACCTTCTGGGAGAAACAGATCGACGGATTGCGCGCCGCAGTTGGCGCGATCGGGCTTGTCAATACGCATGAAAACCGCGCGGCGGTGGAAGCGCTTGGCCATGACGCCTATAATACGCTCGCCTATTACGAACGCTGGACGGCGGCGCTGTGCCGACTTTTAATCGACAAGGGCGCCCTTACGCAGGACGAAATCGACGCGCGGGTCGCGCTGGTGCGTCAAAGACTGGCTGCCTCCGGCGAACTCGAATCCGGCATGGAATCGCCATGACGCGCCTCGCTCCTGGAACGCCGATCCGCGTGCGCGAGGATTTTCCACCTGGCCATATCCGCACACCAGTCTATCTGCGTGGGAAAACCGGCGAAGTCATCAAATTCTTCGGCAATTTCGACAATGCTGAAACCGCCGCATATGGCCTGCCCGGGCTAAAAAAAGGCGTCTATAAAGTGCGCTTTCGCGCGATCGATCTTTGGTCCGATTATGCAGGCCCGGCAATCGACGCGATCGAGGCCGACCTTTACGAACATTGGCTGGAGAGGCTCACATGAGCGAGGAACATCATCTCCATGATCATGAGCACGGCTCTGTGCACGCACCGCCGCAGCCTGATGACAAGGTGCATTCCTATTATCAAATCCTCGGCATCGCGCTGAAGGAACTGCTGATCGAAAAAGGCGTTGTCAGCGCGGATGACGTGCGCCGCCAGATCGAGCGTCGCGATTCCATCACGCCGGCGAATGGCGCCCGCGTCGTCGCCAAAGCCTGGACAGATCCCGCATTCCGAAAACGGTTGTTGGATGATGCAAATGGCGCTGTTTCGGAACTTGGCTTCGAAATGACGACTGCAAAGCTTGTTGCGATCGAGAACACGGCGGGCGAACATAACGTCGTCGTCTGCACTTTGTGTTCATGTTATCCGAGGGATCTGCTCGGTCTGCCGCCAAGCTGGTACAAGAGTCGGGCGTATCGCGCGCGCGTGGTGCGCGAACCCCGCGCTGTGCTCGCCGAATTCGGCACACATGTGCCAGAACATGTTGTTGTGCGTGTTCATGATTCGACCGCAGATATGCGCTTTCTGGTTGTACCTGAACGACCGGAGGGAACGCAGGGCCTTGGCGAGGCTGAACTTGCGGCGCTGGTTACGCGCGATTCGATGATCGGCGTCGCTCGCGCCAGCGCTCCAAATCGATGAGGACGATATGACAACAGTCGCATCTCTGCGTCTCGATGGTCGCGTCGCCATTGTCACCGGCGCCGCCGCCGGGCTTGGCCGCGCGATGGCGCAGGCGATGGTGCGCGCAGGCGCCAACGTCGTTTTTGCGGACCTGAATGTGGGGGAGGCCGGGCGGGCAGTCGCCGAAGTCGCCTTCAAGCCCGGTCACGGCAAAGCGCTTGCGATGCCTTGCGACATCACGCGCAAAGAGGATTGCGATCGCACCGTGGCGGAAACAGCGCGTTTGTTCGGCGGCCTCCACATTCTCGTCAACAATGCGGGTAAAGGTCCCGCGCATCTCGAAAATGGGCCCAATTACTCCAGCATGAAGTTCTGGGAAACCGATCCCGATCGATGGATGGACGTGATCGAGACCAATGTCATCGGGACTTATTTTATGTCGCGCGTCGCCGCGCCTTTGCTGATCCGTGGCGGATGGGGCCGCATTGTCAATGTCACCACCAGTCTTTCGACAATGCAGCGCAAGCAGAACTCGCCCTATGGCGTCAGCAAGACGGCGATTGAGGCTGAAACCCTGATCTGGGCGCAGGACCTTGAGGGAACGGGCGTGACCTGCAATTCGCTCATTCCCGGCGGGGCGGTCAATACGGACTTTGTGTCCCCCATGGGCAAACGGAATGCCGAAATCACCGGGCAGAAACTGCTGGAGCCCGAAGTGATGATCGCGCCCATGTTGTGGCTCGCCTCAACGTTGTCGGACGGAATCAATGGCAAACGATACGTTGGTAAATTCTGGTTGCCCGATATGGGAATCGAGGCCGGAGCGATAGCCGCGCTGGAACCGCCAGTGTTGCGCGCGCCGTGATTTCAGGGATTTATTGCCTCGCGCCACGCGATTTTAATTCAGCACGTCGCTGTCTTTGGCGGCGCGAATGAGCGCCGCCGCATCGTCGGCAAGTAAAAAGCCTGACGCCTCAGCCTTCTTCGTTGCGATCTCCACAGCAGCGACATAGCCGTCATGGTTGACGTAACGCTCTTCCAGCGACAGTCGGGGATCGCCGCTGGCAAGTCGCTCCTGTTTTGTTTTTGCAAATGGAATCATTCCACCGGCGTAGTTGCATTCTTGCCCCCGGTGAAAACCTGCCGCAGTGATGTTCCAGCCGAGATACGAACCAAGCGGCGCCTCGTGCAAAACAACCGGCACGCCGCCGAGTTCATTGCCATCGGCGTCGACGCGCGGCGCTTTCATTGCGATCACATGTTTGATGGCCGGGGGGACGAGCGTGGCGGCGCCAGACCCGTCCAGCGCGTTGAAATCCGGTCCAAGATCGTAATCGAGAACAGGATTGATCAATCCAGTCGGCGCCGAGGCGGGCACGCCGGGGATCGTCGGGAATCCCAACGCGTCCTTGGTCGCATCAACCAGAAATCCGCTCTTTAAAGTCGGATAACGGCTTGCGGGCGGCGCCTCGTTCTTCATGACCCAGTTCCGAAAATGCGTCCTTATGGCGTTGGCGGTCTCTGTATGCGGCAGGGGGTTTGCCGATAGAATGCCACGACCCCATTCGGCTCCAGGACAGGCCGGAGGCGGCAATGGCTTGACGCTAAATCCCCCAGCGCCACCGCCATGCGCCGTGCCGGGAATATAATATCGGCGCACATTATCTGGCAGTGGAAGATCTTCAATTCCCTGTGTGCCCACCCATTCAGGCGTCAGCTTCAGGGCCCAAACTTCGGCCGCGCCAAAATGTTCGATAATCTTGGGACAGGTTTTGGTTGCAGTGCAGCGGTCGAGAATGCCCGCGGCAGACAGGCCGCGCACCGGATCTGGCGCAGGCGTCCACCATTGCGGACCCTCGCTGCCAAGCTGATAAAGCATCAGCACGCCATCGGGCTGCGCGAACCGGACATTCAGGCTGATTCGTCGTCCCGCGATAATCGGCCATGCGCCATCATAGACCTGACGCTGGTTTTCATCCTGATTGAAGCCAAGATGCAGGAACTGTCGCAAAAAATTACCCGATTGCGACACGCCGCGGCTGATCGACCATTTGACATGACCTGCAAGCGGATTGGGCGCGCCTTCGGCGTCATGGGCCTCAAGACGAAAAAATGCGCCCGCGTCGCGGAAAGCCGCAAAGCCGATTCCAAGCACATAGGGGTCTTTTGCTGTGTAGGCGACCTGATACAGCAAGCCGGGGTCGAACCCGTTGCGAAGACAAATCTGCGTTGCGTCCGGCGTTCCGGGAAAGGGATTGGACGCGCCGCATTTCGCCCAGGCCCAGTCTGAAGGCGCAATGAGGCTGGTCGCGCCGACCGTTCCGTCCATGGCTTCAGCGTCATGGGTCGTGAGCGTGGCAAGATTCGTGTCAAGCGAGGCGGGGTGATAGGGAACCGGATTGTTATGAACGATCAACGGTCGGGAGTCCGGTCCACTTTCGTTCATGATCCGGCCCAAAACCAGCCCTGTGATCGCCGAGCCGTCAGGATTACGCGCAACAGGCGCGTCCAGATATTCGTGGTCAGGGTCGGGGGCCGTCGAGCCGGATTTGTCGCCCTGCCAGCCATTGCTGAGATAGATGTCGCCGTTCCTGCGTTCTTCGATTGCAAAGCGTGCGCGCGAGCCGCGATTGGGAACATCGTGCCAGAGCAGGCCACTGCTCTTGCCAAGGTCAATTGGCTTGCTGATCTGGAACGTCGTCATATATTCGACGAGCCCCTGCGCATTGCGGGGCGCAAGTTGAATATCCTGGATCACCGAATTGTGCGGATCGGCAGGATCGAGCACGCCATAGGCGCGCCCGGTCAGTGTTTCATATTGTCCCGCAGCGCCGTAATTGTCGCCATCGAAGGCAGGGGATTCCCTCTGGTCGATCACGATGCGTATGATGCGCGCCTGAGCCGGCACGGAAGCCAAAGCCATCAATGCGAGCGTCAGCGCAGCGGCCTGCGTCAGGCGGCGCTGAAACATCGAAACACGCGCAGGTTTGCTCATACTGACGTTCCCATCCCCTTGAACCCGATATGGCGAGCTTTTTCGGTCTCATCGGTCCGGGCGTACAGCGCCCTCAAATTGCACACGATAGCCGGATCGCACATTCGGCCAATAATCCCAGATTGCAAAATGCTGCGTGCAGCGATTGTCCCAGAACGCAATGGAATTGGGTCGCCAGCGGAACCGCATCTGCCAATGAGGTTTGGCGATATGCGCGTACAGGTAGTTCAGGATTGCTTCGCTTTCATCCTTGGGCAAGTCCACAATGCGCGTTGTGAAGCCAGCGTTAACGAACAACACCTTGCGGCCTGTTTCCGGGTGGCGTGTGATAACCGGATGCACCGCCTTGGGGTAAACGGTTTTGGTTCCGCGATCGAAGAGCTTGGCGCCATCGTGCTCTGCGGACAAAGGTTCAAGAAACGCCTGCATCTGTGGCGACAGGGCGTCATAGGCTGCATAACAGCTTGCAAACAAAGTGTCGCCGCCTCCGTCAGGCGGGATAATCTTTTGCTGCAGGATTGAACCGGCAGGCGGAATTTCGGCGCAACTCTGGTCGGAATGCCAGACCTCTCCGGAAATCCGCTTTGAATCCTTGTCAAAATGCTGAAGCCGGATCGCAGGATAGCCCGGAGCAGGTTTTGAGGCCGTTCCTTCCCCCCCGACATGGATATGCACATGGCCGAAGCGCTCGGCCAGCGCCATCTGGTGTTCAAAACCGATATCCTGTTCGCGAAAAAAGATGACGCCATATTTCAGGAAAGCGGCGCGGAGCTCCTTCAATTGTCTGTCGCTGAGCGGCCTGGTCAAATCGATATTGTCGATCTCCGCTCCAACATGCGGCGATGACGGCGTAACGGAAATTTCCTCGAAGTTCACCGCAACAACTCCTCTATCTTGCATCTTGCGATGGCAAATTCGTCGGCCTGCCATTGGTCTTCCGGGATTATATCGCTTTCGCGCCGGCGCGTAACGGGCGGTCCGCGGAATGATCCGGTCGCCCGTTGTCCTGTTTACTCATAGATTCCGAGCTCCTTCAGCGCCGTATCGGCGAATGACATATCTACGAGCCTGTCGAGATCGACAGGCTTTTCGAGCAGCTTTTGCTCAATGTAAAAGCGCTGCACCTTGTCGAGAAACGCGATGGAGATGCGCTGGTTGGGATCGAGCCCGCCGGGAAATGCATTGCGCACAACGTCAACGGGGATTTTAGCGTGTTCGGCGATGACGGCAATGACGTTCTCGCGATCCCTGCCCTTCGCAAAGGCGTCGACAAAGACCCTTGCGCCGCGCATATAGGCCTTCATGAAACCGGTTGCGAGTTCTCGCTTTTGCGCGAATTGCTCGGAATAAACCAGCGGCGTTACGCTGCCGCCCGGCGGCACAAACTCAGCGCAATCGGATAGCTCCGTGGCGACGCCCGCCTTCACCGCGCGCGAGCCAATGGGCTCAACCACAAGCGCGCCGTCCGCTGCTCCCGAAGCGAGTCCTGCAACAATATCCGGCAACGGGATTTCCACGAAATCAAAATCGCCGACATCCATGCCATATTTCCGGAACAGGGATGCGACGAGATAGAAACCGATGGTGGTGCGCCCCGGACCCGCCATGCGCTTGCCCCGCAATGCGCGCACGGTTTCTTCCTCTGTCGCCTTCATCAGGTCCGGGCGCACGAGAATGCGCGTCGAGGAAAATCCGGGACGCAGACTTTGCTTGTCGCCGACGATGCGCAATCCGATGTTGCGCGCCGAAGCCGCGAATATCCCCGGCGACAAGGCAATACCGGAGACATCGAGACGACCGGTCGCCATTTCGGCAATCTGCGAAGGAACAGTTGTCATCAGATTTGTGGTGACAGCGATCCCCTGTTCCTTAAAAAATCCGAGGGCGTCAGCGAGATAGACCCCTGCATCGGTGGCCCCGCCCAGCGAAGAATACTGCACGGGGACGAGTTCATTCGCCCGGATTGGCGTTGCAAAGGAAAGAACGCTCAGCAGCAAAACGGCGAAATGCGCTTTTCTGTTCATTGCCCCCTCAGGCGTTTGTTGTTCATTTTCGATCCGGTCTATTTGCGTATATACGGTCCAAGGTCTTTAACGGCAGCTTCGGCGAACGACGTATCAATGACCTTGTTGGCGTCAACCTTGCCTTCGATCAGCCCTTCCTTGATAAAAATATCGATGTCTTCGCGCAGGCTGGCGATATTGAGCTTCCCGTCAGGATCGATATTCACTGCGGTCAGGGACCGATGCACGTCCGGGTCGGTGACGAGTGAATAGCGCGTGAGAATGGAAATCATTTCCTCGCCTTTCGGGCCGGCAAGATGGGTTCCTTCGATCGCATCGTTGTAATCGCGTGCGGCGGATATATAGGCCCGCATGAAACGTCTGGCTTCGTCAGGGTTCTTTTGCACGAACGGCCCGGTGTAAAACAGCGTCGCCAGTTGATGGCCGGGATAGATGACATCATCTCCGATGATGCGGACGCCAGAGCCATTGTTGACGGCAGTTGTGACAAAGGGTTCGGTTGGCATGGCGGCGTCCGCCACCTTGTTTTGCAGAGCGATCACCTGCTGCGGGAAGGCCAGATAAACACGCTCGACGTCGTTAGTTGTGAGGTTCGCCATGGCGAGCAATCTGTCGAGCGTTGCTGTCGCGGCCCCGCCCGGCGCCGCTCCTCCAATTTTCATGCCCCGTAAATCCGAAAGCGTCCTGTAACGTCCGGACTCCACGAGGTCCTTTCGCACGACGAGGAAATTGATGGGCCGTCCGGGAACCGTCGAGGTTTTGTCAGCAACGATCCGAATATCGATACCCCGGCCAACCGCGTTGAACAGGCCTGCCGAGGGCCCGCCTGCGCCTACCGCAAGTTCTCCCGATGCAAATGGCGCAATCATGCGAGCTGCCGAATCGAACTTTACAAAATTGACATCGAGCCCCTCGCGCTTGAAATAGCCATGCGCGTCTGCGACGAAAAGCGCGACATCGCTAGCTGAATTGGTAATGCCAACATTGAGCTTGAATGGGGACTGCGCATGGGCGGGCGCCGCCAATACCAGCATTGCGATTAATCCAGCGATCGCCGCCTGCAATGCGTATTGCATATTCGTCCTCGCCGTCACTATTGCTTCCTCTGGTAGGGTCCGAGTTCCTTTACGGCAGCGTCGGTAAAACGCGTATCGATGACCTTGTCTATCGTCACATCCGACGTAATCAATCCGAGCTTGCGAAAAATATCGAGATCTTCCTTCAAACTTGCAACATTCAGCGTTCCATCGGGACCGCAATAACTCAGAATGAACGAGCGCCAGACGGCAGGGTCCTTGAATGGTCCATATTGGGTTGCAACTGCCACGATTTCGTCGCCCTGCGGGCCGGCAAATTCGCCATTCGGGCCCAAAGCGTCGTTGTGATAGCGCACGCCGCGCAGAAACGCCTTCATAAATCTTTGCGCGAGCGCCGGGTCTTTCGTCGCAAACCCGCCCGAATACATGATTTCCGAGACTTCATGTACGGGATAGACGTCGTAATCGTTGGCGACAGCAACAACGCCGCCAAGTCGGAGCGCCTGCGTGACTGAGGGTTCGGCGGGCAATGCGACGTCAATCGCCTTGTTCTGCAAGGCGATTGTCATTTGCGGAAACGACATGTAGACGTGCTCGACATCATCGTAACTCAAGCCGGCCTTTTCCAGAAATTTGACGAGGATCGGTTGCGCCGATCCGCCGGGCGCAGCTTCCGCCACTTTCAGACCTTTGAGGTCTGCATAGGTTCTGTAGCGGCCTGAGTCCACGAGGTCCTTGCGCACCAGCATTTTGATGCTGCTGCGGCCTGTCACATTCTGGCTCTTGTCGGCGACGATACGAATATCGATGCCGCGCCCAACCGCATTGAAAAGACCTGCAGAATGGCCGCCTGCTGCGACATCGAGTTCGCCGGATCCCAGCGATGCAATCATTCTGGCGGCGGAATCGAATGTGATGAAATCGGCATCGATCCCCTCGTCGCGGAAATAGCCTTTTTTATCGGCAACCCACAGGCCGATATCTGTGGCTGATAATGTGCCGCCGATTGTGACCTTGGTGTTCGCAGCGCGAGTGGGCGCCGCCATCGCCATCGTGCACAGAGCCGCGAGAACAAATCTGCATAGCGGCGTCATGAAATTCCTCCCCGGGGGTATTCTCGGCGACAAGTCTAGAGCATTTTCATGTTTGAAAGAAACTTGAAATGCTCAAGGTGTCGGAGTGGGGGTTTGCGCGGCGGGTCTGCTAGGTCGGGCGGTTCTTCAACGCGCGAGAAATTCCACCCGCGAACGTCCTTCACAGTCTCAGGATCGCGAATATTTAGGGCTTTTTGCGGAAGGCGTCGATGGAAACGACTTTGGCGGCGGCGTCGGGCTTGCCATCGAGTCCTGCCGTGGGCTTTTCGCTCTTTGTTTTAGCGCCTGGCGCCGGTCTGGCAGGCTTGACTTCGGCGGGTTCCGAACCGGCCCCACGCGGGGCCTTGTCAGCGATACGAGGAGGCAGTTTGCCAGCAGGGCGCGCAGGCGCGCGTTTGGCGGGCTCTGCGTCGTTTGCGCCTTTTTCTGTCTCTGGCTCCTGGATGGAGATTTTCAGCCCAAAATCGACGGACGGATCGGAAAAACCCACAATTGCGTCGAAAGGCACCACCAACTTTTCAGGCACATTGCCGAAGGAAAGACCGACCTCGAAGGCCGTTTCCGTTACGGCGAGGTCCCAGAACTGGAATTGCAGCACAACGGTCATTTCTTCGGGGAAGCGTTCCTTCATGCGCTGGGAGAGTTTGACTCCCCTCGCGCCGGTGCGGAAGGCGATGTAGAAATGATGATCGCCGGGCAATCCGTTGCGCGCGGCGTCGGCCAAAACTTTACGAACCACGCCACGCATGGCTTCCTGAACGAGAAGGTCGTAGCGGATGACATCGTCTGACATACTGGTTCCGCGTGTTGCCGCCAGCCGCCGAAGCAGCCCTGAACGCCCGAGTTACCCGAACCAACTAGCCGAGCCGGGCGGCGCTGGCAATCGTGGCCGTGTTGCGCTGTCCGGTCTGGCCACAATTAATTCACCAAATCGGGGTCCTATTGGCCGATGTCCGGCAGGAAACAATTGGGGATCCTTATGAAATACGTATTTTACCCGGCGTTGACCGGATTGATTCTGTTTGCGCCAGCCATTCGCGCGGTCGCCGCGCCTGCGACGCCCGAAGAAGCCGCGGGGATTGTGCGGCAATTTGAAAAATATTTTGGCCCCGTAGCGCAAGGCGATCATCCCCTGCTGACAATGGCGCCAGCGGGCGACTCTTATACCGCTTCTCTCGATTTCTCAGGTTTGGCCGCGAAGGCGTCGCAGAGCGGTCTGGCCTTCACGGTCACGCCTCAGCCTATGACGATGAAGCTGACCAGACAACCCGATGGAAAATGGCGGATCATCCAGGCGGATGATTTTGCTTTTTCCTACAAGTCGGCCGGCGCGTCCGGCGAATTGAAGGCTGAAGGCGTCAGTAGCGACAGTCTGTTCGACCCCGCGCCAGGGGCGGTAATATCGGGAAGGTCCGATATCAGGACGCTCTCGATGCATTCAATCGACGCATCAGGACAAGGGCCTGCGGCCAATGTGACGCGTGTTTCAAATGGAATTCATACTGAAATCACGGGCGGGGCCTCAGGTCCTGACTCAGTGACATACGCCTTCGTCCAGACGATCCAGGACACGAAACAGCATATATCTATGGGCGGTTCGGCTGGAACGCCTGCAGGCGCACCGGCGCTCGATTTTGAATTATCGCTTGGCGCGGTCAAATCCGAAGGTCGGATTGAAGCCATTCGCAATTCGGCGCTGCTCGATCTATGGGCGTGGTTTGTGGCGCATCCCTCGCAGGAGGCCATCGCCGGGGCGCAGGCGGAACTGAAGCCGCTTTTGCGTTCGGCTTTGCCGGTGTTCGGGCATCTGGATGTCTCCGCAGATGTGCGCGATGTTGCGGTCACCGCGATGGGGGGGCAGCATTTTGCCGCAAGTGAAGCCGTTGTCGGGTTTGGCCTGAACGGCGCCGGGCAAAATGGCCTGTTGCGGGAAACCATTGCGCTGAAAGGCGTCGCATTGCCGGCAGGTCTGTTGCCAGCCTGGAGCGTCGCGCTCACGCCCAAGGACGTGTCCGCCGATCTGTCAATTACGGGCTATGATCTCGCCCGATTCGCGGAAGCGGCCATTGCGGCATTCAACCTTGAGTCCAAGCCGCCCATTCCCGCCAATGAGGGGGCTGGTCTGGTGTCAAAATTGCTGCCGGACGGGCTGGCTAATATGAAACTCGCCGATTTCAGCATCTCTGGCGCTGGCTACAAGATTTCCGCCAGCGGCGAGGCCAATGTCGGTCCTGGCCTGAAACCGCTGGGTTCTGTAACCATACGAGCTATGGGCCTCGACGCCATTCAGCGGGCTATCGCAGACGCGGCCAAAACCGACAAAAGCGCTCAGCAGGCTGTTGCCATGCTGGGTATGGCGCGGTTGTTGTCCAAGCCTGGCCCGGATGGTTCGGCGCAATGGGCGCTCGCCATGGGGGCGGATGGGAAAATGACGGTCAACGGCAATTCTCTGGGTGGACCGGCAGGCAAGTAAGGAAAGTGGAGGCTTCTGTTGCCAGGCGCCTCCGGGCCCCGCCTTAGAGTGCTACCCCTAAGGACTTGTTTTCCGAAACCAGCACCGCATTACGCGGCGAGAGCCTCGGGAGCATAGTTGTCATTGGCAACTATAAGATTGACCCGATAACGGCGGTATCATGCCGAGCAAAAGCACACCCTTTACACCCCTCGTCGAACCTGTTTCGCCCCCGCAAGAACCCAACCTTCGATGGGCTCTGGTGGAGGCGCCGGGTACCGCCCCCGGGTCCGAAAGGCTTATTCCGATGACCATTTATCGCCATAGTCTCCCTTGCGGGTAGCCAGAGCAATATAGGCTCGAAAGTGCGGCATTGAAAGGGCAATCGCCACGACAGCCAAACTCACCCCGCCAGTTCCCGCAATCCCCGCCGGATCAACGCGCTGGTCTCTGCATCCTCGCCCAGAGCCTTGAGACCGGCTGCAACAGCCGCCGCCGCCTGCGGGCGTCCATAGCCAAGATTGACCAGAGCCGAGACCGCGTCCTGCACCGGCCCGGGCGCAGCTTTCGCGTCCTCGACGCCCGCCAGCCGCGCGACGGCGGGATCGAGCGCTGCAAAGGCTGGCGCCTTGTCTTTCAATTCCGCGACGATGCGGGCCGCGAGTTTCGGGCCGACGCCCGGCGCGCGCGACACCATCGCTTTGTCCTGCGTTCCGATCGCGGTCGCCAGTTCGCCGGGCGGCAACACGCCGAGGATCGCGAGCGCCACCTTGGCCCCCACGCCCTGAACGGTTTGCAACAGGCGGAACCAGTCGCGCTCGCTGTCGTTAGTAAACCCGAACAGGCGGATCGCGTCCTCGCGCACCTGCGTTTCGATGGCGAGCGCCGCCGCCTCGCCGGGCTTTGGCAGATTTTGCAGCGTTCGGGTGGAGCATTGCACGACATAGCCGACGCCATGCACGTCGAGGATGACAAAGTCCTCGCCATAGCTGTCAATCAGGCCCTTGAGTTTGCCGATCATGGTTGCAACGCTTTCATATCGCCATTGCCGGTTTGCTGTCGCCCCGTCTCGTGATCAGGAATGCGACGATCCCCGGATTGAGCAGGTTTCATATCACGCCATTCAAAAACGCCATGCGCCAAGATACTGCGACAACGGCGGACCGGAAGGCCGCGCCGCCCAATGTCGCCAGCGCCAGACTGACCGAAAGGCGAACCCAGGCAGCGCAGGAATCGCGCGTGTCCATCACAAGAGCTTAGGCCAGGAGCCGGATTTATGCGACAGGGCCGGTTTGGCGTATAAGCATGTGCGATTCGGGCCTTCCCGGGAGAGATCCAATTTCAAAGGGTTTTCCGATGCGCCGCTTCAGGCGATGGTGCTGGACTGCGCTGGCGCTGGCCTTTCTTGGCGCCTCCTGGTTCTGGGACATATTGCATCCCTTCATCAAGTCGATTGTCGATCTCATTCCGCTCGAAGGGCTGAAACGCGCCATCGCCGATTTCATGGCGAGGTTGCCGCCTTATCCAACGCTGGTTGTTTTTCTCATACCGCTGATCATCCTGGAACCGGGCAAGCTCGTCGCCTTCTGGCTGTTCGCCAAGCGCCAATGGCTTCCGGGCATCGTCACCTATATTGGCACTGATGTGCTCAAACTCGCCGTCGTGTCTTTTCTATTCAAGACCAACCGGGACAAGCTGCTGTCCATCGGCTGGTTTGCAAGGCTCTATATATGGCTGTTGCGCGTGCATGACTGGGCCCGTGAGCAGATCGAACCACTGAAGGCCGCGATCCGGATGGCCTTGCAGGAGGCAGGCCTCACCAGAACGCGGGGTGGCTTTTTGCGCAAGGCGGCGGCGCTGTGGCGGCACGCGCGCCGGGGCGGCTTCAGCGAGGTTTAGGATTTTCGCTTGGCGGCCTTCGCAATGTCCAAAGCTACCTGTGAAGTCCCAAAACATACTTGCCATATTCAGCTGCGGCGCCATCCCACACCACCGAATGATGCGCCGCCGCGCCAAAGCAATCGCGGAACTGCCTTTGCAACACGCTGTCGGTATAAAGCGCGCGCCCGCCGGCGACGTTGAAGAGTTTTTGCACCGCATTGGTTGCAAGCTGGCAAGCGAAAGCAGCGTTTCGCTTGCCCTGCACACCCATCAGTTTGCTTACGTCCTCTCCGCGTTCCAGCGTCTGCATGGTCTCGCGCACTGCGCCAAGATAAAGCCGCGAGGCAGCCTCGATTTCGACGGATGCGAGGCCAACGCCAATTTGCACGCCCACACCATCGGCGACCGGCGTGCCGCGCGATTTTCGCGGCCCGGTAAAGGCGAGATAATTTTCGAGAAACCCTTCGGCGACGCCTACACAAACAGCCGTATAGCTGACTGCCGACACGCCGCCGCGCGGCAGTTTGGACACAGCCGATGTGTAAAACAGCGTGCCGGGCGACGTGCCGGCGTCATAGTCTTTCTTCAGCAGCACGCGATGTTCGGGCACGAACACATCTTTCACGCGGAAGCTCTTGCTGCCGCTGCCGGCGAGCCCCATCGAATGCCAGTCGTCGATGATCTCGACCTCGCTGGTCTTCATAACCGCAAAACAGCCCAGGGGCTCCTTGCCATCCTCGTAAATATGACCGCCGCAAATCACCCAGTCGGCATGGTCGACGCCTGAGGAAAATCCATGCACGGCGTTCCAGACTATGCCGCCCGGCGCGCGCCTGGCCTTACCGACTGCCGCCACTGCAACGCAGAGTTTTGCCGCGGAATTTGCGCCCCAGATTTCGTCCTGCGCCTCAAGACTGAAAGCGCTGAGTTTGAGCGGATTGTCGGCCAGCACCATATGAACCCAGGCCTGCGACCCGCAGCCGCGCGCCAGCGTCTGGCTGACTTCGCAAAGCACATCGTAGCCAAGCTCATAACCGCCATATCGCCTGGGCTGGCAGATGCGCAAGAGCCCGAGATCGACAAAATCCTGCACTGTTTCAACGGGCGCCTTGCGCTGCGCCTCACATGCGGCGGAGCGTTCGGCAAGTTTGGGCGCCAGCTTTTCCGCGCGGGCGATCAACTCTTCGCGGGTCAGTCCCTCCGCGACCTTCTGCATGACGTTCATGGCGATATCTCCGATCGAAGCGATTTTAGCGGCGATCGCCGGTTTCGCAAGCGGGGCCTACCGCAGCATCAGGCCGCCGAGCCCGGGGATTGAGGGCGCGACGCCAAGTTTGCCCGAAATACGTTTCAGCGCCGCCCATATCGTCGCCTGATTGGAATTGACGACAGGCTTGTTAAACGCGGTCTCCAAAGCGCAAATCACATCGATCTGGGTTGTATTGGTGCAGCTCAGGAAATAACCGTCTGCTTCCGCGCGCGCGTTGGCGCGAGCAACCTCGATCCATTGCGCGGGCGGAAACGCCAGATAGCCATCGCTCGGCGGCAGTTTCAGCGCCACGTCATGCACGGTCTCAAATCCCAGCGCCGCCAGATAGTCCTTTTCGTGATCGTTGTGCGATTGCACATAAGGGGAAATCATCACCAGTTTTTTGATGTTCGACGCGCGGAAAGCCTCGACGACCGCCTGCGCCGTGGAGAGCGCCTGGGCGCCGGAAGCGGCAACGATGGCGTCGAGAATTTTTCGTTCGCCCTCCAGCCCGTGCTCCATGGAATTGGCGGTGCAGTGAAACACGATGACATCGCATTTGGCGTCGCCGAGCGCGCCGGCTGCTTGAGCGACATCTACCAGCAGCGGACCAAGCGGCTTGGAATGTTTGCCGGTCATGCGCAGGCGCGTCACGTGGACCGCCACATCGGCAGGCAGGAACCGCCGGAACTGAGGCTCGCTGAGACGATTGCTCGACGGAATGATCAGGCCGACCCGCGCCCGCGCGTAGCCGGTCGAGGATTCGATGGAGAGGGGGGAGGTCATGGGGTTCCGTTCCGAAATTTATTGGAGCGCGTCCTTCTCCTCACTTATGGGGAGAAGGACGCGCTTGCAGGCGCTCTACCGCCCGCTCAATGCGCCAGCGGGTCCGGTCGCATCTGGATTTTGAAGACGCGCGGGCGCTCGCCCTTGCCGGTCTCGTTGTGGAACATGGCGCGCGTGCCCGATGTCGTCCACAGGCCCCGGCCTTTCCAGCCGGCGTTCTCGTCGTCGATCCGGCCATCGACATTTTTGGTGAAGAAGCCTGCCGGATAGGGCACACGCAACACCACCATTTTGCCGCCCACGAGCGCCGTGATGGCCTCGCCGCCATTGGTCATCGCCAGCGGCACGTCATTGCCAAGGCCAAGGGTATTGTAACGATCAACCCAGACGTAATAGGCGTGTTCTGCGACGACATCCGCCCCATTCATTTTGGGGCCCGAGAAGGGATAAAGCGTCCAGCCCTCATAGCACTGCTCGCCGGTGACGGTGTTGGGGCCTTTCAGCGGCTCCTTGCATTTCGAACGATCGAAGCTCGCCAGTTGCCCGCTCGCCATCGCTGTCCAGACGACGCCCTTTGTGTCAACGTCAACGCCACGCGGCCCGAATGTGCCCTTCGGGGGCTGGAACAGTTCGGTCAGGCCGGTGTTCGCCGGGTCTGCGCCGGGAATGAAACGGATGAGATAGCCCGGCTGCGACAGGCGGGAAAAGCCGATATCCATCGACTGGCCCCAGATCGAATCGTCGATGGGGCTTGGCTGCACGGCGTAGAAGCCCGCGATCACGCGTTTCTGTTTGTTGGGGTCGATCGGCGATTTCTCGTCGACAAAATCGCCGGCGCGCTTGCCAAGCCCGGGCACATCGACAATCTCCGGCGCCCAGCCCTGCGCCTTGTTCACGTCGCCCGTCTCGTCGAACACTTTCGTATTCAGCCAGCCGATGGCGACCGCGGCGGGGCCACCCGCGCTCGTCCACAAGGTGTCATCCTTGTCGTGGCCGAAATAGACGTGATGGGTGCCAAAGCAGGTGTTGATGAGCGTAAATTTCTGCGTCTTCGGATCGAACATCGAGAGCTGGCGTCCGCTGGCGGCGATCGGCGCAACTTTGGCGTCTGGCAGGGCGTCCGGACCCTGTTTGCATTGCGGGGGATTGTCGAGTCCGCGACCGCGCGCGGAGAGCCACAGGCGCCCCTTCTCGTCGAAAATCACATTGTGGATGCTGGTGTGGCTGTCCCAGATCGGTTCCTCGCCCCAGAAGACCGACGGCCCCTTCGGGTCGTTGAATGTCGTTGGCGTTTTAGGATCGGAGAAGGGGTGCTTGAGGAACCAGGTCTTATTGTTGACCGGGTCCAGAACTGGCACGTTGTCGGTGGATTCCTCGGGCGAACCGTAGATCAGGCCATTGGCGTTGAGTTTGGGATTGCGCTTGTCGGTTGAAATCGCGTCATGCATATAGGTAAAGGGTTCGGCCCAATCCCAAAGGCTGATAACCATGTTGCGCTCGACTCCGGTCGGGCGCGAGGGCTTTTCCGCAGGCAATTCGCCCTTGGCGACGCGATCCGTCCAGTCGCCGAAATTTTTCAGGCCGAGTTCCGGCCCAAGCCGCGCGATAGCGGTGTTCATGCCGGCCATCGCCTGCCCCGACGCAATACGCCGCATCCACATATCGGCGGACGTATTGAACGAGGCCTGCCCGACCGAGGCCGCAAGATCCTTCACATGCGGATTGCGGATGTTCTCGCTGCCCAGCGCATGGCAGGATTGGCAGGAATTCTTGATCGTATCGATCCAGTCGCCCTGGGTTTTGATGAAGGTCGGAACGCCGTTGCCGCCAGCGGCTGTCCCTGTGCCAGGAAACTGATCCAGCGCCGGGATTTTCACCATCGAATACCAGTACATGCCGGGGTAATATTTCGCGGCGTCGGCCGGCGTCGGAGCGATCGTAGCGCTGAGCGACAGGGCCTTGCCCGGCTCGCCATCGACCTTTGGAGAATCGACGAGGCCGTAGCCGCGCACCCAGATTTTGTATTTCGCCTTGGGAAGATCGGGGATCACATATCGCCCGGCGTCGTCGGTGACGACAATCTTCGCGAATTTCGTCGGCAGATCGGTGGTTTCCGCAATCACCCAAACGCCAGCCTCCGGACCGCTGGCGCTGGTGACGACGCCGCCAATGTCCTTGTCGCCGATGGCGGGGGCCTGCGCGCGGGCCGAAAGGATGGTTGTCGACATCAGGGCGGCGAAAATTGCCGCTGACAGACTCGCGTGGTGGTGACTTCTGGACATGCGCAACCTCCCGGAATGATGTCATACGCCCTCATCGAGAGGAGCCGCTGACATTTTTCAACCGCCAGTTTGCACTCTTGAGGAGCCCGCCGCAAGTACGCACGGGAAAAATCGGGCGGCGGAGTTTCAATGCGCTTGCCTCCCTTCACAATCCGCGCAAGTCTTGCGTTCATACGGAGGACGCCCATGCGCAGAATAGCAACGCCTGTCTTTGTCGCTTTTTTTGTTTTGAGCCTTCCGGCGTTGGCCGATGGCCCAAAGGTGTCGCGCCTTCCGGGTGTTGCCGGACAATCGCCGGACATTCTCAAAACACCCGGCCCCGATATGCTCAATCTCACGCTTGCGCGCGCGCATACGCCGGAGATTGCGCGGGCTGCGGGACAGTTCGCCCTTGCCCTGCGCAACGATGCAGTGACGCCGCGCATTCTCCGGGAGCTGACCATCATGCGGACGGCGGTGATTGTGGGATCAGACTATGAAATCAACCAGCATGTTCCCATGATCAGGGCCTGCGGCTATAGTCAGGAGAAAATGGAAGCCGTGAAACAGTGGCGAAATTCGCCGCTTTTTGATGAACGCGAACGGTCGATCCTCGCCTTCGTCGATCAAATGGCTGGAGGCGGCGATGTCGACGACGCCACATGGACCACGCTCGCGCGGCTCAATTCACCCCGCGAGATTGACGAAATCGCGCTGACCGTCGCCAATTACGTCGGCACCGGACTTTATACAAAGGCTCTGCGCATCGAAATCGAGACCGATGGGAGGCAGGCGTCCTTCGGCAAGTGCTGAAGAACGCATTGCGCTCAATCCTTGCGGCCCGAGGTATGCCCACGATCGCCTTCGCCCGGCGCGCCGACATCGACGCGGGCGTCGATGACATATTGTCCACCGGCGCGAACCACTTTTTCGCCACGCTCCAGCGCAGCGGCAAAGTCCACGGCGTTCATCACAGGACCTTCTCCGTCAAGCCCCTGCGCTTTGGCGATCGCGATGAGGTCAATTGTCGGGCGGACCATCTCCTGCCCGACAAATTTGTTTTCGACCGGACGTCCGCGCATGACCGCCATGCGCTCCTGATGCGCGACATCGTTGTAATAAACCTGATTGTTGGCGATCACGACGAGCAGTGGGATGCCCATATGCGCGGCGGTCCAGAAGGCGTTTGCGCCCATGGTGAAGTCGCCATCGCCGATCACCGTCATCGCGAGCCGCCCGGAGCCCTTGAGCGCCAGCGCTGTGCCGATGGCGTTCGAGGGGCCTGAGCCAACGCCGCCGCCGCCGTCGAACCCCGCATAATCGAGCGGATGCCTGAAACTGACGGTATCGGACGGCCAGCCAAGCGCATAGCCGGCAAGGGTCACTTCACGCGCGTCGCAGAACGCGCGCACAACAAGCGCCAGATCGCGCAGGCCCATGACGCCGGTTTTGCGGGGCGACGCCAGCTTCGGCGGCACGCGCGGACTGAATTTGGGCGCCGCTTTCGCTTTTGCGCCACGCAGCCGGCGCACCGCCTCCAGCAGCGGACGCACCAGTTGATCGGGCGAGCTCAATATTTTCAGGTCGGCGGGCGGCAGGCCGAAATGGTCCATGCTCCAGCCATTGTGGAGATAATCATCGACCGTGCAATGGATGACCTTCGCTGTGACCTCGGCATCCTTTCCCAGCGTCTGGATGAAGTAACCCTTCAGGTCCATCCAGTCGAGCGACAGAATGACGTCAGCCTCCTTGGTGATACGCGCCGACTCCGGCGACGGGCGGAATCGGGGCTCGACCGGGTGCAATTCGTGTTCGGTTGGGAACGCGGGCGCAAGTTTCATGTCCGTCAGGACAGCAGCGCCGAGCGCCTCGGCAAGCTCGACGCGCAAATCCCAATCGACAAGCGAGCGCGATACGCGGCCCATCAGGATAACGGGCTTTTTCGCCTGAACCAGAAGCCGCGCGGCTTCCTCAACCGCCGCTGCAGATGGCGCCGGGGGAACGCCGGGCTGGAAACGCGCCATATCGGGGAAGCGAATCTCCTTTTCGAGTCTGGACTCCTGCAATCCCACATCGAGGCAAACATAGGTGGGGCCAAAAGGATGAGTCGCGGCGATCTGCCAGGCGCGCGTAATGGATTCGACAGCTGCGCCCGCCGAGCGCGGTTCGTCGTCCCATTTAGTGTAGTGACGGATCAACGCGCCCTGATCTTTGGCCGTATGTATCCAGTCGATCCAGGGGCGGCGTTCCTCGGCGTCGCCGGGGCCGGTCGCGCCCAGAATCAAAACGGGATTGCGCCCGCACCAGGCATTGAAAATCGCCATGGTGGCGTGCATGAGTCCAACATTCGAATGCACAGCGACAGCCATCGGCTTTTCGGTGATTTTCGCATAGCCCTGCGCAATGCCGACCGCGTGTTCTTCATGCAGGCAAACCATCATTTGCGGATCGCGATTGCCAAGATAGTTCACCAGACTGTCGTGCAGCCCGCGATAGCTCGCGCCGGGGGTCAGCGCGATGTAGCGCACATCGAGCCGCCGCAGGGTCTCGGCCATGGCGTCAGAGGCCCAGCCCAATTGCGCGTTGGATACTTTCTGCAAAGGGTCCTTGCCATCGAACCGCGCCGTCGCGAGTTCAACCGCCCGTGCATCCTGTCTGCCCTGCTTGTCCATTGCATCCTCCCCGGTCCGGCCCGCTTTCGAACCCGTATTGCCCTATACATGATCGCTTCGCCTGTGAAACCCCTATTCCGGCGGCGAAGATTTTGTGTTTTATGAAGCTATAAATTTGATCGGGCTCGCCCGCCAGAACCAGAACGCTAAAGGGACCGGAAACATCATGCGCATCCTCTTCCTCAATCAGGCGCCGCTCGTCGCCAACAAGAACCCGCCCTACGATGTCGAGCGGATCACCCGACAGTTGATGTCCTACGCCTCGCCCGGAACCGTTATCGAGTTGGGTTTTCCCGACAATTCGGATGGCGCGCAGGTGATGGAAACCATCGGCGCCCAAAGCAAGCTGAACGGGCTCCATCACATGATGGAAACGCCCGCCATCGTCCGTAAAATCTTCTGGGCGCAGGAAAATGGATATGACGCTGTTATTTGCAGCAATACATTTGATCCGGGCGTCGACGGTGGGCGCCTGGCGGTCGATATTCCTGTCATTGGCGTGCTCAGGGCGTCGATGCACGCCGCGCTGACGCTGGCCGATCGGGTGGGCGTCACCGTGCCTTTGCCTTCGCACATTCCCTATACCCGACGAATTTTACGCTCCTACGGGCTTGAGCAATTCGTCGCCGGGATGGAGGCGATCGATGTCTATGTCGATGTGCAGAAGCGAAAAGCCGAGATTTTCGAAATTGCAGTGAAGATCATCCATGATCTGGTCGCGCGCGGCGCGGAAATCATTTTGCCGCTCGGTGGCGCGCTGATTCCCTATCAGGTCGATCCGGATGAGCTGGCCGCCGCCACAGGGGTTCAGGTTCTCAACACCAAGGCCATCGGGATTCGCTTTGCCGAACTTTGCGTCAGCCGCAAATGGACGCAAAGCGCGATCACCTATCCGCGTGCAAAACTGACCCTTGCTGATTTTACCCAACGGCTCTAGTCGCGGAGAATGACGATGCGCACGCGAATTCTTTGGTCCTGCTTGGCGGCTTTTATCGTTAGCGCGCCTGCTCGCGCTGCGGATTCGGTCGAAGCCTTCTACCATGGCAAAAATATTCGGCTGCTCATCGGCGCGACCGCAGGCGGCGGTTACGATCTTGTGGGGCGCACGGTCGCCGAACGGCTCGGCGCGCATATTCCGGGCAATCCAAATGTCACCGTCGAAAACATGCCGGCGGCCAGCAGCCTCGTCATGAGCAATTACCTTTACAATTCGGCGCCGCGCGACGGGACGGCGATCGGCGTGCCCAGCAACGCAATTCCGCTTGAGCCGCGCCTGAGACTTTTGTCGCGGGCCGGGGGCTCGCTGAATTTTGACATCAGCCGCTTCACCTGGATTGGCAACGCCGCGCGGCAACCACAAGTGCTGTTTGTCTGGCATCAGGCGCCCATCTCGAGCATTGAAGATCTCAAAACCATCCCCGCGCTGATGGGCGCCATCAGCGTTGGCGCCGACAGTTTCACAATTCCTTATGTGCTGAACGCGATATTGCCCGCCAAGATGAAAATCGTGCCGGGCTATGCGGGCATCGGCGAGACGCTGCTTGCGATGGAGCGGGGCGAATTGCATGGCCATAGCGCGGGCCTTGCCAATATCCTGTCCGCCAAGCCGGACTGGATCAAGGAGAAGAAGCTTCGCGTGCTCGTGCAGTTCGGGTTGCAAAGGCAGCCGGAGTTGCCCGACGTGCCAACCGGCGATGAAATCGTCAGCGACGAACGCGACAAGGAGATGCTGCGCTTCTTCGCGCTGAAATACGAACTTGCCTATGGATTTATCATACCGCCCGGCGTTCCCGCAGATCGCGTAGCCGCCTTGAAACATGCATTCGACGAGACCATGCGCGATCCCGTTTATCTTGACGCGGCTGCGCGTCTCTCCCTGCCGCGCAACGCCATGACATCGACGGAAGTTGATGATGTCATCGCAAAAATCAATTCGACGCCGGAACCCGTCGTTGCGCGGATGCGCGCCATTCTCGACACATTGAGCCAGAAATAGAACGGAGACCCAACATGCGCATTCTGTTTGTCGATCAGGCCCCGAAAACCGACGAAAAAGGCCCGCCCTACGATGTCCAGGCGATTACGAAATTGCTGAACTCCTATGCGTCGGCGGGCACAACCGTCGAGATCGGCTTTCCTGACAATTACGAGGGCGCGCAGGTGATGGAATCCATCGGCGCGCAAAGCAAGTTGAACGGTCTCCATCACATGATGGAGACGCCGGGTATCGTGCGCAAGATATTCTGGGCGCAGGAAAATGGCTATGACGCCGTCATTTCGAGCAATACATTCGATCCCGGAGTCGATGGCGGCAGGCTTGCGGTCGACATTCCCGTCATCGGCCTCAATCGCGCCTCGATGCATGCGGCGCTGGTTCTGGCCGACAGGGTAGGCGTGACTGTGCCGCTGCCAAGTCATGTGCCCTACACGCGCCGCATCATGCGCGCAAACGGGCTTGAGCAATTCATCGCGGGCATGAAGCCGATCGGCGTTTACGTCAACGCGGGCGAACGCGAGGATGAGATATTCGGCATCATGGTCAAGTTGATCCGGGAGCTTGTCGATGAAGACGGCGCGGAAATCATTCTGCCGCTGGGCGGCGCGCTGATCCCCTATATTGTCGATCCCGACGACCTTGCCAAAGCCACAGGCGTGCAGGTGTTGAACACCAAGGCGATCGGCATCAGGTTTGCCGAACTCTGCGTCAGTCGCAAATGGACGCAAAGCGCCCTGACGTACCCGCGCGCAAAACTCGACTACAAGGATTTCACCGCCAAATTGTGAGCCCGGTTACGGCGCGGCGACTGCGATTGCCGAACGCATGCGTTGAATTGTTGTTGACGGAAACGCATATAGCCGTTGCATCAAGGCCGTGATGTCCGCGCCGCCGATAGGCAGCGCTTCGAGCTGGGATTTGGCCATGTCGTCGAGGAACGCGGGGTCCGTCATGAGCGCATCGAATGCGCGACGGAGCGCGGCCGCGCGATCAGCGGGCGTGTCGGGCGGCAGCGCGAAGGGTCGCGACATGGCTTTTGGCGCAAGGATCAGTTCCCAGACAGCGCGTTCTTCATCGGTTCTGGACAAGTCCCTGATCGATGGAACGCCGGCCAGATCCGGATGCAGTTGCAATCCGCTTTGCAGGATCAGACGAATGGCTCCATCGCGCAGCCAGTCGGCCTTTTTGGATTTGATATAGGACCAGGAAATGCCATGGACGCCCTGCACCTCGCCGCGCTCCAGCGCCAGCAGCGCTTCAGGCGTGCCGCGATAGCCGCTGATGAGTTTGATTGGCGCGCCATGAAGGCGTTGCATTGCGATGGATTCGACTTCGCTGTCTGTCCCGGCGCCGAGACTTGCCGCAATCAAGGGCTGCGTCAGCACATCGGCGGGGGTTCGCTGCGTTGCCGCCTTTGAAACGATCAATACGCTGGTCTCGGATGTGACGCTGCCAAGCCAGACGAATTTGAACGGGTCGTAACGCGCCGCCTCGGCGCCGCGCAATGGCTCGAACGGAATTTGGCGTTGCAGCGCGCCGATTTGCAATCCATCCCTCGGCGCGTTGTTGAACAGATAGTTGGCCGCGACCAGACTGGCCGCGCCCGGCATATATTTGACCGAGATGGCGGGGTTGCCGGGAATCAACCGGCCAAGATGGCGCGACACAGGACGCGCATAAGCGTCATAACCCCCGCCCGGATCAGAGCCGACGATGATGCTGATCGTCTGGCCGCGATAAAAGTCAGCGACTGGATCCGATTGCGCCCAAACGGGCGCGCAATTCATCCCGGCAAACCAGGCAAGGCCGACGAGACAGAGGCGCATTGTTGTCATCCCTCCCCAAATCTGACGGCAGCATAACGCTTCGAGATCGACAGTACATCATTTTCGCGGGCTGTTGCGATAGGCGCTTCAAGAACGGGGCGCCCTGGCGACCGACGCATGATCCGCGATCGCCGCTGCTCGCCGCAGGGCCGGAGTCGACGCCCCTGCGCTTTGGTATATTCTGAACAAAATGAAACGGGAGAAAATCATGGTCGCCGTAAGTAAACCCGCAACATCCTGCGATCTCAAAATCACAGGTGTCAAAGCGTTCCGTCTCAGGTTGCCCTTCAAAAGCGCTGTCGCCTACAAAAGCGTCAAACAATCGGCGGGCGAATATGTGCTGCTGCGGTTGACGCTCGATAATGGTTTACAGGGCTTTGCCGAAACCAATTGCCGCCTTGAGCAATCGGGCGAGGATGCGGTCTCGCTCGCCTATCAACTTGAAACGTTTTTCGCTCCCCGGTTGCTCGGCGCCGATCCACTGGGTCGCCTGGCCATCATGGAACGATTGAACGCGGTGCGCGACTGCCGCGCCGCAAAGAACCTGATCGACATCGCACTGTGGGATCTCTGTGGCAGGATTCTTGTCCAGCCGGTCTGGCGCCTGCTCGGCGGGGCTGCGCCCGGTCCCATGCCGCTCAGCTGGATTGCGCATGGCAATACGGTCGACGGGCAGATCGCCGAGGCCCGGAAAATGCGCGATACGCGCGGATATCGCGGCCTCAAATTGAAGACCTGGCGCCGCTCGCGCGAAGACCTGCGCATGATCGAGGGCGTCCGCTCGGCGGTCGGCGATGAGGTCGTCATCTATATCGATTGCAATGGCTCCTACGCCGAGTCCGAGGCGCGCGCGGTCCTGCCCTCTGTTGTCGATTTTGGCGTCCGTTTTATCGAAGAACCCTGTGATTTTACGGATATCCGCCGGCAGGCGGATTTGGCGGGGCGTCTGCCGGTTCCGCTGCTGGGCGATCAGTGCTGCGAATCCTTGTTCGAGGCTCACGCGCATTTACAAGCGCGCAGCATTGGCGGTGTCAGCATCAAGATGCGGCGAACCGGTCTCACGGAATCTCTCAAGATCATCAATCTGTGCGAGGCCTCGGGCGTCCCCGCGCTGATCGGCACCGATTCGGAGAGTCGCCTCGCCGCCATGCCGCGCGCGCATTTGCACGCAGCCATTCCCTGGCTGCAGGGCCTGCCTGCCGAAACCCACTTTTTCGACAAACTGGAAGACGATGTTTTCAGAGGCGATTTCAAATTCCGCGATGGAACGCTGACGCCGAACGATGCGCCGGGATTCGGCGCAGATATCGACGAAGCGAAGCTGGCGAAATATGCGTTCTGACCTTGCTCGTGTCTCGCGCGCGCCGTTCGACAAATGAATTGATGGCCGGGCTGTGGGTGGCCTATAACATCGCACGTCAGGCGCATGGCGCCGTTTCAAGCCAATCGATTGCGATGTCATGCCATTTTTGAAAGTCTATGTCAGGGTTCTGGGTCTGCTTGGCGCGGAGTCGACGCTGGCGCTGATTCTCGTCGCCTCCAATCTCGGCCTTGCCGTCGCGCAATTTGCAGAGCCCGTTCTGTTCGGGCGCATCATCGACAAACTGGCGAGCGCGCAAACCGAAGGCCGCGTGTTGCAGTGGGCGGAGCTTGGTCCACTTGTCGCGGCCTGGATCGGCTTTGCCCTGTTCACAATACTGGCTTCGGTGCTGGTGGCGCTGCATGCGGACCGGTTGTCGCACCGACGGCGCTTGGCTGTGATGGCGCAATATTTCGAACACGTGTTGCATCTGCCGCTAAGCTATCACTCAGGCGTGCATTCCGGGCGGCTGCTTAAGAACATGCTCGACGGCGCCTCGACCATGGCCAGCGTGTGGCTCAATTTCTTCCGCGAGAATTGTGCGGCTTTCGTCGCTCTGTTCGTGTTGCTGCCCTGTTCGGTGTTCATCAATTGGCGCCTCGCCTCGCTCTTGATGGTTATGGTTGCGCTGTTCGGGGTGCTGACGGCATTTGTTTTGCGGCGCACCGAAGGTCTGCAAGGCAGGGTCGAGCAATACCACACCGATCTTGCCGAACGGGCATCCGACGCTTTGGGAAATATCGCTGTCATCCAGAGTTTTACGCGCGTTGAGGCGGAGGCGTCCGCACTGCGCAAAGTGTCGGCGGATTTGCTTATTGCACAAATGCCCGTGCTGACATGGTGGGCGCTGGCCGCAGTGGCGACGCGCGCCTCAGCCACATTGACCCTGCTCGCCATTTTCATGCTCGGCGTCGCGCTGCATCTCAACGGCCTGGCCACCATCGGCGAGATCGTCGCCTTTATGAGTTTCTCCACCATGTTGATCGGGCGGCTGGAGCAGGTGGTCGGCTTCATCAACTGGATTGTGGCGATTGTGCCAAAACTCGACGAATTCTTTGCGGTCCTCGATACAAAGCCTGCGGTTGCCGACCGGCCCGGCGCGATCGACCCGGGCCGATTGATCGGCAGGGTCGTCTTCGAGCATGTCAGCTTTTCTTACGATAACCGCCGCATTGCTGTGAACGACGCGAGTTTTGAGGTTGAGCCTGGCCAGACAGTCGCTCTTGTAGGATCGACGGGTTCAGGCAAATCCACCGCACTCGGCCTGTTGCATCGCGTTTTTGACCCAACGGGCGGGCGCATCACCATCGACGGGATTGATTTG
>CAIZEI010000174.1 GCA_903931945.1 uncultured Hyphomicrobiales bacterium | reverse complement strand
GGCGGCGAAAACTTGGCTCGCGCCCATGGCCTTGAAGCCCGCAGCTGGATTCATGGTTTGAAACGCCTGCGTGAACTGCGCTTGATTTATGACGCCAGAGCCGGAGGTGTCGATCTGGTTGAAGAGGTTCGCCATTTTTGGCGCGGCCGGCATCTTCGCGCTCGCGCCGGTCATTGCGTGCGGCGCGTAGCTCCCGCCGACCGCTGAAACGCTCATGCTCATCGCAATTCTCCATCGTCAATCCCTGATCGGGCGTGATCCCAAGAATTAGCAGGCAAGCTGGCGCAAACCTGACCGCCTCGCGGGCAGAGTCGCAGAATTCGGATAGCGATCCCCGTTTGCAAGCAGTGAGCAGCGCTCCCTTCGTGTGCGAATTCACCAAGTCGCGATCTTCTAGCCCTTGGGGTCCGTGGCGCAGCCGGTCAAGGACGAATATTGTTGCCCCCCAGCAATTATCATTAACCGGCTGTGAATCGCGATTGACGCATTCCTGACGCCAGAAAGTATTGCGAAAACCCAACCGTGCAGTCCGCTGCCTGGCGCATCGCAAACACCCCCCGATCCTTTGAACAACATCGGGAGTTATCGAGTACCTAGAGAATCTGGCGGCTTCACAGGCAGAGCCTAGGTAGATTCCGAAGTACCCTGAACGCCCGCGTATGAGTATCTTGGGTTTATGAGCAAATCCGGCCAGTCTGACCGCCATGTGGTTCGTAAAACTCCATATGGTCTGGTATTGCAATGTTGACGGAACGACGTCGCAATTGAGGCAGGCCACCTCGTTCAATTGTCGAAGTTCTAGCATGCACTAACTTGATTCCGGCTTCGGCGTGAGTCGACAAAGCGCCAATGCGCGGGCGTAAGAACGCCATGAAAAGGCGAACTCAGATGAGTACGGGTGTAGCAATGCCTGAGGCCGTTTCACCAACGGCGCCCCAAACGCCGGGCTTGGCGCACGGGCTGGCCGATTCGTCCGCAGGGTTTCCAGTCGTGGCGGTTGGCGCTTCGGCTGGAGGCCTTGAGGCAAGTCGACGGCTCTTGGCGGCAATCCCCGAGAAAAGCGGAATTGCGTTCATTCTGGTCCCGCACCTCGATCCGACGCACGAAAGCATGATGGTCGAGCTACTCGCCGGCCATACTTCAATGAAGGTTCTCCAGGTCGAGGAGGGGATGCCGGTCGAACCCGACCACTTCTATGTCATTGCTCCCGGAGCCTATCTGTCTGTCGCGCAAGGCGCGCTTCATCTCTCTGAGCCGACGGCCCGCCATGGGGCCAGACTGCCTTTTGACTTTCTGCTGCACTCCCTGGCGAATGAATATGGCGAACGCGCGGTCGCCGTGGTCCTCTCGGGGACCGGCGCCGATGGCAGCCTGGGATTGCAGACCGTGAAGGCGGAGCATGAGCTGGTCGTCGTCCAGGAGCCTGCCGAGGCCGCGTTCGATGGAATGCCGAGAAGCGCAATCGCGACCGGGATGGTGGACCTCGTGCTTCCCGTTGATCAAATTCCCGCCGAACTCGAAAAGCGCCGGCGACGGGAGCGCGCCTCACCGCAAGCGCTCAAGGCCGTCGATGCCGTTTCCGCGGCAAAGGATTGGCTACCTGACATCATAGACCTCCTGCGGACGAAGACGTCCCACGATTTCAGGCTTTACAAACGGGGCACCTTGCAGCGCCGGATCGAGCGGCGAATGGGCCTGTCCAAGATCGACGCCGATCATCTGGGGCAATATCTCGATATCTTGCGCGCCAATTCGGAGGAGCTTGATCTTCTCGCCAATGATCTTCTCATTAACGTCACCGGCTTCTTCCGGGACCCAAAGGTTTTCGAGCAGTTGTCAGAGAAAATAGTTCCGGACCTCGTCAAGCGTCGTTCGCCCGATGACGCGCTTCGAATCTGGATTCCAGGATGCAGCTCCGGGGAAGAGGCGTATTCCCTCGCCATTCTTTTCCTGGAAGAGATCGCGAAACAGCGACAACAGCTAAAATTGCAAATTTTTGCATCAGACGTTGACCCTGACGCGATTGCCGCCGCTCGCGAGGGGCTTTACCCCGAGGCGATCAGGGATCATGTCCCGGCGGCTCGCCTGGCGCGGTTCTTTACGCGGGAAGACCATGGCTACCGGGTGTCCGCAGAACTGCGCGCGGCGATCATCTTTACTGTGCACGACGTGCTTGCCGACCCGCCGTTTTCTCGTCTCGATCTGATTTCGTGTCGCAATCTTCTGATCTATTTCGGTCCGGAGGCGCAGAGCAAGGTCCTGTCGGTCTTTGACTACTCACTCCGCGACCGTGGCGTCCTGCTCCTTGGCAGCGCGGAGACCGTGGGAACCGCCGAGTCCCACTTCGAAATCATTTCAAAACCGGATCGCCTCTATCGACACGTGGGTCAGGGAAACCTGAATGGCGTTGGCCTCTCCATGAATATGGGAAACGGAATGCGTAACCCCGAAAAGCCCCCCAGGAAGCCAATTCCCTCGCGCCAGACCGGCATAGCGGACGTCTGTCAAAGACTGATGATCGAGACCTATGCGCCGGCCGCCGTCATGATCGATCGTAAATATGAATGCCTCTACCATCTTGGACCAACAGCGCGCTTCCTGCATCCGCCGACTGGTTACGCCACCCACGACCTGTTCGCCATGACGAACGAGGATTTGCATGGCAAACTTCGAACTGCAATCCAAACAGCCATCAAAGAGGACGCACGCGTTGTGCTGCCTGGCGGGCGCATCGTCCAGGAAGGGCGGACACAAAAATTCAGCCTCGCGGTTCAGCCGGTGCGGGTTGGCGCTGAAGATTTCCTTCTGGTCTGTTTTATTGATGAGCCCGCGCGCGAACAAGGCGCGAGCCATCCAATCGCCTCAGGAGCCAAAGTCGAGGATATGGAGCTTCGGGCGGACCTTGAAGCGACGAGGATTGACCTGCAAATCGCCCTCCGCGACCTTGCAAGCTCCCAAGAGGAGCAGAAGGCGATCAAAGAAGAGGCCCTGTCGGTCAATGAGGAGTTCCAGTCCACCAACGAAGAATTGCTGACCTCGAAGGAGGAGCTTCAATCCCTCAACGAGGAATTGTCCGCGCTCAACGCCCAACTTCAGGAAACGCTGGAGCGACAACGCGTTACCGCCAGCGATCTGCAAAACGTCCTCTACAGCACGGATGTCGCCACGCTTTTTCTCGACAAGGAACTCTGCATTCGTTTCTTCACCCCCGCCACCAAACTTCTCTTCAGGGTCATACCCAGCGATATCGGGCGACCGCTTGCGGATTTGAATTCACTGGCGCTGGACAGTTCCCTGCTGCAAGACGCCACGAAAGTCGTTCGGGACGGCGCACCTATCGAGCGCGAAATCGAAGCCGGCAGCGGAGCCTGGTACATCCGTCGAATTATGCCGTATCGGAACCAGACGGACACAATTTCTGGTGTTGTGATCACGTTTGCCGATAGCACGGAACGAAGACACGCCGCGCAGATTGTGGAAGCGGCAAAGAAACAGGCGGAACTCGCGAACCTGGCCAAGTCACGATTTCTTGCTGCGGCCAGCCACGATCTGCGTCAGCCTCTACAGACGCTGACGCTGCTTCAGGGCATCCTCGCAAAGACTGTAGAAGGAGAGAAAGCCCAAAAACTGGTGGCCCGCGCCGAGGAAACGGTTGGCGCCATGTCGGGCATGCTGAATACCCTGCTTGATATAACCCAGATCGAATCCGGGGTTGTCGCCGCCGAGCAGGTCGTCTTTCCCGTCAATGATATGCTCGCACGGCTATTTGACGCCTTTTCCTATCAGGCAAGGGCAACGAAAATTGATTTCCGCATGGTTCCCTGCGGCGCGTCCATCAAGAGCGACCCAAACCTGCTGGAGCAGATGCTCCGCAACCTGCTCTCCAATGCGCTGAAATACACCAAACGAGGAAAGGTCCTGCTGGGCTGCCGCAGGCTGGGGCGAAAGCTCAGCATCGAGGTCTGGGATACGGGAATCGGTATCCCCAGCGAGGAACTGAAGTCCATTTTCGAGGAATACCGCCAGCTTGACAATCCCGTCCATGACAAGAACCGAGGTCTTGGCCTTGGGCTATCGATTGTCCAGCGACTCGGCAATCTACTCGGTCATCATGTTCATGTGCGCTCTCGTCAGGGCAAGGGGTCGGTGTTTGCGACGGATGTTTTGATCGAGCCCAACGCGCGGAGCCGGCAGACCGAACCGACGGGGGACAAACCAAAGACGCTCCCCGATCCCGACGCTCGCCGGAATGGCGTTATTCTGCTCGTCGAGGATGATCCGGAGGTGCGTGAACTGCTCGAGATGTCGCTCAAAAGCGAGGGACATCACACGACCACCGCGCCGGATGCAATCGCCGCGTTGGCGCTCTTGGCCCACGGTATGATCAGGCCCGATTTGATTCTCGCCGACTACAATCTGCCAAATGGCCTCACCGGCCTCCAACTATCCGCCAAATTCCGTCAGGAAATTGGTCGCGACATCCCCGTCGTTATTTTAACTGGCGATATTTCTTCCGAAACGCTTCGCGAGATCAACCGTCAGAATTGTGTTCGGCTTAACAAGCCCGTCATGCTGAACGAATTGACCCAGGCGATCCAGCGCCTTCTACCAGTCTCGATTGTTCCAGGCGCTCACCACCGGACCGTCAATATCGATGATACGCGCCTGCCCACGCTTCATGTCGTCGATGACGACAACCAGATTTGCACTGCGATCGCCGAAATATTCAAGGAGGCAGGTTGGAACGTGGCGACATACGATACAGCGGAACGTTTCCTCGAAACGTATCGCCCCGTTGGCGATGGTTGTCTTCTGGTCGATGCCTATCTTCCGGGAATCAACGGCATTGATTTGTTGAGCCGGCTCAAGCAAGCCGCCCATAGCCCACCCGTGATCATGATGACAGGTCACAGCGACGTGACGATGGTGGTCAAGGCTATGAAAGCTGGCGCTGTCGATTTTATTGAAAAGCCGCTTGGTCGAGACGAACTGATCGCCAGCGCCGAGCGTGCGCTCGAACAATCGCGCGACGCCAGCAAGCTGGCGAACTGGCGCAAATCCGCCGCGGGCCACATCGCCGGATTGACCGAACGACAGCTCGAAATCATGGATCTCGTTCTGGCTGGTCATCCCAGTAAAAATATCGCCGCCGATTTGGGAATTAGCCAACGAACTGTAGAAAATCACAGGGCGTCCATCATGAAGAGAACCGGCGCGAAATCGCTGCCGGCCCTTGCGCGCCTCGCGCTGGTGGCGGCTTCGAACGGAGCGGATGATGGCGGCGCGAAACATTAATTGTTATGATTTGTGGCGACCAATTCAATGAAGAGTGCGCCGGATTCAAAAGCGGACGGGGCGAAACAGCCACAGAGGTTCCCCATGTCTGTTGGCCGTGATTTTCCAATCGTCTGTGTCGGCGGCTCGGCGGGTGGGCTTGACGCCTATATCCGATTGCTACGACAGCTTCCTCCAGACATGGGCGTCGCCGTTGTCATCGTCAATCATTTGAGACACGTCGATACCCTGCTCGCTGAGTTGCTTCCACGGTATACCAAGATGCCGGTTGAACTGATCTCGGAGGGTTTGGTTATCAAACCCGATCATGTGTTCATCATCCCGCCGCAGCGAGACCTGCACATCCTCGATGGCGGGTTTCGGTTGAAGCCGATATCCAAGCCCCGGGGATGGCCCGACGTCATCACGGTGTTTTTGCGGTCTTTGGCGGAAAACTGGAATGGAAAGCTCATCGTGGTCATCGTTTCGGGATTCGATGGGGACGGCGCGGAAGCGCTGCGCGAAATCAAGAACGTTGGCGGAATTACCATCGCACAGAAGCCTGAGACAGCGACTGCGCCAGATATGCCCGAGAGCGCAATCGCAAGCGGCTACATCGATTTTGTGTTGTCGCCCGAGGAGATCGCCAACAGAATCATTTCAATTTCTCGTTGTGTCGCAGATTGACCAGGCGCTATTAAAATTAAGATCTGGAATGAGCTGCAGCCCACGGGAATTACGAGCGACGCAGGCGTCAAATGCTTTTCGACTGCTTGGCTCGCATCGATCGAATCTGGGTCGATTTCGACTTTGGGCTGGCAAAGATTGACCTTCCAAAATCTGACCTGCCAATGAACATTCATCCAGCGGCGAACAGAAGCGCCTCGGGTTGCAAAAATTTCACCGCCATCAGAAGAACCCTTACGTCAATAGATGACGTCAGGTAAGTATATTACGAAACATAATCTACTTACCTTGGCGCTAGTCTTATAAAAATTCAATGAACATTAATATAAGTTTGAGTAATCGTGTTTGTATTATTTTCCGGCAATAAAGCGTTAGAGGTTCTATCGTAAGCGTTGTTATCAGGCCACGTCCTGTAGCGCCGCCTGAGATGCGTACGCCCACGGCATGAGGTCGTCGATTTTCGCGTTGGGATGGCCGCTGACAATTTTCGTCAGTGTGCCGGCGAGC
>CAIZEI010000173.1 GCA_903931945.1 uncultured Hyphomicrobiales bacterium | reverse complement strand
TCAAGCTGGGTGTTTGAGAACGAGCGGTTCCCCTTGCTCTGACGCCAGTGATAGAGGACAGCGGAAATGTGATGGATTTTCGAAGCGCGCGTGGCGGCCGCCGCGCGCAATGCGAGATCATAATCCTGACTGCCTTCGAAGCCCGCGCGAAAGCCGCCGATCGTCTCGATGAGCGAGCGCCGGTAGACGCCGAAATGCGACACCATATTGTGGCCGAGGAACAATTCCGGGTTCCAGTCGGTCTTGAAATAGGGCTCGAAGCGGATTCCATCGTCGGAAATCTTGTCCTCATCCGAATAGACGAGGTCGGCGTCGGGAAATTGATCGATCAGAGCGGCGACTTCGTAAAGCGCGTGCGCGGGCAGAAGGTCGTCGTGATCCATCAGGGCGACGAATTCGCCGGTCGCGAGTTTGAGCGCGGAATTGCTGGCCAGGGCGATGTTGCCGTTCGTATCCCGACGCATGAAGCGGACGCGTTTGTCGAGCGCCGCGTATTCGACGAGCAGCCGCGTTACGTTGGGCGAGGGCGAGGCGTCGTCGGCGACGCAGAGTTCCCAATTGTCATAGAGCTGCGCGCGAATGGAGCCGATAGCCTCGCGCAGCAAGCGTTCCGGCGTCTCGTAAGTCGGCATTACGATCGAGATCAGCGGGCGGCGCTGAAAACTCTCGATATGCGCGCCGATAGCGGCGCGGTCACTGTCCGACAAGGTGTCGTAGCGTTGCGTCCAGTAGCGATAGGCGGGGCCGCGCATCGCCGGCAGGCGCGACATGATCGTCGGCAATCGGGCGATGCGCGGCGGTCGCGACGCGGGGCTGACGGGCGTCGCGCTGGCGGCGGTCGTGGATGTCGTGGGTTTGTTTGCGTCGCGCACGTTACCGTCCGGCGCCGAACAATCGCGCAATTCCTTTGCGGCGCGGCGGGGGAAGGTCGGCCGCCTGCGCCGCCATCTCGCGCCAGGACGCGGTGATTTCATCCTTGTTGTCGCAAGGCGCCATGCCGCGCCTGACCGCGTCGGCGACGTCGGGATTGGAGAGGTAATAGTGTTCGTCAAAGTCCCTGGATGCGTCGGTCATGGAACTTTTCCGATCCGGAATCCGCCCGATTTCGTCAGTGGAACCCACCGACCGATATCCGTCGTGCTCTTAGAAGAGTTGTCGTATTTTGGCAACGATGTTGCCGCACCGGCACCGTCCTGCCCTCGCTGCCGAAATGGTTGGAGGACTATAACCATGTTCGCCCGCGCTGGGGTTTGCGAAATCATTTGGCGCGTCAACGCCGTCGCGCGTTCGCGCTTACCAACAGCGTGTCAAGGAACGTCGCCTTCGCGTCTATTGGGATTGGGTGGGGTGCCCCTCTTACTTCGCTCCATCGATCAAGATGTCTTGAAGCTGGGACAGTGGGGTTGGCAAAGTCGTTTTTGGTATTTAATCAACTGGCATGAAAGCTTTGCTAACGGGCGCGAGCGGATTCCTCGGTCGCCACTGTCTTACGGCTCTGCTGTCTTGCGGACACACTCCGATTGCGGTGAGTCGCACCCGACCTCGGGACGCCCCCGATATCGAATGGCTGGAACGTGATTTGCTTGTGGCGGGGGAGCCCCGGCGATTGGCGCGCGAGGCTCGAGCGGACGTGGCGCTGCATCTCGCATGGACCGCGCAACCCGGCTATTTTTGGACCGATCAGGCGAATAACGCTTGGATTGCCGCGTCGATTGAACTGGCGCGCGAGACGTTCGAGGCCGGTGCACGGCGGTTTTGCGGGGTGGGAACGTGTTTCGAGTATGAGTGGCCGGAAAACAGCGATTGCCACGAAGCAACAACGCCGCTTGGCGGCCACACGCTCTACGACCGCGCCAAGAGCGCCTGCTTTCGGGCGATCGCGGAGATCGCCGGGCACGATGGACCCAGCCTTAGCTGGGCTCGATTGTTTTATCTTTATGGCCCTGGGGAGCACCCCGACCGTCTAGTGGCAAGTGTCGCACGCGCCCTGGTCGCCGGTAAGCCCGCCAATTGTTCGCATGGTTACGCTTTGCGCGACTACATGGACGCGCGCGATGCCGGCGCGGCGCTCGCGGCGCTGGCCACAAGCGACGTGAGCGGTGCGGTGAACATTGCCAGCGGCGAACGAACCAAGATCGCCGATTTAGCCAGCGAACTCGGTCGTCTTGCTGGCCGCCCGGACCTCGTTCGTCTAGGCACCCTGCCGGATCGCCCGGACGATCCACCACGCATTACCGCCGATATCCGACGCATGACGGAGGAGGTCGGGTTTCGACCACGCCGATTGCGTCAGGGACTCGCGGATGTGCTCGATTATTGGCGCAAGCAGGAAATTATCGCCCCGTGACGCTAGTCGTCCTGCGTGCTCTCAAATCCGACGCCATCGGCTTGGCGCCACGCTTCGCAGCGGCTAAGAAAGACCGCGTTGATGGCGCTTGGGCGCGTCTCCTTTTAGGCGGGAGGTGTGAGTTGGGTCGGTCGGGAATGATTTTATTCAATGTCTTTTTCGTCAAGGGGTCGCGTTCGAGGAAACCTCGGGGTCTGAATTGAACTCCGGCGCTTGTCAGTCACCAAACCTGGGGCATCGAATGGACCATCGAAAACGATCGGATCTTGGCGGAGATATCAATTGCAGACAGTGATATTGGCCGGGGGCATGGGGACGCGCATATCGGAAGAATCCCATTTGCGGCCGAAGCCTCTGATCGAGATTGCCGGGCGTCCAATTCTTTGGCATATAATGAAGCTCTACGCCCATCACGGTGTCAACGATTTCATCGTGTGCCTGGGCTACCGCGGCTATATGATCAAGGAGTATTTCGCCAATTATTTCCTGCACCATTCCGATGTGACCATTGACGCGCGCGAGAACCGGACCGTTTATCATCAAAGCAACGCGGACCCCTGGCGCGTAACGCTTGTGGATACCGGCGAGAACACGCAAACTGGTGGCCGTCTGAAGCGCGTTGCGCATTACCTAAATAGCGGTGAGAGCTTTTGTTTCACCTATGGCGATGGAGTTTCGAACGTGGATATTACTGCGCTCGTGGCCTTTCACAAAGCGCACGGGAGGAAGGCGACTCTGACAGCTGTCGTTCCACCGGCCCGCTTTGGCGCGCTTTCCCTCGCTGGAGATAGGGTCGAGAAATTTGTCGAGAAACCGCGCACCGGCGATGGATTGATAAATGGCGGATTTTTCGTGCTTGAGCGCGACGTTATCGGGCGCATCAAGGGCGACAACACGTCCTGGGAGGCAGAGCCGGTGGAAAGCTTGGCGCGCGATGGCGAATTGATGGCATTTCGCCACGAAGGTTTCTGGCAATCGATGGACACTTTGCGCGACAAGCAAACGCTCGAAGCCCTGTGGACCGGGGGCGCCGCGCCGTGGAAGGTCTGGGCGTGAGGCGACCGGATCCCGCATTCTGGCGCGGTCGCCGCGTGCTGTTAACGGGTCACTCGGGATTTAAAGGTGGCTGGGCGGCGCATTACCTAGCGCATCTGGGAGCGAACATATTCGGGCTCGCGCTGTCGCCTGACACCGAACCCAATCTTTATTCCGTCTCGCGAGTCAACGAGATCGTCACCGGCGGGATAGGCGATATACGCGACGCAGCCGATGTCGCCGTCGCGGTCGCCTCAAAGCCTCAAATTGTGCTGCACATGGCGGCGCAGCCGTTGGTGCGTCGATCGGTGCGCGCGCCGATAGAGACATTTGACGTCAATACCATGGGGACTGCTCGTCTTCTCGACGCTCTGCGGGTGGTGGATGGACTTGAAGCCGTCCTCGTCGTGACGACAGACAAAGTTTATGAAAATCTCGAGCATGGACACCCATTTCGCGAGAATGATTCGCTCGGAGGCCGAGACCCCTATTCCGCGTCGAAGGTCTGTGCCGAAATTGTAGTAGCTTCCTACGCACGCACCTATTTCGATGCGCGCGGCGTTCCACTGGCAACGGCGCGCGGCGGCAATGTTATCGGCGGGGGTGATTTTTCGGAAGACCGGATCGTGCCAGATGTTTTTCGCGCTCATGTCGCGGGCGAGCAGCTTGTGCTGCGAGATCCAGATGCGACGCGTCCCTGGCAGCATGCGCTCGATTGCGTCACCGGCTATCTGGTTTACGCCGAGGCGCTGGCCAAGGGCGAGAATCCGCCGCACGCGCTCAATTTTGGCCCGGTATCGGGTGCCTCGCTTCCGGTTTCGGCCCTGGTCGATGAAATGCAAAAGGCTCTCGGCGCCGTGCGCGGTTGGCGACTGGCCGATGGGCCTCGCCCGCGCGAAATGAAACTGCTGGCGCTCGACACGGCGGCGGCGCGTGCCCATCTGGGTTTTGACGACCGACTTTCGGATACGGCTGCGATCAAGGAAACCGCGCGCTGGTATGCGGATTTCGCCAGCGGCAAGGACATGCGCACGGCAACCGCGCGGGCCATCGAGGACTATCTCAAGTGACCGACACAACACCCCGTTGCCGTTTCTGCGACGCTCTCCTGCGTCATGTCTTCATCGACCTTGGTCTTTCTCCCTTGGCCAATCGCAATCTGCGCGCGGATGAGGTCGCGACCGAAAAAAAATATCCGTTGATTGTGCGAGTCTGCGAAACCTGCCTGCTAGTTCAGGCGGATGAATACGCGGCGCCGGACGAGATATTTAGCGACTACGATTATCTTTCCTCTACATCAAGCGGCTGGATGGCGCATGCGCGCGCATATTGCTCCGCCATGGCCAAGCGATTTCGCCTGGGCGCGGATTCCATTGTCGTCGAAATTGCTAGTAACGATGGCTATCTCTTGCACAACTTTGTCGAAATGGGCGTTCCTGTGCTAGGCGTCGAGCCCGCCCGCAACGTCGCTGACATTGCCATTGCTGCCGGCGTGCCAACAGAGGCGGTATTTTTTGGCGTGGAGACCGCGCGGGAAATCGCAGAGCGGGGACGCAAGGCTGACTTAATGGTCGCCAACAATGTGCTTGCGCATGCTCCGAACACGCGCGATTTCGTTGGCGGCTTCGCCGAACTACTTGCGCCTGAAGGGGTCGCGACCTTTGAATTCCCGCATGTGATGAACCTGATCGATCAGGTTCAATTCGATACTATCTACCACGAGCATTTCTTCTATCTGTCGCTTTATGCGGTCGAAAAAATCATGGCATCGCAAGGCCTGCGCGTGTTCGATGTCGATGAGTTGCCGACCCACGGCGGCTCGCTGCGGCTTTTTGTGTGCCACGACGCAGCGGCCCACCCGCCGACGCCAGCGTTGGATCGTTTGCGCGCGTGCGAACGCGCCAAAAGACTCGACACGGTCGACGGCTATCTCGGCTTTGAGACGAGAGCCGCCAAAGTAAAAGCTGACTTTCTGGCGTTTCTTGCGCGCGCAGAGGGCGAGGGCAAGGTGGTCGCAGGCTACGGCGCTGCCGCCAAAGGCAGTACCTTTCTCAACTATTGCGGCGTCGGCGCGCCGCGCCTCGTTGAAATTTACGATCGTAGCGCCACCAAGCAGGGCAAATTGGCGCCGGGAAGCCACATTCCGATCTATGATCCCGCGTGCGCGCGGAAAACCAAGCCGGACTATGTCGTAATCCTGCCGTGGAACATTGCGGACGAAGTGCGCGAGAGCCTTGCCTACATTTCGGAATGGGGTGGAAAATTTGTCACGGCGGTTCCCGAGCCACGTATTTATGAAGCGGACTGACCGATTATGAAGTGGACTGACCGATGCGCTTTCATCGGCGTTCCCCATGGCCACTGGAAAACGACAACCTTCGTCGCCGGGCTTCGTCTGACGGGCATGGTCGCGTCGATGGCGCTCGATGGACCGATCAACGGCGTCTCGTTCCAGGCCTATGTCGATCAGGTCCTGGTTCCGGAATCGCGGCCCGGCGACATTGGGATCATGGACAATCTTGGCGGCCGCAAAGGCGCTGGCGCGCGCAACGCGATCGAAGCGGTTGAGGCCGGCCTCCTTTATCTTCCGCCCCACAGCTCCGACTTCAATCCGATCGAGAACGCCTTCTCGAAGTTCAAGGCGCTCCTGCGCAAGGCGGCCAAGCGAACAGTCGAAGGATTGCGGAACACGATCGGCGCGTTGCTGCC
>CAIZEI010000172.1 GCA_903931945.1 uncultured Hyphomicrobiales bacterium | reverse complement strand
GCGAAGACGTGCCGGATGAAGTCGCCGCCGCCTATCAGGGCGCGCGCCCGCGATTTGGTCGCGATTATATCATTCCTGTTCCGTTCGATCCCCGCTTGATCAGCGTCGTTCCGGCCGCCGTCGCCAAAGCCGCTATGGACTCGGGCGTTGCGCGCAAAAGTATCGGCGACGAGAAATCCTATAAAGCGCAATTGTCGGCGCGGCGAGATCCAGTTGCTGGCGCCTTGCAGCGGGTTTTTGAAAGCGTCAGGCGTTCGCCCAAACGCGTGGTCTTTGCTGAAGGCGAAGAAGAGCAGGTGCTGCGCGCAGCCGTCGCATTCGTCAATCTTGGCCTCGGGCAAGCCTTGCTTGTGGGTCGCGAGGACCGCGTGCGCGCGAACGCAAAACTGGCCGGCGTCGACCTTTCCGACGCCAATATCGAAATTCACAATGCCGGCCTGTCAGACCGCAATGGCATGTATGCGCAATTTCTCTTCGAGCGTTTGCAACGGCAGGGCTATCTCATGCGCGATTGCCAGCGCCTGATCAACAATGACCGCAATACGTTTGCCGCAGCCATGGTGGCGCGCGGCGATGCGGACGCGATGGTCACGGGCGTCACGCGCAATTTCTCGATTGCGCTTGAAGAGGTGCGCTGCGTGATCGACACGCGCCCCGGCCACCGGCTGATCGGCGCATCTCTGGTGTTGTCGCGCTCCGGGCCGGTGCTGGTCGCCGACACCGCGATTACCGAAATGCCGACGGCCGAGGAGCTTGCGCGCATCGCGATTGAGGCAGCGGGCGTGTCGCGCAAACTTGGCGCTGTGCCGCGTGTCGCTCTGCTGGCGTTTTCCAATTTCGGATCTCCCGAAGGCGAGCGCGCTGCGCGTGTCAAGGAGGCCGTGGGCATTCTCGATCGGCAACGCCTCGATTTTGAATACGATGGCGAAATGGGCGCCGACGTCGCGCTGAACCGCAACCTGATGGCGGCCTATCCCTTTTGCCGTCTGTCGGATACGGCGAATGTGCTTGTCATGCCCGCATTCCATTCAGCAGCGATTTCGACCAAAATGTTGCAGGAACTGGGCGGGGCCACCGTCATCGGCCCGCTGATTGTCGGCCTCGACAAGCCTGTCCAGATCGTGCCGCTGGGCGCCCGCGATAGCGATATCGTCAATATGGCGGCGCTTGCAGCCTTCAATATCGGCGGCTGAGGTGGCTCGGTCCGGAGGGTATGCTAAGCCGGTCGACGACAGCGGATAAGGAGAGCGCGATGGGCGAGAAAGCCATTGCCGTGATGAACGCAACCGAGTTCTTTGCCTGGCAGGAAAGCCAGGACGACCTTTATGAACTCGTCGATGGTCTGCCGCTCAAAATGATGACGGGCGCGCGCAATCGCCACGATCAGATTGTCGTCAATATTATTGGCGAGACTCGAGCAATATTACGTGGAAGAACCTGCCGTCCAACGACACAGGACTCCGGCGTCAAAATTTCTGAAACCCAGATTCGTCGCCCCGATGTGGCGATCGATTGCGGCCCGCTGGTTGACGAGTCCTATCTGGTGAACGATCCCCGGGTTGTCTTCGAAGTGCTCTCATCTTCAACCCGCATCTTCGATCAGACGAAGAAACTTGAAGAATACAAAAGCGTCGCCTCCTTGACCCATATTGTTCTGATCGATCCGGATGCGCCTGAACTGATTGTGTTTGCCCGCGCGGCAGGTCAGCCGTGGGTCAGCCGTACGATCGAGGGGCTTGAGGCGGAGGTCGAATTTTCCAGCCTCGGTTTTTCGTTGCCCATGGCCGAAATCTATCGGGACCTGAGCTTCCGCGCGCGGCCCGCGCTGGTGGATCGAGAGTGAGCGCGCCTTTCGCCTGGCCCGGAGAGGATGTGTCGCGGGCGCCGTATCGCGTCTACACTGACGCGGAGCTTTATGCGCGCGAACAGCAGCTGATTTTTCGCGGGCCGACCTGGAATTTTGTTGGCCTCGAAGCGGAAATTCCAAATCCGGGCGATTTCAAAACCACTTTCATCGGCGATGCGCCTGTGATCGTCACGCGCGATGCCCACGGCGTCACAAACGCGATGGTCAACCGTTGCGCACACAAAGGTTCGCTTGTCTGTTACAGGCAGCGTGGCAATGCGCCTGAACTCACCTGCGTCTATCACAACTGGACCTACGATCTTGCCGGCGCGCTGACAGGCGTTGCATTCCGCCGCGGGGTTGGCGGCAAGGGCGGTTTGCGCGCCGATTTCGACATGAAGGCGCATGGTTTGCAGCGCTTGCGCGTCGAGACGTATCGCGGGCTGATTTTTGCAACATTCGCGGATGTGACGCCGGACTTTGCCGACTATATCGGCGCAGAACTGATCGCATCGATCGACCGCGTCTTGATCAAGCCGCTGAAGGTGCTCGGCTATCACAGCCAGATATTGCCAAACAACTGGAAGCTTTACGCCGAGAACAACAAGGACTCCTACCACGCCAGTCTGTTGCACATGTTCCACAACACGTTTGGAGTGGTGCGCCCGACCATGGGCGGGGGCGTCAAGCTCAGCGAAAACGGCTGGCATCACTTGAGCTATACGCAGCGCGAGGCGCTGGCGGATGACCATATCGCCACAGAAAAAGTGCGTTCGATGCAGGAAACCTACAAGTTGCGTGACGCGGGGATGATGCAGCACCAGCTTGAACTGGGCGACCTCGTCACCAATTCGATCCAGACCGTCTTCCCTTCGCTGGTTGTTCAGCAAATTCTCAATGCGCTGGCGGTGCGCCAACTGATTCCGAAGGGCGTCGACCGCAGCGAATTGATCTGGACCGTTCTGGGGTTCGAAGACGATCCTCCTGACCTGCAGGAGTTGCGGCTGAAAGTGAACAATCTTGTTGGACCGGCCGGCCTGATCTCGATGGAGGACGGCTGCGTTGGGGGCTGGGTGCAACGCGCCGCGAAGGCGGACCCGGATGCGCAATCGATCATGCCCATGGGCGTGGGCGTCGAGCCGAGCGCCGGCTCGCGCGTCACAGAAGCTGCGGTGCGCGGTTTCTGGCAGGGCTGGCGCGCCTGCATGGGAGTTTGAACGTGGGGTTTGAGGACGATCTGTCCCTGCGCTCGGAGATCGACAATCTCTGTGCGCAATACGCGCACCTGATAGACGATGACTGGCTCGAGGAGCTTCCCGGCCTGTTCACGCGTGACGGGATTTATCGCGTCCAGACGCGCGAAAATCACGATCTGAAACTGCCGCTGTCGCTGATCTATTGCAATGGCGCGGATATGCTCGCCGATCGCATCACGGCCTTGCGCACGGCCAATATCTACGAGCCTCATGTCTATTGCCACATGTTGTCGGCGCTCAGGATTCTGGGGGGCGAGGGCGCGGGATGGCGCGTGCGCAGCAACTTCGTGGTGGTGCGAACCATGGCTGAAGGCAGCCAGTCGCTTTTTGCCAGCGGGCGGTATTTCGATCGCATCGTGCGGGTTGAGGGCGCGCTGAAATTTCAGGAGCGAATTGCGATTGTCGACTCCCGCCAGATCGATACTTTGCTGGTCATCCCGCTGTAGTCTTGACCCGGCCAGTGGACGCGCGCGCGCCATTCGCGCTAACAGAAGATCGACCCGCAGCGATTGTCGCGCAGCGGCGCTTTCACGGAGGAAGACATGAGCGATGAACTGATCGTCGGCTATACGGGCGAAGTGCTCAATATCACCATCAATCGAGGGGATCACGGCAACGGCATGTCGGACCCGATGATTGCCGAGCTCGGCGATGTCATCGAACGCGAGCAGCGCAAGGCGCGCCTGATCGTGTTGCGCGGCGCAGGCGCTGATTTCTGCATCGGCCGGTCGTCGATGGGCGCGCCGCGCCCGGCTGGCATGGACGCGTTCCAGAGCCGCGATATGAGCGATGTCGTGTTCCGGGCCTATGGCCTGCTGCGCCAGTCGCATGCCCCCGTGCTTGCGGTGGTGCAGGGCAGGGCGCTGGGGTTTGGCTTTGCGCTCGCCGCCGCCGCCGATATCACCATCGCCTCCGACAAGGCGCAATTCCAGATTCCGGAATTCTCGCACAACATCATGCCGACCATGGTGATGTCGTCGATGATCGACCGCGTGCCGATGAAGGCGCTGATGTATCATGTGTGGACATGCGCGACGATCGACGCGCGCAAGGCGATGGAAATCGGCACGGTCAGCGCGGTTGTGCCGCACGCCGATCTCGAAAAGGAAGTCGAAAAGTTCATCGGCGGCCTGCTGGCCGCTCCGCGACCTGCGGTTCATGCGGTCAAGGAATATGGCGTCAACGCTCAGGGTATCGACATGAACAAGGCGGTGCACTACGCCCGCAACATTCACGCGCTGATCAACACAGCCGCTGAAATGAAGCGGCGGTAGAGGTAT
>CAIZEI010000171.1 GCA_903931945.1 uncultured Hyphomicrobiales bacterium | reverse complement strand
CTGGAAATCGGCTGCGGCACTGCGCGAAATCTGACACTTGCCGCAAAGGCCTATCCGCAAGCGCAGTTTTTCGGGATCGATGTTTCCGAACAGATGCTGACCACCGCGCGCCAGTCCATTCGCAAGCAAGGTCTGGCTGATCGCATCACGGTCGCCTGCGGCGATGCCGCCAATTTCGATCCGGTCGCACTGTTCGGAACAGCGACTTTCGATCGGGTTTTTATTTCATACGCGCTTTCGATGATACCGCCATGGCGAGAGGCGCTGAACCACGGCCTTGGCTTTGTCGCTCCGTCCGGATCGCTTCACATCGTCGATTTCGGCGATTTCGGCGAGCTGCCGACGTGGTTTGGCGTCGGCGTCAACAAATGGCTCGGAGCATTTTCGGTTACGCCGAGGCTCGATCTTGAAACTGAACTGGAGCTGGCGACAGCGCGCCGCGCCATGACGCATCGCATAATCAAGAGTTTTCGCGGCTACGCGATTCACGCGGTCGTTGTCGCTAAAGGAACGCGCGAAGGAGATGGCGAACATGGAATTGGCGCCCGGGTTGGCACGCAATCGCCGGATCGCGGCGCCGATCTCGCTGGATATGGCGGCGGACAACGCGCGGCGAGGGCGTGATCTTGCCAGACCGCCGCGTATTCTGATCGCGACCGACGCCTGCCCACCGCAGGTTAATGGGGTCGCGCGCACAATCGAATGGCTGGCGGACGAACTGAACGCCATGGGCGTTGAAACCGTGATGCTGACGCCGAATGGCTTTCCGACGTTTCCGATGCCAAGCTACCCCTCGCTGCGTCTGGCGGCGCCTTCGCCAAATCGCATTGCGCGCGAGATCGAGCGTCACCGACCCGACGCTGTCCATATCGCAACCGAAGGTCCGATCGGTTTCATGGCGCGGCGGCACTGTCTGCGCGCGGGGCGGCGGTTTACGACCTGCTACCATACGCGGTTTCCCGAATATATCGCCGCGCGCGCGCCCGTTCCGCTGTCCTGGAGCTATGCGGTTTTGCGGCATTTCCACAATGCCGCCGCTGCAACGATGGTGTCGACAGAAACGCTGCAGTCCGAGCTTGCCGGACGCGGTTTCAACAAACTGGTTTTGTGGCGACGTGGCGTTCCCGTGCAGGGCTTTGCGGGTCAGGCTGCAGCGGATTTCGACTGGCCTCGCCCGATATTCTTGTATGTCGGACGTATTGCCGTCGAAAAAAACATAGACGCTTTCTTGTCCCTGAATTTGCCCGGCACGAAAGTCGTCGTCGGCGATGGTCCCGCGCGGCGGCAGCTTCAGAGCCTCTTTCCAGAAGCCAGGTTTCTGGGGCGCCTTGAAGGCGCCGAACTTGCCGCCGCATATGGCGGCGCCGACGCTTTCGTCTTTCCCAGTCTCACGGACACATTCGGACTTGTGGTGCTGGAGGCGCTGGCGGCCGGTCTGCCTGTCGCTGCATTTCCGGTCGCGGGACCGCGCGATATCCTCGGCGATTCGGGTTGTGGCGCGCTTGACGCCGATCTGCAGCGCGCGGCGCTCGCCGCCCTTGATATTCCGCGCGACAAATGCCGCGCATTTGGCGCTCGCCACACCATGCGCAAAAGCGCTCACGGATTTCTGACGATCGTATCGCAGGCGATCGGGCTGACAATTCCAGAAGACGTTCTTCAGGCTGCCGGTTGAAGTTCTTGAGCAATGGGCGACAGCGCCGTAGCTTGCTGCGCCACCGCGTCATTCCAGCGAATCAGCTCGAGCCGTCCGTCAAAATGTTCGGCGATCGCCGTGCGCGATTCCACCCAGTCGCCGCAATTCATATAGGTGACGCCGTCCATCTGGCGGATCGTCGCGTGGTGGATGTGCCCGCAGATCACGACGTCGGCGCCTTGATGCCGCGCGTCTGCGATGACCGCATTTTCGAAGTCGCCGATAAAATTCACCGCCTGTTTTACCTTTGCCTTGGCCGCAGCGGAAAAGGACCAGTAGGGCAGGCCGAACTGCCGGCGAACGAAGTTCAGATAGCGATTGATGAATATCGCTGCGTCATAGGCCCAGTCGCCCAGATGCGCGAGCCATTGCATGTTGCGGACAACCGTGTCGAACTTGTCGCCGTGCAGGATGAGCGCCGTGCGACCGTCAGCCATCTGGTAAAGGGCCTCCTCGGCGAGTTCGATGCCGCCAAAATTTTCACCGGCATAACCGCGGAGAAACTCATCGTGATTGCCGGGAATATAGACGATGCGCGCGCCCTTTCGCGCCTTCCGAAGGAGCTTTTGCAAGACGACATTGTGCTGCGCGGGCCAGTGCCAGGCGGCCTTGAGCCGCCAGCCATCGATAATATCCCCGACGAGAAAAATGGTTTGCGCTTCATAGTGTTTGAGAAATGCAAGCAGGGACCCGGCCTGGCAACCGCGCGTGCCCAGATGCACATCCGATATGAAAAGCGTCTTGACCCGCTCGGTTGCTATGTCGTCGATCACGTGGACCATCCCAATAGAGTTCTCGCGCGGTCATTGACTGATTCTCGTTTCGGTTTGATGACGCTTGCGCAAACAGTTGTTAATTGTCATATCTTCGACATCAATGAGCGTTAGCGATCCTTCATGATAATTGCTCAAACTGCCGCCGTCGCTGCGGTTGTTCTGACTCTGGGGCAGTTCGCTAGTTTAGCGCTGGCGGCGCTTCGATGCCGTTCGCGCAAAGCTGAGCCGCCGTCCCCATCGGCGCAGGGCATTTCGCTGGTGCGCCCGCTGAAGGGAATCGAAAGCCATAGCCGGGCGACGCTCGCCGCTGCGCTTGAGATTGCCTATCCAGGCTATGAAGTTTTATTCTGTGTCGCTGACGCAAAGGATCCCGTGATCCCTCTGGTCGAAGAGGCCATGGCGAAACATCCAGATGTCGATGCTCGCTTGCTGGTGGGCGCCGATCGCATTGGCGCCAATCCCAAGCTCAACAACATGGTCAAGGGCTGGCGTGAAGCCCGATATGACTGGATTTGCTTTGCCGACAGCAATCTTTTGACGCCCAAAGACTATTTGACCCGTATACGGGCTGCTTTGTCGCCCGGCGTTGGCGTTGTGTCGGCGCCCCCGCTGGGGACAGAGCCGGAGGGCTTCTGGGGCGAATTCGAATGCGCCTTTCTGAATACATTCGAGGCCCGCTGGCAATATGCGGTGGACGCGCTGGGGATGGGGTTTTGCCAGGGCAAAACGTTGTTCCTGCATCGCTCGCTGCTGCGGGAGCGGGGTTTGTCGGCGCTGGCGGACGAGCCTGCGGAAGACGCCGCGTTGACCACTGTGACGCGCGCGCAGGGGCACAGAGTGCGTCTCGCAGCGCCTCCCTTTGCGCAGCCGGTGGGGCAGCGGAGCGCCAGCGGCGTCTGGTCGCGACAGGTGCGTTGGGCGCGGTTGCGGCGCGCGACGTTCCCGTATCATTACGCTCCTGAAATCGTTCTGGGGTTTTTCCCTGCAGCGATTGCATTCGCGATTGCCGCCTATGGATTTGACTGGCCATTGGCGACCGGGCTTGGCGTGCTCTTCTTCGCGTGGTTTGCGAGCGAGGCGTTGCTGGCGCGCCTCTGCGGCTGGCCTTTGACCTGGCGTTACATGCTCGCTTCAGTGCTTCGGGATTTTACGCTGCCTGCGCTGTGGTGCGCTGCCTGGGCGGACGACAGTTTCCGTTGGCATGGAGCGGAACTCTCGACCGGCGATGCGCCGCATCACATCGATGCGCGATAAAACGCCGCCCCGCTTGTGCGTGTGTCGCGCCGCTGTCGTCAGGAGCAACCGTGGCTACGACTTGCGCGAGTTGCGGACGTCTTCTGTATAAAGATCAGCCCAAACGACTGTCGCAGCAAAGGCGCCAAACACGGCAACGATGCCGACAAGAATCAGAATTTCAGTCCCGCTCATTGAACCCTCCAGAATTCACGCGCGAATGGAACTCCGGTCTGCGGAGCTAGACCTTGATCCTGATCAAGGTATGGCTCCGGCTCCATTCAAACCCGGGGCTGACGGCGGCGACGGCGCGCCGACGGGCTTTCCTTGCCGGGTCCGCGCGACATTGTCCGCAAACGTTGGCGGAGGGCCGATCCCACGCCGGACCTTTTGCCCGAATACTTGTCTGACCACCTTCACCGCATTGGCCGCCTCGCCGTATATCGCAAGAAATTCGCAAGAAGATCGCGGCGGCGGTGGACGATATTCAAAGTGTTGGCGTCGAGCTCCATCATGCAGAAGGCGCGCCGCATGTCATAGCGCGCACAACAAGGACTCGCGGTGGCGATGTGTTCTTGTTTCCGCCTCCGCGTCCTGTCTATGAAATCTGCGAACGCGTCTTGACCATGGACAACGATCCGCCGAATATCGCTTCAATAAACCGCGACGGAGGAAAACATGAGCCAGCAACCCGTACCTCGTTATGGCATCGACCCCTATCTCGACTGGGTCAAGAAGGAAGGTTTGCTCGTTCATGAAGGCTACTACGCCTATCTCATCGGTCTTGAAACGAGAATGTGGGATCGCTATGGCGTCAAGGCTGCTGTCTGCCATCTGAAGGGACGCGGAGATTTCGCGACCTTGTTCGTTCTCGATATCCCACCCGGCGGATCGACCTCGCCGCAACGCCATCTCTACGAGGAGGTCATCTATGTGCTGGAAGGCCATGGTTCGACCCAGCTTGAATTTCCTGATGGAACCAAGCGCAGTTTCGAATGGGGCCCACGCGGCATGTTCGCCATACCGCTGAACGCCAGATACCGGCATTTCAACGCCAGCGGCAGAGAGCGCGCGCTTCTGTCCAGCACAACCGATCTGCCAATGAAATTGAACGCCTTCGTCGATGAGAATTTCATCTTCAATAACGATTACGTATTTCAGGCGCGTATCGGCAAGGAAGAATATTACGAAGGCAAGGGCGACCTTCATATGGTGCGGCCCGGCAACCATATGTGGGAAACCAACTTCGTTCCCGATCTCGACGCGCTCGAATTGCACGCATGGAACGAACGCGGCGGCGGATCGACCAATATCATGTTTGTGCTGGCCAATGGCATCATGCACGCGCATATCTCGGAAATGCCCGTCGGGACTTACAAGAAAGCGCACAAGCATCACAATGGCGTGCATGTCATGTGCGTTTCGGGGTCTGGTTATTCGTTGCTTTGGCTCGATGGCGAAAAGGAGTTTCGCCGCATCGACTGGAAGCATGGCATGGTGTTCCCGCCCGCCAATCAGCAATTCCATCAGCATTTCAACACGAGCCAAAGACCGGCGCGTTATTTTGCAACAGCGGTCGGCGGCATTCGCTATCCCTTTACAGAGGGTATGCGGCGGGCCTCTGGCGGCACGACAGACGGCAAAGGCGGCGCAGCTGTGGCGACATCGACCAGCGTGAAACTGGGCGGCGACCAGATCGAATATGAGGATCAGGATCCTCGCATCCACGAGATGTTTCTGGAAGCCTGCCGCAAAAATGGCGTTGAGCAGCGGATGGACAGGTTTTTTCCGGCCAGGCGCTGATCTCAGACCAAAATCTTTTCCGGCGACTGGCAAAGGTCGGCAATCAGGCAGCGCGCGCATTCGGGTTTGCGCGCCTTGCAGATATAGCGCCCGTGCAGAATCAGCCAGTGATGCGCATGGCGCCGGAATTCCGGTGGAACGATTTTTTCAAGTCCGAGCTCAACTTCCAGCGGCGTTTTGCCCGGCGCCAGCGGAATACGGTTGGCCACGCGAAAGAGATGCGTATCGACCGCAATTGTGGGCTCGCCGAACGCCATGTTGAGCACGACATTGGCGGTTTTGCGGCCGACTCCCGGCAGGGTTTCGAGTTCCGCGCGCGTGTGCGGAACCTCGCCGCCAAATTCCGTCAGCAGCTTTTCTGACAGCGCGATGACATTTTTCGCCTTGGCGCGGAACAACCCGATCGTCTTGATGTGATCGCGAACTTTTTCCTCGCCCAGCGCGAGCATTTTTGCCGGGCTGTCAGCGATCTGGAACAGCGCGCGCGTCGCCTTGTTGACGCCAACATCGGTCGCCTGCGCTGAAAGCACCACCGCCACCAGCAAGGTGAAAACGTTGACGTGTTCCAGCTCTCCCTTCGGCTCGGCATTGGCCGCCTGGAAGCGTGTGAAAATCTTGCGTACGATATCCGCCGATACGCGCCGCTTTTTGCCGCGTGCGGTTTTGACCTTCACGGACGCGGATTTGGCGGCGATGCGCGGGACGGGCTTTTCCTTTGACATGAGATTGTTATAGTGACGCAGCCTTCATGGGCAAGGGGCGAGGAGCATGGCCGAACCCAGCAGTTACGACAGCGCGATTCTGGCGCGGCGGATTGTCCCGCACCGTTCGCTTGACCGGCGGGGCTTCCGCCTTTTGATGATCGTCTTTTGCCTCTGCGGCTGCATATCCAGCGTCCCCTTCGTGGTTCTGGGCGCCTGGCCGGTGGCCGGCTTCATGGGGCTGGACGTTCTGCTGTTGTACATGGCGTTTCATGTGAATTTTCTGGCCGCCCGCGCCTACGAGGATATTCTGGTGACGTCGCTGGAGTTGCGGCTCGAAAAGGTCAGCGCGCGCGGGGCCCGGCGCGAGTGGCGCTTCAACCCGGTTTTTACCCGGGTCGAGCGGGAGGAAGTTGAGGACTATGGCGTCACGCGGCTCGATCTGGTCTCACGCGACCGGCGGGTGGAAGTCGCCCGGTTTCTGGGTCCGCGCGCGCGAACAGATCTTGCAACAGACCTTTCGAATGCGCTGGCGACAGCCCGGCGCGGACCAAGGTTTCCCCAATGACCGAGGTGCGTCGGCGATGCCTTTAAGAATTTTAGGATTGGCCGCGCTAGCGGCAATGCTTTCGCAGGTTTCTCTCGGCGCAAAAGCTCAGACTTATATTTTCGACGCGACGAAAAGGAATCCGGCGCTTTTGCGCGCATGGCAAGCCATCGCACCCAAAGACTACGCGCGCCAGGAATGGATTTCGAAGCTCGAAGGCGTGACAACGCCGATGGATTCAATTTCCATGCATGGCAAGCCGTTCTACCTCGGCGCCGTCTGCATCCCGCACGATTGTGGCGGCAATTTCGTCGCCTTTCTTATCGCGAAAGATGGAAAAGAGGCTCACGGCGCTTTATCGTCGGAGACGTTGGGCGTCCGATTGAGATATTTCGGTGCGCCGGATTCGGAAGCGCGCAGGCTTCTTTCGGACAAGCTGGCAAATTAGTGGCCACGTCAGCGATTCCGGGTGGCGCAGGGCTGTGTTCGCGGTCAGGATGGCGACATGAACATACACACGTCGCCCCCCGCAAACCCCTCTCCTGCCGCCGATTACGCTTATGTGCGCGAGGCGATCTCCTATCTGTCGTCCCGCTGGCAAACGCAGCCATCGGTTGCAGATATCGCCGCCCATGTAAAATTGAGCGAATCGCATTTCAACCAGCTCTTCCGGCGCTGGGCGGGCCTGCCGCCCAAGGCTTTCATCCAGGCGCTGACCCTTGAGCGCGCCCGGGAGCTCTTGCGCAGCAAGGCGTCCGTGCTCGACGCCTCGCTGGAAGTGGGTTTTTCCGGGCCGGGACGCCTGCACGACCTGTTCGTCACACATGAGGCGATGACCCCGGGAGAATTCAAGGCCGGCGGCTGTGGTTTAACGATGAGCTACGGCTTCCACCCTTCGCCGTTTGGCGAGGCCATTGTGGTGGCGGCGCCGCGCGGGCTCGCAGGCCTTGGCTGGGTGGACGCGGGAAGTGACGACGGCGCCAAAACCGCCGAGGGGCGCGAGGGCGCCCTTGCCGATATGGTCCGGCGATGGCCGCAGGCCCGATTCATCCGCGATGACGCCGCTACCGCGCCCTATGTCGCCCGCGCTTTCGATCCCGAGCGCTGGCGACCGGACCATCCCTTGCGCATCGTTCTCATCGGCACGGATTTTGAGGTTGGCGTCTGGAAAACGCTCCTGCGAATTCCACTCGGCGGCGCGACAACCTATGGGACTATTGCCGGCGCCATCGGGAAACCCAAAGCCGCCCGTGCGGTTGGCGCGGCAGTCGGTCGCAATCCGATTTCCTTTGTCGTGCCCTGCCACCGGGTGCTCGGCGGCTCCGGAGCGCTGACAGGCTATCACTGGGGCCTGACGCGCAAACAGGCGATTATCGGCTGGGAGGCGGGCAAGCGCGGTACAATGGATTGAGCTTCGGTCGCCTGCGCCCCGGAGTTCCACAAATCGCTTGCGCAAAACGCCGCGCCGTTAGATGATTTCCCGCGCGTGGACACACCGCGCCCAAAGCAAACTGAAATAAGGGGGAAACGTTATGGGATTCAAACAGCTTGCTGCGTTGTTGCTGGCCGGAGGCGCGATGGCGCTGATGTCAGCGGGCGCAAGCGCACAGGGCGCCGCGCCCTTCACGCTCACCTCAACCACCTTCAAGGATGGGCAGATGATGCCCAAAAAGGTCGCCAACAATACGGCTGGCAATGCGAACTGCGTTGGTGAAAACGTCTCGCCACAATTTACCTGGACCGGCGCTCCCGCCGACACCAAGAGCTTCGTGATGACCATGATCGATCCCGAAGGCCGCGGCGGCGCGGGCGTGCATCACTGGCTGGCCTATGGCATTCCGGCCAGCGTCACTTCCTTTGCCGAAGGCGAGACCACCAATGACGGCCCCAATTATGTCGGCGGCAAGAGCACGCAGGGCGTTGGCCATTATTCCGGCCCCTGCACGCCGCCCGGCACGCCGCATCACTATACGTTCGTAATCATCGCCACCGACTTCGATCCGAAGGCGTTTGAGCCGGGCATGACGATCCCGGAAATGTGGGCGAAATTGCCCGGCCACAGCAAGGCCGCTGCGGGCATGGTCGGGCTGTTCGTCAAGCCCTGATCTATATGAACGATGCGAGCTGCGCCGCCGTTATTGCAACGGCGGCGTCAGCCCGGGCGCAGGACGCGGTTTGGGCGGGCGCTTCTTCTTTGCGACAACAGCCCCCCCTCTGCCGAAGGCCCATGCAATTGGGTTGAGAGCGCAACAGCCCGCGCCTGCGTGATTCGCGAGGCGCAGAAGCCGTGTTTGTCTTCGCCCGCAAAATCGCGACATATTTCCGCCCGCGCCGATGAAAAGCCCGCCTGATCGCGGGCCAATTCCTTGATTCGCGAGCGGTTTTGTTTGTTCGCCTCCAGCAGCGCCCGGAACAGGGCGCGCGCTTCGGTTTCTGATTCCGAGCGCATATGCTCGATGTTCTTATCGTCCGCCGGGCTAAGCTGGGACGGCGCCGGTCCCCAGACCCCGGCAGGATCGACACGGCAGTCAGCGGCGGTGAAATCGCAGACCTTGCCCCGCGCCAACGCGGCGCTATCCAGAATATCAATGGCGAACGGACAGCTTTCCAGCTCCACATCATAGCTGACAAGCCCTTCGTGCCGGACCGCCGGATGCAAACTGATATTGCCGCCCGCAACCTCAACCCGGCACGCTTCAGCCGGGCGGGACAACAGAAAACCCGGCAAGACGAGATGGCCGATCTGGGCGCCGGCGGCGGTCTTTTCAACAGTTAATGCGCCCGAAGCGCCATTCAGCGACAACGAACGACCGAACACCGATTCTTCCGGAGGCGATTTCTGGATCGCGGGTTTCGGCGCGGGAGCGGCCTGACCAGGCGCCGGCGAACCGTTGCCGCCGCTTGCCGGCCCGAAACTGGAGGGCGTCGATGGCGGCAAGGCGCCCGGCAGCACCAGCTGGCCAAACGCTGGCCCCGCCGCCGCAGAGGCCAGAAAAAGCAAGGTCAAAGCATGAAGTCGCCGCATTTTCATTCCGCCGCCAGGGCCATTCCCGAAATCAGACAGAATCGCTCCCGCGATTCGTAGGCGCGCGCGCCGGATGTTGCAAGACGCCACGCTTCGAACGAATAGAGCTTGATGGCAGGCGGAATTCCGTTCTGGAAATTCAGACGAGCCGGAGGGGTATGCGCCCGCCCGTCGGGGCTCGCGATGATGTTTTCGGGAAGGCGATTGCCGCCGCCATACGCCTTGCCTCATAAGGATTGCAAACCTATATAGCGGCAACGCTTACGCGAACCCTTGCGGTTTGCGACTCCAATACCAATCTCAGCGGCAACGGGGACCCGGCGGCAAGGACCTCCAGACGGAAGCATCCGCGCCGCCGCCCAAGGCCAGACCGCTCCGGGGTCCGGCGGTCCTGCGTATCGAAAGGAAAGAATATGGCAAAAGTAATCGGCATCGACCTTGGCACCACCAATTCCTGCGTTGCGGTGATGGAAGGAACCACGCCCAAGGTCATCGAGAATTCCGAAGGCGCCCGCACCACCCCGTCGATCGTCGCCTTCACCGACGATGGCGAGCGGCTGGTCGGCCAGCCCGCCAAGCGTCAGGCGGTGACCAATCCCGAGCGCACCTTTTTCGCGATCAAGCGCCTGATCGGCAGGCCCTTCAACGATCCCATGACCCAGAAGGACATGGGTCTGGTGCCGTACAAGATCGTCAAGGCCAGCAATGGCGACGCCTGGGTCGCGGCCGACGGCAAACAATATTCGCCCTCGCAGATTTCCGCTTTCACCCTTCAGAAGATGAAGGAAACGGCTGAAGCTCATCTTGGTCAGACCGTCACTCAGGCCGTCATCACCGTTCCAGCCTATTTCAACGACGCCCAGCGTCAGGCGACCAAGGACGCCGGCAAGATCGCAGGCCTTGAAGTGTTGCGTATCATCAATGAGCCAACAGCTGCAGCGCTCGCCTATGGCCTCGACAAAAAGGGCGCCGGCACAATTGCAGTCTATGATCTTGGCGGCGGCACGTTCGACGTATCGATCCTTGAGATCGGCGATGGCGTGTTCGAGGTGAAATCCACGAACGGCGATACGTTCCTCGGCGGTGAAGATTTCGACATGCGCCTGGTTGAATATCTCGCCGATGAGTTCAAGAAAGAACAGGGCATTGACCTGAAGAAGGACAAACTGGCCCTCCAGCGCCTGAAAGAGGCCGCTGAAAAGGCCAAGATCGAACTGTCTTCAGCCGCACAGACGGAAATCAATCTGCCCTACATTACAGCTGACGCGTCCGGACCGAAACATCTGACGCTGAAACTGACCCGCGCGAAATTCGAGGCGCTGGTCGACGATCTCATCCAGCGCACGGTTGAGCCCTGCCGCAAGGCGCTCAAGGACGCTGGCCTGACGGCGGGCGAGATCAACGAAGTTGTCCTGGTCGGCGGCATGACGCGCATGCCCAAGGTGCAGGAAATCGTGAAACAGTTCTTCGGCAAGGAGCCCCACAAGGGCGTCAATCCTGACGAAGTCGTCGCCATCGGCGCGGCGGTGCAGGCCGGCGTTCTGCAGGGCGACGTGAAGGACGTGCTTCTGCTCGACGTGACGCCTCTGTCGCTTGGCATCGAGACGCTGGGCGGCGTGTTCACACGGTTGATCGACCGCAACACAACGATCCCGACGAAGAAGAGCCAGGTTTTCTCAACCGCCGAGGACAATCAGACCGCTGTGACCATTCGCGTCTTCCAGGGCGAACGCGAAATGGCGCAGGACAACAAGGCGCTCGGCCAGTTCGATCTGGTCGGATTGCCGCCTGCGCCGCGCGGAATGCCGCAGGTGGAAGTGACCTTCGACATTGACGCCAACGGCATCGTCAACGTGACCGCGAAGGACAAGGCCACAAATAAGGAACAGCAGATCCGTATCCAGGCGTCTGGCGGGTTGTCCGAGGCGGACATCCAGAAGATGGTCAAGGACGCGGAGTTGCACGCCGCCGAGGACAAGGCGCGCCGCGAATCAGTCGACGCCAAGAACCAGGGCGAGGCGATGATCCATTCAGCCGAGAAATCCATCAAGGAGTTCGGCGAGAAGATTTCGCAGGCCGACAAATCGGCGGTCGAGGCGGCAATCGCCAGTCTGAAGACCGCGCTTGAGGGTAGCGACCTCGAGCACATCAAGGCCCAGACCAATGAACTGGCGCAGGCCCAGATGAAGCTCGGCGAGGCGATGTACAAGGCGCAGCAGGCGGCGGGCGGCGAGGCTGGGGGCGAAGGCCACCACGACGCGCCGAAGGAAGACGTGGTCGACGCGGAATTCAAGGAAGTCCACGACGACAAGAAGAAGTAATCAGGCTTGGCTCCGGGAGCCGACTTCGAAGTTGCGGCTCCCCTGGACCACCGGGGGAGCCGGTTTTATTTGAACGGTGGTGCGAAACCTTTGGTTTTCCGCGCCCGCTTGCGGCGGACGAATCTGCCGGTCAAGGGGCTTCGGCTCTTTACGGGGGCGTCGCGATATGAATATGAAACGCAGGTGTTTTTCAAAGGCGCGCTAAGCGTCGAGGCCGCAAGATTCATGAGACCCTCCATCGCACTCGATCTACATCGCGAGGAAATCCGGGCCGCCGTCCAGCGCCGTGCGGAAAACCCGCGCGTTTTCGGATCCGTGTTGCGTGGCGAAGACGGGGAAGACAGCGATCTGGATTTGCTGGTCGACGCGTTGCCCGGCGCCACGTTGTTGGATCTTGGAGGTTTGTATGAGGATTTGGTTCAACTGCTTGACGTCGAAGTCGGGCTGCATACACCCGAGGAATTACCCCTTCGATTTCGCGACCGTGTTTTGTCGGAGGCGATCCCGGTATGATCGAGCACCGAGAACTGGCTCTGCTTGATCAAATTCTGGAGGCTGCGCGTCTCGGCTGCAGATATGTGGAAGGTTACGAAAAAGCAGATTTCATTGCGGATAAGCGAACGCAACAGGCTGTCGTACTCAACATCAGGGTGATTGGCGAAATCGCCGTCGTGTTGAGTCGCAAACACGCCGAATTCGTTAAGGAGTTCGCCAATCTACCTTGGCACGACATGCGAAACATGCGCAATCGAATCGCCCATGGCCACCATAAGCTCAATCTGGAAGCTGTCGGGGGTACGGCGCACGATTCGCTTCCTGAATTGGCGCGTTTGCTGCCGTCGATCATAGACGCTATCGAGCGGAAAGCGTCCGCGTCCGGCAGTGGCGACTTAAAGAGCAGCATCTGACATGTCCAAACGCGACTATTACGAAATTCTTGGCGTTGTGAAGAGCGCCTCCGAAGCGGAGATGAAAGCGGCCTTTCGCAAGGCGGCCATGCTGCATCATCCCGATCGCAATCCGGGCGACAAGGAAGCCGAACTCAAGTTCAAGGAGCTGAATGAAGCCTATCAATGCCTGTCGGACGGGCAGAAGCGCGCCGCCTATGACCGCTTTGGCCATGCCGCCTTTGAGCAGGGCGGCGGCGGCGCCGGTTTTGGCGCAGAGGGCTTCGCTTCTTCGATGGCCGATATTTTCGACGACCTGTTTGGCGGTCTTGGCGGCGGCAGGCAACGCGCGTCGGGCGGGCGCGAGCGGGGCTCGGATCTGCGCTACAATATGGAAATCACACTGGAAGAGGCCTATCGGGGCAAGAACGCCTCGATCAAGACCCCCACAACCGTGACTTGCGAGGCCTGCGCGGGATCGGGAGCCAATGCCGGTTCGAAACCACGAACCTGCGGGACCTGCAAGGGGCAGGGGCGCATCCGCGCGCAGCAGGGCTTTTTCGCGATCGAACGCACCTGTCACACCTGTCAGGGCCGTGGCGAAGTGATCGACAACCCTTGCACAATTTGCGCAGGCGCCGGCCGCGTGACGCGCGAACGCAGCCTGTCGGTCAATATTCCAGCAGGCGTGGAAGAAGGGACCCGCATTCGCCTGACTGGCGAGGGGGAAGCGGGAACACGCGGCGGACCGCCTGGCGACCTCTACATTTTTCTTTCGATCAAACCGCACCCGTTCTTCCAGCGCGATGGCGCGGACCTTTATTGTCAGGCGCCGATCTCCATGGTGGCTGCGGCGTTGGGCGGGGAATTCAAGGTGCGCACGCTCGATGGCGAAGAGGTGGCGGTCAAGGTTCCCGAGGGCTCGCAATCGGGTAAACAGTTCCGCCTGCGCGGCAAGGGAATGCCGGTTCTTCGGTCGCGGGATCTGGGGGAACTCTACATTCAGGTGCGGGTGGAAACGCCGCAAAATCTGACGCGGCGACAGCGCGAATTGCTGGCGGAATTTGAGTCCGAATCGTCAACGAAGACCCATCCGGAATCACATGGATTCTTTTCCAGAATGAAAGAGTTTTTCGATAATATCGGCGGCGCATGAATGTTGCTTCCGATTGTCTTCATCTGCCGTCGCGCCGCCGACTATGACATTTCCTTGACGGTGACGAAATTTTAGGCGACCAATGATTTCGCCCTGTGGTTGTCGGGTGGGAGGATGTCTGGCTTGCGTAACCCATTCGGGGACTCCGACCCCCAGGACAGAACCCGCGGCGCAATGAACAAGGGGCTCGGCGACGAGGCCCGGTTTTTCAAAGCCTGGTTCGAGAACCCGCTGCGGACGGGCGCGGTGTCGCCGTCGGGGCGTTTTCTCGCCCGCATGATGGCGCGTTACATCGATCCGCAAGGGGAGGGGCCTGTTGTTGAACTGGGCCCGGGCACCGGGCCTGTCACCCAAGCGCTGCTGCAGCGCGGCGTTGCGCCAGAACGTCTGGTTCTGGTCGAATATGACGCGGCGTTTTGCCGACTGCTTCGCCGCCGCTTTCCAGAGTGTCAGGTCGTGCAGGGCGACGCCTACGACCTTCCCAAAACGCTCGCCGGGCTGGTTCGCGGTCCGGTCGATTCGGTCGTTTCAAGTCTGCCGCTGCTGAACTGCCCGGAACGCCAGCGCCTGGAACTCATCCATCAGGCTTTCGCGATGATGAAGCCGGAAGGACGGTTTGTGCAATTCACCTATGGCATGGTGTCGCCATTGCCGCTGCGCGGGCGACATGGTTTGCCGGAGAATTTTGCCGGCGAAGCCTCGCCGCCGGTCTGGCTGAACCTGCCCCCGGCGCGCGTCTGGGTCTATCGCACTTGCGCCGAGCCCGTCGCCCACCGCAGCCCGCGCGAAAAACTGATCGGAAAGATCAAGGCGCGACGCGATCAGATGCGCAACGATATCATCGAGACCGGCGAAAAAATGGGCTCGCGCCTGCGCGCGCGCGCCGCTCTGGCGCGCAGCGAACTGGCCATAAAGACGCTGAAAGTCCGCAACGACAAGAATGTCAAACCGGCGATCGCCTTGCTGAAACGGATCGGCGAGCCCCGCAAGAGCGGGTGATTGGCGCGCCGCGAGGGCGACGGCTGAGAGATCGCGTGGTAACATCAGGCCGCCTTTCTCCTGACAGCGGTTTCTCACCCAGATGCCTTCCGACAAAATTCCGTCTCCGCCGGGCGCTCGCCGCGTTACGGCGCGGGCTTTGCTGCTGGGCGCGCGCATTGCCGCAGCAGGACTTGAGCGACCCGATATTATTTCGACCAATCCGCTGGCGTTCCGCACGGGCGCGCATGGATTTGTCGCCATTTACCGCTTTGGCGTCGCTGTTTTTATCGATCTGTCGCCGCTGGAAGAAGAGGAAATCCTCCGGCTGCTGGATTTACGCATCGCCGGCAAACGCGACCGCCTGGATGACGAGACGGCGGCGCTTGAGGTCTTTGAGACCTTCGAGGACCGCGTCGCGCCGGGCGGGCCCATTCAGGTCCCAGATCTCTCGCCCCAGCGCCTGCTGGTCATATCCGATGCGCTTGCCAAAACAGTGGCGCTCGGTCGCGATGAACGCGAGGTCAACGCGGTCTTCGATGTGATCGAGCCCTTTGCCGCCAATCTGGCGGCGACCGGCAGGCCGCCCGGCAGGCGGCGCGCCATGCTGAAGCTGATCGGTCAGGCGCTGCTGGCGCAGCACCGGGTGTCCGGCCGTATCGCGGTCGATGAAAAGCCCGATGTCCTGTGGGACAGGCCCGATCTCGAACGGCTGTTTGCGCGGCTCGACGATGAATATGAATTGCGCGAGCGCGGCGATGCGCTGAAACGCAAACTCGATGTGATTGTCGAAACGACGCGCGCCATCACCGATGTCATCGACGCCGACCGGTCAACGCGGCTCGAAATCACCATCGTCGCGCTGATTGTCATCGAAATCGCACTGTCGGTATTGCAAATGGCGGGCGGGCTGGGGCTGCATTGAGGGTTGCAAATCTGTGTCCCGTTTGCGTCTGGCCAAACTCGCGCTAGATTGCTCCCAACAATTTGCGGAGGAATCGCCGATGCGTCTCAAATCCATTGCGCTCGCCATAATTGCAACCCTGACGCTGGGTCTCGCTGGCGCCGCCCGCGCCGAAGGTCCGGCCTTCAAGGTCGACCCATTCTGGCCAAAGCCGCTGCCGAACAACTGGATATTCGGGCAGGTCTCGAGCGTCACGATCGACGCCAAGGGGCATATCTGGGTCATCCAGCGTCCCAATTCGCTGACGCTCGATGAAAAGGGCGCCTTCACCTCGCCCAGAACATCCAAATGCTGCGTGCCCGCGCCGCCAGTCATTGAATTCGATCAGGAGGGCAATGTCGTGCAGGCCTGGGGCGGCCCGGGCGAGGGCTATGAATGGCCGAAGCAGGAGCATGGCATCCTCGTCGATGACAAGGATACGGTCTGGCTCGCCGGCAATGGCGCCACGGACGGCATGGTTTTGCGCTTTACGCGCGATGGAAAGTTCATCAAGCAATTTGGCCATTCCGGGCCGAACAAGGGCTCGCTCGATCCCACGCAATTTGGTCAGGTCGCGGATTTTGCCGTCGATCCCGCCGTCAATGAAATTTATTTTGCCGATGGATACGGCAACCATCGCATCATCGTGCTCGATCGCGACACCGGCGCACTGAAGCGCCTGTGGGGCGCCTATGGCAATCCGCCGACAGACAATACGCCTGCGGGCTACAGGCCCGACGACCCGCAATTCGCCAATCCCGTGCATTGCGTCAAGATCGCCAATGATGGGCTGGTCTATGTCTGCGACCGCGTCAACAACCGCATTCAGGTGTTTCACAAGGATGGAGCCTTTGTGAAGCAGTTCGTCTACGATCCCGAAACGCGCAAATCCGGCTCGACATGGGATGTCAATTTCTGGCCTGACGCCAACCAGACCTATTTGATCATGGTCGATGGCACCAACAATCAAATGCATGTGCTGCGGCGCGCGGATGGCGAGGTGCTGTCAACCTTCGGCCATCAGGGACGCATGGCGGGCGAATTCCATTGGGTGCATACGGTGGCTGTCGACAAGGCGGGGAATGTCTACACGACCGAAGTCGATACCGGGAAACGCCTGCAAAAATGGGTTCCTGTGAATGGCGCGCCGCAATAGCGGAATCCGCGGTTTCACGCTTGCTTGCGCGTGAAGAATACGCCTACTCTCCGCCGATATAAAATGGGAGGGAGCAATGGCCGATCCGGATACGTTTTCGCCAGAGGAGGAAGCGGCCTTTGGCAAGGTCTCGCGCCGCATCCTCTGGTTCATTCTGCTGCTGGCCATTGTCAATTATCTCGACCGCACGAATGTCGGCTTCGCCCAACTCACCATGGGCCGGGAGCTCGGCGTTTCCGCTTCTGTGTTCGGCATATCCGTTTCCGTATTTTCTTTCTTCTATGCAATCCTGGAAATTCCCAGCAATCTTGCGCTGCAAAGGTTTGGCGCCCGGCTCGGGCTGGCGCGCATCATGATCACCTGGGGTATCGCCTCGGCGGCCTGTTCGCTGGCCATGGGCCCCGCGAGCCTGCTGACGCTGCGCGGTCTTGTCGGCGCAGCCGAGGCCGGTTTCATTCCCGGCCTCGTGCTCTACCTGACCTATTGGTACCCGCAATATTACCGCGCCCGGGCGCAGGCGGGTTTCATGATTGCCCAGCCCATCGCCATCGCAGGCGGCTCGATCATCTCGGGCGCCATCCTGAGCATGGACGGACTTTTTGGCGTCTCGGGCTGGCGCTGGCTGTTCATCATCGAGGGCCTGCCTGCGATCCTGCTCGGCGCGATCATCCTGTTCTATCTCTCCGATAAGCCGGGCTCTGCAAGCTGGCTCAGTCCGCGCGAACGCGAAGTCATCGCGGGCGCTGTGCAGCGCGACGCCGAGGCGCGCGAGACATCCGTCGCGTTTCAGAAGGGTTCGATCGCCTCGATGCTCTTCAGTCGCAACATGCTGCTGATTTCAGCCGCCTATTTCACACTCATCGGCAATTTCAGTTCGGGCGGCTACTGGACGCCGCAAATTGTGCGCGCCATCAGCAGTCCCGATCAGCCCTACTGGATGACAGGCCTGTTGTCGGCGGGCCCGTATCTGCTCGCCATTGCCGCCATTCCTTTGTGGTCCGCCTGGTCGGACAGGACCAAGGAGCGCTACTGGAGCGTGATCATCCCGATGGCGCTTGGCGGTTGCGGCTGGTTGCTCGCGGCTCTCGCGCCATCCGCCGGGACGCAATACGCCGGGCTGGTGGCGGCGCAATTGTTCACCCTGCCGGTGTGGTCGCTATTCTTCACCATGCCGTCCTCGGTGCTGCCGCGCCCGGCGCACGCCACCGGGATTGCGTTCATGAACACCGCCGGAATGATTGGCGCAGGCATTGCGCCCGCCATTATTGGCGCTCTCAGGGATTCCACAGGCGGATTTACGGCGCCGATGATTGTGGTGGGATGTTCAGTGATCGCGGGCGCCGCCATCATGCTGCTGGCGCCGCGATATCTGCTTGTCGGCACGGGCGCCAACCCCGCCGCCGGAGCCAGGCCGGCGCCGGGGAAGTGATCGGCTGATGTTTGGCAGTTTTACGCCGCAATTGCTCATTTTGTGCTGGCATAATCAGGCTAAGCCTATGAAATAAAAAACTAAAAATGAATCAAGCACAGCGGGCGACGCCGCTACGCGAGGGCTTGACATATCGTAAGATATGTTTTAAAACTTAAATCGTAAGACATATCTTACGATTTAATAGGGTTATAGATGTTTCATATGCACAACAGCGGGCGCCACGCACACCATGGCGCGCACAAAGCCTTCCACCTCGCTGGCAAACTCGGACGGCGATCTGGACTGGCGAAATTCATGGGCGGCTTTTCAGACAGCGAGGGCCGGGATGGTTCGGGCTTCCGGATGGGTCGAAAGCTCGCGGGACAGGACCTGCAATTGCTGGTTCTGGCGCTGCTGGCCGAAAAGCCCAGCCACGGCTATGAGCTGATCAAGACGCTGGAGGAACGGTCCGGAGGTTTTTACGTCCCAAGCCCCGGCATGATTTACCCGGCGCTGACCTATCTGGAAGAAATCGGCCATGCCGCTGTTGAAGTCGAAGGCGCCAAAAAGCTCTACCGGCCCACAGTCGAGGGCCTTGCCCAGCTCGATCGGCGCCGCGCCGAAGCGGAAGCAATTTTCGCTCAATTGACGCGTATCGGGCAGCGTATGGGCGACGTTCGACGCGCTTTCGCCGGACAGGAGGACGATGACGGGGACACATCCGAATTGCGCCAGGCCCGGCGGGCCCTGAGGCAGACTATGCACAGCAAAAGAAGGGCGCCAGCCGAAGAGCAAAAGCGCGTGGCGGAAATATTGCGCAGGGCCGTTGCGGAAATCGAGGGCAAGGCTTCGTAATCGCAACGCAGCGATCGGTTACCGGCGCGTGAGCCAGGCCGCGCCTGTTGGCGCCGATGAAAGCGAGTTCAACTGGCAGCGCGACGACGCGGCGCCGCGTTCCCGCTCACGAAAACGCACCGCGCAAATCGAGCGTATCCCGGACGCCAATATCGTCATAATGCGTGTCAATCCAGACTAACGCAGCCGCCCGGCCAATATCGCGCATCGCTGTCAGCTTGTCCCATGATGCGTCCATTTTTGACGCCGCCGAAAATGTTTTCATCGGTTCGCCGCCATCGACGCGATGAATGAAAGGCCTGTTGTAATCCGGCGGGCCTATCTTCCTCTGATCGATCAGACGTTGCACAAATTCGATCGCGCGCAATTCGCGCAACAAGGCGCCATTGAAAGTAATCTCGTTCAGACGATTCTGGATTTCCGGGGCGGTTTTGGGCGTTTCCATGCGTTCGATCGGATTGATTTCGACAATCATCGTGTCAGGACACGCCCCGTTGTAAAGCAAAGGAAAGAGGGCGGGATTGCCCATATAGCCGCCATCCCAATGCGGCACGCCATCGATTTCAACCGCCTGAAACACAGTCGGCAGACAAGCGCTCGCCATCACATGGTCGATGGTCAGGTCTTTGCGTTCGAACAGGGCGATCTTGCCCGTATGGACATTGGTTGCGGAAACGAAAATCTGAATGTGCTGGCAGGCCCGCACCTTTTCGAAATCGATCGTTCGCCCCAGCAAATCGCGCAGTGGATTGAGGCCGAGCGGATTGAGTTCATAGGGCGATGCGTAATGCGTCACCGTATCCATCCACCACTGCGCAGGCCATTGATCGAAGCCGAAGGGCTTGAACATGGCGTCGAATGCCGACGACGCGCCGCTGGACATCGAGCCTGCGTCGCTCACAGCCTTCCAGAAGGCGGCGAGACATTTGCGCGCGCCCGCGCGGCCATTTTCAAGATAACCCTGGGCGTAAACAACCGCATTCATCGCGCCGGCGCTGGCGCCGGAAATCGCTTCAATGTCGAGGCGCCCATCTTCAAGAATGCAATCCAGCACCCCCCATGTGAAGGCGCCATGCGCGCCTCCGCCTTGCAGGGCAAGATTGATCTTCTTCTTGCCGTCCCAATCGATCGCAGATTTCGCCATTATTCGGCAGTCCAGCCGCCATCGATGGATATGTTGGCGCCCGTGATCTGTGCAGCGGCGTCCGAGCACAGGAATACAGCGAGCGCTGCAACCTGTTCGACCGTCACGAACTCTTTTGTCGGCTGGGCGTGCAGAAGGACGTCATTGATGACCTGCTCCTTGGTCATATTGCGCGCCGCCATTGTCTCTGGAATCTGGTGCTCGACCAGAGGCGTCCAGACATAGCCCGGCGAAATGCAGTTCGAAGTCGCGCCAAAGGTTGCGAGTTCCAGCGCCGCCGTTTTGCTGAGTCCATCAAGGCCGTGTTTGGCGGTGACATAGGCCGACTTGAAGGGTGAGGCGACTTTCGAATGCGCCGAAGCTGTGTTGACAATGCGGCCCCATTTGCGCGCCTTCATACCGGGAATCGCGGCGCGGATCGCGTGGAAAGCCGATGACAGGTTGATCGCAATGATCTGGTCCCATTTGTCCAGAGGGAAATCTTCCAGCGGAGAAACAAACTGGATGACTGCGTTGTTGACCAGGATATCGCACGAACCGAGTTTCGTTTCGGCATTCTTGATCATCGCAGCAATTTCGGCGGGCTTGGACATATCGGCGCCATCGTAGACGCATTTGACGCCAAAATCCGCTTCAATCCTGGCGCGTTCCGTTTCGATGGCGGCAGGATCGCCAAAGCCGTTGATCAATATGTTGGCGCCTTCGGCGGCGAGCGCGCGCGCGATACAAAGGCCAATGCCGCTCGTTGAACCGGTAACCACAGCGTTGCGGGACTTCAGGCTCATGAAAAATCTCCGGAGGTGCGCCTGGCAAAATAACCAGACGCAGATTCATACCGCATTGCACCCAAAAAAGCGAACAGGGAACGCGCGCATTCGCCGCGCGGGCGGGTGCCGATTGTCAGAGACCCGGCCCCTTGACGGCGGCGAGAATGGCGCCGGGTTTATCGCCGCTGCTCGCCTGCAAAATCAGAACATAGCCGTCCGCATCTGGCCCCTTGAGCCCGGTATCGTCGATTTCAAACCGGGCGGGCTGGCCCATCCAGTTGCCGACCTTCTCAACGCTGCGCACAATATTGGTGTAAGTGACAGTGTGGCCGGCGTTTTCTCCGCGTGCGATGGCGACAGTGCGGGATTTTGTCACATGAAACACCCAGAAGGCGCCCCATTTCGGCCCGTTCGCGGGGCCGCCATCGACCTCTGCGACAAGGCGACCATTCGCACGCTGCGTCGTCAGCGAAACCTTCATGGCGGCGGGGTCCAGCGCCGCCAGTTTTGTCGCATCGTCGATTTCGATAGGATCGCTGCCCACAGCGTGGCGCAGGCCATCGATCACCGCTTGCGGCGTATAGACATTGCCGTCGCCCCGCGCGAGCGCATAGGCTTTCTGCCGGGCTGTATTGGCCGATGTGGCGAAGGTGTCTTTCCAGCCGATATAATCCCAATAATCGACGGGCAACGACAGCACGACTGTTCCCGGCTCCCTTGAAAGCTTTTCAGCCAGCCGGTCGGCAGGCGGGCAGGAGGAACATCCCTGGCTTGTGAACAGCTCGATCACTCGCGAAGCGCTTTGCGCCCAAGCCCCGGCGATTGGCAGAAAGGCGCAACCGGCGGCGGCGCAGGCCAGGACGCAGCTGCGCGCTTGCGATGGGAATGTCATGTATGATGCCCCGGTATCAACAGCACAGCGGCCATTTACGCCCGAAATACTTTGCAATCCATTCACGTGATGGTGACCGGCGGTCTCCGGCGCTTGCAGGGCCAGACAACCGGCTATAGCGCTGGACAGATCAACGGGACTTTAATCATGCAAACGCCGCCACTCCAGAATATCCGCGTGCTTGAGCTTGCCCGCATCCTGGCCGGGCCCTGGTGCGGGCAATTGCTCGCCGATCTGGGCGCCGATGTTGTGAAGGTTGAGCCCGCCGGAGCAGGCGACGACACGCGGCAATGGGGTCCGCCGTTTGTCGAGGCCAGGGATGGCGGCACTCTCGGCGCCGCCTATTTTCACGGGTGCAATCGCGGCAAGCGCTGCATCGAGGCGGACTTCGATACGCCTGAAGGCCGCGCCCTGATCGAGCGGCTTGCGGCCCATGCCGATGTGGTGATCGAGAATTTCAAGGTCGGCGGACTCGCCAGATACGGTCTCGATTACGCCCCGCTCAGGAAAATCAATCCGCAGTTGATCTATTGCTCGATCACCGGCTTTGGGCAGGATGGCCCCTATGCCGCGCGCGCGGGCTATGATTTTCTGATTCAGGGGATGGGCGGCGCCATGAACGCCACCGGTCATCCCGATGGCCCGCCCACCAAATCGGGCGTCGCCATCGCCGATGTTTTCACCGGGCTTTATGCCGCCAATGCGGTGCAGGCCGCGCTCATCCGGCGCGCGGCAACCGGAGCGGGCGCTTATATCGATTGCGCTTTGCTGGATTCGCAGGTCGCGGTTCTCGGCTATCAGGCCATGAATTATTTTGTCTCCGGCAAACCGGGCGGACGCATGGGCAACGGCCACCCCAATCTCGCGCCCTACGATGTCTTTCCGGTCCGCGATGGCGATATTATCATTGCTTGCGGCAACGATGGACAATTTCGCAAACTCTGCGACATTCTTGGGGCGCCCGAATTGGCCGCAAAATATCCGGCGAACAAGGACCGGGTTTCGCGGCGCGCTGAACTGGCCAGCGACCTGCACCCGCTGACCGGGCGCTTTGCCCGCGCTGATTTGTTGCCGCTGCTCGATCTCGCCGGCGTTCCCGCCGGCCCCATCAACTCGGTCGCCGATGTTTTCGCCGATCCGCAGGTTTTGGCGCGCGGCATGAGGCTTGAGCTTGAAAATCCGCTTGCTGCGGCTGGCGTCACTTTTGGCGTGCGTTCGGCTATCATGATCGATGGCGCGCCGGCGGCCAGCGCGCGCCCCGCGCCCGGGCTGGGGCAGCACACACAGGACGTACTGGCCGATCCGCATTGGGGCGGCTAGGCTGTGCCGGCGCCAGCCGCCCCGCTATCGACGCTCCCGCCTGTTTTCCGCGACTGGTTCGCCAGGCGGGGGTGGACTCCACGCGCGCATCAATTGGAATTGCTGGCCCATGCGCGGGCCGGGCGAAGCGCGCTGCTGATTGCGCCGACGGGCGCAGGCAAGACGCTGGCGGGGTTTCTGCCCACGCTCACTGAACTTTCCTCGCGGCCTCGCCGCGCGCGCGCGATGGGCTTGCACACGCTCTATCTCTCGCCGCTGAAAGCTCTGGCGAGCGATGTCGCGCGCAATCTTGAAAATCCGGTCGCCGAGATGGGCCTCGATATCCGCATCGAGACGCGGACCGGCGATACTCCGTCCTCCAAACGTCTGCGCCAGCGCCGCGATCCGCCCGATATCCTGCTGACGACGCCCGAGCAGCTTGCCCTGCTGCTGGCGAGCGCAGACGCCAAGTCCCTGTTTGCAACGCTGAAGCGCGTCATTCTGGATGAACTTCATTCCGTTGTGTCATCCAAACGCGGCGATCTCCTGGCGCTGGGGCTGGCGCGACTGCGCACGCTTGCCCCCGACGTCACATTCACTGGACTTTCAGCGACCGTGCGCGACCCCGATGAACTCCGTCGCTGGCTGGTAGCGCGCGGCAAAGCTGAACTCGTGATGGCGGCGCCCGGCGCGCCTGCCGATATTTCGATGCTGGACACGCGGGAAAGGCTGCCGTGGGCCGGGCACGGCGGCGCTCACGCCATCCATGAAATCTACGGATTCATAAAAGAGGCGAAAACCACGCTGGTATTTGTCAATACGCGGGCGCAGGCGGAGGCGGTGTTCCAGCAGCTCTGGCGAATCAATGACGACAATCTCGCCATAGCCCTGCATCACGGATCGCTTGACGCCAGCCAGCGCCGCAGGGTGGAGGCGGCGATGACCGGGGGCCGCCTGAAGGCGGTTGTCTGCACATCGACGCTCGATCTGGGCATCGACTGGGGCGATGTCGATCTTGTTGTCAATGTCGGAGCGCCGAAAGGCTCAAGCCGGCTGCTGCAACGCGTGGGGCGCGCCAATCACCGGCTTGACGAGCCCTCGCGCGCCATTCTCGTTCCCGCCAACCGGTTTGAGGTTCTGGAATGCCGGGCGGCCATCGACGCAGCGGCGGCTGGCGCGCAGGATACGCAGCTCCAGCGCGACGGCGGGCTCGATGTGCTTTGCCAGCATATTCTGGGCATGGCCTGCGCAGGACCGCTCGATGCAGAGGCGCTCTACGCCGAAGTCGCCACCGCGGCGCCCTATGCGGAACTCACACGGCATAACTTCGACGATGCGCTCGAATTTGTCGCCACCGGCGGCTATGCGCTTAAAACCTACGATCGCTTCGCGCGAATCAAGCGGATGCAGGACGGGCGCTGGCGCATTGCGCATCCCAAAATCGCACAGACCTACCGCATGAATGTCGGCACGATCGTCGAAGAGGAAATGCTGAAGGTGCGACTTGTGCGCGGCGACGCGCCCAAGGCCCGTCCAGGCGCGGCGCGCGGCGGCGCGCGCCTGATCAACTATCCCGCAAATCTCGCGCCCGGCGGGCCTGCGCCCGCCTATACGGGCCGCGTTGCTCGCGGGGGCCGCGTGCTCGGGCAGATCGAAGAATATTTTCTGGAGATGCTGTCTCCCGGCGACACCTTCCTGTTTGGCGGCGAGATTCTGGCGCTGGTGGGCATCGTTGAAAATGAGGCGCATGTCGCGCGCGCAAAATCTGACGCGCCCAATGTGCCCTCCTACGCCGGCGGAAAATTCCCGCTATCGACCTATCTTGCGGCCCGCGTGCGTGAAATCATCTCGAACCCGGAGACCTGGTTGCGATTGCCGGATCAGGTGCGCGACTGGCTCGCCCTGCAACGCGACAAATCCATGTTGCCGCCGGCCGACCGTCTGCTGATCGAAACGTTTCCGCGCGGTCCCCGTTTTTTCCTGGTTTGTTATCCCTTTGAAGGCCGCCTCGCGCATCAGACGCTCGGCATGTTGCTGACGCGTCGCATGGAGCGGCTTGGCCTCAAGCCGCAGGGTTTTGTCGCCAATGAATATGCGCTGGCGGTCTGGTCGCTCGCGGACCCGGCGCTGGCCGACATGAGCCAGCTTTTCGCACGCGACATGCTGGGCGACGATCTGGAGGAATGGCTGGAAGAGTCCGCATTGATGAAGCGCACCTTCCGCAATTGCGCAATCATTTCCGGTCTGATCGAAAGGCGCTTTCCGGGACAGGAAAAATCCGGACGGCAGGTCACGATGTCCACCGACCTTGTGTATGACGTGCTGCGCCGCCATCAGCCCGATCACATCCTGCTGCGCGCGGCGCGCGCCGACGCCATGACCGGCCTGCTCGACCTAGCCCGCCTTGCCGATATGCTGGCGCGAATCGAGGGCAAGCTGATCCACGCGCCGCTGGAGCGGATTTCGCCCCTTGCCGTGCCTGTCATGCTGGAAATTGGCCGCGAATCAGTGTTCGGCGAGGCGCAGGACCAGATCCTGGCGGAGGCCGCCAGCGTGCTGATCGGGGATGCAGCGCGCTGAGTTCAAGGCAATGCACGCGGTCCGCCCAAATTGGCGATCAAGCCTTCGCCATCGCCCTGCGTTTGACCGCTATCGCCTTGCCCGCTGGCCGCGTCATCAAAAAGCGACCGGTCATGCCGCCGCGCACGCGCCAGCTTCCCTGGATTTCCGTGCCATCCTCATTGATCGCGCCCTCATAGGCGACCGAATGATCCCAGCCTGCCGAGCCATCATAGGTTTTGACAAAATGGACCGCCCGGTCGCGCCTGATCCCGTCGACGAGGGCGAAAAGGGTCGCGCGGCTCCGGCCTTCGACAAGGCAGATCTCATGCGTTGAGCCGCCAACATGGCTTCCCGTTTCCAGCAGCGTCGCGGTGAATGGCGTATGTTCGCCGGAGTTTGCGTAAGAGTAAAGGCCTTGCCAGACGCCGGTCAGATTGGCGGCGCTCGGTTTGAAATCAGCCATATCGGGCTCCCTGGCAATCCATTCCATACAATGGCGCGCATATGGGCGATCAGCGCGCTCAGCGCAAGGGCTGCGCGCGGGCGGCCTCCAGCTTCGGGCGCAGCGCCTGCGACCAGACCAGATAACCCTTGGGATTGAAATGAAGACCATCGTAGGTCATCGAGGGATCAAGAGCCCCATCAAGCGCGGTCAGCGCATTGAGGTCGAGAAAATCTGAAGCCGTTTCCTGCGCCAGCGCCCTGATTCCAGGGTTGATCGCGTCAACCCCGGGATTGATCGCAGGCTTGTATCCTGGACTGGCGAAAGACACAGAATGCAGGATCGTTCGAATATGAGCCTCGTGCAGATTCGAGACGATTTGCCTGATATTGCCGAGCGTGTGGCTGGTTTCGAAGCCGGCCAGAAGATCGTTGGCGCCGATCAGCAGACTGACGACATTGGGTTTGCGATCAATGACCTCCAGCAGGCGTTGCAGAACGCCATCGGAGAGATCGCCCGAAATACCCCGATTGAGCAGCGGCAGGCGTTGCAGATATTCATCCCACAGGCCGCCTTCGGTGAGGGAGTCTCCGAGCAGCACAATATCCGCCCGCGCGCTCGAAGCCTTGAAGAGATTGAGCCGCTGCATATAAAAGCGGATAGGAACCAGCGGCGCAGGCACGGGCGTCGGCTCCGCCTTGCGGATGAGCGCATCGAAATCGGTCGAAGGCGGCAGCCGGTAAAGCCCCATGAAAAGACCGAGCCCGAGGAAAAGCGCGGCCTTCAGCAGACTTTCGAGGGCTGATCGCATGGGTCTTTATCCCGGGTCCCGGTCGTGGAGCGCCGTGCGGCGCGTCCATCGATTCGCCGGTGAGTATAGCGCAGCTTTTCGCGACGAGGTTCGCCTGTCGTCGTCCAGAAGCGCGAATGGCGCGTGTCAGGGCGATTTGTCCTCTACACATCTATTTATGAATGCCGGCGTCTGCGACAGGGTTTTGCAAGCTGCGCGAAAGGGAAGGACTTGCCGGATGCGTGTTTTGGATGGAAGCAATGCTGATTCTTGCAGTTTCCTGGATTTCCTGTATATAACAGCGAAAGTAGGAATTGCCCATGACCTTTTCCACCAGCGACCTTAGCCGCAAATCCGGCGACATTATCGCCGAGGCCCTGCGCCGGCCCGTCACGTTGACACAGCGCAACAAACCGCGCCTCGTGCTGCTCAATATCGAGGATTACCAACGGCTTTTAAAGAGCGCCGACCCGCGCAAAGCCTACAATGTTGAAACAATGCCGGACGATGTGTTCGCGGATTTCAAGCGTGGGGTGGAAGCCTATTCGGGCGAAGACGGGACGGCGTGAACTTCGATTCTATCCGGTCCGGCGCCGTTGTTGTCTATCCCTATCTTTGGAATCGTGAGGCCGCAAAAGGAGAAACCGAGGGCCGCAAACACCGTCCGTCGGCATTAGCTGTCCGTGTTGCCCGCGCTGGCCGCGCCGACCTTGTGGTCTTGTTTCCGATCACTACCAAGGCGCCGGATATGGGACGCTGGGCGGTGGAGGTTCCTGAAACCGAGAAGCTGCGCGCCGGTCTCGATCCAATGCTCCGGCAATGGATCGTGCTTGACGAATGCAATGGCGATGCAATCCCCGGGAGCTTTTATCTCGAACCCGGCCCGCCGCTCGGGCATTTTAGCAAACGATTTTTTCTGCCATTGGTCCTTGAGTTTGTCAGGCGCCGCGAACCGGTGACGTTGGTTGGACTCGGGGAGTGATTGTTGGATGCAAAATTTTTGCGCGGGGGCCCCCGAATTTCGCGGTCCAATCCAAAGAAAGCGCCTCCCGAAACTGAACAATCCAGACGATCGGCTTCAAAAGGAAGGGCTTGCCCGAAACGCCGTTTCGTTCGAAAATAGGTCGATCGTACGGGAGGGAGATTCCAATGATCTCGAAAGAACAGAACGAGCGTTTGACCCGCGTTGGCCCGGGAACGCCCATGGGCAAGCTGCTGCGGCGCTATTGGCACCCGGTTGGCGTCGTGCCGGAACTGGACAAGACGCCGGTTCGCCGCGTGCGCATCCTGGGCGAGAACCTGACGCTTTACCGATCCGAATCCGGCGAATATGGCCTGATCGGAGACCGCTGCCCGCATCGCCGGGTCGATATGGAATATGGCATTCCGGACGAAAAGGGGCTGCGCTGCCCTTACCATGGCTGGCTGTTCAACAAGGCCGGGCAATGCCTGGAAATGCCGTTTGACGACCGGATCAATCCGGGCTCGACCCACAAGGATCGGGTCAGCATCACGGCCTATCCGGTGCAGGAATTGGGCGGCTTGCTGTTCGCCTATCTGGGGCCGCAACCCCAACCGCTGCTGCCGCGCTGGGACGTGCTGGCGCGCGAGGGCTCCGACGTGATCGTCGAGATTCACGCCCTGCCCTGCAACTGGCTGCAATGCATGGATAACGCCGCCGACCCCATGCATTTTGAATATCTGCACGCCGCGCTTGGCAATTACACTTTGAAAAAGCAGGGCAAGCCGCCCGCGATGGTGGTCGCCAAACACATCAAGATCGAGTTCGACCGCTTCGCCTATGGCATCATGAAGCGCCGCCTGCTTGAAGGCGAACCCGAAACGGTCGATGACTGGACGACGGGCCACCCGCTGCTGTTTCCGAACATTTTGGCGGTCGGCAGCTCCGCCGGCCCAACGCTGCAGTTTCGTGTGCCGGTCGATGACACGCACACGATCCAGTTCGCCTACCGCACGCGCAAACGCGCGCCAGGCGCCGCGCCGCGCCCGGTTGTCGTGCAACGCACGAAGCTGTTCAACGAAGAAGGCAAGATCGTGCCGGACAATATCCCCGCGCAGGATATGGTCGCCTGGGTCATGCAGGGGCCTGTCTGCGACCGCGAGAACGAACATCTGTCGGCCAGCGACAAGGGCGTGCTGCTCTATCACCGCATGTTGAATGAGGAGATGGACAAGGTCGAGCGCGGCGAGGAGCCGATGGCGGTGATTCGCGATCCCCGCGAAAACGAGCCGATGATTGACATTCGCCGCGAGCGCTTGAATTTGCAGACGTTTGAATCGCGTTACGATACGCATTTCGACCGGCTGGACGCCACGCCGGCGGAGTAGGCTATTTCCGGACGTAAGGTGCCAGTTCCGCCCGCGCCTTGTCGGCAAAGCTCGTATCAACCGACTTCAGCGGATCGGAAATATCGCCTTCAATCCAGCCCTGTTGTTTGAAAAACGCAAAATCGGTTCGCAGACTGTCGAGATTGAGTTTGGCATCGGGATTGGCGCCCTGCGTATTCATCGATTTGTACAACGCGCGATCCTTCAAGTCGGTGAATTCGGTGAGCACATCGATGACAGCGTCTGCATTGGGGCCTTTCAACCCGCCATCGGCCAGCGCGCCATCGTAAAAGCGCATCGCTTTCATGAAGGCGCGCATGAAACGGCGACCGGCGTCGGGATTTTTGCCTGAAAAGATCGTGGAAAATATGATGTGCGTCGCATCGGACCACGGATAAAATGTGTCGCTGCTGGCGATGCGAACAGCATAGCCCTGCTGGACGGCGTATGTGGCCGAGGGCTCGGTCGCAAAGGCCGCATCAATCGCGCCATTGGCGATCGCAGTGACATGGTTGGGATAGGCCAGATACACAGGCTCGATATCCCGGTAAGTCAGGCCGGCTTTCAACAGACCCTGATTGAGCGTTGAGGTGGCGCCTGTTCCAGCGCCTGGCAACGCAACCTTCATGCCTTTCAGATCAGCCATGGTCTTGTAACGGCCACTGTCCACAAGCTGTTTGCGGACGATGAGAATCTGGTGGCCATAGCCGGGCGCCGCATTGCCGTTGCCGGCCACAATCCGGATACCGATGCCGCGCGCGACAGCATTGTAAAGCGCGGCATTGGCCGAGCCGGTGGCGACATCGATCTCGCCCGCGCCAAGTGGCGCCATCATCTTGCCGCCGGAATCGAAGACGGTGGGGTTGGCCTCAAGCCCTTCTTCGGAGAAATAGCCACGCTTCATGGCGATCAGGATGGCAAAATCAGCCGTTGAATTGGAGATTGCAATGTTGACCCGATCTGCGGCCATGACCGGTTGCGCGGCGGCAAAAACGGCCAAGAGCCCCATGCAGGCGGCGGCGAAAAGATGCTGGAATTTCACGCCCATCCTGTCCCCCATGAATTCAATCCTGCGTTCGTCGCCGCTCACTGCGTTCCGGCAAGGCCGATCTTGATGAGCAGCGCGCTCCAGCGCGTCTGTTCGGATTTGACGAAGCTTGCGATGCCCTCAAGATCGGGCGATTCAATTGGCAACAGCCCAAGATTCGACGCCTTCGCCTTGAAGTCTGGCGTCGAGGTGATTGTCTGCATCGCATCATGCAGCCTTTGGATGATCGCTTTGGGCGTAGCTGCTGGCGCCATCAGCACATGCCATGAGACCGCCTCAAGCCCCGGCGCATCGAAGGCTTCGGCCATTGTGGGAACGTCCGGATAAATGGTAAACCGCTGGCCGGATGAGACGGCGAGCGGACGCAGCTTGCCATCCCTGATCAGTCCCTGCGGCGCGGCGGCTTCAACAAAGCCGATCTGGACATTGCCGGCGGCGATATCGGTCATCTGCTCGGGCGTCGCCCGATAGGGCACATGATTGAGCTTGACGCCAAACCGGTCCATCACAAGCTCCATCGACAAATGCTGCATCGTACCGATGCCGAGCGATGCAAAATTCAGTTTTCCCGGCTGCTCCCTGGCCATTCGAATGAAGTCTTTCGCCGTTTTGATCGGCGAGTTCTCGCCCACGACAAGCGCGAAGGGCGATTTCACATAGAGCGAAATAGGGGCGAAATCTTTCGACGCATCGTAGGGCATGACCTTGTACATGGTCGGATTGATTGTGAGCGTCGAACTGACGGTCATGGCCAGTGTCAGTCCATCGGGCGCGGCCTTCGACACATCGATCGCGGCAATCATCAGGGCTGCGCCCGGCGCGTTCTTGACGATGAAAGGTTTGCCGAACACGTTTTGCAAGGCGTCCGCATAAAGGCGCACCATCGCGTCGCCGCCGGTGCCGGGCGCCAGAGGCAATTCAATCGTGACGGTTGAAGACGGATAGGCCTGCTGCGCCATGGCCCGCGTCAGAGAGGCCAGAACGCCCGCCGCGAAAAGCGACGCAGCCGCGCGCCGGTCAATTGTCATGCCATCCTCCCCTGCCGCCCCAACCGGCGAACGAAGGAATGCTAGTGGGTTTTCACGCAAAGGCAACGGGTTGTTGCGGGGGAAATGTCCCGGCCAGCAATGCAGGGGCCTTCCAGAAAATCAGTCTCCAGCGCCAGCTCTCCGATCCTGCGGGGAAGCGCCTTCAGATCGAACGGGCGGCGGGTCCGTTTGGTCCTCTTTGCGCGTGATTCGCAGCGATCATGCCCGCCGCTGTCGGGCGCAAAATCCGCTTGTTCCCGTTTTGGAGTCACAGCGCCTGCGCTTGCATTCGCCGTAGCCGTCGTCTAGACGTTTAACGTCGCTAATGCTGGATACTACTTGCTTTTTCTTGCACTACGGTATTTCGAATCTTTGCGTAATGAACTTTACAGTGTGAATTCGCGCACAGGTTAAAGACGCAATATGTCGGAGGCGGGCGCCGGAATGGTCGAGGGGTTTCTCAAGTTGCCAAAATGGCATAGCGCGCCAGCCGACGATCATCTTGCCTCGGGCAATCCCCGTAACCGGTTTCGCTCTGCCAGATTTGCGCTTTTCCGTGTCATGGTAGACGAGGTTCTTGCGCGCAAAGGCCATTGCCGCATCATCGATATTGGCGGCGCTCCCGACTATTGGCGGGCGTTTGGCCCGGACATGATCGCCGATGAACGGATCGAGATCTCTCTCGTCAATATTTCCTACGCCGACGAGGAACGTTCCACGTCGCCCCAGGAAACGCCTTCGTTCAGGATTTTAACAGGCAACGCCTGCTCGCTGACCGAGATTGCGGACCAGTCTTTCGATATCGCGCATTCAAATTCCGTCATTGAACATGTCGGACGATGGCCGGATATGGTGGCGATGGCCAATGAAGCGCGCCGGGTAGCTCCGGCGCATTTCATTCAGACGCCCTATTGGGGCTTTCCCGTCGAGCCGCACAACAGGACACCACTGTTTCACTGGCTTCCCGAGCAGTGGCGCTACCAACTGGTGATGTCGAGGTCGCTCGGTTTCTGGTCGAAGGCGCCCGACGTCGACACTGCAATGCGAATGGTGCAATCGAATAATCTGCTGGATCGCAAGCAATTCGCGACGCTTTTCGCATCCTCTGCGATTTACAGCGAAATCGTCTTTGGTTTGACAAAATCGCTGATTGCGGTCAAGCGCGAGGGCGTTGCGCCAGAGCCGGGCTCCAATACGCGTCGGCTGCGGGTCTAGGCTCCGGCTATCCGGACGCGACGCCTCCGCCCCCTATTCGTCATTCCACGTATAGACCCAGGTTTCCGTCAACGGCTGGCCATAGGCCCGCAGGGCCATGCGCATGTCCGTTGCGCCGCCTGGCGGGATACGAACATCAAGCGTCGCGCGGAATCCCTGGATTCTTGGATTTGGCGTCAGGAAAGCGCGAATGATCTTGCCGGTGGAGACGCTCGCGTCGATGGCCAGAAGACCGGGTTGGGGCAGATAAAAAGCAACATCGCCGCCCGCAAAATCGACCATGAAGCGGCGGGTTCCGGGCCCCGTGTCCTCGCCCGCGCCGAGCGCTCCCACCGGGGCCGAGAATGTGTTGACGGCCCGACCGGCGGGAGAAAGTTGCGCGTCTTCGAGAAGGGCGGTCAGACGGTAGCCAAATGCCAGCGGCTTGCCTAGCGGCGTGGGGCCGCCGGGTCGCCACGACAATACGACATTGTCGGCCGTCTCGTCCTTTGTGGCCAGTTCGATCAGTTCAAGATGGCCTTCGCCCCATTTGCCGCGCGGCTCGATCCAGTAGGCGGGTCGCGATTCATACGCGAGTTCGATATCCTGATAGTGATCGAACGCCCGATCGCGCTGCATCAGCCCATAACCCTTGATGTCGGTCGCGTTGAATGCGCTGACCTTCTGGATGAAGGGATTTTTCAGGGGCCGCCAAACCCATTCGTCTGCGGAAGTGCGCATCAGAAGACCATCAGAATCATGCATTTCGGGCCGAAAATCATCATAGTGATTGCGGTCATTATAGTGCCGGTCATTCTCGCCCATGAAGAACATCGATGTCAGGGGCGCCAGGCCAAGTCCGTTCTGCGGCGAGCGCGTGAAGACATTGGCGGTCACCTCGACGAAAGTATTTTCGCCCGGATGCGCCTCAAATCGATAGGCGCCGGTCAACGAAGGCGAATCCAGCAATGCGTCGATGATGACGCGATCGCCGTCCGCCCCATTCGGGTCGATCCAGAACTCGCGGTAAAATGGAAATTCCTCATGATTGTCCAGTAGGCCCGTATTGACCGAAATGGCGCGCGCCGACTGGCCGTATTGCTGGCCCCGCCCCAGCACGCGGAAATAGCTGGAACCAACGAAGGAAATCAACTCGTCGTTGAATTTGGGATGATTGAGCGGATAGTGGATGCGAAAGCCTGCAAAACCCAGATCGGCCGGCAGCGGCTTGTCGAACTTTGTCCTGCCATAGTCGAAAAGCCCCGCCGAATAGGGAAAGGCCGAAACCTGCCCGTCGCGCACGATGTTGATTTTGATCGGGCGCTTGAACAGATGGCCAAGGTGGAACGTTTGCAGCGTGAACGGCGATCCGGCTTTGCCGATGGCGGCTTTTTCGGGCCGGAACCTGATGTCTCGCCACGCGTCGAAGTCGAGCTTCGCCAAAGCTTCGGGCAAAGGCGCCACTGTGTCGTCAAAAGGCGCGGCGGCGAGGTTCGCGGCCCTTTTGACAAGCTCGTTATAGGACCACAGGACCGCGGCCTCGGCGGGCGCGGCGGCTTGCTGGGCGAGCGCGGGCGCAGCGCCAGAGGCGGCCATCGCGGCAAGAATGGATCGACGGGTAAAAATTGGCATGTCTCTCACGTGGATGGTCCAGCGGCTGCCGGCGCGGCAATGGCGCCCCTATAGCATCGCCAGCGCTCCGCGCACAGAAGCGCCGGAGGATTTGGCGGGAGCGAGACTTGCCGCCTCGCGGCGCTGCATGATGGTGGTCGTTTTCTGCATCCGGCGGAACTAGGCGCCCCCTGTTTTTGGGAATATTTGGATCGACCAGACGGGCGCTGGCGGATTGTGGCGTCCGGCGAAGGCGGTTCCAATGCAAGGGTGTCTTGCCGCGATTGCGGGATTGTTTCTGGGCGCCCTATTGGGCGCTGCGCTCGGCGTTGGTCTTGGCCTCGCTTACACCAATGTCTTCAATGTCAGCGACTTTGAAGGTTACAGCGGGATGCTCGTGTTTTTCACGTTCATGCCATTGGGAGCGATTGTCGGCGGGCTTGGCGGAGCGCTTTATTTCGGCATGGCCGCCGCAAAAAAATAGACTGTCGATAGCCCGTTCACGACCGGGTCGACTCCACAACATCCAGCGGGATCGCCTCGTCCAGAATCATGATCGGGATTCCCTCCCGAATGGGATAGGCGACGCCAGCTGAGCGCGAAATCAAAAGGTTGCGGCTGCTGACATATTCGAGCGGTCCGCGCGAGACCGGGCACACCAGAATCTCCAGCAGTCGCCGGTCCGTTCTCAGTGGCGCGTTGGGAGACGCCGCCGCCGCGCAAAGCGGTTGATCGTGTTCGTCATTTTCAGCGCTCATGGCCAGACCCGGTCAATGCAGCGTCTTGGGCGTGTCGTCGCTCGCCGCTTTCGCCGGGTCCGTCATGGCGATCAGCAGGCGCACGCGGTCAGCCATGCTTTCGGCTTCCAGCAGCGCCTGCTTTTCAAGGGCGTCGAACGGCAACATCATCGAGAACATGGTGATCACTGCGCCGGGCGGCGCGTCCTTGAGGCCGGACCAATCGACTTTCAAATCCTTCGCCGCCGCATAGGTTTGCAAGCATTGCAGCAATTCCGCCCGATTCACCGAATTCAATGTAGGGTCGCGCGAGAGATCGCGCTCGTAGTCATCCAGACCCAGCCGGCATTGGCGATAGGGCGTCATGACCGGCAATTCCTCAAGGATCCGAAACCGGACGATCCCTGTGAGATTGAGGATATATCGCCCGTCGCCGGTCTCGCCAAGCTGGGTGATGCGTCCGAGGCACCCGGTTCTGGCGAGGTCCGGCTTCCGGGCTCCCGGGTCCTGACTGCCTGCAATTTGAACCATGCCGATCAGGCGATTGGTTTTCATGGCCGCGTCAATCATGGCGACATAACGCGGCTCGAAAACATTCAGCGGCAATTCGCCTCGCGGCAACAAGAGGACCCCGGACAGCGGAAACACCGGCGCAACCGCCGGAAGTTCGGCAAGATTTTCATACCGTCGATTGATTGGCATGACCCGCCCCCTCTTTTCGATTGTTCAGGAATATAGAAGCACAGAGAGTTTGCGCCGCGCGGTCTTGGTTTCCGGCTCCATCTGGCCCCAGGACTCAAACAATTGCAGCAATTGCTTGCGCGCGGCGTCATCGTTCCACGCGCGGTCGCGTTTCATGATGGCCAGAAGGGCGTCCGCCGCCGCATCGCGCTGGCCGGCGGCGTTGAGCGCCAGAGCCAGATCGAAACGCGCCTGATGATTGGCGGGGTCAGCTTCAATCTGGCGTTCCAGCGCGCTGAAATCGCCGACCTTTTCCGCCTGGCGGGCGAGGTCCAGCGCCGCTCTGGCCGCAGCCAATGGGCCGCTGGCGTCATCGCCCGATTGCGCTTGCGCCAAAGTGTGCTCCGCTGCAGCCAGATCGCCCTGCGCGAGCTGCGCGCGGGCCAGACCCGCGATGGCGCGTTTGTCGGCGGGATCGAACCCCAGCGCTTCCGTGAAAGCTTCAGCGGCCGCCTCAGCTTCGCCAGCAGCAAGCAGCGCGTCCCCGTCGGCGACATATTGATCGCCTTCGCCGCCGATCGGCCCAACCAACCGTTCGACAAAGCCCCTGATCTGGCCCGCCGGCAAAAGGCCGTTGAATCCATCGAGCGGCTGCCCCTTCTGGAAGGCGACAACTGCGGGAACGGATTGAATTCCCAATTGCCCGGCAATTTCGGGATATGCGTCGATATCCATCCGCGCCAGCCGGATCTTGCCTTCGGCCTGTTCGGCGACTTTTTGCAGAAGAGGCGCGAGTTGCTTGCTTTGCGCGTTGCGCGGCGACCAGAATTCGACCAGAACAGTCTGCCGGGCTGAGCGCGCAATGACATCCTCGCGGAAACTGGCGGATGTCGTCGCAATCACGATTGCTCCGCCCTGCGGTCCATTTGTCTGCGCTGGTTCCATCGGTCCGGCCATCATATCCCCTTTGACTTTGTTTGCCTGCCGGGCACAGTAGCATAGGCTTGCGCGCATGAAATCAGATTTGGGCGGGTTGGGCAGGCGGAATTTGGCCCGCAAAGGACGTTCGCCGCATTCCATCCAGGCCTGCAAAGAGACTATTGCAATCGTCATCGATATGCGCAATATGCGCCCCACGACGGGCGGCGCAGCCGTTCTGTCAGGGATGCGGGTGTAGCTCAGTGGTAGAGCACGACCTTGCCAAGGTCGGGGTCGAGGGTTCGAATCCCTTCGCCCGCTCCAGATTTCTCCAAAATACCTGAAAATGCTATATCCCGGTCGATTGTATCGACCGGGATGGCGTTATCCCCGCGCCGCAATGGCGCAGGCGTTCCTGGAACGCGTGTCGATCCGGACATGGCGATAGTGCTGTCAGGACAGAGCTCGCTGCCCCTCCATTTCAATTGAGGGCGACCGGAAACCAACGCCGGACGCGCAAAAGCGCAGTGGGACCATTTTTTCGTGTGCTTTGAAAGCAGGGCGGGGCGAAAGCTACAGTTCCGTCGGCAACTTCACCCCGTCGTAAATCCAGGCGACGCAACGATACATATCGTCGTCGGTTTTTTCAGCTTCAGCCTGATTGCGCGCATCCCGCGCGACGCCGCCAAGGTGGTAGAATTCCCACAGTTTGCGCGAATCCAGAACGATGCGCGCCGTGCGCAACACCCGCTCCTGCTCATAGCGACGATACGCGGCAACAAAATCGCCCTTCGAGAGTTCAATGCAGCGCGCCAGCACCACGGCGTCCTCAATCGCCATGCAGGCGCCTTGCGCATAGGATTGCAGAGTAGGATGCGCGGCGTCGCCAAGCAGCGTCACCCGCCCGCAGCTCCAGTGACGAATGGGATCGCGATCGGCAATCACCCAGCGGCGCTTGAGGTCCATCATGGCAAGCATGTCATGCATCGCGGGATGCGCCCCGGCATAGGTTTTCATCAGGATCGCGCGATAGGCGTCCTCGTCGGCGCGTTGATGGATATTTTCGGTGCGAAAAACCGCAACAATGTTGAACAGGGTTTTGTCGCGCAGCGGATACTGGACGATGTGAAAGCCCGGGCCGCCCCAAAGAATGACATCGTCGTGGCGGACGCGCTCGGGCGCCATCGCCATCGGCACAATGGTGCGATGGGCGACATAGCCAATGGGAACCGTCTTTTCTTCACCCACAAGCTGTTTGCGCACCGCCGAGCCCAAGCCATCAGCGCCGATGAGCGCGGACCCGGTGAGGACGCGCCCGTCCGCCGTGGTCATTGCGACGTGATCGCCTTTGTCCTCAACCGATTGAAAGGCGGTCGCGGGCATAATTTCGACATTGGGCAGAGCGCGGCAGGCGTCGAGCAGGCAGCCATGCAAATCAACCCGGTGAATGGCGACATAGGGATCGCCGAAGCGTTGTTTGAACGCGGGGCCGGTATGCACGCGCGTCACGCGCTCGCCGCTCAGGGCGTCGAGCATCAGAACATCTGGCGGAAAATGTGATTTGGCAAGCACGGCCTGCTCGACCCCGAGCTCCCGGAACATCGGGAACACGTTGGGGCCAAGCTGGATCCCGTAACCGATGACGCCAAGCTCCACAGCCTCTTCAATCAGCCGAACGGCAAAGCCCTTGCGGGCCAGACCCAGAGCCGCAGCTGCGCCGCCAAGCCCCGCGCCGACGACCAGAATCGGCAATTGCGCCGCCACGCCAAACCTCCCTCTGTTCCTTGCGTCGACGTTATTTCACCATCTGGTTCAGCTTGGTCGCAAAATAGGCGATCGTCTTCGCGTAAACGTCAGATTCGTTCCATTGCTTGATCACGCCAAAATTGGGCTGACCCGGCTCCCACCCCGCGCCTTTCGACCAGCCATAGCCGCGCAGATAATTGGCGGTCGCGGTTAGCGCATCCTGCGAGGAATGGATGATGTCGCGACCGCCGCCATATTTGAGATAGGATGAGGGCATGAACTGTGTCTGGCCGATTTCGCCGGCCCATGCGCCCCGCATCGATGCAACGGAATAGGCGCCGGAGTCTATGATCTTCAACGCATTGAAAAGTTCGTCGCGAAATTTGTCCGCGCGGCGGCAATCGTGCGCCAGGGTCACAAGAGACCGGATCGTGCCGAAATTGCCGTTGTCGCCGCCAAAGCTGGTTTCAAGCCCCCAGATGGCCACCAGAACCGGGCCGGGCACGCCTGTCTGCTGTTCCGTACGATCGAAGAAAGACCCCAGCGCGCGCAGCTTGTTTGCGCCGGCGCCGAGCAGCGGCGCCACCCGGTGCGGACCGAATTGTTCAAATGTCTGACGGAAAACGCCCTGCCCGCGATCATGGCTGATGACCGACGGATCGGGTGTCATGCCGTCAAGGGCCGCGATGCCTCTGGCGCCCACGCCACGGCTCTGCGCCTCCTGCCGGACGCCCTGCATCCAAGCGCCCATATCGCCGCCGCATTGCGCGGCCTGAACGGCCACGGGTGAAAAAACCGTGGCAAGGGCGACACAAATCGTTCTTGAAGACAGCCGCATTGTCGAAATCTCCACTTTCACGCGCGATTCGCAGATTACGCCGCGACCGTTGCCGGCGCAATGCGGTCAGACGGCGCGCGGCATTGCGACTTTTCATTCCCCGGCAATTCGCGCTAGACCGGGTCCATGACAACACAGACCTCTCCCGCAAATCGCCTCGTTATCGCTCTGGCGCAAATCGATTGCATCGTTGGCGATATCGAGGGCAACGCCGGTCGCGTGCGCGCAGCCCGCAGGACGGCGGCAGACCTGAAATCCGATCTGGTGGCGTTCAGCGAGCTTTTCCTTGCCGGCTATCCGCCCGAAGATCTGGTGCTGAAGCCGGCGTTCCAGGAATCCTGTCGAAGCGCGCTTGAAGCGCTGGCGCGGGAAACCGCGGACGGCGGCCCGGCCATATTACTGGGCTTGCCCTGGGTCGAAGACGGCCGTTGTCACAACGCCGTTGCGCTTCTGGATCACGGGCGGATTGAGGCCGTCCGCTTCAAGGTCGATTTGCCGAACTATGGTGTCTTCGATGAAAAGCGGGTCTTTGCGCCGGGCCCGCCGCCCGGACCGATGGCCTTTCGCGGCGTCCGTCTGGGCGTGCCCATTTGCGAGGACATCTGGAACGAGGACGTCGTCGAATGCCTCGCTGAGACAGGCGCCGAAATCCTGCTGGTCCCCAATGGGTCGCCCTATTGGCGCGGCAAACATGACGAGCGCTTGCAGGTTGCGCTGGCGCGCGTGGTCGAGAGCCGACTGCCGCTGATCTATCTCAATCAGGTCGGCGGGCAGGATGAGCTTGTCTTCGACGGCGGCTCTTTTGCGCTCAACGCCGATCGATCCCTCGCGGCGCAATTGCCTGATTTCGCCGAATGCATTGCGGCCACTGTGTGGGAGCGGCGCGGTGGAGCCTGGATCTGCGTCGAAGCGCCCCATTCCAAAGTACTGGCGGGCGATGAAGCTGATTATGCCGCCTGTGTGATGGGCTTGCGCGACTATGTCGACAAGAATCGTTTCCCCGGCGTCGTTATGGGCCTCTCCGGCGGCATTGATTCGGCGCTCTGCGCGGCGCTTGCCGCCGATGCGCTGGGCCCCGGGCGTGTGCATTGCGTTATGTTGCCCTACCGGTTCACATCGGACGAATCATTATCTGACGCCGAAGATTGCGCGCGCGCGCTGGGCGTTCACTACGATCGAATGCCCATCGCGCCGGCTGTCGAAGGCGCAGAGAGCGCGCTTGCGCCACTGTTTGCCGGCAAACCGCCCGATATCACAGAAGAAAATCTGCAAAGCCGGATTCGCGGCGTGTTGCTGATGGCAATGTCGAACAAATTCGGTTCGATGCTGGTGACAACAGGCAATAAATCGGAAATGTCAGTTGGCTACGCGACCATTTACGGCGACATGAATGGCGGCTTCAATCCGGTCAAGGACCTTTATAAGATGCAGGTTTTTCGCCTGTGCGCATTGCGTAACCAATGGAAGCCCGTCTTCGCCAAGGGCCCGGAGGGCATTGTGATCCCGCCCAACATCATCACAAAGCCGCCGAGCGCCGAATTGCGGGAAAACCAGAAAGATCAGGATTCGCTGCCGCCCTACGACGTGCTCGACGACGTTCTGGAATGCCTTGTTGAAAAAGAAATGCGCCTGTCCGACATTGTCGCCCGGGGGCATGACATCGAGACGGTGAAAAAGGTTGAACGCCTTCTCTATATAGCCGAATACAAGCGTCGGCAGTCAGCGCCGGGCGTCAAGGTCACGAGGAAGAATTTTGGCCGTGATCGCCGCTATCCCATCGTCAACCGCTTCAGGGATTCCGGCGCGCCGGCCACATTGCCCGACGCCGGCATTGCGCCCGCCCGAATAGTGGGCGGGGCCGAACGCTTCGAGGAATAGTCGCATCTCCGCGCCAGAACGGACGAACAGGGAGACCGCCAGCATGAAAATCACCGGCGTCGAATCATTTCTGATCGGCATTCCCTATGAACACGGCGCGCCAAAATCAGCGCTGGCGACATCGGATGGGCGGTTGACGCAGGACGCGGTCTACATCCGCGTTGCAACCGACGCCGGAATAACAGGCTGGGGCGAGGCCTTTGGTTTTGGCGGCTGCCTGATGAGCCATCTTGCGATGAAACGCGTGATAGCGCCGCTGGCGATCGGTTGCGATCCCCGGGATATCCCCGCATTGATGACTGACCTCTATCGCCGCACGCAGGGCATGTCGCGCAATGGTCCCGTGGGCTTTGCGCTGTCAGGTCTCGACATCGCCCTGTGGGACATCGCCGGCAAGATCGCGGGCAAGCCGATCCATGCCTTGCTGGGCGGAGCCCGGCGACAGACAATACAATCCTATGCAAGCCTGTTGCGCATCGGCGCGCCTGACATGGTGGCGAAGGTCTGCAACATCGCCCGGGCGCGTGGCTATCAACATATCAAACTGCATGAACGCACAACTGAAGCTGTCGCTGCAGCGCGCGCTGCGCTTGGGCCTGACATCGGCGTCATGCTCGACACCAATTGCACCTGGGACATAGCGCGGGCGCTTGAGATGTGCGCGCAATTGCGTCCCTACAATCTCGCCTGGCTGGAAGAGCCAATCTTTCCACCTGACGATTTTGCCGGCCTTGCGCGCCTTCGCCGCGACGGCGGCATTCCCATTGCTGCGGGCGAAAATCTCGGCAACACGATGGATCTGCAGCACGCGATTTCGCTCGGCGCATTCGATATTGCACAGCCCGACCTTGCGAAAATGGGCGGTATTACCGAAATGTGGAAAGCGCTCGACATTGCACGCCGCGCAAACGTCCGGCTCGAACCGCATTCGCCGCTGTTTGGTCCTGCATTGATCGCGACACTGCATGTTCTGGCCGCAACGCCGGAAGACACTTTGTGCGAGTTCTATTTTGCTGATCTTGAACACACGCCGGTTGGGCCCCTGGGGACGCCGCGCGACGGCATGTTCACTGTGCCGTCGGGACCGGGACTGGGCGTGGATATCGATGAAGCGCTTCTGGCGCGTTACCGCATCGAATAGCCGCCGCCTTTCATTTTTCAGTCCCCAGCAACTGCCGCGCGCGATGCACGAGATCGGGCGGCGCACTGTAAAGGCGGTTCACCAGGTCCTGCACATCGCGCCCGCCCAATGGACTGAGCTCCAGCTTTTCAACTTTTGCCTCGGCAATCAGTTCGGGATCCTCCAATGTTTCATCGAAGACTTTGCGCAGGAATTCCACGCGATCGGCAGGAACGCCTGCGGCCGTAAAAAACGGGCGTCCCATCTGGTACTTGGCGAAAATCAGCGACAGCATGTCGCGCTCATCCTGCGTTTTTACAAGATCTGCAAAAAATGGAACCTCCGGAATGTCGGCATGCGCATGACCGCCCATCTGCAACAGGACGCGGATTTTACCTTCAGCGCGCATGTTGGGGCGAAGGGTTGTCACAGTGGAATAGGCCATTGGCGCGCCGTCTATCTCGCCGCGCTCCATCGCCAGCAATTCGGCTGACGTACCGGCATAGCCAAGCACGAGTTTGATCTTCGTCCCAAGCAGTTTGTTCATTGAAGCAACAACGAGAGACCCATCTGTATTGGGGCCTGCTACGCCCGCGACAAAATCCATGATCTTGAGATCGTCGACCGATTTCGCCTTTGCGTCGGTGGAACCAAGAACAACGAAGACATCCTGCGCCATCGTGCCAAGCCATTGCAGCTTGTCCGCTTCAAACGCAGCGGTTTTACCGCCCGGCGACAACAGCCATAACAATCGCTCGACCGCGACGCTCGATTGCGGGGCGCCGATCACCGTTCCATCCTTTGGCGCGGTATTGGCGACGTTGTTGGCCATCATCACACTGCCCGCGTTGGGCAGGTTCTGGACAACGATATTCGCGCTTCCCGGAATATGTTTCGGCATAAAGCGCGCGAGCAGCCGGGCATAAAGATCATAGCCAGAGCCGGCGTCTGAACCGATCACCAGGGTGATTTGTTTGTTCCGATAGAACTCCGCCGCATTTTGCGCCCGGACTGGCGAACAAAGCCCCGCCAGCAGCAAAAACACCAAAAACCTTGGCAATCGCATTCACATGTCCTCCAGGATCGCCCTAACCCTGACGGTAGGACTGCGCCTTGTCCAGCGCTTCCTGACCGCCGAGACCAATCCCGAGGCCATAGAGCCGGTCCGAATTGACAGCCTCTGGATAAAATTTCGCAAGCGTCATCTCAGGATAGTTTTGCAACACCCAGTCGGCAATTTCGCCACGCGTCGCGATCCAGACCTTGCCACGGGAACGAACATATTCGATCAGCTCTTCCAGCGGCCTCACACGATGGCCGTGCGCGTTATGAGGGTGCGACCCATAAGCCAGCATCTTGGGAAATCCCCGGGCGCCCTCATCGTACAGCGCATCGAAACAATCGCGCCATTGCTGGATAATCTGCCGGGGCGACAGGGTTTGCCGCATCGCAGGCGTGTCCGAGATGGCGTAGCTGGTCATCCCGACAAGTTTCTGTCCTTCAACAGGAATGACGAAAGGAACATCCGCATTTCTGAGCCCGCAGGAGTATTTGAATCCAAGCTTTGCGAGAATGGAAAATGTCTCTGCGGTGAGATGGCCGCCGGCGCTTGAAAAGCCGAACGCGCGTTGACCGGTGACAGCCAATATGGCTGCATTGCTCCGCGCGATTGTGTCTTCCTGTTCTGCAACGGACAGATCATGCAGAAACTCATGCGTCCAGCCCTGCACGATCAGTTCATGGCCGGCGTCATGCGCTGCGCGGGCAAGGTCGGGAAACAACGTCACTGTCAACCCGTCCACATAGCAGCTCGTTCTGATCGCATGCCTTTTCCACAGATCAAGCAACCGCTGCATCCCGCCTGTGTCCGCAAAGGCTGCTTCATAGATGGGCCGCATGGCTCGGGTATATTTTGCTTTGGGGCGCGCGCCCACGGCGTGTTCGGGTATCTCCCATGACATATTGAAAACGACGGCAATGTTGGCGTCGCCCGGCCATTTGAAATCAGCCTTGTACATACGCTGCTCCCCTTTCAAACCAGTCGCGTCTTGTCGCGATTGGCGGATGGCGATTGCGCCTCGCGGCTGACGACGACATCTACCAGCGCGGGACCGCCATTCGCCAGCGCGGCGGAAATTGCAGCGTCCAGCTCGCCCGCTTGTGTGACACGGATTCCAAAGGCGCCAAATGAACGCGCGACGGCGGCAAAATCGACATCGCGATAATCGAGGACCGATTTGACGATCCGCTGATGACGCTTCTGGGTCTGATATTCCGAGGCAAGACAGGCGTTGTTGAGAACAATCACGACGACCGGAATACCGATGCGCAAAGCCGTCTCAAATTCTGCGATATGATAAAGCATCCCGCCGTCGCCCGTGATCGCAACGACGCGACGGTCCGGCGCTCCCAGAGCTGCCCCCAGCGCGCCGGGAAAGACCCATCCGAGCGAGCCGTTAGCCCGAATCATGGTTTTCCCTGCTGCAACCGGAAAGAGCGCTCCGACCCAACCGCCGTGCGCGCCCGTATCGGCGCCAATAATATCGCGTGGCCCCATCACGCGACGCGCTGCGGCGATGACTTCGGCGGGATGAACGCCATCGACCTTCTGAACATCCGGCAACGCTGCCGCATGGCCGCGCCATTGATGCAGCCGGACGGCGCGGTCCTGAGCCCATGGCGTGCGCTTGCGCGCCAGTCCGCGTTGCTCGATCATTTCAAGCGCGGTGGCCAATGCAAGTTTTGCGTCGGAGGCGAGACCGATCTGCGTGCGGAAGTTGTGCCCCAGAATATGTGGGTCCGCGTCGATATGAAACAGCGCTTTTTCGCCGAACGGCAGACTGTAGCGATGCGTGGCAAGCCCGCCCAGCCGCGTTCCGATGGCGAGAATGGCGTCGCACTCGCGCACGCAGTCGTTGCCGAGTTTGCGGGAATTGCGACCGATGACGCCCATTGCAAGGTCGCTGGCTTCGTCAATCGAACCCTTGCCGCCAAGCGATGTCGCCACCGGAATCGACAGCGCTTCGGCAAAGGCGGTCAGTTCATCCCAGGCTTCTGAAATGACGACGCCTTTGCCAGCGACGATCAACGGGCGTTCGGCGCGCAGCAAAGCATCCAGCAGGGCCGTGAGGCGCTGACGGTCAGGCGGCGCGCGCATGGCGTTGACATGGCTCAGACCCTCCTCGCAAAAGATGTCTTCGCCCGACTCGAGATCGAACATGTCAGCAGGAATTTCGAGATGGACCGGGCCCGGCGATGGTGAAAGCGCAATCCGGATGGCGGCGCGCGTCATCGCCGCCGCCCGATCCGGAGATGAAAGGGTCTTGTTCCATTTCGTTAGCCCGACGTGCAACGGCAGACCGTCAAGCTCCTGGTATTCAAAGCGGTCGCGCGATGTCAGCGCAATGGAAGATGTCAATGATATCACGGGACTTTTCGCCCAAAGGGGATCGGCCAAAGCGCCAGCAAGATTGGCGACGCCCGGACCGCGCTGGCCATAGACAAACCCCGGCTTACCGGTCACACGCGCATAGCCATCGGCCATATAGACAGCTGCATTCTCCGTTCGGCAATTGACGATTTCGATTTTCTCATCTTCCAGAGCGTACCAAAGATCATGGTCGCCGCCACACATGCAGAAAAACTTCTCGGTTCCGTAAGCGGCGAGCGTCCTGGCGATCGCTTGTGCGACTGTTGGCATCCTGGCTTCCCCGGTTTGAATTACTTGTGGGCGCTCATGATCGCGCGCATGCGATCGACGGTGGCGGGCGGCGTCGCGTAGAGGCGTTGCGTGAGCGTGTCCAGTTCCTCGCCGGAGACCGGATCGATGTCGGCGCCAGCGCGCGCCATATCGGCGCGAAAGTCCGGATCATTTATGGTCTTGACGAACGCCTCGCGCAGCGCGGCGACGCGCGCGGCGGGCGCGCCCTCGGGCACGGCGAAGGGGCGACCGAAATCCTGCCGCGCATACATTAGTTCGAACAGGCGTTTTTCCTCGTCATTCTTGCCGGTGGGAAAGATCGGGATATCCTTGAGTTCAGGAAATTCCGGGCGGGGACGCATGCCAAAACTGGCGACAATCCGCACATCGCCATCGCGCGCGGCGTCCTGGTAATCGGTCCTGTACGAGCCAAGCGCAACGCCGGCGTTGCCCTGAATCTCGCCACGCCGCATGGCAAGTTGCGTTTCCTGCCCGCCCGGATAGCCGGTGACAATCTTGAACTTCGTGCCAATCAACGCGTTGGTGAGGAGAGGAAAGTCATAGGGAGCGGCGCCCGGCGACGTCGCGCCAAGAATGAGTTCTTTTGTAAAAAGGTCATCAAAGCTTTTCGTCGGCGCATCGCGCCAGACGACGAGAATATGCGTTTCACGACTGGGACTACCGAGATATTGAAATTTTCGCGCGTCGAAATGACCGGCCTGGGGATCCAGCAGCGGCGTCGTCGGCATGCCATTGTTGAAAATACCGATGGCCGTGCCATCGCGCGGAGTAATCGAGGCGAATTGATTGGCAAGCGCCAGACTGCCGCCGCCCGGCACGTTTTGAGGCACGATCTTCGGCTCGCCGGGGATGAATTTGCCCATGTGACGCGCGGCTATTCGTCCGACAATATCATAAACGCCGCCGACGGCCGAGCCGATCAACATAAAGACCGTTTTGCCTTTATAGAATTCGGCCGGCGTTTGCGCAAAAGTTTGAGACGACAATACGCACACAGCCGCCAAAAGAAACGTCAAAGCCACACTGTGCTTTTTCATCGCCGGATCCATTTCCTCCATTGCGCCCGATCAGGCTTTTTCAAACTTGTTTGAAGATTGCAGCATGGACAAGCCATCCTGTCCAGACCCGGGTGCTGCATGGCAATCGGACGCAGACGTGCGACGCCATGGAGCTGCAAGCGGGCAGTCGAGGCTTTTCCAAAGCATGCCCGCCCCAATTCATGAGTGAGGTAGAATATGACCGAAGATTTCGAAACGCTTTTCGGACATCCAGCGCGGAAAGCCGGAAATGCGATCTGCCGCCCAAAAAGAATCTGCGCGTCTCGCCCAGCGCTCGAACACGATGCGCAACCGGATCAAACGCCTTCGACGATCCGCAGATCGCGTTCCGCGGCGCCATGCAACGCCTTCAAAGCAGCCTGATAGCCGGGGCTGTCATGTGTGGCGATTGCGGCGGCGACCGATTCAAACTCGATAATGACAGTGCGCTGCAAAACGCCAGCTTCATAGGTCTTGGCCGCTGTGCCGCGGGCCAGAAATTTGCCGCCGCCGGCGGCGATCGCAGGCGCGGCAAGTTTGGCGTATTCGGCGAGTTTCTCGGCATCGGAAATCGATCGATAGGCTGCGATCCAATAGGCTTTCGCCATGAAATGTCCTCCTGTTGCGCCGCGCCTCTTGCGCGCCGGGACGAAAATGACAGGCGCGGCGCTGCGAAGCAAGACGTCGTGAGCGCGCGGAGGCGCCCGAACCAGCAGAATTGCGGCTCAAATCCGGATCACAACCTTGCCAAAATGCGCGCCGGCTTTCAGATGCCGATAGGCCTCAACAGTCTGATCGAACGAGAAGGCATGATCGACGACCGGCTTCAGACCATTTACCGAAAAAGCTCTGTTCATCGCTTCAAACATGCGTGTTGAGCCCACGCTGATTCCCTGAACATTGGCTCGTTTGGCGAGAATCATCGCCGGGTTAACTTCCGCCATTCCGGCAAGCACCCCGATCTGGCTGATTTTACCGCCAACCCTGATGGCGGCGAGAGACTTCGCGAACGTTCCGGGGCCGCCGACTTCCACCACCTGGTCGACGCCGCGCCCGCCGGTGATTTCGACCGCGCGCTTCTCCCAGTCAGGTTGCATCCTGTAATTGATGAGATGGTTTGCCCCAAGGGCTTTTGCGCGCGCCAGCTTTTCGTCGCTTGAAGAGGTCGCGATGACTTCTGCGCCCATCATGCGTGCGATCTGAAGCGCAAAAATCGATACGCCGCCGGTGCCCTGAACAAGAATGGTTTGCCCGGGAATGAGGCGACCGTGCTCGATCAATGCGTGCCAGGCCGTCAACGCGGCGCAAGGCAGGGTCGCAGCTTCCTCAAAGCTCATATGGGCCGGAATATGAACCACGCCGCGCTCTTCCAGCACGACGACTTCCGCCAGCATTCCATCGCGCGCGCCGCCGAGCGCACTGTTTTGCACATAGGCGTTGGGCTCGCCCGCGTCCCAGTCCTGAAAGAAACACCCGGCGACCCTGTCGCCCACCTTGAATCGGGCGACATCCGGCCCGACGCCAATGACCTCGCCGGCGCCGTCCGAAAGCGGAATAACCGACGGCTTTGCGGGTTGCCGATAGGCGCCGGTCGCGATCGCAAGGTCGCGATAGTTTAAAGAGCAAGCGGCGACGCGGATGGCGATCTGCCCGCGCGCGGGCCTGGGTTCGGGCAACTCCATCCGTTCGAGCCCATCGAGTCCGGTCTGGCTTTTGAGTTGGTAGGCGCGCATGGCGGGTTTTCCTGTTTCCGATGTTTGAACTTTAAAGCGCGGCTTGCGCGGGCGGCATGGCCCGCCCGGAATGTATGACTGAAAATATCGGCTTCCTGAGCCTAACTTACGGATTTAACGGGAAAAAATTTTGCAAGCCAATCGACGACAACACGATGCACCCGTGTATTGCCTTCAGCGAACATAAAATGGTCGGTCCCCGAAAACAGATGTAATTCCGTCGGCTGGCCCGCGCGCGCAAACATGTCGATGGATTGCTGCGTCGGCGTCACCGAATCGACGCTCGAATGCAGGAGCAGGCAGGGCCTTGGCGCGATCTGGCCGATCACATCCTCGGCGCGAAAATCAAACATCCCCTGGGCCGTTTCAACCGTCATCTGGTGCGCGGATTTCTCGACCACATGGCTCCGCAGATGCGCAGGAATCGGCACAATGTCATAACGTGAGACCATCATGGATTGACCTGTGCGCTCGCGATAGGCGCGGCCATTCCTCAGCATCTCAAGAAAGCGTTCGTATTCGCCAGGACCATGATGCTGGCCCCTGAATTTGGTTTCGCCATTGCCCCAGCCCGAAGCGGAAACACATGCTGCAATGCGCGGATCGACGCCCGCCGTATAGACTGAAACAGCCGCGCCAAAGCTACTGCCAAGAACGCCAATGCGCACGCCATCGACGTTGGGATGGCCGGCCAGAAAGGTGAGGGCATTGCGCGTGTCGGCGACCTGCTCGAGGCAGATCAGATGTCCCCGCGCGCCCTGGCTGTCGCCGCAGCCGCGCATATCGAACCGCAACGTGACATAGCCGAGCTTTTCCAGCATGTCACAGGGGCCGCGCACATTGCCCGCGTTGCGCGTTGAGCCAAAGCCATGCAACACCAGAAACGCCGGACGTTTTTCTCCCGGTTTCAGGCCATCGGGAATCCCGACGGTTCCTGCAATCTTGAGCCCTTCGGAACTGAAGGAAACGTCTTGCTCAGGCATATGAGGTTTTCCTGGATATTGTCCGGTCTGGACGACCTTTATGGAATCAGTCAGTTTCTGGCGCACAGATTTAGGCGAGCCGCCTCGATACCGCAAACCCGGAACAACCGAGCGACCCGAAATGGAACATAGTGTGACAGCCAACGCGCTTCCGGCCGACGCCAATATCGTTCACATGGGATGCGCCGGTTTTTCCCTGGCGGATGTCACTGTGACGCCCGATCCCTCTGGCGCGTTATGGATCGCCTCCGAACAAGCCCTTGTGGTCTCGGACCTGCATTTCGAAAAGGGGTCCGCTTTCGCCGAGCGCCGCGTGATGCTGCCGCCCTACGACACAGCCGCAACGCTGGCGCGGCTGACTGCGGTCATCGCGCGATGGAACCCGCGTGTTGTTGTCGCGCTGGGAGATTCATTTCACGACCGCCGTGCGGAAGCCCGCATGGCGGGCCTCGATCGGGAGGGATTGCGCAGCCTGACCACCGGCCGCGACTGGATCTGGATCGCTGGCAACCATGATCCTGCCCCGCCCGAAGCGATTGGCGGCGAGGCCGTCGCCGAGCTGCGGTTCGGGGCGCTCACGTTGCGCCACGAGCCCTTGCCGGGCGCGTCACCCGGCGAGATTGCTGGACATCTCCATCCTGTCGCGCGGGTCTGGTCACAATCCGGCTCGATCCGGCGCCGGTGTTTTGTCTCCGATGGCGAGCGCTGCGTCATGCCCGCCTTTGGCGCATACGCTGGCGGACTGAATATTCGCGACGACGCGTTTCATGTCCTGTTCGGCAATGCCGAACCGTATGCCCATACCATCGGACGCGACAAGATTTACCGCGTGCCGATGTCGCGCTGTCCGCCGGAACGCAACTAAACGAGCGGCCCCGGACTTTTGCGGTAGCGGGTTGCAATGGCTTCAGCGGTGCGGAAGGCCAGGGCCTCTATGGTCAGCGTTGGATTGAAACCGCTCATCGTCGGATGCGTCGCGCTGCCAACGACGAACAGATTGGGGATATCCCACGTCTGCCCAAACGAGTTGACGACAGAATCGCGTGGGTCGGACCCCATGCGCGCGCCGCCCTGATGATGCGCCCCGGGCGAGCCGGGGCTCGATGCGCCAAGCCAGACTTTCGAGGCGCCCATCGCTTTGCCGATCTCAAGAAGCTTCTGCTGCATGAATGCCAGGCGTTTGCTTTCGGCCGGCCTCCGCCAGTCATAAGTGAGGCGCGGCGCCGGCAGGCCATACATATCGCGCACATTCGGATCGAGATCGATCATCTGATCCGCATAGGGCAGATTTTCCGTCTGCGCGTTGATGGCCGCAAACCGCGTGTAATAGGTGGACAGGAAATCGCGATAGGCGGCGCCCCAGCGCGGCGTTCCGGGCGGCGGCGTCAGGCTGCCAGCCGCGCCGATCGGTCCGGCGGCAAGATCGGCCGGCGACACGGAAATCTGCGCGCCGCGAATAAAGCCGAGATCCTTATGATCGAAATTGTCAGCATTAAAATCATCGATCGTATGGCGTTGCGCGCTTGGCCCCATGAAGATATTGACATGGCGATCATCGTAGATACTGAACGCGCGCGCGCCGATATGCGCCATCAAATGCTTGCCGACGTGGCCGGTTGAGTTGCCAAGGCCATCGGGGTGCTTTGCCGTCTTCGAGAGGAGCAGCAATCTGATATTGTCATAAATGAAGGCGCCAAGAATCACGATATCCGCCTCGACGACATTTTCTGATCCATCGATGCCCCAATATGTGACCCCTGTCGCCTTGCCTGCTGTATCAGTGTTGACCTTGTTGACCATCGCGCCGGTGATGAGCGTGAAATTATTGCTGGCTTCGGCTTCCGGCAGTTTGGTGACCATGATGCTGCCTTTGGCGCCGACAAAACAGCCAAAGGATTGGCAAAAAGTACAATAGGTGCAAGCCGCGCGGCCCTTGTAAGGCTCGGATGCAATCGCGCGCGGCGATGCGAACGGATGCAGGCCAAGCTTTTTCGCCCCTTCTTCAAAAATTCGTCCCGCCTGATCAACGAACAGGGGCGGCATGGGATAGTCGCGGTCGCGCGGCGCTTCGAAAATATTGCCGCCCTCAATTTTCTGGCCTTTGATGTTTCCGGCTTTGCCCGAAACGCCGACTTCGCGCTCCGCCTGGTCGTAATAGGGCTCCAGATCGGCATAACTGATGGGCCAGTCGATGGCGGAGGACTCCTCGGGGATAGACTTTGCGCCATAGCGTTCGCTCGTCTGCGATCGAACGCGAAAATCGTCCTCGTGAAACCGCCAGGACAAGGTGCCGTAATGCACAGTGCCGCCGCCTGCCTGATTGCCATTGTTCTGTTGAGCGATCGGGGTGGCGCGCACGCTGGCGTTGGCCCGCCAGGTCACCGGCTGCTTTTTGGGGTGAGGGCGTGTCTCCTGCCTCTGAAAATAGCGCAATTCATCGAGCGACTGAAAACTCGCCGTCGACAGCTTGGGTCCGCGTTCAAGTCCGATGACCTTCATTCCCGCTTTTGCGAGTTCCGCAGCGATAATCCCGCCAGCCGCGCCAACGCCGACAATCACAACATCCGCTTTTTGCGTGGCCATGGCTCAACCCCTCCGGTTCGACGTTTTTTCCACCGATTGCAAACCGATGGCGGCGCGCTTGAATGGTTCTGTGCTCAACATATCGGCCTGTGTGTAAAGCCGTTGTGCGCCGGGGAAACCGACCAGTTTCCAGCCCGCAAAATCGCGATTGCCGCCATAAACGGGATCGCTGAACATGCCTTCCATCGTATGCGTGCGCAGAGTGTTGAAAAACGCCTGCGCCGCCGGCCATGAAAAAGCGGGGGCCTTGCCTGCTTCGAGCGCTGTGACGACAGCGTCCTGCTGCTCGGGCTTCAGATAGAGGAATGCGTCTCCATGCAGTTCGTTGCTCTGGGCGTCGAGCGCTTTCAGACCATGCCGGTAAAACTCCTGCTGGTCTGAATAGGCGCCCGCCAAAGCCTGATCGATATAATTGGCGACGCCCGCCTCTTTCGCACCCGCTTTGCCCGGCGCGCCGGGCATTAGGCGCTCGGCAAAGGCGGCGACCGTGGCAAATTCATCCTCGTTGAGAAACAGCCCGCGATTTTCTGTTCCGCCATGTGCGGACGTTGTTTTGGCGGGGGCGCTCTCGACCGCTTTGGCTTCGCCGCCATGACGACCGCGCGCTCGCGCCAAAGCTTCGCCGGGCAAGGCTGTCCCCGCCATAGCGCCAACGCCAACCGCCGATTTCAGCAAAAACGCTCTTCGCGCCTCGTCATGTTCGCCCATCGCGCATCCTCCCTGCAGTCAGACGCTCGCTTCAGGCGCCGACGATATTTGCGGCAGGATAGAACCGGCGCGGGAGATTTGGCAAGCGAGCGTCATGACCACAATTCACGATCCAACTCCGGCGACGGTTGGACATTGCCGATCCGGCTGTTTTTTGGGACGCGAACGTGCAGAGTCGCAGGTTATCCCGCTCTTCCTTTTGTTCGTCCACGCGCATGGGCCTTGACCAACGCGGCTTTGCGCGCCGTGACTCGTTCCGCGCGCGAAAAAAAATCGCACGACCGCGCTGAAATTGAGGCTTCCGCACTTGACAATTTCTCGGCGTCTCTTATTCTTACTAAACTGATCGGAATTAAAAAGGCCGACCAGTCGCGGATTTTGATTGAGCAGCTTGCGCCGCGTCAACAAATGCTAAAAGCGCCACGAAGGGAGTTCGTGGGCTCCTTGCTGGAGTCGGAACCATGACCAACGCTTGCCCCGAACGGCCTGAAATCGCCTCGCCAATTTCCGTCTTCTCCTGTCGCCGGATGTCGTCCGCGACAGGCGCGTGTCCCTTCCCCCGCGCCTGACGACACCTCCTTTCGGATAGCACCAGGGACGCCGGTTCGCGCCGGCGGCAGGAGAGCCATGACCACGGAAAAGAGTTACATCATCGAAATTGAAACAGGGGCCGCTGGAATCGTCATCGCCGAGGGGCGGGGTTACCGCTTCTATTCGGCGGCGAAGCCCTACGCCCGTCTTGAAGGCGCGATTTTCGCGACGCCCCGGCAGGCGGAGATCGCCGTACTCGCTCATCAAAAAAGGCATCGCGGATACAGCGCGTCTGACGCGGTCGCTTCACGTCGCCGATAAGCCAACAGGAGAGCATTATGGATCGCAGACATTTTCTTGGCGCGTCGATCGCAAGCGCAGCATTTGCAATCGCTCGCCCGGCGTTGGCCGCCGAGGGCCCGAAGCAACTTCGAATTGGATATCAAAAGAATGGCGTCCTGCTGATCGCCAAACAGCAAAAGCTGTTCGAGACGCGCTTTGCCGATCTTGGCCTCGACGTCCGCTTTGTTGAATTCTCGTCAGGGCCGCCATTGCTGGAGGCCTTGAATTCCGGCAGCATCGACTTCGGCACAACGGGCGACGCGCCGCCCATCTTCGCGCAGGCCGCGCGCGCCAATCTCTTGTATGTCGCGGCGCAGCCGGGATCCGGATCGACATCGGCGATTCTGGTGCGCGATGCGTCGCCCATCCGCTCGCTGTCCGATTTAAAAGGCAAAAAGGTCGGCTTCACCAAGGCGTCGAGCGCGCACAACGTTACGATCGCGGCGCTTGAAAAGGCTGGCCTCACATATGCCGATATCACGCCGGTCTATTTGCAACCGGCGGACGCGAGCGCCGCGTTCACGCGCGGCGCCATCGACGCCTGGACGATCTGGGACCCCTATTTCGCCATCGCCGAGGCGCAACCCGGGACCCGCGTACTGGCCAGGGGCGAGGACATCGTCCGGCAAAATTCCTATTTCCTCGCCAACCGCGATTTCACAACCAGGTTTCCGCACATCGTTTCGGCAGTGAACGACGAACTCGCAAAAGCCGAAATCTCGACCAGCGCGCATCGCGACGAAGCGGCGAGCCTGTTCGCTGCGGCAACGGGAATACCCGTCGATATTCAGCGCAAAATTGTCGCTCGTTCCGAGTTCGCAATCTCGCCGCTGACTGACGCCATTGCCTCCGAGCAACAGGCCGTCGCCGACCGCTTTCAAAAGCTTGGTCTCATCCCGGACCCGATCGTCGTGCGCGACATCGTCTGGAAATGGACTCCCAACTCCTGACCTCCTCCCGGTGGAAAGACTTTCACATGACAACGTTTCAAAAGCCTCTCGACCTCTTCTGGTTCATTCCCGTCAGCGGCGACGGCCCCTATCTTGGCAGTGAGAAGGGTCACCGTCCGCCCGATTTCCGTTATCTCAAGGAGATCGCGCAAGCGGTGGATCGCCTCGGCTTCGGTGGGGTGCTGATTCCCACCGGTCGCAATTGCGACGATCCCTGGGCGATCGCCGCTGCGCTTGCTTCGCATACAGAGAAATTGAAATTTCTCGCCGCGCTGCGCCCCGGCAATGCCTCTCCAACCTATTTCGCACGTCAGGCTGCGGCGATCGACCGGATCAGCAATGGCCGCTTCATCGTCAACGTCGTTACCGGCGGCAACCCCTCGGAGCTCGCGGGCGACGGCATCTTTCTGCCGCATGACGAGCGCTACGCCCACACCGCTGAATTCCTGACCGTGTTCAATGGACTGCTTGCCGGAAACAAGGTCGATTTCGACGGCAGGCATATCAAGGTGACAGGCGGGCGGCTCGGATTTCCGCCCGTCCAGCAACATTTCCCGGTCTGGTTTGGAGGCTCTTCCGAGCCCGCTCTTGATGTCGCAGCCGAACATGTCGATGTCTATCTGTCCTGGGCCGAGCCCGTCGATCAGGTCGCGAAGAAAATCGCGCGTGTGCGCCAGAAGGCGAAGGCGCGCAGCCGCAAGCTGCGCTTCGGCCTGCGCGTCCATTTCGTTGTTCGCGAAACAGAGGACGAAGCATGGTCGGCGGCGGATCGCCTGATCGCCGACCTCAGCGATGACGTTATCGCTGCGGCGCAAGCAAACTTTGCGAAGCAATCAGATTCCGTGGGCCAGCAACGCATGAGTGCGTTGCACGGACGCGGCAGACGCGACAATCTCGTCATTGCGCCAAATCTCTAGGCCGGCGTGGGACTTGTGCGGAGCGGCGCTGGCACCGCGCTGGTTGGCGACCCCAAAACGGTCGCCAGACGCCTGCGAGAATATCAGGACATTGGCGTCGAGACGATCATCGGCTCGGGCTATCCGCATCTGGAAGAAGCCTACCGCGTCGGCGAACTGCTGTTTCCGGAACTGGGCGTCGGCGTTCAGTCAAAAGTTCTTCGCAGCAAGGCTTTCGCCGAGTTTGGCACAAGCGGCACCGGTGTCCGTATAGCGGCGTCCTGAGGTCGTCATGACGAGCCTTGCAATCGAAGAAAAAGCCCAGGCGCCGCGACTTGCGTCACGGTGCGTATTTCGTGGCGGCGCGTTATCGCCAATCGCGCTGCCCTGGCTTCTGCCAGGAGCGCTGATTGCAGCCTGGCAGGCGTCTGCAAGCCTCGGCTGGCTGACGCCCGGCGTGCTGCCGCCGCCCTCCGCAGTGGCGGCGGCCGCGTGGAAACTCGCGCTGAGCGGGGAGCTTGCTGAAAATGTCGAAGTGAGCGCTCTGCGCGCGTTTTCCGGATTCGCTGTGGGAGGCGGCGTCGGTTTCGCGCTTGGACTCGCCAATGGCCTGTCACATCTCTGCGAGCGACTGACGGATTCGACGCTTCAGATGGCGCGCAACATACCACATCTTGCGCTGATCCCGCTCGTCATTCTGTGGTTCGGGATTGATGAGGGCGCCAAGCTCTTCCTTGTCGCGCTGGGCGTTTTTTTCCTGTCTATATCAACACGCTGCATGGCGTGCGCAATGTCGACCCCCAACTGGTCGAAATGGGTCGCTCGTACGGCATGTCGAATATCGACCTTTTCCGGCGCGTCATTTTTCCCGGCGCGCTGCCTTCGATTTTCGTCGGGATCCGCTTCGGGCTCGGCGTGATGTGGTTGACGCTGATCGTCGCCGAAACAATCGCCGCGCAATCAGGCATCGGTTATATGGCCATGCACGCGCGCGAATTCATGCGTGTGGATATCGTCGTCTTCGCCATCCTGATTTACGCCCTGCTGGGCAAGCTGGCGGATTCCAGCGCGCGATTCCTGGAGCGGCTCTCCCTCGGCTGGCATCCCGCCTTTCAACGCAAGGGTTGAAAACAATGGCGACAACCGCAGCCGCGATCCCGAACTTCGATCACCTTTTCCGCGAGCAAAAGCCCTTTGGCGCCTCGGTCACCGCGCGCGGCCTGTCGCGAAGTTTTAGCGACAAGGTCGTGTTGCGGGAGCTCGATCTGCATGTGCCCGCTGGCCAGTTCCTCGCCATTGTCGGACGCAGCGGCTGCGGCAAGAGTACGCTTCTGCGCCTGCTCGCGGATCTCGACATCGCTGATTCAGGGACTATCATTCTTGGCGATCGCCTCGACCGTCGCGCCAACACCCGCGTCATGTTCCAGGAACCGAGGCTTCTTCCCTGGGGGCGGGTCCTCGCCAATGTTGAGGTCGGCCTGGGCGCGGACGGCAAGCAGCCTGGCGCGCGAGCGCGAGCCGAGGCCACCTTGCGTGCGGTTGGGCTTGGCGATCGCGGCGGCGACTGGCCCGCCATTCTCTCCGGCGGCCAGAAGCAGCGCGTGGCGTTGGCGCGCGCGCTGGTCAGCCGTCCGCGCTTTCTCGCGCTGGATGAACCGCTCGGCGCGCTCGACGCCCTGACGCGCATCGAAATGCAGCAATTGCTGGAACGCGTCTGGCTTCGCGAACGCTTTACGGCGATTCTGGTCACGCATGACGTCGCCGAGGCGCTGACGCTGGCCGACCGCGTTGTGATGATCGACGATGGCAAGATCAGCCTTGACATCGATATTGACCTGCCGCGCCCACGCCGACGCGGGTCGGTCGATCTGGCCTTGCTTGAAGAGCGGATTTTGTCACGCCTGCTTCACGAAGACGCCAACGCGCCGGACTATGTGATTTAGGAGGCCCCGCTTCCGGAGGCCGAACGCGATATTCACACCAGCCTCGGCAGATAAATGCGCGGGGCGCCCTTTGCCGGACTTGTGAAGCCCTTCGACATCTTCACTCTGCGGCACGATGCGCCGCCAGCGTGTTGACAAGCCTTTATGCCACAACTACCGTTCTGAAATATAAATTATTTTTCTGATTATCAGAAAAACAAAAATGTTGCCAAGGCTCTGGCGTTGCGGCAAAGGGTGGTCACGACACGTTCGAAAGTCCAGCTCTCCAGAGAGCCCCGGTGGGGCGCACTGGCCAAAATGAGAATCTGGAATAGCGCCTGTGACGATCGCCACGACTCGAATGGTCGAGGCGATGGAAGCGCGGCGTCGGCGTGAAACGCTGGATTGCCGGAGATTGGGAGTTGAGCAGATGTCATATGCCGTCGCGGTGGATATCGGCGGGACGTTTACAGATCTTGTTGGCTACGATCGCGAGACGCGCAAGGTTGTCCTGACAAAGAGCGCCACGACCTATGAAAATTTTGTCGATGGCATTCTTGACTGTTTCACCAAGGCTGGACTGACGCCGGCGCAGGCGCAGTTCCTGAACCACGGCACGACGCTTGTCATCAATGCGTTTATCCAGCGGCGCGGCGCGAAGGCGGCGCTGGTCACAACCGAAGGGTTCCGGGACGTTCTGGAAATCGCGCGCGCAAACCGGCCCGATCCTTTCGATCTGCATTATCAGCGCGACCCGCCGCTGATCCCGCGCTCGCTGCGTTTTGAGGTTCCCGAGCGGATGGACACGTTCGGCAAGGTCATTACACCGCTCGATATGGCGGCTCTTGACCGGCTCGCCGAAACGCTGCGCGCGCAGAAAGTCGAAGCTGTCGCCGTCTTCTTCATGAACTCCTTCGCGAATCCTGAACACGAGGAAAAAGCCGCACGCCGTCTGAGCGAGCGCCTGCCCGGCGTCTACGTGACATGCAGCACGGATCTGACCCGCGAATGGTATGAATACGAGCGCTCCTCGACCGCAGCGGCAAACGCCTATGTCGGGCCGCAGGTCAACACCTATATCCGCCGCCTTGAAGACGATATGAAAACGCGCGGCTTTGCAGGCTCGCTTTTCATGATGGGCTCGAACGGTGGACTTCTCTCGGTCGAACGCACCTGCCGGCAGCCGGTGAGCCTTGTCGAATCCGGCCCGATTGGCGGCTGTATCGGCGCAGGCGCCTATGCCGAGCAACTCGGCTTCAAGAACGTTGTGGCATTCGATATGGGCGGCACAACCGCCAAATGCGCCCTTGTGGAAGACGGCCGGTTCAACGTCGAAACCATCTATTACGCAGGTGGATACGTTCATGGGTTCCCGATCAAGTCGCCTGTTATCGACATTGTCGAAGTTGGTTCGGGCGGCGGCTCGGTGGCGTGGCTGGATTCGCAAAACCGGCTGCATGTCGGACCGCGCAGCGCCGGCTCGACGCCCGGCCCGGTGTGTTACGGGCGCGGGGGAACAGAAGCGACAGTCACCGACGCCAATCTCGTGCTCGGTCGCCTGAATGCAGATCGCTTTCTGGGCGGCGAATTGAAACTCGACGTGGAGGGCGCCCGCCGCGCCATTGGCGAACTTGCGGCGCCGCTGGGCTACACGGGCGAAGATGGACTGTTGCGTCTGGCGGATGGCATTCTGTCGCTGGCGACCGTGACGATGGCCGGCGCCATCCGTCAGGTTTCAGTCGAGCATGGCCTCGATCCGCGTGACTTCGTCCTGTTCAGCTATGGCGGCGGCGGACCGCTGCATGGCGCTGCGCTGGCGCGCGAACTTTCCATCCCCACAATCGTCATTCCACCCGCGCCCGGAAATTTTTCGGCGATCGGCATGTTGCTTGCCGATGCGCGCATCGATCTGTCGAAGACCTTTACCGGAATTCTCACCGAGGATGCGATGGGCGCAATCCAGGACGCCTTTGGCGCCATGGAAGCTGAAGCCGCCGCATCGCTGCGCAAGGAATTCGGCGCACGCGAGGTAGTGTTCGAGCGCCACGCCGAGATGCGATATCTGGGTCAGCGCCACAATATCAAGGTGCCCGTCGGCGGCGCGGGGAATCTCGGCGCCATAAGGCAAGCTTTCGAACGCGACTACAAACGCCGCTACGGGCATTCCGATTCCAGCAATCCAGCCGAATTGCAGGCCTTGCATCTGTCGGCATTCGCGCGGCAGCAGCGGCCTGATCTGTCGAGCCTCCTGACGGCTGGCGCCGGTCGGAGCGAGCCCACGTCGCGACGCATCTACTTCAAGGAAAAGAATGGCTTCGTGGACGCCGCGGTTTACCAGCGATCAGCGCTCACGACGGGCTTTTCCGCCCAGGGTCCCGCTGTGATCGAGGAATACGGTTCGACAACGCTCGTGGGTCCGTCCGATCGTTTCGAAGTCGGACCTTTGCATGAAATCCGCATCCATTGCGACGCGAAGTGATCGGGCTCAAAATGTCGCAATCATCAGCTCTTCCGGACGCCATCGACCCGATCACGCTTGAAGTGATTCGCTATGGACTCATTTCGACCACCAATCAGATCGACGCTAACATCAAACGGACGGCCTTCAGCCCCTACATTTATGAATACAACGACTTCGCCGTTGGCGTGACAGATATCAATGGGCGGCTCGTCGCCCAATGCACCGGCGGAATGCCGCCCTTCGTCGCCGATTCCGTTGGAACCGCCGTGCGCGATGGCATCAAGATCTACGGCATGGAGCGCCTGCACTATGGCGACGTGCTGGTGTGCAACCATGCGGCGGTGCAGGGGCAGCATCTGAACAACACCGTGATGTATACGCCGATCGCCGAACACGCGGATGGCTCGGGCAGGCTGATCGGTTTCTTTGCGATCAACGTGCACTGGATCGATATCGGCGGCACGATGAACAACTCGCACGACATATTCATGGAGGGGTTGCAACTGCGCTCCATCAAGATGTGGTCGAAAGGCGAGCCGATCGAGGAAGTCTACCGGATTATCGAAACCAACACCCGGCTCCCCACAGAGCTCATGGGCGATATCCAGGCGCAACTTTCCGGTTGCTTTCTGGGACGCGATCTCATCGCGCGCCTTGTCGAGAAATACAGCACATCCACGTTTGAACGCGCCATCGAAATCATTCTCGATCAGGCGGAGGCCGCCGCGCGCCAGCATATCCGCAATCTTCCCGATGGCGAATACCAGCACGAAACCTGGCTCGACAACGACGGTCAGGACGATGCGCCTGTTCCCATCAAGGTGCGTGTGATTATCAAGGATGACGAAATCACTGTCGATTACACAGGCATCGCCGGGCAGGCGAAGGGATCGATCAACTCCGGTTATCATGGCGGCGGACTGACAACCGCGCGCGTCGCGTTCCGCTATCTTGTGGCGCCGGACGAGCCTGCCAACGAAGGACTTTTCCGTCCGCTGAAATTGATTTTGCCGCAAGGCACAATCCTCAGCGCCGATCCCACAGCGCCAATGGCGAACTATCCCATGCCATTCCCGACCGTCATCGACGCGGTGATCAAGGCGCTTGAAAAAGCGCTCCCCGATCGCGTGACCGGCGGACATTTCGCCACGCATTCCGGATTTCGGTTGTTTGGGCGCCGCGCCAATGGCCGCCCATTCAACGGCCATGACAGCGGGCACGGCGGATGGGGCGCCTGCGCGACCCATGATGGGGCCGGGCCTTTCCGCACGATGGCGCATGGCGACACCAGATTGATCCCGATCGAGTTGCAGGAACGACTTCTGCCGTTCCGTGTCGAATCGATTGCCTTGCGGCAGGATTCGGGCGGGCCCGGCAAATTCCGCGGCGGTCTGGGTTTTGCAAAACAATATCGCATCCTTGAAGACTGCCAGCTTCAGACGAACCTCGATCGCACCAATCATCCCGCGTGGGGCGTCCTGGGCGGCAAGCAAGCGCGTCCCGGCCGTGTGCTTGTCATCGATGAAAAGACGGGAACGACCACGCCGAAATACAAGGCGCATGGCGAGTCGCTCGCCGCGGGCAGCATCGTGATCCTGGAAACGGGCGGCGGCGGAGGCTATGGCCCGCCGCAAGAGCGGGACCCCGCGCTCATGCAACGCGATATCGACGAAGGGTATGTATCGATTGAAGCGGCGCGCGCAGACTATGGTTTTAACGTCGATGACAGGGGACGCGTCGCGCCAAAAAGCGCATGAAGCGCGCGAGTCTTTTCAAGACAGAACAGCCGGCGCAGGCAGGCGGTTCTGACCGAACCGGGGGCGGGGTTTTCTGGCGATTTGACGGCCTCTGCCCTCCGGATAAACTCACCATCAAATTCGCTCGACGCGAGCGCAGACCGGGGAGCAGATCGTGACAAAAGATCTCGAACTTAAGATCAGTCTGGCCGACTATCACAGAACAGCGCCGCTGCTGAAAGGCGATGTCAAATTCAGGGGCATTGCGCCCGACTATTATGCGGCGGCGCCCGGCGAGGCTTGTCTGCGGCCGATCTACGAAGAGTTCGATGTCGCGGAAATGTCGCTGTCCTGGTACGCGATGGCCCGGTTTCGCAAGGAGCCGGTCTACGCGCTTCCGATCTTTCCTTTGCGGATGTTCGTCCACGCCTATGTCTATTGCAGAACCGACACGGGGATCGAAAAGCCCGAAGACCTGAGAGGGAAAAGAGTTGGAATGGATCTGTACCGCCTGACGGTTGGCCTGTGGACGCGCGGCATTTTCGAAGAGCATTATGGCGTGACGCCGGACCAGATTCACTGGTTTACCAGCGAAGCGGAAGGCGCAGGCTTTGAGGCGCCTGCAAATGTGAAAATCACCGCAACCGGTCGGAACGTCGAAGAGCTGTTGCTTAGCGGCGAAATAGACGCTGTCATCGCGCCCAATGTGCTTAAATCCATCCGCGCTGGCGATCCGCGCGTACGCCGCATGTTTGCGGGATGCAGGGACACAATCGGAAACTATTTTGACAAGACAGGCATATTCCCGATTACCCATACCCTCGTCGCGCGTGAAGAATTGCTTGTGAAAGAACCATGGATTGTCCAGAGCCTTGTCGATGGCTTTGTGGCCGCCAACGACCTCTGCCGCAAACAATACGACTACCCGAAACGATTGTCCTTCCCCACGGCGGTCCTGATTCTTGAGGAAGAGGAAAAGCGCTTCGGCAAGGATCCGTGGACGCACGGGCTGGAGCCAAACCGGCATACGCTCGATACATTCATGGGTTACGCTTTCCAGCAGGGCTATACGGGGCGCCGGATGGATCTCGACGAATGCTTCTGGACTGGCGCACAGGCGCCAACGCCCGCAAAAGCAATGAATGCGACCGCCGTCGCGGCGGAGTGAGTTGAGACTCCAGCCGAAGCGATCCACCTACTTGCTCAGGTCCCTCACTTTGGCGAGCGTCTCTGACGAGACATTGAACATATCGGCGATTTTCGTCTGCATCTCCTCTCCCGATTCAGGAGCGAGCGGCAGTTGCGAACGCTGCGCGTCAGCGCGAAATTCGGGATCGGCGAGCATGTTCTGGAAGGCCGTCCGCAACTGGCGCAGACGGGCCGCCGGCGTATTGGGCGTTGTAAACAGGGCGCGACCGATCTCGTCGTTGCTGACAAGCTGACGAAAGATTTCTTTTGCTTCCGTATCTTTGGTCAATTCGAGCACAGTTGGCGTATCGGGCATCGCCCGGTCGCGTTCGCTCGAGAACTGCACCAGAATGTTGAGCTTCTTTTCGCGGATATATTGCGAGAACTGTTGCGACAGGCCGATGAAGGTCGACGTCCCTCCATCGGTCTCGCCGCGCTCGACCGCCAGCACGTAATCCTGCGCAGAGGGATAGCCAGGAATCATCTTGAACGATGCGCCCATTAACATGTTCATCGCTCGTATTCGGTAACTCGGAATTTCATTGACCGAGGAGATCGCGATCGTGCTGGGTTTTGTCAGCATGTCTTCGAGCGTCTTGATGGGCGAGGCGTGCCAGAAGAAAAGCACCGACGTCGTGTCGAGCAGACGACCCACCGCGAGAAATTTCCGCGCGTCATATTTGATCTGTGGGTTGCCGAAAAGATGCTCGTTGGCGAATGACGAGGTGATGATCTCCAGCGACGTTCCATCCTGTGGCGCAACGCTGTAGAGATAGTTGGAGGCGATGATGCCGCCGGCGCCAGGCATGTTGCGCGTGATAACCGCCGGATTGCCCGGAAGCTGCTTGCCGATATGGCGCTGGACGAGCCTTGCATAGGCGTCATAAGCGCCGCCCGGTCCGATCGGAATGATGATCGTGATCGTCTTTCCGGCGTAGGACGCATCGTCCTGCGCGCAAGCTTCCGTCGGCAGGATCGCTGTCAGCAGCCACAGCAGCGCGCAGGCCAGCAGTTGTTTTACGATCATGCAACAGCTCCGATCATCGACGAACGACCGGTCGTAACCGGGCTCCAGACATGGGATTGAGCGTTGGCCGTTCCGCAACGATTGTCAGGAGGCGCTTGGAAAGGCGTCATTCTTTGCAATAAAGTCGTCGCCATGAGCGCGGGGCCGGGGTAGGTGGGATGAAACGTCTGACGATCAGGATCGATTTTGGAGAAAACTGTCAACTCGGCCCCGGCAAGATCCGGTTGCTCGAACTGGTCGATACCCAGGGCTCCATCACTGCGTCGGCCAAAATGATGGACATGACCTATCGGCGGGCCTGGTTGCTGATCGACGACCTCAACAAAATGTTCGAGGCGCCGTTGGTGGAGACGCGCGCGGGGGGACGGGGCGGTCTCAACGCCCGGCTCAGCATTCTCGGCCGGGCGGTGGTTCAACTCTATCGCTCGCTTGAAAAGGAAGCGCATGAAACATCCGCAGTCCGGCTCGATGAACTCGAACGCCATTTGCGCAAGGATCGGACGGCTGGCGTCACAGATGCCAAAAAGCCGAAACGCGCGCGTAAGGTATGATCGCGACTGTCGAATTTATTTGAGCTGCTCGCAGGGCGTTGCAACCCGAATGCGACAGGGCCCGGTCAACCCGACATATTTAGCTGGATATCGATAAATCGCTGCAGTAGCAGCTATTGCTGCGCCAGCGAGACGCCCTTGACCTGGGCCCAGACACGGGCGCCGTCAGCAAGCTCCAGATGGTCCCACGAGCGCTGCGTGATGCGCGCCAGCAACCGGGCGCCGTCGTCGCCAAGCCCTAACACGATCAGGATTTCGCCGGTTCCAAGCACATCGTGGCTTAGAATCCGGGCCTCCAGAGCATTGAGGATGGAGCTTCTTTGCTGTGGCTCGACGAGGAGGCTGACATCGCCGGCGCCAATGCGCAGACGCCGATGCGTTCCCGGCGGCGAGGGCGGCGCAGGAACAAGCAATTCACCGCCTTTCACGCGCAATGTGAGAAGGCCATAGGTCGCGTCATAGCCGTCGACAGCGGCCTCAAGGTTCACGGCGGCGTCGCGACCAGCAGCGAGCGGCAACGCAGGATCGCTTTGGATTGCCGACAGCGGGCCAGCGGCGATGACGCGGCCGGATTGCATCAACACGATGGTGTCGGCGAGACGCTCGATTTCGCTGATGTCGTGGCTGACGTAGATTATCGGTATGGACAGCCGCTCATGCAGACGTTCTAGAAACGGCAAGATTTCGTCCTTGGTCGCGCGGTCCAGCGCCGACAGGGGTTCGTCCATCAACAACAACTTCGGTTGCGACAACAGGGCGCGACCGATCGCCACGCGCTGACGCTCGCCGCCGGACAGATTTTTCGGCGATCGATCGAGAAGCCGGCCAATGGCGAGCAACTCGATCGCCTCATCGAACGAAACAGCCTCCGCCGACGCAATCGATGGCGCGCCGTACAAGAGGTTTCGCCGCACCGACAGATGCGGGAAGAGGCTCGCCTCCTGAAACACATAGCCCACCGGTCGTCGCCATGGCGGGAGAAATACGGTTTCGCTGTTCCAAATCTCGCCGGCCACAACGCAATGGCCCGACACCTGTCGGTTCAATCCCGCGATGCAACGAAGGACGGCAGTCTTGCCGCAGCCCGAGGGGCCGAAAAGCGCCGTGACGCCAGTCGAGGGCGCCGTGAAAACCGCGTCCAGGACGAAGGCCCCAAGCTGCCCGCGATATGCGACGTCGATACCGGGCGCGTTCATGGCGTCACGCTGGCGAAGCGCCGTTCCATCACCGTCATGGTCAAAATGACGACGAAGGCGAACACAAGCATTCCCGCCGCAAGAATATTCGCCTCGCGCCATTGCGAGGTCTCGACATAGTCAAAAATCGCGACGGACAGCACTTTGGTTTTGCCCGGAATATTGCCGCCAATCATCAGCACGACGCCAAATTCGCCAACTGTATGCGCGAAGCCCAGCACCGCCCCCGTCAGAAAGCCTGGTTTCGCCAAGGGGACCGCCACCGTCCAGAAGGCGCGGAACGGCGACGCCCGCAACGTCGCCGCCACCTCCAGCGGTCGTTCGCCCATGGCCTCGAAGGCGTTGCGGATGGGTTGCACAACGAAGGGCATGGAATAGAGCACTGAGCCGATCACAAGCCCGCCAAAGGTGAAAGCGAGGGTTCGCTCGCCCCAAAGCGAGGCCAGCGCGCCGCCCGGCCCGTTCGGTCCCAACCCCACCAAAAGGTAGAAGCCCAGCACCGTCGGCGGTAACACCAGCGGCAGCGCGACAATGGTCGCGACGCCCTCTTTCCACCAGGCGCGCGACCGCGCCAGCCACCACGCGATCGGCGTGCCCAGAAGCAGCAGGATGATTGTGGTCAGCGCCGCGAATTCAGCGGTGAGGAGAACGGGAGTCCAGATATCGTCTTGCAGCGTAGCGTTCCCCGACTAGTTTTTTGCGATCTCATAGCCGAATTTTTCGATGACGGCGCGCGCCTCGGGCCCTTTGAGAAACGTCAGAAATCCCGTCGCGGCCTCGTTCGCCGCACCCTTTTTCAGGAGAACTGCATCCTGCGCGATGCGGCTGTAGAGGCTTTGCGACACGATCCAGCGCGACCCCGCGTTGTTTCCCGCCAATTGCGACAGGGCGATAAAACCAAGCTCCGCGTTGCCGGTGTCGATGAACTGGAACGCCTGCGCGATACTGCCGCCCTGGACGATTTTCGGTTTCAGTGTTTCGTAGACGTTCAAGGCTTTCATCGCCTCAATGGCGGCGGCGCCGTAGGGCGCTGCGGCGGGATTGGCGATCGATATTTTCGAAAAGGCGCCAGCTTTCAGCGTCGCCTCGCCTTTCACGAAATCCGCCGTCTTGCTCCACAAGACCAGCTTGCCGATGGCGTAGGTGAACGCGCTTCCGGCGACGCCAAGGCTATCCGAAATGAGCTTTTTCGGTCGCTCGTCGTCCGCCGACAGCATGATCTGGAAGGGCGCGTCCTGAGTGATCTGCGTGTAGAATTGACCGGACGAACCAAAACTCAGGATCGCGTCCTGCCCGGTCTTCTGCTTGAACAACGCGGCGATTTCTTTGGCCGGCTCGGTGAAATTTGCAGCGACGGCGATATTGACAGTCTTGACCGGGGCGGACGCGCCAGGCGCCTGCGCGAACCCATAACGGGACATTGCGGCCGCGACAAAAAACCCGACAAGAAGCGCGGACACGTTATGTGGTTTCATGAATGGCTCCAGCATCAGTCGATGGCGATGATGACATGCGCGGCGTCGAAAATGGCGTACGCCGGCTTGCCGAGCGAAATTCCCAGCGATTGCACGCCGCGGGTTGTCACGCTCGCGGGGATTGTCTTCCCGTTGCCGATATCGAGCACAACTTCCGCATTGAGCGTGGAGGTCTCGCATCGCGAGACAATTCCGGGAATGCAATTGCGGGCGGTGAGCGCTGGCGGCGTTTCGCCCGGCGCGATCATGACAAAGGGCGCCTTGATGAGAACGATCGCCTGACGCCCAACGTGCAGACCAAGGTCGCGCAGACTTTCCGTGGTGACGATGGCGTTAATTTCGATTTTGGGCGTAACGGCGACCGAAACCTCGGCATTGAGCGTGTCGGCGTGGATGTCGGTGATGACGCCGCGCAGCGCATTGCGCGCGCTGGTCTTCATGAACAGGCCAGAAACCAGACTGATCGGCGATATGCCGCTGCCTTCGAGCGCCGGCTGGAGCGCCCGCAGAACGCGCTGCATCTCGGTTTCCAGTCGTGTGAACGCTTCGATGACCTGCATGCCCGCCGGCGTCAGCACCGCGCCGCCGCCGGCCTTGCCGCCCGTGCGCGTATCCAGCAACGGGCGACCAAACAGATTCGTCATCGCCTCAATCGCATCCCACGCGGCTTTATAGGTAATGCCAGCCGCTTTCGCGCCGGCGGTGATGCTGCCCTCGCGCGAAATGGCCTGCAGCAAATGGATACGCTCGTGTCCGACTCCATGAACGGAGTCGCTTCGAAGCACGATTTTCGCCTCAACGGACATTGGGGGTCGCTCGATCCGACATATAATCGGTTTATATTACGCAATTTGGCGGCCCGGCGAAAGTAGAAAATAGAACAAAAAATCAATATAAACGCCACAATCGCCGTCAATAGCGCAAGCCAAACGCTATAAAGTACAAAACCACATCGCTTGTCCATATCGGTGCAGGCGGCGCGGTGAGAACGGTCTCGATCACAAGCGAACCCATCGACGGATTAAAAATCGCGCGCAGACGTAAACTGGCGTTCTGGTTATTCAATGCGCTGAACCATTCAGAATCGATCATAGCAAAACGACCTTGGGCAATAATTTTAGGGGACAGCAACGGCGTCGAACGAATTTGGCCCGCGCCTGCATCCGGTGCGCCTCGATCCGGTTGCGGAACCTTGCCAAGCGGCGCATGTTCGCGCCATCTTTGCGCATGGCTACAATTCAGTTCGGTCGGGAGACAGGGGTGGGAAACAATATTCTACTTGTGGGCAGTGTTCCGCTGGATTCGGTCGAGGAGGTCATGCGCATTTTTGGCGGCGCGCTCGCGCGACACCTGCCCGCAACGCCCGATGGAGAAGTTGGCGAGCGCCGTTCGTGGGTCAATCGTCTCTCCTATCAAATATTCAACGGGCACCCTGACCTTGAAACCATCAAGCGACCGCGCCGCGTGAATGGCGTCGAGCAACTGCTGCCGCGTTCGCGCGATGACGCCTGGGAGTTTCGCGTCAGGCCCGGCGTCGAAATTGTGCGCTTTGGAAATCTGGGATCGCGCCTCGGCTACGCGCGCGACGCGGTCGCATCCTATTTTGTGTTCCGAACGCTGCGCGAGAAGGGCATTTTTCCCGCCAATATGCGATTCCAGATTTCGCTTCCGATGGTCAATAGCGTTGTGCGACCGCTGTATTTCCCCAATGGCGAAGACCTTGCAAAGGTCCGTCCTGGCTACGAAGAAGCGCTGTCCGCCGAACTCGCCGTCATTCTGGCGCGCATTCCCAATGAAGACCTCGCCATCCAATGGGATTGCGCCTACGAGATTTCCGCTGTCTACGGTGGACGTGGGGCGGACGTGATCGCGGGCGAGCAGGACATCGCCACGCATGTCGCGCCCATCGCACGCATGTCGCGCAACATTCCCGACGCCGTCCAGCTCGGGTTTCATTTTTGTTTCGGCACATTTGGCGGTTGGCCAGCTTTTGCGCCTGGAGATCTCGGCAGGACCGTCGATCTGGCCAATGGCGCTGTGGTCGCGACGGGCCGCCGTGTCGACTGGGTACATATTCCGACGCTCGACACGACTGATGACGCTTTCTACGCGCCGCTTGCGAATCTTGATGCAAAGGGCGCCCGAATTTACCTTGGCGCCATTCACAACATGGCGACATTGGGCGCGCGGCTCGCTGTCGCGCGAAAATACCTGCCCGATTTTGGCCTTGCCGCCTATTGCGGGTTTGGCCGAACGCCGCCAGCCGAAATGCCAGCAATCCTACGCGACCATCTGGCGGCGCTCGATATCGCCGGCTTGCGGTGAGGCGGCGTGAGGCCTCGCGGCGCTATTGCTTCTCAAGTTTCGAGGCGGCGATCACGTCCTGCCATTTGCTGATTTCGCCAAGCCAGAAGGTCTTGGCTTCTTCCGGCCCAAAGTACAGCGAATCCATACCTTGCTGATCGACGAGCCGCTTGAAGTCTTCTGAATCGGCGATCGTCCTGAAGGTTGCGGCGAGCTTTTCAATCACGGCGGGCGGCGTGCGCGCCGGCACAAGAATGCCAAACCACGAGGAGACCTCTGCGTTCTTCACGTCAAGTTCAGCGAGTGTTGGCACATCGGGCAAAGTGCGATGACGCGCGCTTGCGGCGACAGCCAGAGGCCGGATTTTTCCCGCCCGAATGTTGGGCAACGCAGTATTGAGATTGTCGAACATAAAATCAACTTCGCCGCTCAAAAGTCCAACCACGCATTCGGACCAGCCGCGATACGCCACATGCGTGATCGCGGTTCTCTTGCGCAGCTTGAACAATTCTGAGGACAGATGCAGCGTGGTTCCCACGCCGTTGGAGCCGAAGTTCAATGTTCCGGGCGCCGCCTTCGCCTCGGCGACAAGTTCGGCCACGCTGTTGGCTTTCAAATGCGGCCCGGCGACCAGAATATTTGGCACGATGGCGAAAATCGCAACCGGGACAAGATCTTCGGCAGGTCGATAGGCGGGGTTTTTCTGCAAGCTTGCAGTAATGGCCGTGAATGCCCCGCCCAGCAGCAGCGTGTAGCCATCGGGCGCAGATTTGGCGACGTAATCGGAGCCGATATATCCCCCGGCGCCGCCGTGCGCCTCGACAATGGTTGTCTGCTTGAGCAGTTCAGTCATGCCGGGTTGCAACAGATGCGCCATGATATCGGGACTGCCGCCGGGAGGCGCGGGAGATACAATTTTGACGACGTGATCGGGATATTGGGCGAAAGCCGGCATGATCGATATCGCCAGCGCGCAAAGCGCCAACGAGACTCGTGTGGCTAAAATTCTCATTGCGCATTCCCCCGCGTGTTCTGCGCGCAGATGAACCAATTCACGACCGATTGGCAAGCCATCGCGCGTTTTGACGCGTGAGCTTTCACACCCTCCCCGCTTCCCGGATCGCCTTCCAAACCCGGTCCGGCGTCGCCGGCATCTGGAAGTTTTTCACGCCGAGCGGCGCCAATGCGTCATTGATGGCGTTCATCACCGCAGGCAGGGCGCCCACCGTGCCGCACTCGCCTGCGCCCTTGACGCCCAGCGGATTGCTCGTGGCGGGCACGGGCGCGCGGTCGAGGCTGAACATGGGCAGGTCGCTGGCGCGCGGCATGGCGTAATCCATGAACGAGCCGGTCAGCATCTGGCCTGAGTCTTCCTCATAGACGATGCGCTCCATCAGCGCCTGACCCGCCGCCTGCGCGACCCCGCCATGCACCTGGCCCTCAACGAGCAGCGGATTCAATTCAACGCCGACATCATGCACGGCTGTGTAAAGGTCGATCCGCACAACGCCGGTATCGGGGTCGATCTCGACTTCGCAGACATGGCAGGAGTTCGGCAGATTGCCCGTGTCCGGCGACCATGTCGCGGTCTCGTAAAGGCCGATTTCGATGTCCTTTGGCAGCATGGCGGGGTTGAACGCCGCGCGCGCCACATCAGCCATGGCGATCCGCCTGTCCGTGCCCGCGACGCTGAACACGCCATGATCGAACGCGATATCGCCAACGCCCGCCTCGAGCCGGTGCGCGGCAATACGTTTGGCCTTGGCGATGATCTTTTCCGCCGCCTTGAACACGACGGAGCCGCCAATGGTGGCGGTGCGCGCCGCGCCGGTGCCTGTGCCCCAGGAGAGCTTGTCGGTGTCGCCTTCAATAACGCGGATGTTTTCTGCTTCCAGACCGAGCATTTGCGAGACGATCTGCGTATAGATGGTTTCGTGGCTTTGCCCGCCTGCGGTTGAGCCCACCAGAATGGTGACATTGCCGCCCGGATCGAACCTGAGTTCAGCAGCTTCAGGCGAAGGCCCGGCAGAGGGGTCGATGGTGCAGGACAGACCGACGCCGCGTAAGAATCCGCGCGCTTGCGCCTCGGTTTTCCGGCGTGCGGCGCCGGCGTAATCGGATTTGGCCAGCGCCTTTTCCAGCAAGGCGGGAAAATTGGCGCAGTCATAGGTTTCCCCGGTCGCCGATTTGAACGGCAGGGCGCTGGCGGGGATCAGGTTGCGGCGACGGATTTCGGCGGGGTCCATGCCGATTTCGCGCGCCGCCATATCGACGAGGCGCTCGCAAATATAGGCGCTCGGCGCGCCGCCGGGCGCGCGATAATTCGAGACCGGCAGCGTGTTGGTCAGCACAGCGCAGGCTTCGGAAAAGACGGCTGGCGTTCGATACGGCCCTGCCGGGTCCTTGATGATATTGCCGGTGGACAGAAAGCCCAGCATCGAAATATAGGCGCCGACATTGTTGCGAGAGGAAAAGCGCAAACCAAGAAACCCGCCGTCTTGATCGGTGGCGAGTTCCGCATCCACCACCATGTCGCGACCCTGATCGTCGGCGACCAGCGCCTCGCTGCGCTCGCACACCCATTTCACCGGGCGCCCCACGCGCTTCGACGCCCAGGCGACCACAGGCACTTCGGTATAGAGGCCGCCCTTCATGCCATAGGAACCGCCGACATCCCCTGCGACAAGAGTGATCTGCTGCTCCTGAATTCTGAACACATATTCGGCCATGACCGAGCGCCAGACGTAGGGGCGCTGATGACAGGCCAGAATGCGATAATGGTCGCGACCCCGGTCGTAACTCGCTACAACGGCGCGCGGCTCCATCGTGCAGGCTGCGACCCGGCTGACGACAAAACGGTCGCGGACCACATGCGCGGCGCTGGCGAAGGCCTTGTCCGTCGCCGGCCGATTGCCGCGCGAGGCATAGACCGGCTCGTTATTGGCGCAGCCCTCCCAGATTGCGGGCGCGCCCGGTTCATTGGCGCTCGCGGTCGCCAGCACGGCGGGCAGAATCCGGTATTCGACCTCAATGCGTTCGGCGGCGTCTTTCGCTTCGGCGATGGTTTCAGCAATTACCACAGCGAGAGGCTGGCCAATGTGGCGCACGCGGTCGCGGGTGACGCCGGGACGCGGCGGGCGGAACATGGGCGAACCATCGCGCCGTTTGGCGGGCGAGACGCCAGCGACGTCCCCAAGTCCGTCGGCGGCATAGTCGGCGCCGGTCAGAATCGCCAGCACGCCTGGCGCCTGGCTGGCGGTTGCAACGTCCATCGAGACGATCTCGGCATGGGCGTGCGGCGAGCGCAAAAACACGGCATGGCACTGCCGGTCGAGGAAATTGTCGTCGGTAAAGCGCCCCAGTCCGGTCATCAGCCGCGGCGCTTCAACCTGACGGACGGGCTGGCTGATCGAGTATCTGGTCATTGTGTTTCATCCCCGCGATGCGCGCCGCGGGAAAATAGGCAAACGCGCGGGCAAGAGCAAACCGATGACAAAGATCGGCATTCGGTAGACGAGGCGCGCGTCCCCTCACTGTGGCGTCAGCAGGGCCTGCACAAAGGCGTAGACGACGACCGGGATCGCAATCAAAACATAGATGCGCAGACCCCACAGCAAAGCCAGAATGCCCTGCGACAATGCCCGGCGCGGCAGAGGGCGACGGGTTGCCGAGACCAGTTGCCCGGGCTCAAGAGCGTCCATCAGTTCGCGATCGTCAATCAGGGAGCTCTCCTATTTGCCCAGCAGACCGGGGAAGGCTGTCATTGCGCCATAGACGGCGCCGACAACCGAAATGGCGATGACGATGGCTCCGCCTGTCAGATTGCCGAGCCGGCCATTGGCAAGTTCGCCCATGATCTCGCGGTCATTGGCCAGCAACAGAAGCAGCAGCAACGCCGGCGCCATCAGCAGCGTTGCGATGACATTGACAGTCAGCGTCATCGCCAGCAACGGCGCCCCCGGAATCAGCACGACGCCTGCGGCCAATATCGTTGAGACAATTGCCGCCCCATAGAACAATTTGCCCTGCGCAAAATCGAGATTGAGGCTATGCGCCGTCCCGGCCATTCGCGCTGCGGACATGGTTTCAGCGAGCGCATAGGATGAACTCGTTGAAATGGTCATGGCTGCGACCAGCCCGGCCTCCAGAATGCCAAGCGCGAACAGGGTGGCGCCGGTCGGGCCGATCAGCGGCGCCAAAGCTGTGGCAAAATCGGCGCCGTTTGCGAATTGCGACACATCGGCTTTCGCGACAAAGAGCGGCGCGGTCGCAACCAGAGTCGCAATCGCGGCAACGGCGGCGAGAACAGCGCCAATGCCTGTATCAGCCCGGCTTTGCGGCATATCGGCTGCTGTCAAGCCCTTGTCCACGACGGCGCTCTGCTGGAAAAAGATCATCCAGGGAGTGACAGTTGCGCCGATATTGGCGAGCAGCAAGGTCAGGAACGATGCGCTGACGCCCCCCGGCAAAGGCCCCCAGGTCGCGAAGGCGCGCCCGAGAGCCTGGGGATCTGGATGCGCCATGAGCGCGGCGGGAACAAACAGCAGGTTGAAAGCCGCGAGTCCCATGAGCGCGCGCTCCCAGGTCGCGTAACGCCGGAACGCGAGCGACCCTATGACAACAACCACGCCGCCAGCAACCGAAAGCCACGCGGGAACGCCAAAATACAGGCCGCCTGCCTGAATCGCGATGAATTCCGTGACCAGAGTGAGCAAATTCCCGAACACCAGATCGCCCATCGCGAAGTATCCCCAAAAGGGACCGAAGCGCTGAAAAATCAGATCGGCGTGTCCACGATGCGTCGCGACGCCGACCCGCACCGCCATTTCCTGAACGACGAAAGCCATAAGGAATGTCAGCAGGATGAAAGGCGCAAAAAAGCCGATGCCATAAGTTGCGCCCGTCGTCGCATAGGAGACCATGCTGGGACCATCGTTCTCGCCAATCATGACGAGTATTCCCGGACCGGAAAGTAGCCAGAGCAGCCGCAACGGGCTTTTGGCGGCGCGGGACTTCTGGACATTCAAACGGTCCGTAGCGCGCAAAACATCTTCGCGCGTCAGGGCTTCGATCGCAGGCGCGCAGTCCAATAAAGGTTCGGAATCGATCGAGGCTTCGCTCATGCAGGCGCCATCCCTCCGCCCCCCGAACAGTCGGGTGAAATCGCGGGCGATATCGTGAGTGTAGCTAATGCTACATTTATGTCAACCAGCTATAATAAAATGTCCATGCTTCGGAATTGACGCCGCGTCAAGGAAGGCGATGCCCGGCGTCGATATTTGGTGTGCGAAGGCCCGCGTTTTCGACTTCGCGCCAAAATATGCGACACTGCTTTTCTGCCCGGGGCGGACGATTCGCCTTGCGCCGGGGCGGGGGCTCCAAAGGAGAAACCTGATCGATGCCAGCTTCGCCTTCCCATGCGCCGGCGGCGACGATCGAAATGCCTGAAGAACCAACGCATGCCTTGCGTTTCGGCAAGGCGCGCACAGCGCAGGCCTCCGCTGTGCTTGAAGACTATGTGGAGCTGATCGCCGATCTCATCGCCGTCCACGGCGAAGCCCGAGCAACGGAGGTCGCCAAGCGCCTTGGCGTTTCGCACCCGACCGCTGTCAAAAGCGTAGCGCGTCTGAAGCGCGAAGGGCTTGCGACGTCGCGCCCCTATCGCGGCATCTTCCTGACCGATGCGGGCCGGCAATTGGCCGATCGCGTGCGCGCGCGCCACCGGTTGGTTGTGGACATGCTTGTTGCGGTTGGCGTGCCAGCGGAAGCCGCCGAATCGGATGCCGAAGGCATGGAGCATCACGCCTCCGAAGCGACGTTGAAAGCCTTCGCCAGGTTCCTTGCGGATCGGGGAACAAAAACGTAGCGAAGTCAGAAATCGTTCTGGCCCGCGGACGTTTTCCAAAACAGCTTTGCCTGTCGCTGGAACCTGCTATCTTCCGTCAAAGGCCCTCGTTGGCCCCGCCGGGAGGAAACTATGAAGTATGCCCTGGGCGCCCTGCAGGCGCTGGCGCCGGACGCATCCGCTGTCCACGCGCGGGCCTGTATTGCGGAGAAAAAACATCTCCGAAGAGGCCGCTTGCAAGATTGCGCCAGCAACGATCGAAGCCTGCAAAAATAGCCCTTTCGATATTTCGGTCGTCGTTGTGGATCGCAATGGTCTTGTGCGTCTTTCGGCGCGGGCCAACGCGGCTTGGCCGCCATTTCCGCAGAGATGACATAATCGTTCCTTCGAGAGAAAGCAGTCGCCATGCGTATAACCCTCGCCACACTCTGTCTTGCAGCCCTTGTCATGACAACTCCAGCGCCCGCCCAGACGCCAGCTCCCGCTGCGCCGCCACCACCGCCGCCGGACGGCCCGATCCACGTCCTGACCTATTTCGACAACAATCCCGCCTGGGCGAAGCAGGCGATCGCGGCCTTGCGCGCCTATCGCGACACGACCACAGCCGAGACCGGAGCGGTCCGCGTCGATCTTTATCGCGAGATCTCGCCGCTCAGTCGGTTCGTTGTCGATGAAACCTGGCGCGATTACGCTGCGCAACAGGCGCATGCCGCAACATCGAAACTCGCAGACGCGTTGAAGGCAGGCGCCATCGCGCCGCTCGATATTCGCGTGCAGCGCGAATGGTCCGTCGCCGCAAGGCCTGCGACGACTGCGAAGGCGGTGTTCGGTTACACGCATATCGATGTCAATCCGCCGAATGTGGCCGCGCTGGAGGCGGCGCTGAAGCCCTATGTCGATTACAGCCGGACGGAAAAAGGCGCGCTGAATTTCGACGTGATTCAATGCTTGCTGCCCTGCCGCAATCACTACACGCTGTCGGAAGGCTGGGCGAGCGAGGCCGACTTTCTTGCCCATGAACGCTCGGCGCAAGCCCTGGAGTTCCGTCGGAAGATCGCGCCGCTGCTGGGGGCGCTCTACGATCACCGCATTTTCAAGGCGGCGAAATAGAGTTTGCAGGGGCCCGTAATTCTCGACTGCGAGCCAGTTGAATTTTCGGCTTCGAACGCCTGCGCCAAACAGATCCGGCCCTGGCAATGGACCTCATGGCTGGGCTTGAGCTTTCGACGTGACGCGGACATCCACGGACATTCCCAGGAAGTCGTCGGTCATTCCCAAAAAGGAGCCGGCGACCGGAATTGCCTGTTTTATGTCGCGGGCGACTGCCACGGAGATCAGGTTGAATCCGCCCACGCTCCGATTTGTCGGGTCGAACGTAATCCAGCCGGCTCCCGGCAAATAAACCTCCGCCCAGGCATGGGTCGATCCTGCCCCGGAAGATCCGGCAAGGTCCAGATCGGGATTGTAGAGATAGCCGGAAACCAGGCGAGCTCCAAAACCCAGGGAGCGCGCCGCTTCAACAAACAGAACGGCAAAATCGCGGCAAGAGCCCCAGCCCCTGTTTAAGGTTTCGATCGGTGTCTGGGTCCCCTCCGTTTCACGACTTTGATAAGAAATCCACTGCGAGACGCCCGCGCCAAGATCCTTGAGAAGCGAAAGCGTGTCAGTGGATGCGCGGGCGATGAAGGATTGCGCCCAGCTGCGCAGCCTTCCCTCCGGATCTGCGTATTGTGAAATCGCAAATGCTCCGAGATCGGTCCACTCGTCCCGCGAATACCGAAATGGATAGGAAATGGCCGAGGCTTCTATGTCGAATACGGGCCACGGCGACGAATTGAGTTCAATCTCCACGGTGCTTTCGATATTGAGACAGTCCGCCGCCTTCGCAAAGGTGGCGGTCGCAACTGCGTTGCCGTGAACGTCCTGCGCCCAGGACAGTTTTGCTGCAGGCGTCACACTGACATCTAACGAGATCAATTGAAGGTCGCGGTTTTCACGCGGCCGCAGCATGAGCCTGTGCGGGCCAAGCGTCACAGGCGTTCGGTACCGGTAGACCGTCTGGTGATGTATCTTGAGGGTAAGCATGACAAGCTCTGACGTATGTTGATCCCAAGCTATCGACGTCATATCGCTCATTCTTTATTCGCCGTATGCCCTGACGCTATACGCAACCCGGATTTTGGCAACTTCTCACGTTCACTCGTTTCCCGCGCCAATGGCATATGCCCTCAGTCGAATGATGCCGCCATGGTCATCGCCAACCTCGCCAACATAATCATCGACGATTTGATCGATGGATTGTTGCACCTCGGGCCAGCGAATTTGGCCTTCGCCCAAAAGCCGCGCATAGTGTCCAATCAATTGTTCCACAATCATGTCAAACCGATCCGGCGCCATAGAGTTTCTCGCGATTGGTAGGGCATGCGAAATAGATCGCGGCTCAGCAATCCATGCCTCCGGAAATTAAGCCGCAGACGCTGGAGGCCGCGATCGGGGCGACGAGTCTAGAAATCCTTGGCGGCAAGTCGAAAGTACGATTGCCGCCGTTGCTTATAAAGTTTCCCAGCAACCTGTTCAATTTTCAAACGATTGTCGTCGAATGCCTTCAGCATGCATTCCTTGCCAGCCTGTGCGGTCGGACACAGGGCGTAAAGTGCTTCCTCCCGCACCTCAATGATAATTTCCAACGCAGAATCATAACCCCAGAAGTTCACGGATTGCTTCCCGGGATTGTAGGTTCGACTGGGGTTGGGAAAGTTCAGGGCCATCAGATCGCCTTTGGATTCGGGAATTGTTCCATACGTTTTTTTCGCGCCCGAAGTCCTGCTGACCGCGCGCTACAAGCCAACGTAGGGGTTCGTTTCGATTCATTGGGAGAAAATGCTTGTTCGCCGGGCGTGATTTGACTGACGTGTCTGTATGCGCGCCAGCCTCGGAATCTACGCACCTGTTTGTCGACAGTCATGCGCACGCGCAAACGCACACATACAAACAATGACGCCGCACCTTCTTGCCATCGATTAGCCATCGCCTGACTAAAGGCCGCCCACGTGTGGCCAGAGCGATGGCCAAGCGGCGCAAAACCACGCAGAAATACAAGCAGCGCCGTTAACGACCGACAGACGACTATGGGTTGAGTAGTTTCCGAGGCTACCTTTGACGGACGGCGGAATGATATCGGCGATAGGCAGGACAAAAAGGTCTTGACACTGTCTCCGCCTGATTGCCGACCGAGGACCGTCGCCATGTCGCAAAATTTCAATGACTACAATCGCGGCGCCAAAGCGCCCCAACCAGCTCAAGGCAATCCTTCCGCCTCTGCAAATCTGAGGTCGAACGCCGAGGCCGCGATGGAAAGCATCAAGGATGCGGCCTCGACCGCCGCAGACACCGCAAAGTCGACGTTCGATGGCATGAAGGACGCTGCCGGCACTGTCGCCGGCTCAGCGAAGTCAACGTTGACTGGAATGGCCTCGGATGCTGCGAAGGCCTTCACCGACGCTGTCGCAGAACAAAAGACAGCTGGCGCTGGCGCGATTGCCGATGTCGCCCGCTCGGCGCGTGAATCTGCAGACGGATTCAAGGACCAGGCGCCGCAGGTCGCCAACGCCGTCCGCAGCGTCGCAGGCAGCATTGAGCGTGCTTCCAACGACATCAAGGACCGGAGCGTCAATCAGTTGATGGATTCCGTATCGGCTTTTGCACATCGGCAGCCACTTGCATTCCTCGGATGTGGAATCCTCGGCGGCCTGATCCTGTCAAGGCTGTTCAGCGCGTCCGATCGCAGCTGAAACCGTATCGGTTGGTGGAAGGCATGACCCAGAACGGCCCGCGCGACTTCTTTGACCTGGTCTTTGAGGCCCTTGCGGATATTCAAACGCTCGCCCGACTTGACGCGCTGTTATTCAAGGCTGAAATCAAGGCGAGCTTCAAAAATCTTCTGATTTCCTGCGCGATCGCCCTGGGCGCCGTCGCGCTTCTCTTCTTTGGACTGGCGTTTCTGGTTGACAGCCTGTTCCTGTTGCTGGTGGCGTTCGGCGTAGCGCCCGCTGTCGCCGCACTTTCGCTGGCGTTCGTATGTATTGCAATATCGGCGCTTTTGTCATGGCTGGTCATCGAGCGCTTTCAACGCTCGACGTTCACGCCGAAGCGAACATGGGCGCAAATCAACCAGAATTTGGCGACATTCAAGGCGGGTTTCAGCAATGTCCCCCCAACAACCTGAAACTGCCGGTGAGATTGAAGCCGCAGCCGCGATCGCCCGATCGCGCCTGAGAGCAACCGCAGCCGCATTGCGCGCCAGATCGCGCCCAGAAGCAATCGCTGCCTCGGTCTTACATGCGGTTCAGGAAAGGTCCGCCTCTTTGCGGGTCCCGGTTTCGGAACGAATGGTTGACCGAAGCGCCCTCGTGGTGACGGGATTAATCGGAGCCGTAACATTCTTCCAGATGGGAAAGCGGTCGCGGGAAGCTGCGTCCGCACAACCAGCGTCAAGGCCTGAAGCACTTGCGCACGAAGCGCGCTCAGCAGAGAATGGTTCCAATGCTTGCCAGAAGCCTTCGGCTGACACGCAGACGAACGGCAAGGCGGAGATCGGGCGAAACATCAAAACCTTGTTGCTTTCCATAATGGGTATATCGACTGGCTATTTTCTGGGCGCAGCCATCGCCCCGGCGACTGTTGAAAGACACCAGCCCGGCCAGCCCTCGAATGAATTGCGCCACAGCCTCGACCGTTTCGTCGACGCATATGCCATGGGCATGAAGAAGACTGCGGCAAACCTGTTCGGTGTATCCCGGCTCGCCGCAGCGGGGCTGGTCTTCATGGCGGTGGTCGCCAATCAATTTCCATCAACCTCGCAACGTCAGAAAGACCTGTTTGATTAACGCCAGGAAACAAGCTGTTGCAGGAGGCGGCTTCATTCCCGCGGGCGGGTGGGTGAACATCGCTCGCAACGTCTGGGTCAAGATCGGCAAACACCGAATCCTGGCGGTAGCGGCGGGATTCGCGTTCTACGCCATTCTTGCCATCTTTCCAGCGATCACGGCCTTTGTTTCGATCTACGGTCTTTTCGCGGACGCCAGCCGTATCGAAAGGCATCTGAGTTTGCTGACCGGCATTTTTCCCGGCGGGGCCATTGAAGTCATCGGCGATCAGGTCAATCGGATCGTCAACCAGGGGAGCGACACGCTCGGCTTTGCCTTCGCGATTGGTCTGCTCTCCTCAATCTGGAGCGCCAACGCGGGAATGAAGGCGATGTTCGATGCGCTGAACGTCGCCTATGAAGGAACTGAATCCCGGGGGTTTTTCGCTCTCAACGCGATATCCCTGCTTTTCACTGTTGCGATGGTCGGGTTCAGCTTTGCTGCCTTCGCCGCCACGATCGGGGTTCCCCTGGCGCTCGAATATGTCCATCTGGAAACGCCGTGGCTGGCGACCCTTTTCGCATGGTCTCGATGGCCGTTGCTCATCATAGTCTTGGTGCTCGCGCTGTCCCTGCTGTATCGCTACGGACCGGCGCGCGAGAAACCGGCTTGGCGATGGGTCGCCCCGGGCACTGTCTTCGCATCCGTTGCATGGCTTGCTGCATCGACAGGTTTTTCCTGGTATGCGCAAAACTTCGCCAGCTACAATAAAACCTACGGGGCGCTGGGCGCCGCCGTCGGCTTTATGACCTGGATCTGGGTTTCCGCCACGGTCATCATGGTCGGCGCCGAACTCAACGCGGAGACCGAGCGGGACGCAAAAGACAGGCCTCCGGTATGCGGCCCGCTGAAGCAAAGGTGATGATCGGGGCGCAGAGAAAATTCGCTGAATTGACCGAACGTTGCAGTCAGGGCCGATCGTCAAAACCGTTGCGAATATTGGCTTATTTCGCTGGGGTCTATCGCGCCGGAGAATTGGGTTTTAAAGGCTTCTGGCGGGCCATGCCCGACGATGATGAGCACTATGTCTACGCCACAGCACTATGAAGTTCTTGGATGCTACCGTCGGCAAGGTTTAGTCATCGTACCGATTACCCCGTCCGATATTGCATGAATTGCAAAGCGACCTAAGATTTTCGGTATTCGTCCGTCCGCCTTTCGACCAGGGGACGATGTGATCAACGTGAAGCACGCAGACAGGGTTCGATGAAGGGCTGTCGCCGCACAACACACACTTGAACCTGTCCCGATTGAGAACTTGGAACCGCACGCCCAAGGAAATAACGCGCGTATCTCTGCCAGATTCGCGAATGACTGCCGAACTCGATTCAACAACAGGGGCTACGTCAACCGCAGTAGTATCAGAGGAAGACGTATTCAGGTCGGAATTCACGCGCTCAACAAAAGCCGCCAATGCCTTCTTCCATGTGCCGAATCGCTCCATGTACGGCGTGGCTCCGACCCTTGATGGCGGTTGACCCATCTCACGGAATCTCGGGGCGCGACCATGGTGCGTCCAAACCGTCAACAGGTTGTCGAAACACTCATCATCTGAATAGCGGTGCCCGCGACGGGTTGATGTAAGTCCGGCAGCCTCAAATGCCGCTCTTATGGATCCCCATCGCTTTTTCAGCGTATCCCCTCCGAAAGGGAGGTGCGCCGACACATCGCGCCATGTCAGCTCGGTCCTTTCGAGGCGGCTGGATAGACCGACGAGAGCTTCAAGGATCGACTCATCGGTTAGACTCTTTGTTGCGGCCAGCTTAGCGGCACGAGAGCCAAGCCACCGATCGCTTAGCCCAGCCGCCTTCATCGCCTTTTCCCATGAACCAAACCGCTGCGTCACTGTCCCGAAGGACACCCTCGAATAGCGTTGAAATAAGCGGGTCGTCAGGGGACCATCCGGCGCGACGTCGGCGACTCGACGGAGTTCGCCGAGCATTGCCTCATCAGAGTATTCCGCGAGACGATCCAACTCAAAAACAAAGGGCTGGCGTGTTGGCGATTCCGTCATGTTCTTGCGGTGGTTTTGTGAAGAAGTTCATGCCAAAATTAGCATGAACAATATATCATGCGGCGAACCGGGAAGCGACGGCTAGATAAAAGCGGCTCTTCGGTCGCCATCCAAGCCCTTGACAAGGCTTGTCTTTCTCCGTGCCGTCCGGTCAGGGCGCGAGCCGCCCAGGGAAGATTGTTGAACGATTTCAATCCTCTTTCCGGCACTGTGCCTCGGGAAGTCGGCTCTTGCCGGAAAGGGGAAATGACCCTGTCCAATGAAAAGTGCTGGGCATTGGGCCGCGCTGATGATAGGTTACATGTAACCTAATTGGAGAGTTCGCCATGGCGTCGGAAACACGCCCCAAGTCATCCCGCGTGAAGGTCCGGGAACATCGCGAGCGCCTGCGCGAACAGGGTCTTCGCGCGATCCAGATTTGGGTGCCCGACGTGCGATCCCCGGCCTTCCGCTCCGAAGCGCATCGCCAGTCACTGGCGATCGCGACGAGCCCTCACGCGCATGACGATCAGGCGTTCATCGACGCGGTGTCTGACTGGGGCGACGAATGAAGCGCGGCGACATTTGGACCGTCTCTGGCGGCAAGGACTACGCGGGCAAGCCGCGCCCCGTCGTCATCGTGCAGGACGATGGCTTTGACGCGACGGACTCCATAACGG
>CAIZEI010000170.1 GCA_903931945.1 uncultured Hyphomicrobiales bacterium | reverse complement strand
CGGTCTTGTGGCGGGCGCGCTCACAGAAATCGCGGGATCGTCCGCCGTCGTCGAGCGCGGTTTTGTCACTTATTCGAACGAGGCCAAAACTACGATGCTCGGCGTTCCCGCCGGTCTGATTGCCGCCCATGGCGCGGTTTCGGCGGAGGTTGCGCGCGCGATGGCGCAGGGCGCCATCATGCATTCCCTCGCCGATGCAAGCGTCGCGATCACCGGCGTCGCCGGGCCCGGCGGGGGGACGCCGGGCAAACCTGTGGGCCTCGTGCATTTCGCCAGCGCCCGGCGCGGCGGCAAGGTTGTTGGCGCGGAAAAGCGGTTTGGCGACCTCGGGCGGGCCGGCGTGCGGCGGGCGGCCATTCTGCAGGCGCTTGAGATGCTGGAGGACGCGGCGAAGGTGTGATGGGCGGGTGATGGGCCGCAAAGCGGAGCGGGAAAAAGACAGGGCTTTGGCGAATGCGCGCGACAGGCCAGAAAGCAGTCGTCGCAGGCGGTTTTCTCGGCGAACTGTCCTTCTCGGCCATCCGCCGCAACCGGACAGGGAATCGGCTCGAAGTTGGGCAAGTGGACGTGATGCCTGATCCAATATGTGGGGCTGAGCGTATCAGTCTTCATAAATTGTCAGGAGGCGACAATGGCAGACGAGAAATCAATTCTGGAAAAAGTTGAGGACAAGGCAAAGGAGCTTTCGAAGAAGGTCGAGGGAGTGCTTGACCAAATATCGGCTGACGAAGAGCCTCTTAAGGTTACATATCCGGATAGCGAAAAGCCGGAAGACCCGGAAAAGAAATAGTCGGAACGCAATGGCGTTCGCCTTGTTTTAACCGTGGCTCGCTCCGATTGTGGTCGGCGGCAAGCGGGCGCATTGCTTCTGTTGTCGGCAAGGGATCGCGAGCGAGGCATTTGGATATAGCGACGCAAAAGCGCGTCCGAGCTATATTTCACGCCGGACGCCCTGCCATATCCGACCATGAACGCGAAGTCACAGCAGAGCGCCATAAGTTGGTCATTGAAGGGGAGCGTTTTGAAAAACTTGCTGCGTGTGATGGGAATTCTAGGAATTTTGCTAGGCTTGATATGGATTGGACAGGGGAGCGGCTATTTCCCTTATCCAGCCTCCAGCTTCATGATCAATCAAGCGCCATGGATTTGGCGCGGCGGTTTGCTGGCAGTCGCAGGCCTCGTTGCCGTTGCCGTATCACGACGCCTATGATTGAAGCTCCACTGTCAAGCCTGGGTTGATGGGCGTCGCCCCATTGGGGCATAGCGAACATAGGGTTGCCGGAAAGCGGGCGACTGGGATTTTCAGCATCTTTCAGTGTCTGACTCAAAACGATTTTATTGATTTCAAACTCCTGCGAGCCGTCGAGTGACGGCTCGGATACGGGCGACAAGCACCCATGCCATGGCGTTCTCGATGGTGCGTTCAAAATCCTTCGAGAGCCTGCGGCGTCTACCGAGCCATGCGAATGCGCGCTCGACGACGCACCTGCACAGTAGAACCTTGAAGCCTTTGGCGCGATCGGATCGCTTGATGATTTCGAGCTTCGATTGACCCATTTTAAGGGGTGCGGCGCGCCGATTAACAATCCAGCGCCGTGCAGAATCCGCGAGCCCCGAGCGACTGACGCACTCCTATTGTCGTTGCGCACAAAGCGCCGTCAAAAATTATGGCTGGATCACTCTGCGATATGGGCGGTGGATAAATCCCGCCACGTTTCGTGTCGGCGATCCATCCAAAACCGGCCCAGCGCATAATTCTCGGCGCGGCACGATTACACAAGACGCAAGTCCCTCAACTGCGGAGAGCCCAAGCGGGTCCTATGCCGGGCGTCCAAACGCCGCGAAGCGCCACCAGTCGACACAACCATATATCATACTTGCTGTTGATTGAACTGAATTTCGCGGACCATTCACTTGCCCGAACGCAATGAATGTACTAGAAATTCGTCTAATCAAGCTTGATTCGATTCACGCCATGTAATGAGGCCATTAGATTGGCGCATGTTGTTGCTGAGTCGATCAAAAATCTGATTGTCGGTCGTTTAGTGCTTTTCCGTAGCGTTTTGTGTCTTGAGCAAGGCGCTGAAGTGGAAGGCGACGCATGCGGCGTGACGTTTGGAAATCATCTATTTTAGGCCGTGCGCAGTTGATCGGAGCCGCGCTCATATGCGCCGGCGGCCAGTCCTGGGCGGATGAAAGCCGATCAGGGAGACCCGTCACGCAATCGGTGGATTGGGCCGGCGTTTATGGCGGCCTTGTCGGTGGGTATTCCCTTGGCATCTCCGATCAGGTCGATATTGTCTCAGCGACGGGATCGCGCACCTATTCCATCAAGGGCGGACTTGCAGGGGCGGGCTTGGGCTTCAACTACCAATTTGGCCGGTGGGTGATCGGGCTCGACGGAGATTTCAGCAAATCTTCAATCACGGGATCGAATGGCGCGGGATTTTCAAGTAAAGAAAATTCGGTGTTCCTGGTGCGCGCCCGTATTGGATATTCAATTGGCGATTTCCTGCCGTTCATAGGGCTCGGCCCGTCCTACGCCGGTTTTTCATCGACGGGCGTATTGCAGAGCGCGGGATTGGTTTCCGGCGCCGCAGTTCGCTCGGGATGGTCATTCTCGCTTGGCGCTGATTACATGATTACGCCAAGCCTCTTCGCCCGCGCGGAATTGACATACATATGTTTCGGGTCCGAATTCCTGCGCAATGTGGATAGTATCGAGTTGATGGGCGAGTCCGCGCGCGTGGGCCTGTATTATAAATTCAACTTGCCATCTCTACGAAAAGAGGAAGAGTCCCGCGACTATGACGCAACATCGACCGCCTACGACTGGAGCGGCGTTTATTTCGGACCAAGCGTCGGCGGCAGCGCGGCCTGGCAGCACGCCGGCTTCACGGTCGATGATGTCAGCATACCCACGATTCAAAGTCATAGCGCGGGAGGAGTTCGCGGGTTTGGCTTGCAGGGGACCGTTGGTTTTCAAGCTGGCGCGAACTGGCGTGTGGGCGGCCTGATCGCCGGCGTCGAAACCGACTTTCACTTTTCACAATTGACCCGCTCCGGAACCGCCCCATTTTTCAATACGGTGGTCGGTGGAGCGCCCACCCTTGTCATGCAACAAGACCATATCGACGAACTTGGCACCGTACGCGCGCGCATTGGCGTTCCGCTCAATCGTTGGCTGATTTACGCAACTGCGGGCATGTCCTACAGCGGCTTTTCCTCGGATGCGCGGGTGACGATTCCGGGATCGACCGTGTCTGCCGGATATGACAGCACACGAATTGGGGCGGTTGCCGGAATCGGCGTCGAACGCGCGATCTGGGGTCAATGGACGACGCGTCTCGAATATATGTACACCAATTTCGGAAACGTCGGATATCGCTTCACGGGGCCTGCGCCTGTTGGCGCGGTAGGCACGAAGATTGATGTCTCACAACATATTCTTCGCGTTGGCTTCAATATGATGCTCCATTGCTTCAGGGGGTGATGGCGTCACGCCAAAGTCCGTCTTTTGAGCCGGGCGACAAGACAGGGCCCGAAATTCCGTTAGGTGGGCTCCATTTGACCGCGTCCGACTTGCAGACCTTCCGGCAAAGCCGGCGCTGCTGACGTAGCTTTGCTCAATCACCATCGATTCAGTCAGACCGGAAATTGCTTTAGGCGCATTCCTGATATTGGAATTTACGTATCAAATCCTCGCCCGTGTAGAAGACTCGAAATTCTGTAGTATTCCCGATGCGCGCCAGGACATCCGTGCGCAACGGGAATGGGAGGCGGCTCACCACATCCAGCGTGCCGTCCCGGGCGATGTGCCACGGATTGCCATCCCAATTGCCTGGCGTCGCGTTGTGAAACCAAAATTGCGCGTCCCGTCGCACCCTTATGCCGGGAATTTCCAGCGCTGTCGTCGCGGCTGAAAGAAATGTTCCGCGAAGGCATGAGCCCGATGTGAACTGTGCATGCATATCCTGCCGAATGGAGGAGATGCGCCCGCCATTGTATCGCGGACCGGGAGCGTTCGGCGCAAACCCCGGCGACTGCTGCGCATATGCACCGATGCCGCACCCGGCGGCTGGCAGAGCAAACAGGCCGCAAACCAGCGCCAGGCGACGAACAAATGCGCGTGCAATCCGCACTATGGATGTTCGCGCGGTCGGCGATGCACAAACCGTCGCCTGTTTCAAAAAACCCCTGTCAAATCGCATGGCAGCCTCACTTTGAAACATCCCTGCGTCACGATGGCGCAGAAGCCGGGGGAGTTTCCGGCTTGTACGAGACAGGGGCACGCGCCGCGCCAATTCGCGGTGTTTGGATTCGAACTCGGGACCCACAGAAACCACGACTGCGGTGACCGGCGCAGTCAGCACGCCCGCCCTATCCTCGTCGCAGGAACTCTTTCGTGGCTCGTTTTGGAGCCAGGCGTTGCGATCGTTCGTCGGAAGGCGGTTTCAGCGGCATTGCGGTTGGCCTGTTCGCGGATGGCCGGTCGCGCATCCGCCTGAGCCAGATTGCATATGGCGCATTGGAATTTCCATGCGTCGCGCGGCAACCGCTCGAAGTCAAAGCGCGACAAAGCCGGCTGGAAATCGCCGGGCCGTGGCCGGGTCGGCGTTAACCTCGAATGCAGCGCAACGCTTCATTTTCGACGCAGCGCGCATACGAAAGACGCAAGTTCTTCAACTGCAGTCAGCCGAGGCCGGTCCCTTGCCCGGCGGCCAAACGACGCGATGCGGCAGTCGCGTCGTTTCTGCACCCGGTTCGACCTTGGCTTGACAATTCGACATCGCGCCAGTTAAATCGGCTTGATCGAACAATTTAGGAAATTTTAACACCTTGCTGGATCGCCACGTCACAGGCGGGTCGCAGTGGAGGTTCTTATGTCAGCACGTTTTGTTCAATTGCTCACATGCGTTGGGTTCGCCCTCTTGCTCCAGCTAGGTTTTGGTGGGCAGCAAGCCTCGGCGCAAACGTATAATTTCAGCTTTAATAGCGGCGCGGGGTCGGGCTCCATCGCTCTCGTCCTAAGCGGTTTGCAAGTGACAGGTGTCGTATCGGGTAGCGGGACGTCTCTTCTCTCGGGTGGCACGCTTTCCACCATCAATAACGCTAATGGGACCGGGACCAACCCGACCCTAAGCAACATATTAGGCCCCACATATTTAACATCAACGGCAAGCCAATATTTGGTTATCGACACTGCCACCCAGCAATTCCAGTTTTTAAACTTTACAGACGTGGGCATGGGGATCAACCTAGACCAAGTGCGATTTTACGACGCACCGGGAGCCGCCGCGAATTTGGTGGTGGGGTTCAATATCGATACCACTCTCGTACAAGGCCCCGCCCCCGTCCCCGGCGCAGGCCTCTATTCGTGGATGGCGTTGATCGCAGGCGGTTTGTGGATCAATCGCAAGAAGATACAGGGGCTTGCAAAGGGAGCGGCGGGCAGGGTCAGCCCGAGAGTCGGGTAGCGCTAAAATTCTTCTCCAGACCGGTTCGCGCCCAGCCGGTCCAGCGCCGCATTCAGGCTCCTAGCCGGGGAGCGTTTGACCGCTCCTGCCGCCCTTGCTCTTTGCGCGGTGAACCGACGCGAAGGGTCGCGAAGCGACCTGGGCGGTGCAAAACTTTCGCTCTCCCCATGTCAGCGACACGTCGACAAGCGGTCATGCCGCCGCCGCGCGCAGTCAATCGCCGCGGACGACACCCTAGCGGAGCGGGAAATGTCGGCGACGGATTCGCCGTCCTTGCGCCTTTGCCGCGCATCCTGCCATAGCGGCGCCAGTTTCAGGTCGTTGACGTCAGTCGAGGCGTCGCTGGCGCGATTGACAAGCGGGCGGCTGGCGCGCGAAATCACGTCAGCGCCATTCCGGGAGAGAGAGAGATGTTCGCGAAAATCAACCATGTCGCGCTGGTCAGCGACAACTATGCGCAGCTCGCAGAATTCTACAAGGCGATCTTCGGCATGAAATCTTCCGACAAGACGCGCCCCGGCCGCGCCGTGACTGTGGGCGACGGCTATGTCGGCCTCAATATCAATCCACGCCGGGCCGGACGCTCGGCGGGCCTCGATCATTTCGGCATTCAGGTCGAGGATTGTCCTGTTGTTTTTGATCGCATGAAGCAAAAATACCCGAGCGTGAAGTGGTTGCAACGCCCTGCCACGCGGCCCTTCGCCGGCATCACGACGCATGACCCCGATGGAACCATGTTCGACATTTCCCAGAAAGATATGAAGAACCGCACATCGGTCTATGTGGACAATACCGGCGACGCCAACCCCCGCCATATCAGCCATGTCGCGATCCGCGTCATGAATCCGGAGGCGATGGCGGAGTTTTATCATTCCGTTTTCGAGCTGCCGCTGTCCAATCGCAAGGAAGGCGACAAGAATTACTATCTGACCGACGGCCATGTGACGCTGGAAATCATGCCCTGGGACATCACCGATTACGACGGCACCGGCATCATCACGCTCGGCATGGATCATTTCGGCTTCAAGGTCGAGGATATGGCGGCGTTCAGGCGCGATCTCAAAACCTTTGTTGAAAACAATCCGCGCCTTGCGCCCGCCTCGTTCTCCGGGCCGGAGGGAGAGGCGCTGCTCAAAATGTTCGAACGCGCCTGTCCGCTCGGCGAATACAAGATGGCGGACTGCGACGGGATTCTTCTGGACGTTGCGGCGTGAAGCGGGGCGTGGGGGGCGGGACCTTCACCCGCTTTTGGCGGGAGAAGGTGGCCGATAGGCCCGATGAGGGCGCCTCGACGCGAACGCAGTTTGAGGTGAATGCGTCATGGCGGCGCTTTTCTCGGATGGATGGCCATCCGCCGCACCGCCCTCATCCGGCTTTCAGCCGCCTTCTCCCGTTTCACGGGAGCAGGATCGCGCCCACCTTGGTCGCCGCCCTCATCGCGCTCGCCTCCCCCGCTCTGGCCGATCCGACGGAAGATTTCTATAAATCCCATCAGATCAACTGGATTTTGAGCGCAGGCGCAGGCGGCGGCTATTCCACCTATGCGCAGGTTTTCGCGCCATTCTGGTCGGCGCATCTGCCGGGCAAACCTGGCATTGCGGTCCAGAACATGCCCGGCGCCGGCGGCCTTCGCGCCATGCAATATTTTTACGCCAACGCGCCCAGAGACGGCAGCGTGGTGGGGCTCGTTCACGCCAGCGTGCCCTTCGCGCCCCTGTTCGACCTGCCCGGTTCGAAATTCGATTCCCGCAAATTTGAATGGATTGGCAGCCTCAACAGCGAGACGGAGCTTTGCATCGCCTGGCATGACGCGGGACTTCGCGACTGGAACGACGTGCTTGAAAAGCCGTTCCTCATTGGCGGGACGGGTGGCGGCTCGCAGATGGAAACCCTGCCGGAATCGATCAACCGCATGTTCGGCACCAAGATGAAAATCATCTCCGGCTATACGTCGGGATCGGATGTTTATCTCGCGATGGAGCGCGGCGAGGTGCAGGGGCGTTGCTCGGTTGGCGCGAGTTCGGTGAATGCGACACGGCCCGAATGGTTTCCGAAACACCTCGTGGACGTGCCAGTGGTGATCGGGCTGAAGCGCGACCCCTCTTTCCCCGACACGCCCAGCCTTTACGAGCACGCGAAGGACGAGCGGACGAAGCAGATCCTCGAGGCGCTGCTGTCCTACCAGGACATGGAGCGCCCGGTGCTGGCGCCGCCGGGCGTGCCCGCCGAGCGTCTGGCCGCCCTGAAACGCGCCTTCCACGAAGCAATGAACGATCCGGCTTTCATCGCCGAGGCCAAACGCGTGCGTCTCGACATTTTTGAACTGAGCGGCGAAAAGGTCGCCAAAATTGTCGATGACGCCTATGCCCTGCCTCCGGATGTGTTGAAGGCGGCGAAGGACATGATGAGCTTTGATACAGGAGCGGGGAAATGATGGATGCGTCTTTTGATGGCGCGCGCGATACCCTTCCCGTCAATGGGGAGGGTCGCGCCAAAGACGCGGGGTGGAGGATGCTTTCACTGATCCTTCAAGCCTTGTTTGCGACAGATAAAAGCCCCACCCCTCCCACTCCCCGTCAACGGGGAGGGGAAAAGCGCCGGCGCTGGATTGCGAATGTTGCTGCCTGCTTTTTTGCTTCCGCCCCCGCGATCGCCGATCCTGTGGAGGATTTTTACAAGGGCAAACAAATCACGATGATCCTGTCGGCGGGCGCGGGAGGCGGCTACGCCACCTATATGCAGGCCTTTGCGCCGTTCTTTACCAAACATATTCCCGGCCATCCCAATGTGGTGTTGCAGAATATGCCGGGCGCCGGCGGCATTCGCGCGATGATGTTTTTATACACGGCTGCGCCGAAAGACGGGACGACGCTGGGATTTGTTCATTCGAGCGTGCCATTCGCCCCGCTTTACGGCATCAAGGGGGCGAACTTCGATCCACGCAAGATGCAATGGATCGGTTCGCTCAACACATCGACCGCCATTTGCGTGTCCTGGACGGCGTCCGGCATCACGCAATGGAAAGACCTGTTCGACAAGGACTACATTGTCGGCGGCACCGGCGCAGGCTCGCAAATGGAAACCATGCCGGCGATGATCAACAGCCTGTTTGGCACGCATATCCGTATTGTATCTGGCTATACCGGCGGCGCCGATGTCTATCTTGCCATGGAGCGCGGCGAGGTGCATGGGCGCTGCGGCGGGCTGGTGTCGTCCATCCGCTCAACGCGGCCAGACTGGTTTCCGCAGCACAAGATCTCCGTGCCAATTGTCGTTGCGTTGCAACGCAATCCGCTGTTTCCCGATACGCCGGCGCTGGTGGAATTCGCCAAGGACGAAAAAACCAGACAGGTCCTGAAGCTCATTCTCGCGCCGCTGTCGATGGATCGCCCGATGCTTGCGCCGCCCGGCGTCCCGGCCGAGCGCGTCGCCGCCCTGCGCAAGGCGCTGCACGATGCGATGACGGACCCCGGCTTCATCGAGGAGGCCAAACGCATCGATATCGAGATCGATGAAGCCTCCGGCGAGCAATTGCAGACGCTTCTGGAAGACGCCTTCAAAATGCCGCCCGATATCATCAAGGCTGCAAACGACGCGATGAACCTGACCGGTTCGACAGCGCAGTAATTCAAGCCAGCGAGGGAAGAAACATGTTCGCCAAAATCAAGCACGTAGCGATCGTCAGCCAGCAATACGCGTTGCTCGCCGCATTCTATCAATCGGTCTTCGGAATGCGCACGTCGCCCAATTTCAAGCGATTCTCGCGCGCCATTACCGTTGGCGACGGCTATGTCGGGCTCAATATCAATCCGCGCAAGGCCGGGCGACCGGCGGCGCTCGACCATTTCGGCGTTGAAGTCGAGGATACAGAAACCGTGCTCGACAGAATCCAGACGAAATATCCGCTCGCAGACTTCGTGCGGCGGCCTTCGACTCGGCCATTTGCAGGCATTACCGCGAACGATCCCGATGGCAACCCATTCGACATCTCGCAAAAGAAGATGGAAAACCGCGCCGGCGTCTATCTCGAGAACACGGGCGAACAAAACCCGCGCCACATCTCGCATATCGGCATACGAACCATGCGGCCCGACGAGATGGCGCGCTTCTATTCCGATGTCCTCCAGCTTGAGGAACGCAACGCCGGACCCGGCGATCCCAACCATTATCTGACCGACGGCAAGGTGACGCTGACCCTGATCCCGTACAAAATTCGCGATTACGCCGGCACCAATGTTCTGCCCACCGGCATGGATCACATCGGGTTTACCGTCGAGGATATCGACGCCTGCAAGCGCGAGCTTGAAGAGGCGATCGACAACAATCCACTGATGAATCCCGTGCCTTTCGGACGCGGCAAGGAAGGCGGCGCACGGCTGGAGCTGGCAAAGCGGCAGGCGCCCTATGCGCAGAGCTTTATCTCGGACCCGGATTATACGTTGCTGGCGCTCAGGCAGGGGTGAGAGTCAAAACAGCCCGTCATACGCCCGCCGCTCAATCTTGCAGGCGAGCAGGCTCACGCCGGGCCGCTGGAATGCAGCTTCAGCTTCGCACTCCAATTTTTTGGCGTTTTCCACCAAAACCCCATGCCCGCCCATGGCGCGCGCCACGGCGGGAAAATCGGTTTCGCCAAAATCGACGCCGGTATTTGCGAGTTGCGATTGCCGCTGCTTGAGTTCGATCAGTCCAAGGCTGGCGTCAACCAGCACAGCGATCACGACGCTGACGCCGAGATCCCGCGCCGTTGCAAGTTCGCCGAGCACCATTTCCAGCCCGGCGTCGCCGACAATACAAAGCGTATGCGCGCGCGCCGCCATGGCCGAGCCAATGGCCAGCGGCAACGCGCAACCCATGGTGCAAAGGCCGGAGGATTGCAGCAGGGTTCGGGGCTCGTAACAGTCCCACATCTGGCTGAGCAAAATTCTATGCGCGCCGGAGTCTGCTGTGACAACCGTATTTCGTGGCGTAACGCGCCGCAGGATATCGAACGCCGCCTGCGGTCCCCAGTTTTCGCCGGGCGCGAACGCCGCCTGCATTTTGGTCCGCGTGGCGGCGGGCAATCCATCCGGCCATGTTTCCGCAGGCGTTGCGCTTGCGCTCAAAGCCTGCAGCGCAGCCTCCACCCTGCCCTCGACGATGACAGTCGAATGGTGCATCCCGTGCTGCATGTCCTGCGCAACGAGATCGATCACCTTTTTGCCGGCGGGCCAGAGATGGCGCCATCCCGCGCGCATTTCGATCGGGTCGTAGCCCGCAAGAACGATGAGATCTGCGGCCTCAATCAGCGGACGCACGATCGCGTCGGCTTTCGGCGAAAGCCCGACTGCGCCAATGACTGCCGGGTCGTCCTCTGAGATGACGCCCTTGGCTTTATAGGTGGTCAGCACAGGCGCGCCGATGCGACGGACAAATGCTTGCAACGCTGCGCTTGCGCCTTCGGTCACCACGTCGAGCCCGGCAATCACCAGCGGGCGCCGCGCGCCGGCAAGAAGCGCGGCGCAGGCTGAAAAATCCGCCGCCGTGACGATCGGCTTGATGGCCGGGGGTGGCGCAGGGAGCGCATCCACCCGCGCTTCGGCGACCGAAATCGGCAAATCGATATGCACGGGTCCGGGCCGCCCGGATGTTGCTATAGCAATGGCTTTTTCCACCACCAGCCGTTCGGCGCCCGGCGCGATGCGAAAACTGGCCTTCACAACAGGCCGCAAGACCGCTTGGTGATCGAAGACCTGATGCGTATAGCTTTCGGCAAGCGCCTGATCGACGCAGCCTGTGATGAAGATCAGGGGAACGCGATCCTGCATCGCGTTGGCGACAACATTGATCGCATTGGCGACGCCGGGTCCAAGCGTTGCCACCAGCACCGGCAGATCGCCAGACACGTGCCAGAAACCCTCCGCCATGAAACCGGCGGGATTTTCGTGCTTGGCGAGCACAAAACGAACGCCCGCATTGCGAAAACCATCGAGCAGCGCCAGAACCTCGCCGCCGGGGATGCCAAAAGCATGGCTCGCGCCGCCATCGGCCAGCGCTTTTGCGACAATTTCCGCGCCTGTGGTCACGCGCGCAGAACGGGCAAAGCCAGCCGGATCCATTCGTCCGCCGCATCCCACGGGACCATGTGCTTGCAGTCCTCCAGAATGACGAGATCAATCTGCGGATAGACTTCCTTCAGTTTCATCGCGCGCTTGAAAGCCCAGCTGCGATCCTGGCGCCCGAACATCATGCGCATCGGCGCCCGCACCTCAATCAGCCTCTGCCACAGAGGCACTTCGGGGTTTTTGGCGCGATTCTGCTCGCCATAGGCGGTGCGTGCAACGAAGGCCTCGAAATTCTTGCCGGTGCTGAGGGCGTGCCGGGCTTGCAGCTCCTCATCAGTCGCAAGATCGGTGTGGAACAGGTTCCACACCAGCTGGTTTTTGGTGTCCTCAAAGGTCGGTTCTTTCAGATCGGCGGCTTTGGGCTCGGCGGGCTGCGTGCGCGCTGCGCCGGGCTCTTTCATGCTGTCGTCGGCGGGCGGCAACAGACTGCCCGTGCCGAGCACGATCAGGTTGCGGACGCGTTCAGGATATTTCAATGCAATCTGCACCGCCGGACCGCCCGACTGCGAGTGCCCGACCAGCGAGGCCTTGTGGATGTGCATGGCGTCCATGAATTTCAGGATCGCAGCGGTGCGGTAGCGGGGCGAGGAATCCTCTGGAACGCCCGATAGACCGAAGCCCGGCGAGTCAAAGGCGATGGCGTGAAAGCCCTCATTGGCCAGAGCCGTCATATTGCGACGAAAGACATCAGCCGAGGAGCCAAGGGAGGCGCCGTGAAGCAGGATGACCGGCTGGCCCACACCCTCTTCAATATAGCGGATTTCAAGCCCGTCGATGGGTACGAATTTGTTTTCCACTGTCGATCGTCCGGTCATTGCAGCCTCCTCAACCTGTCAGGATCATACCCGCGAAATTTGTATGCGCGCAACACGGCGGTTTTTTGCCCGCCGGTCAGAAATCCACAGTGCGCCGAATTCTGCAGCCGCGTCCGCCTTTCATCTCAAAATACGCAATCACATCGCGTTCATGTCCCGACGCGGGCGTATCCTCCTGGCCAACACACTTTCACCCATTCAGATATCCGTGTAGAGGGACCGGGCGCCGGCTCCCACCCCTCGCCGGGGAAAGATTTGACATCCATGAGCACCCCCGTCGTCACCCGTTTCGCGCCGTCTCCGACGGGATTTCTGCATATCGGCGGCGCCCGCACCGCGCTGTTCAACTGGCTTTATGCGCGCGGCCATGGCGGGCGGATGCTGCTGCGGATTGAGGACACCGATCGCGAGCGCTCAACGAGCGAAGCGATTGACGCCATCATCGACGGCATGAAGTGGATCGGCCTCGATTGGGATGGCGATGTCGTCTATCAATTCGCGCGGGCGGACCGTCACCGCGCCGCAGCCGAAGACATGCTGGCGCGTGGCCGCGCCTATAAATGCTATGCGACAGCCGAAGAATTGACCGCGATGCGCGAGGCCGCGCGTGCTGAAAAACGCACGCCGCGCTATGATGGGCGCTGGCGCGACCGCGACTCCGCCGACGCAGCGAGGGCCGAGGCGCAGGGTTTGAAACCCGTCATCCGTCTCAAAGCCCCTCAGGAGGGCGAGACCGTAATCGACGATCAGGTGCAGGGCCGCGTCGTGTTCCAGAACAAGGATCTCGACGATCTTGTTTTGCTGCGCTCGGATGGCAATCCCACCTATATGCTGGCGGTGGTGGTTGACGATCACGACATGGGCGTCACACATATCATTCGCGGCGACGACCATCTGACCAACGCCGCGCGGCAGGCCCAGATCTATCAGGCGCTCGACTGGGCGGTTCCTTCCATGTCGCATATCCCGCTGATCCATGGGCCCGACGGCGCGAAATTGTCGAAACGCCATGGCGCGCTGGGAGTCGAGGCCTATCGCGCCATGGGTTATCTGCCCCAGGCTTTGCGAAATTACCTGCTTCGCTTGGGATGGAGCCATGGCGACAGGGAGTTTTTCACGATGCCTGAAATGATTGCGTCGTTCGATCTGCAACACATCGGACGTTCGCCCTCGCGTTTCGATTTCATCAAGCTGGCCAATATGAATGGCCATTACATGCGCGCGACGCCGGATGCCGAATTGCTCGAACAGCTTGAGAAGACCCTTCCATATCTGCCTGATGTCGAAGATTTTTCTGCGAGGATCGACAATACGATGCGGCAGAAATTGCTGGCTGCGATGCCGGGTCTGAAAGAACGCGCAAAGACGCTGATCGAACTGGCGGAGGGCGCACGGTTTTTGTTTGCCGTCAGGCCATTGCCGATGGACGCCAAAGCCGCCGACATTCTGGCCAAAGGCGGCGCCGCAACGCTTGCCGTAATCCTGCCGCGTCTGGCTGCCCTGTCCGAATGGAGCGCAGCCAGCACGGAAAATGTCGTGCGGGCCTTTGCCGAGGAGACCGGCGCCAAACTCGGACAGGCCGCCCAGCCGCTGCGGGCCGCCCTGACCGGTCGCTTGGTCTCTCCGGGCGTTTTTGACGTGCTTGAGGTGCTCGGGCGCGAGGAGAGCCTTGCGCGCCTTGCCGATCGGGTTGGCTAGAACAATGCGACGGCGGGCAAAATCGCGGTCGCCTGCCGCTTGAACGTTGCGATGCAATAGGATACGTTTTTTCGCGATGCAACAATTACCCCGATAGGGCCGACGCGGCATCAACGTCCGCGCCCGGAACAACCCGAATGCAAAGGGAATGTCCATGAGCGAAAACAGCGGTTCATTCAAGGTTGGGGACAAATCGGTCGAGTTCCCGATCAAATCCGGCACTATCGGTCCCGATGTCGTGGATATCGGAAAGCTCTATGACGCCACCGGGCGCTTCACATTTGACCCCGGCTTCATGTCGACCGCCGCCTGCGAGTCGAAGATCACCTATATCGACGGCGATGAAGGCGTTCTCCTGCATCGCGGCTATCCAATCGATCAACTCGCCGAACATGGCGACTTTCTCGAGACCTGCTATCTCCTGTTGTATGGGGAACTGCCAACCGCAACGCAGAAAGCGGATTTTGACTATCGCATCACCCGCCACACCATGGTGCATGACCAGATGCACCGATTCTTCCAGGGCTTTCGGCGCGATGCGCATCCGATGGCTGTAATGGTGGGTTGCGTTGGCGCGCTCGCCGCCTTCTACCACGATTCCACCGATATCACCGACGCCAAACAGCGCATGGTTGCATCCATGCGTATGATCGCCAAAATGCCGACCATTGCGGCCATGGCCTATAAATACAATATCGGCCAGCCGTTCGTGTATCCGAAGAACGATCTTGATTACGCTTCCAATTTCTTGCGCATGTGCTTTGCAGTTCCTTGTGAGGATTACAAGATCAATCCGGTTCTCGCGCGCGCGCTGGATCGCATCTTCATTCTGCACGCTGACCACGAGCAGAATGCTTCGACATCCACAGTGCGTCTGGCTGGTTCAACAGGCGCAAATCCGTTCGCCTGCATCGCCGCTGGCATCGCTGCGCTCTGGGGGCCCGCACATGGCGGCGCAAATGAAATCTGCTTGCGCATGTTGATGGAAATCGGAACAGTCGATCGCATTCCGCAATACATCGCCCGCGCCAAGGACAAAAACGATCCCTTCCGTCTGATGGGTTTCGGGCATCGCGTTTACAAGAACTTTGATCCACGCGCCAAAATCATGCACAAGACCTGCCACGAAGTTCTGGCGGAGCTTGGAATCAAGGATGATCCAACGCTCGACGTCGCCGTCGAACTTGAGCGCATCGCGTTGCATGATGAATATTTCATCGAGCGAAAGCTCTATCCGAACGTCGATTTCTACTCAGGAATTACCCTGCGCGCGATGGGGTTCCCGATGACCATGTTTACCGTGCTGTTCTCGGTGGCGCGCACGGTCGGCTGGATATCGCAGTGGAAGGAAATGATCGAGGACCCCGCCCAGAAGATCGGGCGGCCACGCCAGCTTTACACCGGCTCTCTCGCCCGCGATTACGCGCCGATCAGCAAGCGCTGAATTTTCACAAACTCCTTGCGTTTAAAAGGGTCGCCGCCGCACGGCCCTTTTTCTTGTCCAGTACGCCAAGGACCTCTGACGCAGCGCGCAGGCTGGGCGTCTCGCCGGCGGGCAGGCGCATAATGTCAGCCAGGCGCGCCAGAGCCGCGCATTGCCGGTCGCGTTCTGCGCCGCCCCGGATCAGGGGGATCAGATCGCCCGCCAGCGTTTGGGGATTGCATGCTTCCTGCACATGGCCGGGGACTGCGTTTTCGCCCAGAATGATGTTGGAAAGGACGAAGGATGGCGCTGTTGTGAGGGCGCGCACAATCCATTCCTCCAGCTTCGAAACCCGGTATCCAACCACTGCGGGCACGCGCGCCAGAGCGAGTTCCAGAGTCACGGTTCCAGAGGCTGCGAGCGCCGCCCGCGCGCGCCGGAAGGCTGCGAATTTCTCCTGCTCGCCAATGACGATCCGGGGCTGAACAGGCCATGATGCGGTTTGTTCGCGAAGTGCGGTTTGCAGATGCGCGACAGCTGGAAGCACGAAGTCCGCCGTCGGGAACGCCTGATGAAGGCGTTCAACAGTCTGGCCGAAGACATCCAGCAGGCGTGCAATTTCCGATCGTCTGGAACCGGGTAAAATCAGGATTGTCGGAGGCCCGGTTTCGCGGGCCTGCGCCTCTTGCGCAGTTGCGGGTTGCAAATCGTGCAAACGCTCGGTCAGGGGATGCCCGGCATAAACACAGGGCGGCCCCCCCAGTCGCCGATGCGCATCCGGTTCGAACGGCAGCAGCGCCAGCAGCAAGTCGATATAGGGCCGCATTTTTTTTGCGCGGCCCGGACGCCATGCCCAGACAGTCGGGCTGACGTAATCGACGATGGGGATGTCTGGCCGCGCCTTGCGCACACGCTGCGCGACACGATGGGTGAAGTCCGGACTATCGACAATCACCAGAACGTCTGGCGGGGACGCCAGCACAGCGTCAGCCGTCGCCCGGATCCGCTGGAGCAGCTTAGGCAGCCGCGCCAGAACGGGCAGAAACCCCATGACAGCGATATCGGCCAGCGGGAACAGGCTTTGCAGCCCCTGCCCGGCCATCGCCGGCCCGCCAACGCCGCGAAACGCCGCGTCGGGCCGCGCCGCGCGCAAGGCCTGCATCAGGCCCGCGCCCAGCATGTCGCCCGAGGACTCCCCGGCGATGATGAAAATCTCGAGCGGTTTTTCGTCGCCGCCCGCCTCGCTCACGCAGACGCCTCCCGTGAATCGCGCGGCGTCAACACCGCCCGCTCGCCGCCGGCGCGAATGAAATCGAGGATTTCATGCACCTGGGGATGCGATTCAAATTCGCCCGCGACATCAGCGACCCGTTCTTTCAGCGTGCCTTCGGCTGCAAACAACAAGCGATAGGCGCGTCTGAGATCGTGGATCGCCTCGCGTGAAAAGCCCCGCCGCTTGAGACCGACGAGATTGAGGCCAGCCAGATAGGCGCGATTGCCAAGCGCCATGCCATAGGGAATGACATCATTCTCGACGCCCGCCAGCCCGCCGACAAAGGCATGATGTCCGATACGAACAAACTGGTGAACCGCCGCGCCGCCGCCCAGAATGACAAAATCGCCAATGGACGTGTGGCCCGCCAGCATCACATTGTTGGACAGAACAACATGATCGCCCACCCGACAGTCATGCGCGACATGAGAATTGGCAAGGAAGGCGCATCGATCGCCCACAGTGGTGGCGAGCCCGCCCCCTTCGGTGCCAGGATTCATCGTCACGCCTTCGCGGATCAGACAGTCCGAGCCTATGGTCAGGGTCGAGGCCTCGCCCCGATATTTGAGATCCTGCGGTTGATGCCCGATGGACGCAAACGGAAAAATCTTCGCGCGTGGACCAATAGTTGTGCGCCCGGCGAGCACAACATGCGATTGCAGCGTTGCCCCCTCGCCCAGATCCACATTCTCGCCGATGTGGCAGAATGGGCCGATCACAGACCCCGCCCCAATTCTGGCGCCGGCCTCGACGATCGACGAGGGATGAACTGATATTCTGGCGTCGCCAATGGAAACGGTCATGCCGGCGCCTTTTCTTCGTCGGCGACAAGCATCGCGCTGATTTCAGCTTCACAGACCGCCACGCCATCCACTTTGGCGACACCCTTGTACCACCACATGTTGCGCCGCCGCGTCGTCTTCTGCATATGAAATTCGACGCGATCGCCCGGAATCACAGGCTTGCGGAATTTGACGTTGTTGATCGTCATGAAATAGACGAGCTTGGGCCTCACGCCGAGCGCCGCGTTGACGCACAGCGCCCCGGCGGTTTGCGCCATGCCTTCGATCAAAAGGACGCCGGGCATCACAGGCGTCGAGGGGAAATGCCCCTGAAACTGCGGCTCGTTAAACGTCACATTCTTGATGCCGATACAACTGTTATCGCCATCGCATGCGATGATGCGGTCAACGAGCAAAAAAGGGTAGCGATGCGGCAGCAATTCCAGCAGGCGCTGGATATCGATCGTTTCAAGCGTTGTGACGGATGCGTCGTTCATGTCCAGTCCTTTCCCCAGCCCGCTGCGGCGTGCAAACGCGGGGCTTCATTCCTTTTTTGGCGCGGGTTCGCCGCCTTCGCTCCAGCGGCGGCGACCGCCGCCGCTTTCGTTCGCCCGCGCGGCCAGCTTGTCCAGTTCAATCATTCGTCGGAAGAAATCCCGCATCGGCATCGCCGGCGCGCCGCCCCAGCGAGCGCCTGGCGGCACGTCAGATATCACCCCGCTCTGCGCGGCGATCTGTGCGCCCGTTCCAATTTTCAGATGGCCGGCGATCCCCACCTGCCCCCCCAGCGCGACGAAATCGCCCAGTTCCACCGACCCGGCAATGCCAACCTGTGAAACAATCACGCAATGGCGACCGATGATGACATTGTGGCCAATCTGCACCAGATTGTCGATCTTGGTTCCCTCGCCAACGATCGTATCGCGGTTTGCGCCGCGATCAACCGCAGAATTCGCGCCGATTTCAACATGATCCTGAATGATCACGCGGCCGATTTGCGGGACTTTCTGATGGCCTCCCGGCCCCATCGCAAAACCGAAACCATCCTGACCGATACGCACGCCCGGATGCAAAATCACATTGTCGCCAATCAACGCGTGCTGCACGCTGGCGTTCGCGCCAATTGAGCAATTGCGGCCTATACGGACATCCGGCCCGACGACAGCATTGGCGCCAATGACGCTGCCCGCGCCGATGACGGCGCCGGGGCCGATCACCGCGCCCGGATCGACGATCGCGCCATCTTCCAGACGCGCCACAGGATGGATATAGGCGCCAGGCGAGACCCCGTTGGCGCCGAACATCGCCCCTGGACGCAAGGAATCGGGGTATAGCCGCGCGAGCGCGGTCGCAAAAGCGCGATAGGGGTCGGCGGCGATCAGCGCGACCGTTCCGGGCGGCGTCTTGTCCGCAAAATGTTTCGTCAGCAGACAGGCCGAAGCGCGGGTCTGATGCAGGACAGCTGCATATTTTGCATTGTCAAGAAAAGCCAGATCGCCCGGCCGCGCGGATTCGAGCGGAGCCACGCCCCTGATCCTGATCGAGAGGTCGGCGCCTTCAGGCGCGCGCGCACCGGTCCAGGCGATAATCTCGCCAAGATCCGGCGCGTCCACGCGTTTGAAAAATGTCGGGTGAGTCATCCCCAGCGCTTTCCGCCCTTCAGAGTGCCGCGCGTCCATTGAAAAAGGCGGGATATCATCCCGCCCCTTTCAAACCTGAATATGCAGGCAAGTCCAGTCAAACAGAGCCTGCCCGCGATCAGAACGAGCCGCCGCCGGAGAAGCGGAAGGCCTGCAACTGATCGGCGCCGACGCGGGTGCCATATTGATTGATCGTGCCCCGGTACTGCGACAACACGAAGGCGTAATCGAAGCGGATCGGCCCCAGCGGCGAGGCCCAGAGCAGGCTCGCGCCAACCGACGCACGGATCTTGTTGGAGTCGGCGACTGCAAGGCAACCGCCCGGATTTATGATGTTCGTCACTCCGGCCGTTGTCGCCGATACCGCCGGCATCGCGGAACATGGCGTGCCGGAGGCGAAACCTGCGGCAGTCGCAAAGTTTGTCTTGCCCGCATAGCCATAGAGCGTGCCGGCGTCGGCAAAGACCGCGCCCTTCAGGCCAAGATCCTTGGGCAAACCGAAGATCGGGAATTGAATTTCAGCCGTTGCTCCGATGTATTTCGATCCGCCCAGAGCATTGCTGCTACTGGCGTAGGGGTTCGAAGTGTCGCGAGGTCCCAGACCGCCGGGCGCAAAACCGCGAACCAGCGACGGGCCTAGGTTGAACTGGTCCACCACGCTCAACTGATAGCCGCCGAAGGCGACCTCATGACCGGCCTGCACCTTGACGAAGCCAACCACATCGTCCCAGATCGGGTAGAAATAGCGACCTTCAATCGTCGTGCGCAAATATTTGGTCGCGCCGCCAAGGCCGGCGGCATCCTGACGGAACTCGCCGTAAAGACCGTCTGTCGGGTTTTTTGAATTGTCGAGGGCGTTATAGGTGAAGGAATAGCCAGCCTGCGAGACAACGATTGGCGAATGCAGCGCAAGGTCCTTGATCGCCAGCGACGCCTCGCCATTGCTCAGACAATTGTAATTCACATCAGCGTTCATCGTGCCGTCTGACGGATTCACATAGCCCACGGTGCCGGGCGTAATGCCAGCAATCGGGGTGGTGCAATCGTTATAAGGACGCGTGGATGAATTGGGGATCGAAATCTGCGTCGCTGAAAGCGAATAGCGCGGCGAGAAGGAGAATTCATCCGTCAGCGGAACGCCGAAGCGGATGGTGCCGCCATAGCTCTTGCTGTCATAGATCGAATACTGATTATTGGTCGCTTGCTTGACAAACAGATCGAAACCAGCCGCCAGACGATAGTCGAGGAAATAGGGTTCGGTGAAATTGAACTCGACGCCGCGGGTGCGCAGACCGCCCGTGACTGCGGCGCGAGCGTACTGGCCGCGGCCCATGAAATTCGATTCCGTCACCGACACTTCGGCGACAATGCCATCGACTGTCGAATAACCGCCCGAAATACCGAACGAGCCGGTGGGCTGATCTTCAACCTCGACATTGATCACCACGCGGTCAGGCGACGAGCCCGGCTCATTGGTGATTCTCACCTTCTTGAAATAGCCAAGATTGTTCAGGCGCTTTTCGGCCTTGTCGATGAGAACGCGATTGTAAGCGTCGCCTTCGCCAATCGGAAACTCGCGGCGGATGACATAATCGCGGGTGCGTGTGTTGCCGACAATGTTGATGCGCTCGATATAGGCGCGCGGCCCCTCTTCCACGACAAAGGCCAGACGGATCGTGGCGGTTGCCGGATCGCGGTCGCCGCGCGGACGCGCCGAGGCGAAAGCGTAACCATGCTTGGCGACTTCGCGGGTGATCGCCTCGGTCGATTTCTCGACGAGGTCGCCGTTATAAACGGCGCCAGCCGATATTTTCACGGCGCGCAGCAAATCGTCCTGTGGAATCTGGCTCAGAGAGGATTCAACCGTCACCGAACCCACGTGATATTGCTGCCCCTCATCAACCGTGATGGTGATGATGTAGCCTTTCTGGGCGGGATCGTAGACCGCGTCCGAACCGACAATCCGGAAATCCGCATAGCCGTTTTTCAGATAAAAGCGACGGATCAGCTCTTCATCGGACGCAATCTTGTCAGGATCGTAAACGTCAGTCGTCTTCAGAAACGACATGAAGTTCATTTCCGTCGTTTGCATCAGATTGAGCAGACGACCTGAGGAATACACCTGGTTGCCCACGAAATTGATGGATTTGACGCCTGTCTTGGACCCTTCGTTGACCGTGTAAACCACGTCCACACGCCCGTTTTCGAGCGGAACGAGGCGAGAGGTCACAGTCGCGTCCGAACGTCCGCCACGCCGGTACAAATCGGTAATGCGCTCAATATCAGCCTTGATCGTGTCAGGGTTATAGGCGCCGCGCGATTTGGTCTGGATTTCAGAACTGAGAACTTCGCTCTTGATCTTGGAATTGCCTTCGAAGGCGACCCGGTTGACCATTTGATTCTCGACAACGCTCACGATCACGCGGTTGCCCTCGCGCTGCGCATCCACTTTGGAGAACAGGCCAGTCGCGTAGAGCTCCTTGATGCCCTGATTGATGCGGGCCGGGTCAGTGCCGCTGAAATAGCTGCGGACAGTTTCCGCATCGACACGCTGCGTGCCGCGAATTTCCAGTGTTTGGGCATAGGCAGGCAGCGATGTCAGCTCCCCACCGCCTAATATCGCTGCAACCAGAACCAGCCCATTCCTGAAAGCTCGGAAAGAAGTCATCGTTGGACCGGTCCCTGTCGTATGCCTGCTGGTGCGACGGTCGCCCGCCGGAGCGCTCACATTCCATTCTGTGAATGGCGCGAGATGCCTCAAATCCTTCTACAAGGTTTACAAGACCATGCAAATGCCGATTTGACGGCGCAAGCCTCTTTTTCCCTCACCGTTGCCGGCATGTCACTGCGCATGGTGAACAATCGGTTACGGGGCGCGCCGTTGGCGCGCCCCGTCGCATATAATACGGGAATTGAGCGATCGCCGGCCCCTGATCAGGCCCGGACGATATGCATGATGTCATTGAAGGTTGCGAACAACATCAGCGCCACCACAAATGCCAGCCCCACCTTGAAGCCCATTTCCTGCGCCCTTTCGCTGAGAGGCCGGCCTTTGAGCGCTTCCGCACAATAATAAAGCAGATGGCCGCCATCCAGCAGCGGGATCGGGAACAGGTTGATCAGTCCGATGGAGATTGAAAGCACCGCTGCGAGGTTCAGCAGCGCCGCAAATCCGGCCTTGGCGACCTCGCCGGCGATATATCCGGTCCCGATCGGGCCATTCATGTTTTCCAGCGATTCTTTCCCCACAAACAGGCCCCGCAGGTAGCTGCCGGTGCGACTGATCACAAAGCCTGTTTCCTCAAAGCCGATTCGCACGGCGTCGGCCGCTCCGTAGCGCACGACGCGCCAGTCCTTGGGGTCGGAAGTCGCCAGCAATCCGATCAGGCCGATCTTGGTGGAGCCAAAAGGACCTTTCAGTTCCTTCAGCGCGGGCGTCACTGTCAGGGCCACGTCCTGTTGTTCGCGAAGCACAACAAATTTGAGCGGAATTTCGGCGGAAACCTGCACAATCCGCTGCATGTCGGACCAGGTGTCAATCGGCTGACCATCAACCGAGACGATGAGATCGCCGGCCTTGAACCCGGCCGCCTCACCCGCCTCGCCCGTTCGGACGGTCTGGATTCGCGGCGTCAGTTCGCCACGACCGTAAGTCATCGCGACGCCCGCAAATATGACAATCGCCAGAATGAAATTGGCGATCGGGCCGGCAGCGACAATCGCCATCCGTTTGGCGACCGACTGCGTGAAGAAGCCGGTGCGGCGCTCCTCATCGGTCATTTTGGCGATCTGTTCGTCGCGCGACATGCTTGCGCCGTGAGCGTCGCCGTGGAATTTGACATAGCCGCCAAGCGGCAACAGCGCAAAACGCCAGCGCGTCCCGAACCGGTCGACAATGGCGAAGAGTTCAGGACCAAGTCCGAGCGAGAAAGTCTCGACCTTGACGCCGCACAGCCGCCCGACAGTGAAATGTCCGAGTTCGTGGAAGAAGACCACAACGCTCAAAACGAACACGAAGGGGACGACATATCCGCCGATGTTCCAGATTTGCTCCAAGAACGCCATTCTGAACGCCTCCTGACATCGCCTGCCTCCCCCGCTGGGGAAGGTCGATGGTTACCAGATCGTTACCATGACGGAACCCGGACCCTACGCCAAGATGGTCCGGACCCTATCTCTTGCAATATGGTCAACAGCCATAGCCTCATCAATCGACCCTGGCGCCGCCTGTTCGCCACGCCGCGCGGCTTCCTCACAGGCGCCCGCCACAAGGCGGGCGATGTCGGAAAAGCCGATCCGCCGGTCGAGAAACGCCTCCACAGCCGTTTCATTGGCTGCATTCAGGATTGTCGGCATGGCGCCGCCAACCGCCAGCGCCTCCATTGCCAGACGTAGCGCAGGAAACCGCCCAAAATCCGGCTTTTCAAAGGTCAGTGCGCCAATTTCCGCCAGATCGAGACGCGGCGCCCGCGTCGTGACCCGCCCCGGAAATGCGAGGCAATGGGCGATATGCGTGCGCATATCCGGGCTCGAAAGCCCGGCGATCAGCGACCCGTCTGCAAAGGAGACGAGACCGTGAATGACAGATTGCGGGTGAACCAGCACGTCGAGCCGGTCTGCGCCAATTCCGAAAAGATAGGAGGCCTCGATGAGTTCGAGCCCCTTGTTCATCAGACCGGCCGAATCCACCGTGATCTTGGGTCCCATCGACCAGTTCGGATGCGCCAGCGCCTGCTCCAGCGTGGCTGCATCGATCTGCTCGCGACTCCAGGCGCGGAACGGTCCGCCAGAAGCTGTCAGGGTCATTTTCTCAACTGTATCTGCGCTTTGGCCGCCGAGCGCCTGAAAAATCGCATTGTGCTCGCTATCAAGCGGCAGCAGTCGCGCGCCAAAGCGGATGACGTCGCGCATGAACGGCGGTCCTGCGCAGACAAGGCATTCCTTGTTGGCGAGCGCAACCACGCGCCCGGCCCTGACAGCCGCGTGCGTTGGCGCAACGCCGGCGGCGCCGGAAATCGCCGCGATGACCATATCCGCTGGATATAATGCCGCTTCGACAACCGCCTGCGGCCCGGCGGCGGCCTCGATGCCCGAACCGGCCAGAGCCTCTTTCAGCGCGCCATAGGCGGAGGCGTCGGCAATCGCGGCGAACCTTGCGCCGGTCGCCCGTGCGCTCCGCGCCAACCCGGCGGCGTCGCGTCCGCCGGCGACGGCTGTCACTTCGAAACAGCCAGACGGAGCGTGAACAATCACATCTTCCGTGGAGCGACCGATCGAGCCGGTTGCGCCCAGAATGACGACCCGCATCGGCGCGGCGGTTGATTTTTGCGCCATCACCAGCGTAACGCCCCGATTGCTAACTCAAGTGGCCCGGTGCGAAACCCGCCCAGCAGGGCTATGGCGACGACCGCAGCGATGAATCCGTCGAGGCGGTCCATGAACCCGCCATGGCCCGGAATCAAGCGGCTCGAATCCTTGACGCCAAAGCGCCGTTTGACGGCTGATTCGAAGAGGTCTCCACCTTGTGCGATCATTGCCGCAGCGAGCCCGACCGCCAGCAACCAGAGGCCTGAACTGCGGGACAGGCCGCCCGAGGCCCAAAGAGCCGCAATACCGGAGAACGAGCCGCAGAGCACGCCGACAACAAACCCGGACCAGGTTTTGCCAGGCGAGATTTCGGGCCAAAGTTTCGCGCCGCCGATCAGGCGACCGCCAAAATAAGCCATGACGTCGGTGCCCCAGACAACGGCGAACAACCAGAGAATGGCGTCGAACCCTTCCAGCGACTGCCGCAGACAGATCGTCGCCATCACCGGCGCGCCTGCGTATAGAACCCCAAAACCGCTCCAGAGACGCTTGTCCGCGCCGCCGAACCAGGCCAGGGGAGCCATCGCCGCCAGAAGACAGAGCAGCGCTGTGTCCAGACTCATTTGCTGGGCGAAAAATGCGGCTGCAAGGATCGCCATGCCGCCGAGGGCCAGACGCGGACGCAAAGCTGGCGCGTCAATCATACATTGCCACTCCCAGTTCAACGCCAGCCCGGCCGCGGCCCAAAAGGCGATATAGACTTCGCCGCCAACCCAGAGCGTCCCGAGCGCGAGGCTCGCCATCACGATCGCCGAAGCGACCCGTGGACCGATATCGCCAATAGCCGCCAGCTTTTTTGGCGCGCCCGGCGGCTCAGACAGCACAATCATGAACCAGTCTTCGCGGTAGCCCCGCCGAGGCCGCCGAATCGCCGGTCTCTTGCGCCAAATTCAAGCAAAGCCAGCTCGAAATGGCTGCGATCGAAATCCGGCCACAGCACAGGGAGGAACACAAGTTCGGCATAGGCCGCCTGCCAGAGGAGAAAGTTGGACAGGCGCTGTTCGCCCGAGGTGCGAATAATCAGGTCCGGGTCTGGCAAACCGCGGGTTCCAAGTTCGGTTTCGATCGCCGCATCGCTGATTTCATTTGGGTCGATCTCGCCATTCCTGGCCCGAATCGCAAGACGGCGCGCCGCAGACGCAATTTCCTGACGCGACCCATAATTGAAGGCGACGACCAGCGTCAGGACGCAATTGTCCCGTGTCAGGGCCTCCGCTTCGTCCAGAAGAGCAGAGATATCCGGCGGAAGGCCCGATCGCTCGCCCAGAATGCGCACGCGCACGCCATTGCGATGCAAATCCGCCAGATCGTTGCGGATAAAGCGCTTCAGCAGGCCCATCAGAAACGCCACTTCCTCAGCCGGTCGACGCCAGTTCTCCGAAGAAAAACTGTAGATCGTGATGACTTCAATCCCGAGTTCGATGGCGGCGCGGACGCTTCGTCGCACCGCTTCGACGCCCCGCCGGTGCCCTTCGAATCGGGGCAATCCGCGCGCCGCAGCCCACCGGCCATTGCCAT
>CAIZEI010000169.1 GCA_903931945.1 uncultured Hyphomicrobiales bacterium | reverse complement strand
TCTGGACGAGGGGCGAAAACAGCCGCGCGATCCTTCTCCCGTGCAACGGGAGAAGGTGGCCGAAGGCCGGATGAGGGCGGCGGCACAGCTACAAACGAAAGGTTTTGTCTCGTCGCCGTCGCCCTCACCCGTCGTTTGCTGACGCAAACGCCACCCTCTCCCGATTCTCGGGAGAGGGGACGCGCCCGCAGAAAATCGCGCCGCGCTGCGGGCCTCGTCGCCCGCCAAAACGGGAGAAAGGACGCGCGCCCGCAGCGCGGCGGACGCCGCGTCGGGATGGACCCGGCGCGGCGACTGACGCGATGCGCCGAAGTCGACCGGGCCTCGCGATCAGTCTTTACATCCAGCACGACCACGATCTAGATAGCTGAACCACATCAGCGCCGTTTGCGAAGTGTGGCAGGCCTGAAATGGTCTGTCGAATACTGAAACAGGGTTGCGCCAATGTCGGTGTCCATTTTTCGTTCTCTGGCTTTTTATTGTTTTGCGACTTTTGCGATGCTGGCGATGGAAACAGGCTCCGCGTCTGCGCAAACCTATAATTTTACGTTTTCGGGCAGCGGCGTCACGGCAACCGGCGTTTTCAATGTATCCGGCGCTGCTATTGTCGGTATTTCAGGCTCCGTTTCGGGTTTCTCGAACGCCACGGACAATGGGGCCATTACAGGCCTGACCTCCGTCGGCTCTTTTTTCTCCGCAAGCGCGCCTTACCTGAATGCGAGCGGCGTCACGTTTCAGTTGCCCTCGTCGGTGACAGAGACCATGCAATACAGTGGTTCTTCATACTCCATGTACACGTCCGACGGCACGGTGCTGGCGAGCAATTGCTGTAGCCTCAATGTCGTGCAAACTCCCGCCCCCGTCCCCGGCCAAGGCCTGCTGTCGTGGTTCGTGCTCGGGCTTGGCGGCTTGCTGTATCGGCGCAAGGCGATCGCGAGGCAGGCCAGAACCCTTGCAGGCAGGCTTTCGGGCCGGGTCAGCGCGAGATAGGCAAACGGAGACATCGCTCCTCCGGCGCGCGCCTCCTCCTATCGGCAATGCCCCAATAAGCCGGCGTCGCGCCGGTCCGTAAACGACCGACCTGCTTCCCCCGATCGGTTTTGGCGAACAACGCCGACCGAACACGGACGAAACATCAAGTGTCCGGTTGACGCGACGATCCCGGTCTCGCCATTGCCTTATTGTATTGCTACAACCAAGAAGACTCCTGAATCCGACCGTCCTTTCACCGTGGAAGCCTTCATGACCGATGACACCCATGACGACCCCTTCGGCTTCGAGCAGCAATCCGACTTCCAGGACGTGATTTCCCAACGCGCCATTGCGTTTTGCGGCGTCGCCAAGCTGGCCGACACGGTCAAGGACGAGGCTGTAAAAGAGCTCTGCCTGACCATGATGCGAAAGGTGACAGCCAGCATCAGGTCGCCATCGACGGCTGAATTGCGCGTGATCCCCGACCCGAACAAATGACAGCTGATTGTCAGGTGACTGTCCGGGAACAATTCCCTGAAATTCAAGCCCGCCTGTCATTTCAACGACAATAGAACGGGCGCAATTTCCGCCTTGCCAAAACCCGGTTTCATCCTGTACCTTTGGCGTCTGTCCGAATGTCCGGGCTTGAAGAGGTCGCCGTGGCTGCTCTCGCCACATCGCTGGTCATGATAGCCGCAGGCGTTCACGCCGCGCGGTTGATCGCGCGCGCCTCTGCGAAACTACGCGCTGGACTGCTGCTTATCCGCCCCTGAGGGCCGACCGGGCCATGCCTGGGCGCTCAGGGGTTTTCGAAGCCGCTCCCCAGCCGCCCGTGCAAAAAACATCCGGGCTTTTTCAGGAATTCATCCATGACCAGTGAAACCGCCACAAACAAAAGCCGCGTCATCATTTTTGACACCACCCTGCGCGATGGCGAACAGTCGCCGGGCGCAACCATGACCTTTGAGGAAAAGCTCGAGGTCGCCGATCTGCTCGACGCGCTCGGCGTCGATGTCATCGAGGCCGGTTTTCCCATCGCCAGCGAAGGCGATTTCGAGGCGGTCTCCGCCATCGCCAAACGGGTCAAACGCGCCAGCGTCGCGGGCCTGGCGCGCGCTGCCTACAAGGATATAGACCGTTGCGCCGAGGCTGTGCGTCAGGCCGTGCGCCCGCGCATCCACACGTTCATTTCGACCTCGCCCCTGCATATGAAATATAAATTGCAGAAAGAGCCCGATGAGGTTCTGGCGATGGTGTCCGCGCAGGTCGCCCGCGCCCGCAACCATGTGGCGGATGTCGAATGGTCCGCCGAAGACGGCACGCGCACGGAGATGGATTTTCTCTGCCGTTGTGTCGAGGCCGCGATCAAGGCGGGCGCCACGACGATCAATATTCCCGATACTGTCGGCTATACGGTGCCCGACGAATATGAGCGCATTTTCCGCACCGTGATCGAGCGCGTGCCGAATTCGGACAAAGCGATCTTTTCTGTGCATTGCCACAACGATCTCGGCCTTGCTGTCGCCAATACGCTGGCCGGATTGAACGGCGGCGCGCGACAGATCGAATGCACGATCAACGGCATTGGCGAGCGCGCCGGCAACGCCGCGCTGGAGGAAGTCGCGATGGCCTTGCACACCCGCGCCGACGTCATGCCCTACACCAACAACATCGACACCACGATGCTGACCCGCGCCTCAAGACTGGTGTCGGCGGTCACATCCTTCCCTGTGCAGTACAACAAGGCGATCGTTGGCAGAAACGCCTTTGCGCATGAGAGCGGCATCCATCAGGATGGCATGTTGAAGAATGCGCAAACCTACGAAATCATGACGCCCGAAAGCGTCGGCGTATCGAAGACATCGCTTGTCATGGGCAAACATTCGGGTCGCGCAGCATTCCGCTCGAAACTCAAGGAAATGGGCTACGAACTCGGCGACAACGCGCTCGAAGACGCCTTCAAGCGCTTCAAGGATCTCGCCGACCGCAAGAAGATTGTCTACGATGAGGATATCGAGGCGCTCGCGGACGACGAGATCGGCCATACAGGCGAACGCATCAGGGTCGAGGCGCTGACTGTCATTGCCGGAACCATGGGTCCGCAGACCGCAACGCTGACGCTGGAAATCGACGGCAAATCGGTCACCAAACAGGCGACCGGCAATGGCCCGATTGACGCGATCTTCAACGCTATTCATGCGCTGGCGCCGCACACAGCGACGCTTGAGCACTTTCAGGTTCATGCCGTGACGGAGGGGACGGACGCGCAGGCCGAAGTGTCGGTGCGCCTTGCCGAAGACGGCAAGACCGTTAACGCCAAAGGCGCCGACCCCGATACGCTTGTCGCCGCCGCCCGCGCCTATATCGCCGCGCTCAACAAACTGATGGTGAAGCGGAAGAAGACCAAACCCGAAGCCATGGGCCAGGTGGGTTAAGGCGTTTTCATGAAAACGGAGGCGGGGGCCAGGCGCTGCTGCGCAACGCCCCTGCCCTCACACGCCGTAATAGGTCCTGTACCATTCGACGAAAGCCTTCACGCCTTCGCGCACCGGCGTTGTCGGGCGGAATCCCGTCGCTTTTTCAAGCTCTGTCGCATCGGCGATATTGTCCGGCACGTCGCCCGGTTGCAGCGGCAGCAATTCGACAATCGCCTTGCGGCCGGTCGCTTCCTCGATGGCGGCGACATAATCCCACAATTTCACCGGATTGCCGCCGCCGATGTTGAGAATGCGGTACGGCGCGTCACTGCTGGCCGGATCTGGCGCCATCGCATCCCATTGCGGATTGACTGTGGCGATCTGGTCGCTTGCCCGCGCGACGCCCTCGACGATATCGTCGACATAAGTGAAATCGCGGATATGTTCGCCGTGATTGAACAGCTGGATCGGCAGGCCCGCCAGTATGTTTTTCGTAAACAGGAACAGCGCCATATCGGGACGTCCCCAGGGACCATAGACCGAGAAGAATCTGAGGCCCGTCGTTGGAAGACGAAACAGGTGACTGTAGGCATGGGCGGTCAATTCATTCAGTCGTTTGGTGGCGGCGTAGAATTGCAGGGGATGGTCGACGCCATGATGCTCGGAAAACGGCATCTTGCGATTGGCGCCATAGATGCTGCTGGTGCTGGCGTAGGTGAGATGCGGCACATTCGTGTGACGGCACCCCTCGATGATGTTCACGAAGCCCGAAACATTGCTCTCGACATAGGCGTGCGGGTCCTTGAAGGAATGGCGCACGCCCGCTTGCGCCGCCAGATTGATGACCCGATCGAACCGGTTTCGTGCAAAACAGGCTTCGACGGCGGCGCGGTCGGCGAGATTGGCGCGAATGAATTCATATTCGGCGCCGAGCGATTTTGCTGTTTTTGAGAGCTCGGCAAGCCGCGCTTCTTTCAGGTTCGGGTCGTAATAGTCGTTGACGGAATCGAGGCCGACGACGCTGTCGCCGCGACGCAGCAGTTTCAGCGCCGTGTGATAGCCGATAAATCCGGCGGCGCCGGTGACCAGAACCTTCATTACAATCGCCCGTCGCTGTCGGCCTTCGCAAAGGCGCCCTTCACATCGTAGAACACAGCGCCCGGCTTGCCGAGCGCCCGGATGCGCGCCGGCCCCATCTCGACAAACTCGCGATGCGACACCGCCAGAATCATGGCGTCATAGAGCCCGCCCGCCGCCGGTTCCGCGACAACCTCGAGACCGTATTCCTCATGCGCTTCGCTGGCGGAGATCCACGGGTCGAAGATATCGACCTGCGCGGACATGTCGCGCAATTCAGCAATAATATCCACGACCTTGGTGTTGCGCAGATCGGGGCAGTTTTCCTTGAACGTCAGGCCCAGGATCAGAATGCGTCCACCCACAACCGAAATCCCGCGACGCATCATCATGCGTGCGACCTGATTGGCGATATAGGGACCCATGTCGTCATTCGTGCGACGCCCCGCCAGAATGACTTCGGGATGATAGCCGATCTCCTGCGCGCGATGCGTGAGATAATAGGGATCGACGCCGATGCAGTGACCGCCGACGAGGCCGGGCGTGAACTTCAGGAAGTTCCATTTCGTGCCAGCCGCCGCCAGCACCTCATGGGTATCGATATCGAGTTTGTGAAAGATAATCGCGAGCTCGTTCATCAGTGCGATGTTGAGATCGCGTTGTGTGTTTTCAATCACCTTGGCGGCTTCGGCGACTTCGATGGACGCGGCCAGATGCGTGCCCGCCGTGATGATCTCGCCATAAAGCGCATCCACGGCCTTGGCGGCTTCAGGCGTCGAGCCGCTGGTGACTTTGACGATGTTTGGAAGTCGGTGCAATTTATCGCCCGGATTGATGCGCTCGGGGCTGTAACCGACGAAAAAATCCTTGTTAAAGGTCAGGCCTGATTCGCGCTCCAGAATGGGCACGCAGACATTGCGCGTGCAGCCCGGAAAGACAGTGGATTCATAGATCACGATGCCGCCGGCTTTCAGCGCGCGACCGGCGGTGACCGAGGCTTTCTCGATCAGCGTAAGGTCCGGGCGCTTGGCGCTATCGATCGGCGTTGGAACGGCCACAATGAAAATTCCGCAGGTTTTGAGATCGTCATGCGTTGCGGAATATTCGAGGCGCCTGGCTTCGCCGAGTTCTTCTGCCGTAACCTCGCGCGTTGCATCATGTCCCGCACGCAACTGCGCAATACGGTTGGCGGATACATCGAACCCCAGCACCGCCCGGCGCTTGCCAAATTCAATCGCCAGCGGCAGGCCAACATAGCCAAGCCCGACAATTGCTATTCTGACGCCTGTCGTATCCATCATCACCGCCCGAAATAAGAAGCCTCGAACTTGCGAATCCGGCTCCTGAAGTAAAATTTGATTCGACGCGCCCGATCACAATCAGGCTGCTCAGTGGCCCTCGACGCAGCGCCTGAGATAATCGGCGTAGCTTGACTTTCCCATGGCCCGCGCGCAGCGCAAAATGTCGTCGGTTGTGAGATAGCCCATTTCGAGCGCAATCTCCTCCGGACACATCACCTTCACGCCCTGCCGTTGTTCGATCGTCCGCACAAACGCAGAAGCGTCATGCAAGCTGTCATGCGTGCCCGTGTCGAGCCAGGCGGCGCCCCGGCCCAGACGCTCGACGCGCAACCGCCCCTGTTCCAGATAGGTCTGGTTGATGTCGGTAATTTCAAGTTCGCCTCGTGCGGACGGTTTGACGGCGGCTGCGATATCCAGAACCGTATTGTCGTAGAAATACAGTCCGGTCACAGCCCAGTGCGATTTGGGATGCTGCGGCTTTTCCTCGATGCTTGTCGCCACGCCGCTGACGGCGTCAAACGACACCACGCCATAACGCTGTGGGTCATCGACGCGATAGGCGAAAACTGTGGCCCCATCCTTCTGGCTCGCAGCGGCGCGGCTGCGCGCCGTCAGGCCGCCGCCGTAAAAAATATTGTCCCCCAGAACCAGAGCGACTGGATCTTTGCCAACAAATTCGCGCCCGATGATAAAGGCTTCGGCAAGGCCATTGGGTTGCGCCTGCTCGGCATAGTCCAGACGCAGGCCGAATGCCGAGCCATCGCCGAGCAGCTGTCGAAATTGGGGCAGATCCCTCGGCGTTGAAATAATGAGTATTTCACGAATCCCCGCCAGCATCAGAACGCCAAGCGGGTAGTAGATCATCGGTTTGTCATAGATGGGCAACAATTGCTTGGAAACGCTCAGCGTAACGGGATAAAGCCGTGTGCCGCTGCCGCCAGCCAGAATGATGCCCTTAGTCATGAGACCCATGCGCTCCGCGATCGGAAATCGCCGTCTTGGTCGTTCAATGTTATGACGATGTCAAGGCAACAGCGGCAGCCCCAGCGCTTGCCAGCAGCGGGGGGCTGGGCCAAATTGCCGCAATCGCCCCTCGCCGGCCCGTTCCAGACCGGAGGTTTGCATGGAAAACCATAAAATCGTCACTCCAGCCGAATGGCGCGCCGCGCGCGAAGACCTGTTGCTCGAGGAAAAAGCGTTCAACACCGTTCGCGATGCGCTATCGGCCAAGCGGCGCGCGCTGCCCTGGGTTCGCGTTGAAAAGCCCTATGTCTTTGATGGCCCCCAGAGTCCCGAAACGCTGGCCGCGCTCTTTGCAGGTCGGAGCCAGTTGATTCTCCAGCATCTGATGTTTCCGCCCGAATGGGAAAACGCCTGCAAGTCATGTTCATTCTGGGCCGATCAACATGACGCCGCGATCCCGCATCTGAACGCGCGCGACGTGACGCTGGCTGCAGTTTCCCGCTCGTCCATCGACAAGCTGACCGCTTTTGCGGCGCGGATGGGGTGGAAATTTCACTGGGTGTCGAGCCTGAACAGCGACTTCAATTACGATTTCCACGTGTCCTTCACGCCGGAGGAACTTGCCGCCGGGCCCGTCGACTATAATTACCGCGCCCTCAAGACATCAATGACCGATCTGCCCGGCTACAGCGTGTTTTACAAAGACCCGTCGGGGGCGATTTTTCACACCTGGTCCTGCTATGCGCGCGGCCTCGATATGCTCAATGGCGCCTATCATTTCCTCGATATCGCCCCCAAAGGACGCGACGAAGAGGGGCTTCCGCACAAGATGGCCTGGGTGCGGTATCATGATCGTTATGACGTTTAGGGATTCGCGGGAGTCAAATCCGCCCCTCAGAGCAACCCGTTTTCACGCGCCATGGCGAGCAGGTCCGCCTCGGGCCGAGCTCCATAGTGCTGGATGACCTCGGCTGCCGCCAGCGCGCCCAGCCGCGCGCAGGTGTGATAGTCCTTGTCCCGCGTCAGGCCCGCCAGGAATCCGGCGGCGAACAGATCGCCGGCGCCCGTCGTATCCACCAGCTTTGCAATCGGGAACGCCGGCACGGCCAATGTTTCCTCGCGGGTGATCACCATCGAGCCCTCGGCGGAGCGCGTCACCACGCCTAAAATATTTTCGTTGCGGAGCGCATCCGCCGCCGCTTCGAAATCCGATGTTTCGTAGAGCGCCTTCAATTCATGTTCATTGGCGAAAACAATGTCGACCGTTTTTTTGCGGATGAGGTCGAGGAACTCGTCGCGATACCGGCCCACGCAAAAGGCGTCCGACAGGGTCAGCGCAACCACGCGATTGGCGTTGTGCGCAATGTCCGCAGCCTTGACGAAAGCCTTTTTCGCCGCCGGGGGATCCCACAGATAACCCTCAAGGTAAGTCACCTTTGAAGCCGAGATCAGGGCGGCGTCGACATCGGCTTCGGAAAGGTTCTGGCAGGCGCCAAGATAGGTGTTCATGGTGCGCTCGCCATCGGGCGTCACCAGAATCATGCAGCGCGCGGTTGAGGGTCCGTTATGAGCGGCGGGCGTTGAAAAATGCACGCCGGTCGCGCGCAGGTCATGTGTGAAGGCATGGCCGACTTCGTCGGTTTTGACCTTGCCGATGAACGCCGCTTTCACGCCGAGCGTCGCCGCGCCAACGATGGTGTTTGCAGCCGAGCCGCCCGAGACAATCGTGCCAGGACCCATCGCCTCATAAAGGGACAGCGTGCGCGCCTCGTCGATCAGCGACATGCCGCCTTTGGCGATCTTTTCACGCGCCAGAAAATCATCGTCCGCCCGGGCGATCACATCCACAATAGCATTGCCGATGCCGATGAGGTCGAATTCCTGCGCCGCCATGAATATCCCCGGATGATGAAAACCTGCCGGTCCTTCGCATTGGCGACCGGCAGGGTCAAGCGCTGGATTTCTTGACGCGCGACTCGAGAAAAGCGAGCATGGCCTTCAGATCGTCAACTTCAAGCGCTCCAATTTCTGCGGCGAGCCGGTTGGCGTATTCCGTCGCTTCGGGGACAAGCCCGGCGGTGTCGATCACAACGCGCGGCGCCGAAATCCCGGCCAGACGCTCAAGCTCATCGGCCTCATCCCAGATGACGTTGAAATACCGGATGATCCGCAACAGCAGATACCACGACGGCGCGCCGCGATTGCCGTGTTCAAGCGCAGACAGATAGGCGGCCGAAACGCCAATGCCGCCCGCCATCTGCTTGAGCGACAGGTTCCGCGCCGCGCGCAAATCGCGCAATTTGCGGCCAAAGGGGGTCATATTGACTGGCTCCCCTCGCGGTCCCGGCGAATGCGCACATAAAGCGCGCCCGAGCCGCCATGCGCCGCGTCCGCCTCGTCATAGCCAATGACGGCGTCGCGTAAATCGGGCGCGGCGAGCCAGTGGCGCGCCATGCGTTGCAGAACGCCGCCGGGGCGCGACGTAAAATCGCCGGGCTCGGGCTCCCGCGCCGAGACGCCCCGCCCCTTGCCTGTGACCACCGTCACCAAACGGGCGCCCTGCGCCTGCGCCCGGCGAATGAACGCCCGCAAGGCGTCATGCGCCTCATGCTGGCGCATTCCATGCAAATCGAGCTTCATATCCGGCTTCAGGCGCCCCCGCGCCAGCCGCCGTTTGAGTTTGTCCTCGACCGGCTGCATCCGTGGCGCGGCCTTGAGCTTTGGCGCCGGAGCCGGCGCGGGCAAGGGCGCGTGCGCAATCCTGGCAGGCGGCGCGGCGACCGGAGCGGGCTTGTCGGGCGCTGGCGTGACCCGCGCCTGCGTCTTTTTCAGCGGCTTCAACGTGCGCGTCACAAGGCGCCAGACCTCTTCATCGGCCTGCGTCAAGTGACGCCTGCGTGGCGTTTTGCCGCCAGCAGACCCGCTCATGGCTGCGCCGATGGCAACAGCACATACATTCGGGCGGGATGCCGAACGCCGCCCGCGAGCGCTCCGGCCTCGTCCCCGGCCCCAAAATAAAGATCGGCCCGCGCCGGGCCGACAATCGCCGAGCCGGTGTCCTGCCCCACCATCAGACGCTGAAAAGGGCTTGGCGCCGGCCCCTCCCAGGGAAGCATGGCGTCGATCCAGAAGAACAGCCCGTAAGGCCAGATGCTGCGATCGATCGCAATCGAACGCAGGGGGAGCAACGGCGTTCCGGCGCCCCCGATCGGCCCGACACGGCGGGCCTCGGTCGTATCGATCGCGAAAAACACAAAGGAGTCGTTGCGCCAGAGGAGATCGCGTCCGGCCTCCCCCGGCTTCTGGCCATTCTCGCGCACCCATTGCTTGAGCCGCGCCAGCGACATGTCAGCCAGCGCGACATCGCCCCGCTCGATCAGAATGCGCCCGATGGAGGTATAGGGTCGTCCGTTGCGCCCCGCGTAAGTCAGGCGCACGCGTTCGTCCGCGACGCTGATCGTCGCAGACCCCTGAACCTGAATCATGTAGGCTTCGATGGGATCGCGGACATAAATCAGCGGCGCATCGCCGCTGCGGGTCTCGATGTCGCGCCGCGTGGGATAGGGTTCAAGCCTGCCTGCCGGATTGCGGCGAGCGCTTGTGAATTCAGCGGACATGTCGTCGCGCGCGGCGTCGGGTTGCAGAGTGATGAGGTCAGGAGGCCGCGCCAGCAGCGGCGCATTGAATGCATCGCTCTTTTCCCACGCGCCTGGAATCACCGGTTCATAATAACCGGTGAGAAAGCCGTGCTCGGCGCCATTGGCGGGAGAAATCGGCCAGGCTTCGAACCGGGACGCAATAAAAGCGCGAATGGATTGCGGATCGCCGGCGCCCAGAGCAAGCGCTGCAGCGCAAATCGCGCGCTGCGCAGCGTCCGGTTCAACGGCGGGACGCAACACGGCGTCCTGTGACAGTATGCGCCGGCAGGAGGTCAGAAACGCCGCCCAGGCTGGCGCAAGATCGTCGCCGGCAAAACCCGGGAGATCGCCAAAGGCCGCAGGCCTCTCGCCGATCAGGCCGAGGCGGCGGTAATCTTGCGTCGTCCTGGGGCCCTCCATGGCGCCAAAATCCCGTCAGTGGGCCGTTTCGGTGGCGATCAACTTCCAGTTTGGATCGCGCGACGCGACAGGGCGGGCAAACGTCCAAAGATCGACCATATCGATGGTCCGCTCGGCGCTGCCTTCAACCACATTGCCGAGGGAATCGCGCGTAGCGGAGATGATCTTCGACAGGAAGCGAACCGATATCTGGGCGTTCGGGCCGCGCAGGGCGGCATCGTCGATGGTTGCCTTGTCCATCGATACAAACGTTGTCTCGATCCTCTGCCCCGCCGCCGCGCGGGCCTTGATTGAACCTTCGAAGCTGTCAAACACCTCATTTTCGAGGAGGCGCCGCAGTGTGACGAGGTCGCCCGATGCAAAGGCCAGCACGATCATTTCGTAAGCGGCGGTCGCGCCCGCCAGAAACGACGGTCCGGCAAAGGTGGAATCCGCCGCCGCAATTGCGTCAAGGCCCGGCCACGCCTTCTCGCTCGCCACCCCGGCCCATCGATCGACGGGTGACGGCGCAGGTTGCGGTTGTTGCGGCGAATTGACATTGGGAAGCCGGATGACATTGGACTCATTGGCGGGCGCTGGCGCCCCTCGATCCCCGGCGGGGCGCACGACTGGCGCCGGCGGGCGGGGTTCGACGCCGCCGCGCGTTCCCAGCACCGACCGCAATTTGTAAAGCACAAACAAGGCAATAACAGCGAAAACGATGATCGTTGGGTCGAACGGGTCCTGCATAGGCTTGGGCTCGCGGGTTCTTCTGCGGCTGCCGGGCCGCATGATTTGAGAGATATATATACGATCGTTCGGGCAATGTCGCTTGGTTCGAATCGCCGCAAACTTTGAGACGCGCTAAACCTGCTCATCTCCCAAAGGGTGCAAGTCCCGCACCATCGCGCGCACCCGTTCATCCAGAACGTGGGTGTAGATTTGCGTTGTCGCGACATCGGCATGGCCGAGCAGCTCCTGCACAACTCTGAGATCGGCGCCATTTTGCAGCAGATGGCTGGCGAAAGCATGTCGCAATATATGCGGGCTGATCAGGCGGGACTCGATCCCCGCCATAGCAGCCACAAATTTAAGATCGCGCGCGAACGCCTGACGCGTCAGATGACCGCTCTGGCTATCGGCGGGAAAAAGCCAGGGGCCTGCCGACGCCGCGCCGAAGTCTGTCAGAGCGTTGCGAAATCGCGCGATGGCGGCGATGGCGGGCGGCGACAGGGGCACAAGCCGTTCGCGTCCGCCCTTGCCCTTGATGACGAGCATTTGCTCGCCCGAGGTCGCGGCGCCGAGCGGCAGGGACACAAGCTCGGAGACGCGCAAGCCGGTCGCATAAAGAATTTCGAGCAGGCAATGCATCCGCGCGGCGCGTAGCCGCTCGCCAGCCGGGCGGCGGGTGTCGTCGATCCCCTCTGCGGAAACGGCGAGGAGCTTCAGGACGTCCTTGACTTCAAGCGTTTTGGGCAATCGCCGGCCCTGTTTCGGCCCTTCGATGACCAGCGCGGGATCATCGCCCCGGCGGTTCTCCACATAGAGGAATTTATGAAACTGCCGGATCGACGATAGCCGCCGCGCTGCCGATGTCGCCTTGAACCCGCGCGTTTCAAGGTCCGCCAGGTAGGACCGGATCGCGTCCGTATCGGCTTGCAATGGCCCGCTTTTGCGGGCGGCGAGGAACGCGATGTAGTCATCCAGATCGCGCCGATAGGCCTGCAACGTGTTTTGAGCCGCGCCCCGTTCAGAGGCCAGCATGTCCAGAAACAGGTTCGCCAACCGCGCCGCTGGCGCCATTGCGCCCGCCCCGGTCACTTGCCGGTAAGCCTGCTGGGCGGAACGATCTGCGTCATTTCGCGCGATTGCGGCTCAACAAATGTCACGACCGCCAGCATCGCGCCCCAGCCGATCCCGGCGAGCACGCCAACAGTAATGAGAAAGCGAATCAGGCTTGGCACGGAATCCATCCTTGCAGAATCGTCCGTTTCGACCATGCCCGGAGAACGAATGCAACAGTGCGCGCAATCGACGCTTAATACCAAGGGCGCTTCGGATTGACCGATGGTCAAACCGAAGCATTCGGCGCGTCAGCGCCGGCGCGCGTTCGCGCTTGCCAACGGCGATGTGTCAAGTCACATCGCCGCTGGTATAATTCCCGCGCGCGAGCGTGGCATTGGGCCGTGATGACACATGCGGCGGAATGACCGCTTGTCGATGTATCGCTGACATGACGGGCGGCAGGAATTTTCGCTCGCCCTTGTCGCTCAATGACCCTGAATGCTCACCACGCGACGTGCGGAAATTCCGAAATGCGACGTGCAATTTGGCTCAGGCGGATGCGCGCCCGGCGATTCGCGAATAGGCCGAACGCAACATCGCTGAAATAGCCTTGCGCCGAACGATCACGACGCCAAGCCCCAACACGAGCCATGACAAGGTTCCTGCGCCGGGGACAGGGGCGGGCGCACCGGTCGAAACCAAAGTTTCACTTGTAATTGTATAACTGTTATAACTATTAACCCCGGCGACCGGCTGAAGAAGCATCGTGTCGGTCGTACCAAAATTTGGTCGGAAGAACGCATAGCTAGAGCATCGTGCCTGAAAAAGGA
>CAIZEI010000168.1 GCA_903931945.1 uncultured Hyphomicrobiales bacterium | reverse complement strand
TTCGACAGAGGCTGCAGGCGCGGGAACGGTCTGCTGCACTCCGGTGAGCTGCTCCACCTTGTCATAGGCGAAGGTTTTGGTGTTCGTGATTTCCGCGAGCTGAGCGAGATTGCCGCGGATGTCGTAGCTGTGGTTGAAACTGGCGAGCGGGGCTGCAAGCGAGCCCGCGCGATGGTTGATGCTGGCGAGCCGCCCCGTGGCGGTCTCGAACGACAGATCGGCGTCAAGTCCGTTGGGATAGGAAAGCCGCAGCGGACGCCCCGCAGCATCATAGCTCTGGGTGATGACGGCGTTCCACGGCGTCGTGATCTGTGTTAGGCGATCTTCCGCATCGAATGCGTAACCCGTCGTCCCGCCCACAGAATCGCTCATGGAGGCGCGGCGCGACAGCGGATCGTAGGCCCAGCTTTGCGTCAGCGTGTTTCCGCCGCCAAAGGCCGTGCTGTAATTGCGCTGCGCAGCGCGCGAGGTCAGGCGGTTCAGCGCATCGTAGCGATACGTATAGGCGATCGAATCGTCTGTGGCAGTTGACGACACCAGATTGTTGTTGGCGTCGTAGCTATAGACCTGCCCGTTAAAGCCAACGAGCCGCGACAGCGCATCGAAGGTCGAATTGGTTCCGATATATCCCGAGTTATACGTGGTGACATTGTCGCGGAGATCGCGGATCCAGAACTCCTGCACGCCATCGGGCCGGAAGCGGATCACCTTGCGATTGAGCACGTCATAATTGAACCGTGTCGTATTGCCGCGCGTGTTGGTGAAAGCAGTGAGATTGTCGCGCAGATCGTAGACAAAACTCTTGCTCGCCCCCAGCGCGTCGGTGACGGCGGTTGCGCGATTGGCGGCGTCATAGACATAGGAGGTCACCGCGCCCGAGGCGTCGGTGACGTTCACCGTGTTGCCGTTGCCGTCGTAGTTCCACGCGGTGGTTCCCGAATCGGGCGTCGTCTCCTGCCGCAGACGGTTCAGCCCATCCCAGGCGCGCTGCGTGATATTGTTGGCGGCGTCGATGATCTCGATGACATTGCCGTTGGGGTCATAGGCCATGCGCGTGATCTGGCCGGTCGCCGAGGTCTGCTGCGTGACGCGGTTATTGGCGTCATATCTGGACGCGCGATGCCGCTCGTAGCTCGTGCCGGTGGCGTCGCTGGTGAGGATGACATTGCCCGGCGCGTCGTAATAACGATCGAAGAAGGTTCCCGCCGCGTCTTTCGTGCGCGTGAGATTGCCATTGGCGTCATAGGCGTAGGTCGTGACATTGCCATTGGCGTCGGTTTTGGCGAGCGGCAGGCCTTGCGCATTGTAGGTGTAGGACGTGACGGCGCCTGCGGCGTTGGTCATCGCTAGCATGTTGCCCCTGGAATCGTAAGTCCATGTGGTGACAAAACCAGCGGGGTCGGTTTTCTTGATCAGCTTGTTATGCGTGGGCTCATAGACATAGTGGGTGGTGCGATCGACAGGCGTGCCATAGACCGCGTTATCCGCGCCATGGCCGGCGGCTTCCTCCATGGTCAGGATATTGCCACTGGCGTCATAGGTGTAGAGATTGGTCAGCGTGTCGGTCGGAACGATCTGCGGCAGCCCATTGACGGTCGGGGAGCCCGGCCCCGAGACGGCGCCCGCGGGAATGTTCGCGGCGACAACGCGATTGGCGTCATCGCGCACAAAGGTCGAGACTCGGCCGAGCGCATCGGTGACGCGCACGACGGCGCCCCATTGATTGACCTCGGTTTCCGACAGATTGCCATTGCTGTCCTGCAGCAGCGACACCCGCGCTTCAGCGGGCACAAAGGCCGCATTGGTGGGACCGCCGAGACTGACGCCGAGCGCATCGAGCCCGAGGGATTGCGAGACATCAAGACTGACCGAGGTTCCGTCGGGATAGGTCTGTTTCGAGAGCTGTCCGGTGGCTGTGTATGCGCTGGTCGTGCTGTTGTTGTTTGGGTCAATGGTGACGGTCAGATTGTGGTTGGCGTCGTAGATATATTGCGTCACAGCCCCGGCAGGATCGGTAATCTGCGTGAGATCGCCCGCTGCGTCATGCACGAAGCTCGTGGTGCGCCCCGCGCCATCGGTGAGGCTGGCCAGAAAAGCGCCCGAATAGGTCATCGTGGTGATGGCGCCGGTGGGATCGACAATCTGCGTCAGCTGGCCCTGAGCGTTGTATGTGTAGAGGGTCTGGTTGCCATTGGCGTCCGCGATGGCGGTCTGGAAGCCGGCGGCATTGAATGTGACGCTCGTCCCGTCGTTATAAAGGCGCGAATAGGATCCGTCAGGGTTCTGCACGAGGCGTGTGTAATCGCCGATCGGCGCGACGAAATTGCCGTCGGGATGCGGCGCGCCGAAGAAGATCGCCACGCGGTCGTTGTCGAGATCGTTGAGCGCGATATCGGCAACGCCATCGCCATCGAAATCGACGACATGCGCGTCAAGCCCGACGCGGAACGGCGTCTGGATGAAGCTGGGCGTCGGATTAAAACCGCCTTGATCGTTGTTGGTGAAAACGTAGAAACCCGCAACGCCCGCCGTGACGATCAGGCTTGGCCGGTTGCCCGCAGCCAGCGGCGCCAGCGTGACGGAATCGGGCTGCACGCCCGCAGGCATTTGCAGGGTCTGCGTGACCGTTTGATTATTCGCGCCGGGGTCCAGCCATTTGACAATATGAACCTGATTGAGGCCGGCGACAGCAAACGACGGCGCGCCGGTGTAATCGATATCGGCGGAGGCGAAGACGCGGCCGACGCTGGTTGCGGGCGCAATCGAGGGAAGCTGGAGCGAATCGCTCACCGTCTGGTCGTTGACATAGGTGTTGATGAGGCCCAGTCCACCCAGATTGAGCGGCCCGGGACCGCGCCGCCAGACCGTGTTGTTGTCGGCGCCGCCGTAGTCGAAGAAGACAAAACCGCCCTGCGTCACCCCGACGACGCTGTCATGCGCAAAGCCCGGCAGGCGAACGCTTTGCAGACCCATGCCAATGCCGCCGGGCAGCGCGCCCGCGTTAAAACTGTTCGTCGCATAAACGCGCTGACTGCCCAACGGATACACGACGTGTATATCTGGCAGATCGCCGCCGTTTTCGTTGAGCATCAGATATCTGGCGCCGTCGCCCTGCCAGTCGCCGGCAACGACATTGCGTCCATCGCCGTTGTAGTTGGCCTGGAAGGGAAGTTGAAATCCGCCGCCCGACGCGCCGAAATAGAAATTCAGCAGGGAACTGCTCTTCTGCATGACGATGGCGTCGACATTGCCGTCATTGTCCATGTCGCTGGCAATGATATCCGTGGCGTCGATCGCAAGACTGCCATCGGGATTGTGCACGCCTGGCGCGCCAACAGTGAGCGCGCTCGCCTTGTAGAACTGCCGGTTGCCTTTGTTGAGGATGACGTTGAAGGATGCATCCTTCCAGCCCAGCTTCAACAGGTCCTTGCTGCCAGGCGATTGAAGGTCGGCGACCGCGCCGCGAAATGGGCCCGCAACCGGGATGTAGACCGGATTCGGCAGGAAGCTCGGGGCCTGTTCAGGATAGATCGCGACGGCGCGACCATTGCCTTCAGCAATGACTGCGCCGCCATCGGCCTGCAGGTTCAACTTCTGGACTTCTGCAAGCTGCCAGCCAGAACCGAAGGCGCTTTGCGACTGGTTGTTGATGACGACGCTGCCGACGCTTTGCGATCCCACCGCCGAACAGGCAAACTTGCTGACCGTCAGGAACGAATAGGGATAGCGACCGGTTGGCAATGTCTTCGCATTGATTTGCCCGGCTTGCAGAATGGAATTGTTGACAGTCGCGTTTAATGCTGGCGTTGCTGCGCGCAACGGCGTCGACAGATTTGTCGACAGCGTCGTTGATTGCGTGTCGCCGGCCAGCGCGAGCCTGGTTGTCAGCGTCCCCGGCAGGCCGTTGTTGGCGCTCAGTACCGTGTTCTGGTCGATAACAGGCTGGGGATTGGCCGTCGAGGAATGATAGACGAAGGTCAGGCCCCGACCGTTGTTGAGTTGCCGCGCGCCGGGCGGTGAATAGCTTGACGCCATATCGCCGCCGCCAAGCAGGTTTGGCGCAAAAATATCGGTGGGCTGTGTCGCGACCGGCGCTATGGCGGGACGACGCGGCGCAAAGGCGAAGACCGCGCCGCTCGGTATCCCGCCGACTTGCAGCGCTACGCTTTGCCCATCGGAGGAGACCTGACCGACGCCAACAATACGAAAATTGCCAAATTGCGGGTCGAACGCCCAAAGATCGACCTGCGCGCCCGCAGGCAGTTTGTCGCTATTGGCAACTGTAATCTGCGCTGGCGGATTGAACGTGACGCCAACCGGCGAAAGCGTGAACAATTGGCACGGCGCGTATCCCGGCGGCAAATTGACAGGCGTGTTGGCTGGCAGCGAGCCGAGCGCCACATGTCCGGTAAACGGCGTGCCGTCAGCGTTGAAAGCAGAGTTCTGGGCGATGGTTACCGTGACGCCCAGCGTGGTATTCGCAACAATCGTCGCGCCGCCGCCATTGATTGCGGTTCCAGCGCCCGAATTGCGCGCCAGCAAAATGGGAGCGTTGAGCGTATTGGTCACGCCCGCGATGATCGATGCAGCAATCGCAGTATCCGCATAGGTCGAGCCATCGGGCGCAAGCGCTGCGTTTGCCGCGGACACAATCACGGTGTCTGAACCCGCCGGGATTCCTGTCAGGCTGGTCGAACCATTCGCCGCAGTGGTTGCCGCGACAGAACCAACCTTGGCGAGCGCGCCTGAGACAGGCGTCAATTTGCCGGCGGCATAGTCGACAGCGTCATAGATCTGGACGTTGAGCGCCGTTGAGCCCGTAGGGGCGCCGGTCACGCTCACCGGCAGCGTTAATGAGGCGACATCGACGCCATTGGTCGCCGTGAATGTGAACGAATAGGCCGACGGTGAATTCGACGTTGGCCGGAAAAAGAACGCGCCTGTCGCTGCATTGAACATTGCGCCAGAGGGCAGCGCGCCAACCGGCGCGTAGGTGACGGGGCGACTTTTGGAATCTATGGCGCTGATGTTGAGTTGCAGACTGGACCCGAGCGCGACCGATTGCGGGCCAATAGGCGTAAACGCAAAACTCGACTGAGCTGTGATTGTGACAATGGCTGGCGTCGAAACGCCGTACGCGTCCGATACAACAAGCTGCGCAGTATAGGTTCCTGGCAGATCCGGCTTGAAACTCGAGAGAGCAGCTGTCGGATTTGAAAGCACGGCGGCGCTTCCCGTGGGCGCGCTTGCGAGAGTCCATGCGTATATCAACGGATTGCCATCGGGATCGAACGAAGCCGATCCATTGAGAGTTTCAGCCTGCCCGACAGGAACCGGAGAGACTGCGCTCGCCGACGCCACAGGCGGTCTGGGAACAATCTGGATGGCGATCGTCGAAGGACGGCTGTCCAGAACGCCATCCGAGACAATCAATTGAGCGACATAAAGGCCATAGACGTCGGGCGTGAGCGCAGGCAGGGCCGAACTTGCATTGACCAGATTTGCTGCGCTTCCGGCAGGCCGTGACAAAAGCGCCCAGCGATAGGTCAGACCCGCGCCCGGCGTGGCGGGTTGATTTGGATTGAGGGATTTTGACGCATCGAGCGTCAACGGGACCCCGCGATAGGAGATTTGCGATGCGCCAGGAATCGCAACCGGCCTCGCTTCCACGGTTGAAACAACGACATCGTCCACGCTTTGAAAGGGAGTGTTGGCGACCGCGAGTTGAACGATGGAAAGTTCGAGCGCCGGGCCGCCGCCTACCAGCCGGTTATCCGAAAATGTTGTCGCAACCGCATTTACAGTCGCGATTGTTTTACCCGACACAAGCAGCCGATGTGGCGCCGATCCCGCTGTCACGGAACTGGCGACAAAAAAATCGGATTGCGCGGGAACAGAAAATGAGCGGTTGAACCCCGCCGCCACGCTTGCGAGCGTGACTGTTGCGGCGCTTCTGGAGGGGTTGTGAATATCCCAGATCGTATAGGACAAACCCGCGCTGGAAAGCCGTCCGGAGGAAATCAGGGATAGCGCTCCCCCGTTATCATCTGAATCGTTGTCTCCATCGCCATAGGAAATTGGCAAAGCTGCAGGGCCTGCAAGCACAGCCTGCACAAGCGGAACGCCAGCGACAGGCACGTTAAAATTCGTCAGCAGCGCGGCGGGCGCAGACAGCGATCCTGTGGATTGATCGCCCAGGCCGAGGATCGACCACGACGGCCTCAACACTCCGCCCATGGGATCGTTGGACTGGGAACCATCCAGCGCGATGGCTGTTCCGGTTTTTGCCAGAACGTCTGGACCTGCGTTTGCGATGGGGGCCGCAGACAGTGTGGAAGCAGTCACAGTGCTCGGCTTTGATGCGGCGCGCCCATCAAAGACGATCAATTCAGCGACATAGGTTCCCGCAATATCCGCCGTAAATTTCGGTCGCACGGCATTGGGATTGTCGAGAGCGGCCACGCTGCCCGCAGGCCGGGAAATCAGAGCCCAGGTATAGGTGAGCAAGTCGCCATTGACATCGGTCGATCGCGAACCGTCGAGCGAAACCAGCGAACCCGCAGCAATCAACTGATCAGGACCGGCGACTGCGCGCGGGGGCACATTGCCAGTCGAAACAAGAACAGTGGCGAAGCGCGCAAAGCGCTGGGAAGACTGGCGCAAATCGTCGAAATCGTCAGAATCGCCGCAATCGGCGGCGCCGCCAATCAACATCTGCACAACGTAATCGCCCGCCACATCGGGCTGCAGGGTTTGCCGTGCGTCATTGGCCAGACGCAAAGCAGCCTTGCTGCCAGCTGGCGCCGAAATCAAAGACCAGGTCGCAAGCGTCGGCGCGCCGGACGGTAAATATGTTCCGTCAGCGTCGATCCGCGCGGTTGCGCCCCGAGCGATGGCTTGAGCGGGCCCGGCGCTCGCACGACCCGCAAGAGACTCACGCGTACTCAATCCAACACGGGCGGGCGGGCTCACAAGACCATTGGCTGCTGTGACAATGAGTTCAGCAACATAACTTCCCGGTTGATCGAGCTTCAGCGAAGGGCGCACTGTTTTGGGATTGGAAAGAGCCGACTTGCTGCCATAGGGCTTCTGAACCAGGGTCCAGCTATAGGAGATTGCGCTCCCGTCCGCATCGAAGGAGCGAGCGCCATCAAGACCAATGGTCGATCCGACCGGCGCAAGCCGGTTCAATCCGGCGTCGGCGACTGGACGCACCTTGCCGGTGGAAACAGTGACCTGCGCGCCAGCCGAATGATTGTCGTCAACGCCGCCATTGCTGTTGACTGCCAAATTAAAAATGTAATCGCCGGAGACATCGACAGTGAAGTTCGGGCGTGGCAGGAGTGCGCTGGCGCCTGAAAGGCTGACGCGGCTTCCGGCAGGCTTCTGCACGAGCGTCCAGCGATAATTGACGGGACCGCCGGACAGATTGCCGGAGCGGCTCGCGTCGAGTTGGACAGCTTGTCCAATAGAAACATGCTGATCAAAGCCCGCGTCTGCGATAATTGCCGAAGACCCGTCCTCATCTGCCTGTGCGGATTGAATGAGCGATAATGTTGTGATCGATTTGACGTCAAAAAAATGCAACTGCTCCACCAGGGGAGGCGTCAGCGCTACCGCTATGAGCGCAGTGATCGCTCGTATCGCCTTCCCGTGCGGAAGCATATAATTCTCCATTAAATCAATGAATTATGTAAAAAATTACTATTTATTCACTGCTCAAGTTTTACCGTTATGACATGCCCTGTCAAGCCAAGGTGGCGCTCCTAGCGCCCCCAGCGCCATCCAAACTTCATTTTCTGAAAATTTTTCAAATAGTTATTTACCAGTAAAAAAATTCGCGCGGCGCGCTTTTCCGCGCCAGAATAAATACATATTCGCGTTGCTGACGAGGTTGATTTTCGACGAGACGCCTCTGGCGCGTTTGGCGTCGCGACTACTCCCGCAGGAAATTGGATGTTACAAGTGAAGCCTTGATATCTTTCACAGGAGCCGTCGGGGCCTTGAACAAATTTATTCGCGCACGGCTTCTCAACCCTCTTCAACGCCAAAACTTTCACCACGCATGGCGCCGCTCATGCCGAGTCTCCGGATTTTTCGCAAAAGCGCTCACAGGGAGGGCTGCGGCAGGCGCCTATGTCGTTTTTCCCCTCGTCGCGCTGGCGGGTTGGGCTATTCTCATAACAGGCGCAGCCGGGAGACCCTGGCTTCTTCTCGAGAGCCTGATTTTGTTCATTGCGCTTCTGTTCATCGCAGCATTTGACGCACTGTACTTTTTGATTCCCGGCAGGTGTCTCCTGTTCCTGACTTTCGTGGATGTTGCACACGAATTCTTGTCAGGAGCAGGCAATCTCACGCAGCATGCCGCCGCAGCGCTTGCCGGCTATATTGCATTTCGTCTAACCGACCAGGCCTATCAATATTTTAGACATGAACCGGGTCTGGGCCAGGGCGACGCGCGGCTTTTAGCCGTTGCCGGACTATGGGTGGGTTTTGACGGTCTGGCCTCCTGCGTCGTTTATGCGGTCATTTCGGCGCTGGTTAGCGTTGTAATCATGTTGCGACGAGCGCCACCGCTGCATGCGCGAACGGCAATCCCGTTTGGTCCCCATCTGGCATGTGGATTCTGGCTGGTTTGGACGGTCGGTCCCATTGCAATCGTTTGAAAACAAGCTGAGACGCAGGACATTTTTCCTTTACAGATTGGCAATTTATTGAGGGGTCAGGGCGGCGCACGCCACGCGGGGTCAAGCGTTGTGGAGGACTGTTCACACCACCCCCCACGCCCGATATCGAGTTCGCCCCGTGAGCTCGCGCAATCCGAGGTCCTCGACCATATTTTGGGCGGCTCTTGGGGTGACGCCGATTGTACGGGCGATCATGCCTGCGGAGACCATGGGCCTTGCCATGACGAGATCAATCAACGCCCCCATTCTGGAGTGCCCCCGTCTCCCCACAAGTTTTAGCTCCAGACTTTTCCGCGCCAGAACCCAGCGGTCGTGGTCTTTCAATCCGGCCTCTGCGGCGGCGGCGATGGCGTCGATGCGTGCGAGCAGCCGTGTCGCGCCATTTCTGGCCCGGCGTTGTTCGGGCGCGATCTGGCGCAGGCCGACGTTCAGGCACGCCAGATGGGCGCGGGTCTTTTTTCGTTCGCGCAGCAAGGCGGCGGCAAGCAGCGGCCCGAGCCAGGTTTTGTGGTGCAACGGCTGAATCTCTTGCCAGGCATCAAGAGCGAGGGCGGCGGCGAGGACAGGCGGCAAGTCTTGTGTTTCGTCGACCGCTCGGCGCCAGTCCGAAAGCCGGGCCTGCTCGTCCCAGTCAGGCTCGTGGATCAGGGGGTCGCGATGTCCTTTTTCGACTTTTTCAGGCGAGCGCGCGCCGCCGGCCAGAACCTGCTCTGTTCTGGCCAGAACGGCGTCCAGTTCGGCCATTGTGCCCGCCAGGGCATCTTCCTCACCCGCCTCGCGCGCGCCGGACTCATCGCCCAAAAAGCCGGCGTCCCCATTTGCATCCGTCTGTAGGTCCAATTCCGGGGCGCTGCTGCGGAGCAAAACATCGAGACCTCCAGCGGACAGAGCCCAGTCCGGCGCTTCGCCGGCGATTTTTCGACGCGCCCGCAAAACAGTATGCGCGCGCACGAGCTCGAAGGTGGGGGTTCGGATGTCCATAAGCAAATCGTGGAGCACGAGGTCTTCGAGGGGAACGAGTTCGCCCTCGAGCCAGAGACTTCCACAAGCATCGGCAAAATGGGTCCTAGCGATAAAGCCGTCGCGAATAGGACTCTGCGACAGCCGCTCGTCGAGGCGGCCCAAAATATCTTCGGCGCGGGCGAGGTTTGGGGCGATGTCTTCCCAGGGGATGGGCGCTTTCCTGGCGACGGCGTTTTTCCAGCCTGTGAGCGACATCGACAAATCTCTGATATTGAGTAATTTTTATCTTCTTACAGAAGCTATCATACAATTTGATTCCGTCATAGAGGCAACTCGAAAATGGGATATTACACTATCGATAACAACATCTTATCGATAGTGATGGACACGGGATGCACATCAGGCGGTTTGGGGCTACCGGCGGCCGGCGGGCGCCAACAGCCCCGCTACGGCAAGAGGAACCGGGCGTGTGTGATCCCGCCGCGCCTTGCCGCGCGGAACCGCACAGCAGCCGCCATCCCATTGGCCGGATGGGAGCCAAAGCCCGCGACTATTGGTTGCGTAAGCGGCAAAAGACACAGATAGCCATTTTCTGTGTCGTCCGAACGAATGTCCGGACCAGGCCCAACAAACCGGTTGCTTTCAGTTAGCACAATCCAGGCTCTATCCTCGCCGAGCCCCAGGCGCTCCTTTGACCAAAGCAGGAATTTCCACGGCGTCATCGGCATTTCGCAGCGCCGAATGAGCGATCGGCACGACACGGACCACGGGCGACCCCGCCGAGACATTCGAACAAATCCTCATAAGCCATCAACACGGTAGGCGAACGGCCATTCTTGATGATTATCAAGGGCTCGCGCACGGCCTCACCCTGACGAGCGTCAAAATTTTTGGATCCTTCTGCAGCAGTGACAGTCGCGGTCATGGTCGTCCCTCGCGGCACATGATCGTGCGGAAATCCCGCAATAGTCTCGTGCGCCCGTGCAAATTCCCTTTACGCTCGCAACTTCTCCTTTTTCCTCCCCGCGAGCAGGGCCATGAGCATCGGTCCGACGGAAAACTCGTTCGCTTCTGCTTTGCGAGTGAGATCGCGCAAATAGCCGCCGGGGCTGACGATGGCAGAGCCCTTTTGCAACAGGCAGGCCAGAACGATCGAAGCTACGCCCTCGCCCATTGCGGCCTGCGCCGCTTCCCAGGCGCTGGGAGAAATTCCCAGCATTGGCCGGATAACTTCAGCAACGCCCAGAAAATCGCGCCAGTTCGCAATGTCCCCGCCCCGCGCATAATCGATCGCGTCCGGACACGCCTCCAGAACCATTTTGAGGGGCCAGGCCCCCTCGGGACGCCCAGGTTTTTCTTGGCTCGCCGACTTTTGCGACGAGGCCGCCTCTGGCGGTTGAGGCAAAGGGTTGCATTTGACCGCGGCCTTTTTCGTTAGGCCGGGTTCAAGATCAATAGGAGAGTTTGGTTTTGAATTCTGTTTGTGGCGCTCATTACGGGACTCATTGGCGCTCAAATTCTGTAAATTAATGTGACGTTCCAACAGGTTTTCCACCTCGTCGGCCAGAAGGGACAATTCCTGCGCCATTGGCTCGAGTTCTTGTTGCGTCGCGGAGCGTGGAATCCTGGAGACAATGCCGCGATACAGCGTGTGGACCTCGTGCCAGCCGGACGGCCCGCCGCCGTCGATGGATGTCGAAACCCCCTCCTCAATACCCGCCACAATCATCTTGGCGATGTCCCGCCGGCACAGAGTGATTTTTTCGCGCAGAAATTTGAGGGCGCGTTCCTCAGCCCGGACCTCTTCGGCCAAGGACTCGAATTCTTCCGCGCGGCACACCAAAGGCGAGAGGTCGAAGCCAAAGGCTTGCTCAAGCTCCCCTCCCCTGCCCTTGCGCGCGTAGCGCTTGCCGTTGGGGCTGTCGCGCCGAATGATCAGCCCGGCGTCGACCAGCACAGCCAGGTGGCGCCGCAGCGTCGCCGGCGCCATGCCATGCGCGCGTAACGACAGGCTTGCGTTGGAAGGAAACACAATCAGCCCCGCCCCCGAAAGTACTGTCTCGGGGTGAAAACTCAGCAAGGCGTTCAAAACCGAGAGCGCCCGTTCCGACACGCCAATGCGCATTTTGGCCGAACAAATCGCCCGGAAGACATTCCATTTATGGACCGCCTTGTCCGGGGGACGGGATTTGGCCAGCGCCTGACACGCCACATGGGCAAGCGTCAGCGTTCGCCGCCCGAAGGGCGTCGTCGAGAGATGTGGTTCCATGTTATTCGCCTTTAAAAAGGCAAAAAAAATCAGCTCGCCAAAACGACGTTCAAAACTCTTGACAAGGATTCCAGGAAGTGATTCTCTTGATGTGCGAGATAAAGAGAGGGGCTTCCGGGACGGCGACGTTTCGGGGGCCTTTTTCTTTTGCGTGGGTTCTCCGGTTTTGGTTTGCGTTGATATTCCATGAACGGAGGACCGTTCACGAATTCAGATATCGAACAGGCTCAGGGATTCCCTGCTTTATACTCGTCGTAAAGCGCCTGAAGCCGCTTGGTCACAAAGGCGCCGAAAGATGGGGCCACGCTGTCGTCGAATGAGACGGTGAACCTTTTGCCAGCATGCGAAATCCGCGCGACGCGCGCACCGTCATTGGCGTTCCAGGGTTCCATCCGGGCCCGCGTCGCCCTTGCCCGCAATTTACCGTGCAATGTCTCGAAGCGTTTATCGCTATCCATCGAAACAAAGGATTCCTCCGCAACGATGGCGCGCGCGCGCGCGCGCCTTCTCGTTCAATCAGCTCCGTCAGCTCTTGCCAACGCACGCGACCGAACGCTGGCGCGGGGCCGATGGCGTCGATAATGTCGGCAGGCACGCGGCGCGCCACCGCTATCAGGCGGGACAGCGCGGCCTTATCGACATTCAACGAAGCCATAATAATATCGCGCGAGAATTTCCGATCTTCGAGGACTGCGGCGAAACGCGCCCGTTCGATGAAGGTCAGATCCGTTCGCCCGCTGTTTTCCTGTCCTTGCGCAATGACAAGTTGTTCGTCGGTGAGGTCGCGGACCACCGCGCGAACCTTGATCCCCAAATCGCGAGCCGCGCGCAGGCGGCGATGTCCGAACGCGACCTCATACCGCCCCGGCTGCCTGGGATTAGGGCGAACCAGGATAGGCACGGCCTGTCCATGTTCGCTAATCATGGAGCGGAACACCAGACGCTGGGCCTCGGTTTCGTCCATTCGATCCCGCGCGAAAGAGGCATCTATCTGCCCCGGATCGAGATCTACGACAATCTGACCCTTGACGAGCTTTTGTTCAATTTCGTCTGCGCGTCGGACCTTATCATTGATGTCGCCCAGTGATTGCGAAATCGCGCCAAGCGCTCCAATTGGCCGAATCGGCCTCTCCAAACCCATGAGTGGGCGAAATTGCGGCGGCGAGACCCGAGCATCCACGGGCGCAAGCCCGGAATTGGCGTCAACAACGGGCGGATCAAAACTGATTTTGCGCGCCATGTTCAGGCTCTCCCCCAAACCTGTTTGATCAGGCCCTCGATCTCGCCGTTCACAAGATCGAGCGCTTCAACAGCGCGGTCATAGGTGCCACGCGTAAACTGCTGACGTTCGACTTCGTAGAGGGTTTGCTTGGTCAAGCCAGCATCCGCGACTGCGGTGCTTTTCAACATCGGGTGGGTGAGAACACGCGGACCGAAGATCGATCGCATCAAGCCAACCATGGTCGTCTGCGGACCGTCGCTCGGCTCATAACGCGTCACCAGGTACCGCATCCAGTCATATTGCGTCGCGCCTCCCGCGTTGGCGACAACGTCCAGAAGCCCGCCGGTCATGTTGAGGAATTGCGACATGGACATAACATCAAGCATTTGCGGATGAACAGTGATCAGCACCGCCGTCGCTGCGCACAGCGCGGACAGGGTGAGAAAGCCAAGCTGTGGCGGACAATCAATCACCACGACATCGTAGGCATGCCCGACCTGGCCCAACGCTTCACCGATTCGGGAGAAGAACAGGGAATCCTGCCCCTGGCGCTCCATCAGCGCCTTGGGGGTCTCATGTTCGAATTCCATCAGCTCAAGCTGGCCGGGAATAATATGAAGATTGGGTATGTAAGTCGCCCTGACGATCTCGGCCATATCCCGCCGCCCGGAATCATATCGAATGGCGCCATAAAGCGTTTCGTTATCGCCAACATCCAATTCCGGTTGATGGCCAAACAATGTTGACAGACTGGCCTGGGGATCAAGATCGATCGCCAGAACGCGATACCCCCGGAACGCGAGAAATTGGGCAAGGTGCGCCGTCGTCGTGGTCTTGCCGCTCCCGCCCTTGAAATTCATCACGGAGATGATTTGCAGAGGCTCGTCGCTGCGGCGACGCGGCAAATAGCGACGGACGCCTTTTCCATCCCGATCAAGATCCAGCCGCAAGATCTCGATGTCCTCGATCGAATACGTACGGCGATTATTTGATTGTGGCGCCGGCCCCTTGCCTTCCGCCACAAGTTGGCGAAGATAACCTTCGTGGATGCCAATGAACTTGGCGGCCTCCGAAGGAGAAAATCGCCGGATTGTTTTTTGAGCCATTGGCGGGAAGTCGCGAATTTGCTGCGCCCGCAACCGTGTGGACAATTCCGCCGCGTCTGCATTAATCAGCGCCCGGAGGTCACCAAGAAGCCGCTCCTGCGGGGTGGAAACAATTGGCATCGAGCTGCTCTGCATCTGCGGTAAATTTCGCTGTTGGTTCAAATAAGCGCTGATATCCCATTAGTGGCCGATTCTCTCCGGATCGCAAGCGATTTTAAGTTAATGATTCCCTAACCCATGACGATGCCGCCCATTCGTTCCGCATGTATCGATATGGCGGCTCCGCCACGATCGTGACTGGTTTATTTTCACGACGCGCGAGGAACCGCGAGTTGTACGCGGACAACTCCTTGCCCTTCCGTCCTCCGTGCGGAGGGCGCCATTTCGTTGTACGTGTACAACAATCATCAAATGCCTTCGCGATGGAGCGAATCGCCAGTCTCCACCAGCCCTTTGCCGCCGGCCGTGGGTGGCCAGCCGCCTACGCTTTGATCAAATTCAGCAATTCCTCCTCGGACAACCGGGCGCCGACTTCGCTGCCTTCAAGCAGATCGTTTGCGAGGTCGCGCTTGGCCCGATGCATGTCGCGGATTTTCTCCTCGACAGAATCTGGCACGGTCAGCCGGTCGACGGTGACGGGGCGCTGATGGCCGATGCGGTGGGCGCGGTCGCTTGCCTGGTCCTCGACGGCGGGGTTCCACCAGGGATCAAGGTGAACGACAAAATCGACAGCTGTAAGATTGAGGCCTGTGCCGCCCGCCCTCAAGCTGATGATGAACACATCGCCCTGACCCGCCTGAAAAGCGGAAACGCGTTTCTCACGCTCCGCAGCAGCCGTGCCGCCGTCGAGATACTGAAAGGCGACGCCGCGCGCGACGAGCGCCTCGCGCACTCGCTCCAACTGGCCCGTGAATTGACTGAACACAAGCGCCTTGTGCTTGTTGCGGATAAGCTCATCGACCAGCCCGAGCAAAGCCTGTAATTTCGCACCAGGCAAAATGGGTGCAGGGTCGATGAGGCCAGGATTGCAACACGCGCCGCAATTTGGTGATCTCGGCGAGAATGTGAATTCGGCTTTGGCCGCCGGCGCCTTTCTCTCTCCCGCAGCTCAACCTCGGCGATATCGGTGCGAATCGACAAGCCGGGGCGCTGCACCCGAACCAGCGCCATCGCTTGATCGCGGCCTTGTCCGGGAACCGCCAGCCCAGCTTCTGCCAGAATTTCCTGAATCGGCAACAACCGCGCATTAAAATCCATCACGCGCCAACGGGCCAGCGTCTCCTCCTCCAGAAAGACCGCCGGATGGCTGGCCCGATGCCACAATTCGAAGCGATAGCCGCCCGTGTGCTCGCTCGCCACCAGTTCGACCGGATAGGCGACAAACTCCAGCTGCCGGTCACGGCGCCAAAAATCAAAAACCAGGGGATGCCCAACCAGGGCGCGAAGGGTCGCGTAGGCCAGGGCGCGGGGCTACGCTGGGCGCGATTCGCAAGCTGTCCACAATCAATGCGGGGGCGGGGGTGTTTGAGCCGGCCCGCTCTCGTCGAGCTTTCCGGCTGCGCATCATCCCGATCCCGAAAAAGCGAACCGAAAGATCAGACGCGAATCGCATACCGATTTGTATGAACAGAGCCGCCGCCGCGTCGGCCAATTGGCGATCGCCTCTTCGGTAAACCAGATCGTCAGGTTTCCCCGGCTTTAAAAGGCAATGTCATCGTCGCGCCAAGTCGTCACGTGGTGCGTTTGACAGGGACTCTGCCGCCATCCCCTGCGATTGCCTTTGATAGCGCTTTTGGCCCCGCGACGGATACGCCGAAGAACGGCCAATAATTTTTTCTATACGCTGGCGCACGGGTACCCGCGCATGGCTGCAAATTGAGGCATTTATGACACACAGGGCAATAAATGCATTGTCGCGCGCCGTGCAAAATCCCGAAGGACTTGTCGGTGCCAAGGCCAGGTGTTAGCATCGTAGATGAACCAGGTGTTAGCATCGTAGATGAAAATGGCTTGGGGTGAGATATGAACCGGACATTGAAATTGTTGGGCGCACTGGTTGCTGTGTCAATGATCATGCAGTCTGCCGCGTTCGCGCAGACACCTGGCAATGGTCAGCAGCCCCCCCCCGGATGGCCTTCCGCTTCCGGATGGAGTCGTTCCGAACCCCGGTCCCCCTGGGATTGATCCTGCGCTGATTGGAGCGTTGCTGATTGCCGGCGGAGCGACGGTTGGCGTATTGTCTTCATTCGGAACGAAGTCCGTCAGCCCCTGATCTCTATTGGTTCGCGGAGTTTTTGGTGTCCGGGCCAATGGAGCCTCGCGTTTTTGGGTTCCATTTGATCTGGCCTATCCAGTCTCGAATTAATCAGATTTACGCTATGGCCAAAGGCGACATAGAGCGCGTCTGAGGCTTTTGAGATGGAGTGTTTGCGCAGGCGTCAAATTCGCCTGCCATGGCCATGGGGAATTGCTCAACAACTACCGCTGGCGTGGCCTTGGGCATTTCCAACAGGCGCATCTCCAACGGAAGTGTGAATCCCGAACCCGGGCCTCTCCACGAAAGCGCGTTCGGTCTCAGGCCGCGCCTGTCGCAGGAAGCGCGCCGCACCGTCGCCAAAAGCAACCACTGGAGAATCCGGAATCCGTTGAACAGCCAACGATTCTCTGCTTGGCGGTTAATGCGCACGGGCCCATGAATGGGCGGACGGCGTCAGGCGGCAATGCCTTGTGAAGGTTTAAGCCAACGTCTGGGAGAACAGCGCATCATCTGCGAGACATCGAATTCATGCGACGTCGCATGACTGCGGCTGCAATCGCCGTCAAATCTCTCAACTGCAGACTCGGACCTGGATAAGCCCAATTCGTCCGTAACGTGTCGGCGCCGGCGCAACAAAAATGCCGCGCCGCGACTTCCGTATAACAAAGCCCTGATAAACGGCGGCTGTGTCGCGACAAAATTCGTTCCTGTGTCTCAGGGTATCATCTCGGTCACTTGTCCCGGATATACAACGGAGATCTCGCCACCCCACGTGCACATGAGAATGCTGACATTGTCGAGAGCCGGCATGTTGTCGAGGATGACGGTTGGAGCGCCGCTCACCCAGGGCGCCGGGGTTACCGGGATGCAGGGCGCTGGCGTCAGGACGCCCGCCGCCGCTGCTGTTGCAGCAGCGACAGCCGGATTGCTGGGAGTCATGCACATCCCGAAGGGCATGATATTTACCATCGGCACGTGATCATTAATGTTGGCGGCGGGCTGGCTGCTCGTCGTACACCGATGGTTGGGAAGCACGACCAGCGTGCTAATGCCGGGGGGCACAGCCAAAGCGCATTTCAGGGTTGCGCCATTGCAAACATGTATTGGCATCAGACGTCTCCATGGCTCAGTCCAAACTGTCCCGCCGAGCCTCGCCGAATTCCCCGCCGGCAGTCAAGCCAGCTATTCGGAGCCTGTGTGAATCAGGCGATCGCGATGAAATGCGAAGCGCCGTTGCTAAGCCCCGCCAAGCAATTTGGCAGCGGAAGCGAGAGGGTTTGCGGCAAAGGCGCGCCCGTACGACCGCCGCAGCCGCCTCGAAGGCGGCAGGATGAACCGGGCATTGGCCGCAACGTCCGACGCCATGGAAAAAATATTTCATTGCAAGATGGCTATTTTTGTATTAGTAGCCGGGTTGTTGGAGAAGCGCAGAAAATCCGTCATCCGATCATGCGGTGGCAGGCATTGCGAGGACAGGAAGTGGTGTGATGAAACTAATTTCATCCTTTGCCGCAGGGGTTCTCAGCGTGCTGGCGATGGCCTTGCCGATCGTTGTTGCGCCGCTGGATGTAGCTCTTGCTGACAGACGCGTTGCGCTCGTCATTGGCAATGGCGCCTATCAAAAACTCAATCCTCTTCCCAACCCCGTCAACGACGGAACCGATGTCGCTGCGGCCCTGCGCAAGGTGGGGTTTGAAGTGATTGAGGGCACAAATGTCGATAAGGCGGATTTTGACGAGGCGCTGATCAAGTTTGAGCGTATGGCGAACGGGGCCGACGCCGCGTTTTTTTATTATGCGGGGCATGGCCTGCAATATCAAAAGCAGAACTATCTGCTGCCCGTCGACACCAAGGAAATCACCGACGACGTTGATATTCGGCGGCGCACTGTAAATGTCTCGAGCGTCATGGATGCGCTCCAGCGTGTGAATGGTGTGAAGATTGTGGTTCTTGACGCCTGCCGTGACAATCCCTTGAACAAGCAACTGGCGACCGCCAGCCGTAACGTGGGCGGGGAATCACGCGGACTGGCGCGGATCAGCGATAAAGCCGAAGGCACCATCATTGTTTATGCGACCGGAGCCGACGAGTTGGCGCAGGATGGAACGGGCCGCAACAGCCCC
>CAIZEI010000167.1 GCA_903931945.1 uncultured Hyphomicrobiales bacterium | reverse complement strand
GTCAACGCCAACTGGAAGCTGATGGTTGAAAACAGCGTCGACGACTATCACCTGCCGTCGACCCATTCGACGTGGCTTAATTTCATGAAAAACTCGGGCGTCAAGGTCGAACCTCCGAAGGAGGCGGGCCTTGTTCTGCCAACCAAAGGCTATGCCGTCGATCTCGGCAATGGCCATTTTACCACGGACAATGTGAACTTCCGCGGGCGACCGGTCGCCAAATGGATTGCGCTCTATGGTGAGGCCGCCAAGCCGGAAATGGAGGCGATCCGCGCCGAGCTCGTGCAGCGTCTGGGCCCCGATCGCGCGACGCGGGTCGCCGACACCAATCGAAACCTGGTGATTTTTCCCAATCTCGTCATCAATGACGGCTCCTCCGTCACCGTGCGCGCTTTTTATCCAGAGGGCGTTGGTAAAATGCATGTCACGGCTTGGGCGCTCGGCCCGGTCGAGGAAAGCGAAAGCGCCCGCGCCCGCCGCCTCGACGCGTTTCTGACTTTCTATGGCCCCGGCGGCTTTGCCACGCCCGACGATGTCGAGGCGCTGGAAATGGTGCAAAACGGACTTGCCAACTGGCAGGACGATCGCTGGTCGGAAATGTCGCGCGGCATGGGCCGCGAAGGCGGCGAACAATTGAACAGCGATGAATTCCACCTGCGTCTGTTCTGGCGCAAGTGGAATGAAATGATGGGAGGCGCAGCATGAGCGCGCTCCGTTCGGACGTCGAAGACTTCCTGTTCATCGAGGCCGATCTGCTCGACAACTGGCGCCTGAAGGAATGGGAAGCGCTGCTAACGGACGATGCCGCCTATTACATCCCGGCCAATGATGATCCGGAAGGCGATCACCGCTCAAGCCTGTTCATCATTGCGGACGATCGCGAGCGCATCCATCAACGCATTATCCGCGTACTGGACCCCAATTGCCACGCGGAATCCCCGCGTTCACGCCTGACGCGCATTATCGGCAACGTGTGCATCCGCGAGGTTCAGGGCGAATTTGTGACGGCCACCGCCAATTTTGTCGCGCACCGTTATCGGCGTTACGAGCGGATGGGCGAATATGCCGGCAACTGCCGTTACATCCTCAAGCGTCACGGCGAGTCCTTTCTCATCAAGGAGCGCCGCATATTCCTGAAATCGCACGAACTGGGCTCGCTGGGATCGGTGAGCTTCATCCTGTGAGCGCTGCCCTCCCCACGCTTAAAATCGGGTGCTGGGATTACGATCGCACGCGCCCGCTGATTGACGGGCGCGTGAAAGCCGAAGGTTTTCATCTCGATATCGACGTGCTTCGCCCCCGGCAAATGTTTCCGCGTATGCTTGAGCATCGCGAATTCGATGCGAGCGAGATATCGCTGGCCTCATTGGCCGGGCTTGCCGGTCGCGGCGCCTCGCCCTTCATCGGCGTTCCCGTGATGCTGTCGAAGTTTTTCCGTCATTCCTGCATTTACGTTCGCACGGACGCAGGCATTGAAAAACCGCAAGACCTCAGGGGGAAACGCGTTGGAGCGACACAATTTGCCGCCACCGCGACGGTGTACATGAAGGGAATGCTCGCAGACGACTATGGCGTTTCACAGGCGGACATGGAGTGGTTCATCGGCGGCCTCGACAAGCCCACCGAGACCCCACTGATTCCGCTCGCGACGCCGCCCGGCGTGCGCCTGCATTTCCTCGGTCCCGGTGAAACGCTTGAAAAAATGATGGCGGAAAAACGCCTCGACGCCCTGCTGTCGATCTATATTCCGCCGAGCTTTCTTGCAGGGTCGCCCGATGTAAAACGGCTGTTTCCTGATTATCGCGCGGTTGAAAAGGACTATTTCGCGCGCACCAAAATCTTCCCCATCATGCACACGCTGGCCATGCG
>CAIZEI010000166.1 GCA_903931945.1 uncultured Hyphomicrobiales bacterium | reverse complement strand
GGTTCACGATCTCGCGCTGCATTACGACGCGGTGTTCGACGCGCTCGGCCTTGGGCATATCATTCTTGTCGGCCATTCGTTCGGCGCGATGGTTGCCGCCGAATATGCCGCGCATTATCCGCGCCGTGTTTCAAAACTGGTGCTGCTTTCGCCGTTCGGCCTGTGGCGCGACGACCATCCGGTCGCGGACCTGTTCTCCGTTCCCTACGCGTCGTTCAATACGATGCTGTGGAAGGACAAGAAGGCATCGCCGGAAATGTCCGACCCTGCCGACGAACCGAACGACCCATCCGAAAAGGCCATCGCACTCGCGCAGGCGATGACGACGGTTGCGAAATATATCTGGCCTATTCCGGATCGCGGATTGCGCCGCCGCCTGCCGCGCGTCACCGCCAAGACGTTGATCGTGCAGGGCGCGGACGATGCTTTCGTCCCGGCGCTCTATGCCGATGAATTCGCCAACGCCATCAACGGCGCGCAGAAGGCCGTGATCGCCGGAGCCGCGCACATGGCGCCTTACGAGAAGCCGGCGGAGGTTTTCGCGCTGCTGGATGGCTTTATTGGCGGCAAATGAGGGCGTTCCGGGCGTTGCCGCCCCGGCCCGGTTCGGCTATCTAGACGGCGACGCACCCGTAGCTCAGCTGGATAGAGCGCTGCCCTCCGAAGGCAGAGGTCACAAGTTCGACTCTTGTCGGGTGCGCCAATAAACTCAGTGCTTTGCTAGTTTTGGGCGAACACCGCTCCCTCGCCAACAATCACATTGCTGATGAAACAGACTGAGCATTTCCCGGTGAGCCCGCGAACACGTGCCGCTTCATCTCGCAAGCCAACTTCCGACTGATCCGAGCTGCGCTCGCGCCGGAAGCCGCAAAATAGCGATCACCGCGGTCATCAAAAGTTGATATGAAAATTCCGAAGAAGCCTTGTTAAGGCGCGGCGGGCGAAGCCGACCTTGCCAGCACACGCAAAACGGGTAAAACTTGGATTTGAGTAAGACGCCCTTGAAGAGCGTTCAGCCCGAATTTCGAGTCCAAATTGATACTTGTAAAATTGAGCTTTGTAGCTGTGTGGGGGAAGCATGTTGCGTATTATTATCGCAGTTTTTGCGGCGCTAATCTTGCCTGCGTGTTCGGCGATCCCAGATGCCGAATATCAATATTATCCGTCCAAGTCACTTAGTACGATAGCAATCACCCAAACCGTCGCGTGCAATAAAGATAAAAATGGATTTGTAATCGTTACAACGCCGACGATTACATCGGCCTATGCAGCAGATCACAGCAGTGGGCCCTTCACAGTCGCCATTCGGGATTTTGAAGGCAGCCTCGGGAGCACAGGCGACAGCGACGCAAGCTTTACGTTCTTTGACGATGGTCGCCTTAAAAGCATCAATCAATCAACCACTGGCCAAGCCGACGCAGTAATTAAATCTGCAGTCACACTGGCCACAACCTTGTCGGCGGCTGCACAAGCTTTCGATGGTGGAGCACCGATTCCGACGTTGGGGCCAGAGTGCGACGCAATAGCTACAGCGCAGTCACCTCCGAAGCCGGGAGATACGCCAAGTGGAGCGGTAACTTTTACCTATCAATACCAGTTCGATAATACGGAAATCCTCACACTCTCCCGATCGCCCCCTGACCTCGCCGAGGTCTCGCCGGCCAGCAGAAAATTGTTTGACACAATATTCACCCGACCAAGAGCTATCGCCTAAAGTTGGTGACGGCCTGATCTTTTAGGCGGCGGTTTCGTCCTGAAGGTCGCTCGCCTTGGCGATGACCTCCAACCC
>CAIZEI010000165.1 GCA_903931945.1 uncultured Hyphomicrobiales bacterium | reverse complement strand
GGTTGACGCGGGGTGGAGCAGCCCGGTAGCTCGTCAGGCTCATAACCTGAAGGTCACAGGTTCAAATCCTGTCCCCGCAACCAAATCAAGCCCGTCAGATCTGAGCTCCGGCTCTGATCTGACGGGCTTTTTCGCATTTTTGGCGCGGATATCCCGCTACCCCGAGATCTTCGAGAAATCGGCGACTGCAAGCGTCGCCTCGCGCAATTCGTTGAGGATGCGCAGTCGGTTCAGTCGCCGCGCAGGATTGGGATCGTTCACAGTCACCGCAACGAAGAAGGCGTCGACCGGCGCCCGCAATTGCGCGAGGGAGCGCATGGCGGCCTCGTCATCTTCTTCCGCCACGTGTTTTTTCGCGTTTTTGCCGCAGCGGTCGATTTCGAGCGCCAGTTTGTGCTCTTCGGGTTCGACGCGCAGATCGGCGCTGTGCTTTTCCAAGAAGGATTGTCCGCCGTCTTTTTCCTTCTTCTCTTCGGCCTTCAGGATATTCGCCGCGCGTTTAAATCCGGCGAGAAGGGTCTTGCCATCGTCAGTGTCGAGGAATTTGCCCAACGCCTCGACGCGGCGGGCGATGAGGAGGAGGTCGGAGTTGCCGGAGGCGGCGCTGGCGGCTTGACTCCCCGCTTGCGGGGAGAAGGAAGCGCCCGCCCCGATCGCAGCGTCGATCAGATCATGCCGCGCGCCCTTGTCGCGCAAATAGACTTTGAGGCGGTCGATGAAGAAGGACAGGAGGTCGGCAACCTCTTCTGAGCAAATAAGCTCACTAAATGCTTTGACATTTAAATCCGGGCGTTCGTTATCATGTCTCTTGTGCTCGGCTATGGGATATCCAATCGCAAACTTGGTTCTTCGGTGCATAAATGCGATCGAAGCTAGCGAAACACTCAGCCCATTCTCCAGCACAATCCTGATCACCCCCAGCGCCGCCCTTCTCAGCGCGAACGGGTCTTTCGATCCCGTCGGCTTCTCGTCGATCGCCCAGAACCCCACCAGCGTGTCGATTTTATCCGCCAGCGCCACGGCAATCGCCACAGGATTTGTGGGGATGCGGTCCGAAGGCCCCTGCGGCTTGTAATGATCCTCGATGGCGACGCAGACGTCCACGTGCTCGCCCTGCAATTCGGCGTAACGGCGGCCCATCAACCCCTGCGTTTCCGGAAACTCGCCGACAACTTCTGTCACCAGATCGGCTTTGCACAATTCCGCTGCGCGCTCCGCCAGCGCGGGATCAGCGCCCACCAGCGGCGCGATCTCCTTCGCCAGCGCCTTGATGCGATCGATGCGCTCGCCCTGCGTTCCGAGCTTTTCGTGAAACACAATCTTCAGCGCGCGCAATTTTGCGACACGTTGATCGAGCAGCGATCCCTTGTCCGCATAATCGGGCAGCGGCTTCTGGTCGGTCTGCCAGAAATACAAAGCGTCTGACAGGCGCGCGCGCACAACCCGGCCATTGCCCGCCGCTATCGCTGCGCCGCCATCTGTGGCGAGGATATTGGCGACGAGGATGAATTTGTTGGAGAGTTCCCCTCCCTGCGCGGAGAAGGAAGAACGCAACACAAAACATTTCTGGTTCGCGCGAATGGTGGCGCGAATGACCTCCGGGGGAATCGCCAGAAACGCTTCGTCAAATTCACCCATCAGCGCGACGGGCCATTCGACGAGGCCGGCGACTTCCGCCAGCAGTCCCTCGTCCTCCACCAGTTCAAGCCCCTGTGCGAAGGCGAGATCTCTGGCGTCATGCAGGATGATGTCGCGCCGCCGCGCGGGGTCGAGCACCACCTTCGCCTTCTCCAGCGCAGGACCATAATCGTCAAAGCGCCGCACCTTGAACTCGCCGGGGCTCATAAATCGATGACCCCGCGTGACATTGCCCGCCTTGATCCCATCGATCTCGAAGGGCACGATCTCGGGCTCTTCGGTCTCGGGGCCGAAGGTGGCGAGAATCGAATGCAGCGGGCGCACCCAGCGCAGGGAGTCTGCGCGGGCCGAGGATTCGCCCCAGCGCATGGATTTTGGCCACGGGAAAGTCTTCACAATGCCGGGTAGAATCTCCGCCAGAACCTCGATAACGGGCCGCCCCTTGCGTTCGGTAATGGCGATATAGAACTCGCCCTTGCCCTTCGGGTCCTTCTCGATTTTCGCCTGATCGATCGAGGCGAGCCCGGCGGCCTTCAGAAAGCCCGCCAGCGCCTGCTCCGGCGCGCCGACGCGCGGTCCCTTGCGCTCCTCGCGTGTGTCGGGCTGGCGGGCGGGCAGGCCGGCGATGTGCAGGGCAAGGCGACGGGGGGTGGCGAAACTGGCGGCGCCCTCATTCAGGATTCCGCGCTCGACAAGCGCATCGGTGACCAGCTTTTTCAGGTCCGCAGCCGCCTGAGCCTGCATACGGGCGGGGATTTCCTCGGAGAACAGTTCAAGCAGGAGTTCGGGCATTGCAAAGGGCTTTCCGCGCTGCGCCCCGCAGGACTGCGCCAATGGACAGGTTCGCGCGAGGGGTACAACGCCGGGCGGCGCGTGTCGAGAACCGACCATTGACGCGACTTGCGCGTGCGCCCTACACTTGCCGAAAATCAATTGTTTCAAGCAGGGTGGAATGACAGATTACTTTTTGTGCAAGCCGGGCGACATTCCCGAAGGCGAGGGCCGCGCCTTTCAGGCGGGCGAGCGCGTTGTGGCTGTGTTTCACGCCAATGGGCGCTTTCACGCCATGGCCAATAAATGCCTGCATCGCGGCGCCTCGATGTGCGATGGCGCCATTGCCGATGGCGGATCCACCATCCGCTGCCCCTGGCATAACTGGACGTTCGATCTTGAAACCGGGCGCAACGTGATCGATCCCCGCGAGGCCCTGCGGAAGTTTCAGGTTCGCGTTGAAGATGGACAGGTCATTCTCAGCGCCTGACCGGCGCAGCAATGGGGAACGCCATGAACGAGAGCGCACATTCGGGATTTGAATCGGCCCGCGCCGTCACGCCCGATCCCATCAATCCCAAAATCCGCACCATGGAAGTTGTGGATACGGATTTCCATTTTTCGCCGCCCTGGCCGGTTATCCGGTCCTATCTGAAAGAGCCGTTCAAAAGCCGTATCTGGCATTATCCGGCGGTGGGCCTCGAATATAATCCCGAGCCCGCGAACGAGAGGCCGGGCGTCGGTCAGGATACGCATGGAACGGCGGGCACGGGCGCAGAGGTCCTGCGCATTCTCGACCAGTTCGGCACGGATATTGTCATTCTGAACCCCGGCTATAACAGGCCGATGAGCATATTCAGCGAGCCTGTGCTGGCGGCGTTCTGCGAAGCGTACAACGACTATCTCGTCAAAGAGGTGTTCCCGGTCAGTCCCCGCATTCGCGCGAACATGATGGTGTGCCAGCGCAATCCCGAACTTGCGGCGCGCGAAATCCGGCGCGTCGGCCATCACCGGCAATTCGTTGGCGTGTTCACCGAATTCAGCGCGCTCTACGAACAACTCGGCAATGCGCGCTTCGATCCGATCTATGACGCCATGCGCGATTTTGATCTGGTGCTGACGGCCCATAGCGGCGGCTGGTTCAATCATTTCTCGCCGCTGTTCAACGGCGCCCGCACCTGGATCGAACTTTTTGGCAATGCGCCCATCGCCAACGCCATCGTGCATCTGGCGGCCATGATTGTGCAGGGACTGTTCGACAAATACCCGAAGCAGAAAATACTGTTTCAGGAGGGCGGGGTCTGGTGGCTGTCGGACTTTATGTTGCGGATCGATGATTTTTACGTCAGCGCGCCAGGCGATATCGCGCTGACCGAACGCAAGCTGGCCGCTGGCGAGCGCTATCTGAACAAGCTGCCAAGCGAATATATTCTTGAGAATGTGCGGTTTTCGACGCAGCCGATTACGATTCCCAAAAACCCGAAACATTTTGGCTGGATGCTGGAGCTCTGTCACGCCAAAGACCTGTTCTGCTTTTCAACCGACTGGCCGCACCAGACGATGGACCCGGCCAACTGGGTTGTCGAACATCCCGGCCAGATCGATGAGGCCATGCAGAAGGCGATCCTCGGGGGCAATGCGCGAAAGCTCTATGCGCGATTGTGAGGCGCCCGAAAGCCTGCGCGTTGCGTGTTTACCGCTCCGCCCGGCGCGTGTATGCCTGCGCAGAACCGGCGAACGCGCGCTCCTGCGCCGCGCTATGTCCGGCCTGAATGGCAGGAGACAGATTTGCGTGTTGTGACCGTTTTTGCCTTGCTGCTGGGGATTTCCGGCGGGCTCGCGCGCGCCGATGAGGTCGAGGATTTCTATCGCGGCAAGACCATCCAGTTCATCATTCGCTCGGCGGCGGGCGGCGGCGGTTATGATTCCTATGCGCGCCTGCTCGGTCGCTTCATCGGTCAGCACATTCCCGGCAATCCCCGCGTGCTGCCGGTCAACATGCCCGGCGGCGGCGGCATCGTCGCGGCCAATTACGTCGCCAGGGTTGCGCCGCGCGATGGAACCATTCTCGCGATTGTCAGCCAGGGGCTGGTCGCCGATCAGGCGCTCGGCCTCAACAAAAGCCTTCAGGCGGATTTGCGCGAATTCAACTGGATTGGGAACATGAGCGATTCCAACCAGATTCTCGCGGTCTGGCATAGCTCGCCAACCAAAAGTTTTGCGGACGCGCGCAAACGCGAAACCACCATCGGCACTACGCAGGCGGGTTCGATTTCGCAGCAATTGACAGCCTTCTACAACAATGTGCTCGGCGCAAAACTGAAGATCATTTTCGGCTACCCCGATGGCCACGACGCCGATCTTGCGATGGAGCGCGGCGAGGTCGAGGGGCGCGGCACCAACACATGGGCGTCCTATATTGCGGTGACGCCGCATTATGTCAGCGAAAAGCTGATCATCCCGTTGCTTCAGGTCGGCCTGCGCAAGGACCCCGCCTTGCCCGATACGCCCCTGCTGAAAGATATGGCGCTGAAACCGCAGGACCAGCCCTTGCTCGATTTCATGTCCAAAGCGGTCGCGGTCGGGCGCCCGATTGCGACAACGCCGGGCGTTCCTGCGCCGCGCGTTGCAGCGCTCCGCCGCGCATTCGATGAAACGCTCAAAGACCCCGAGTTCATCCGCGCTGCGGAGATAGAACGCGCGGAAATCAGCGCCATGACGGGCGCAGAACTTGCTCTGTTGATTGATGAATTGCTAGGCGCGCCCGACAGCGTGAAGGAGCGCGTGAGGCAGGCTATCCAGCCCCGCGCATCCGATCTGCAGCAAGCAAGCGGCGTCCAACCGGGAGCATCCAAAGAATGAGCGTCATTGGCGAACTCGCGCGGTTCGTGCGCGAAGCCTCGGTGCAATCGCTGACGCAGGACGAGCGCGCCATGCTGGCTCGACACACGGCGGATATCGCGATCGCGGGCATCGCAGGCGCACGCACGCACGAAGCCAAAGCGCTGCGCGCTCTGGCGCCGCAGGCGCGCGGCGATGAAGCCATTGCGATTGCGGCGGCGGTCGTGCGGCACACCGAGGTCGATGACATTCATCTGCCCTCATGTACGACGCCTGGCTCTGTGACGGTTCCCGCCGCGCTGATGCTGGCGGCCAGGCAGGGAGATTTTGACGCGGCGCGCATCGCTGACGCGATTTGGATCGGCACGGAACTCGTGACGCGGTTTGGCATCGCCATCGATGGTCCCAACGCGCTGTATCGCGGGGTGTGGCCGACATGCGTCGCCGCGCCGCTGGGCGTCGCTGCGGTTGCAGCGCGGCTGTGGGGCCTTGATCAGGCAAAGACAGAAGACGCGCTCTCCCTTGCGTTGATGTTGATGGGGGGCCGCACCGGGCGGTTTGCCGGCGCGCTGTCCGGGCGCTGGATTTTGTTTATCGGCGCCGTCGCTGAAGGGTTGCGCGCCGCCCACGCTGCGCAGGCCGGATTTTGCGGCGACGCCAGTCTGCTCGATGGGCCGTGGCTCGAAAAGGCGCAAGGCATTCCCGCCGATGTCGCAAGGCTGACGAGCGGGCTTGGTCAATCCAGCATCTATCCCACGCTCAGCATGAAGCCTTTTTGCACCGCGCGGCAGGCGCTCGGGGCGGCGGATGCGTTCATGCAACTGCTGGACGAAGGGCTTGACCCGAATACAGTGGAATCGGTGCTTGTGCGGGTCCCGCAAACCTATGCCGGAATGATCTCGCAGCCGATCCACGCCAGCAATCGATCGTCGGGTTTTGTCAGCGCCGGGTTCCAGATGGGTCTGGCGGCCTTCGCGCGCGAGTCATTGTGGGATCTCGAACGCGGTCCTTCGGTCATGACAAATGCGAAAGTTCTGGCCTTCGCCGCCCGGACGACGGTCGTTGCAGAGGCTGCGTTGCAAGCGGAATTCCCCACGCGCTGGCCGGCGACGATCGAGGTGAGCGCTGGCGGCAAGACCCTTACGCGCACAGTTTTGTCCGTGATCGGCGACCCCGGACGGCGCCTTGGCGACGATGACGTCGCCCGCAAGGCCGAGCGTATTCTCACGCCGCTCGTGGGGACGTCGCAAACCGCCGAGACCATCGCAACCGCGATGCACGGGCTTGAGACTTCAGCCAACGCAAAGCGTCTTGCGGAAATGTTCGCCGCGGCCATGGGCGCCTGAACGGACTGCGACATCATAACGCGCCAGTCGGGCGGTCGCCGGCGCTGTCATTTGACCCAGATCAACTGTCGCCTGCGCCTTTCGGGCAGTGTGTCCACATTGACAGACTGCCCAGGAGGGAACCATGCCCCAGGCGCGACGCATTGGCCACGCGACGTTCGAAACCCCCGACATGCAACGTGAAATCGATCACTGGATCGAGATCGCCGGTCTCGTGCTCGCCGAGCGCGACGACAAGCGCGCCTATCTGGCGACGAAAGTCGGCCAACTCGTCGTCGAATTGCATGAGGGGCCAGAGGCGCGTTGCTCGGGTCTCTCGTTCGAGGTGTCCCCGAAAATTGATCTGTCGGATGTCGCACGGGATCTTGAGGCCGAAGGCGTCGCCAGCGCGCTGAGCAACGACACCGCCCCGGGCCTGCCACGCGCGCTTGTCTTCAATGACAACAAGGGAACGCAGGTCCAGTTGTTCAACGAATGGAAATATCTTGGGGATCATCATCAGGTGAAGGGCGTCGGGCCGATGAAGCTCGGGCACGTGGCCTTCGTCACGCCCGACGTGCAAGCGGTCACCAGCTTCTATCAGCGCGTACTTGGATTTCGCATCTCGGACTGGATTGGCGATTATTTTTCGTTCATGCGCTGCGGGCCAGACCACCACACGGTCAATTTTGTGCGCGGCGAAAAAACCCAGCTCGCGCATATCGCCTTTGAAGCGAAGGATATGTCACAAATCCTGAATGCCTGCGATCTGCTCGGCCAGAAGAATATCCCGATCACATGGGGACCGGTGCGGCATGGACCTGGCCACAATGTGTCCGTCTATCATCTCTCGCCGGACGGCAATACGATCGAATTCTATATCGATCTCGACCAGATGAAGGACGAGGAACTCGGCTATTTTGAGCCGCGTCCCTGGCACCGCGACCTGCCGCAGCGCCCGAAGACATGGGCGAACGGCACGTCGCAGATTTGGGGCATGCGCAAGCATTGAGCTCGTCGCTGCGCCTCACTCGCCCGCTGGCGGCAATGTTTCAAGTTCCTTCTCATAGGCGGCGTCCATCGCCGGCTTGAGATTGTGGCGCGCCAGCGCTTCCTCGAACATCCGCCGGAACTCCTGCGACTCGTCGGCGTAATCGAGCTGATGGCCGCCGATGCGTTTGGAGTAGAAACACTTGACGACGCCCTGCGCATTTTTGGCGCCGCTGGCGCCCGTGCGGAAGGCAAGATAACGCGCGGGCTGCGGCCCTGTGTTGAAATGCTGGTGATAGACGCCATCGCGCGGCACAATCAGCGTTCCGACTTCCCAGTCGAAGCGATCCGGCTTGTTTTCAAGTCCGTCGTTCCAGCACAGCGAATAACCTTCGCCCGACAGAATGACGACATGCGCGCCCGGCCCGTGGGCATGGGCTTTCTTGTAGGTCTGCACGGGGAATTGCGAGAGATGCCCCTGCTGCGAAGAATTGGCGAGGTTGAAACGCAGGTGCTGCCCGCCGGCGCCGCGCTCATGGGCGATGGCAAGCGGCAGATTGACGGCGTCGGGAATGAAATTGGTGCGAATGGTCCACAATTCCCGATCGTTCTTGGCGGCGAAATAATCAGGCTCGCCATTGAAACGCTCTGTGAATTCGAAGGGATTGCTGAAAACGAAATCCAGATTTTTGTAGAGGTTGATCACCGGCGGCGCATTTGTGACGGCGATATAACGCACAGGCGCAGAACCCGAACCGTTGAAATGCTGATGCCAGCAATTCAGCGGAATGCCAAAAATCGCTCCCGCCTTCCATTCGAAGGTCAGGCTCTTGCCCGCATTGTTCCACACTTTGGTGGAGCCGCGGCCATCGAGCACAAAAATCATTTCCTCGAACATCTGACGATGCGGCTTGAGCATGGCGCCCGGCTCGATTTCCATGACGTAGCAATCATTGCTGCTCTTGGAGGCGTCGTGGTTGAGGTAGGCGGCGTTGCCGCCCCGGCGCGCCCAGGGTTTGAGCGGCACCTTGCGCAGGTTGCGCACATATTGCGCGTCGAGAATATCGAGTCCTTCGCCTTGAACATAATTCTTGTAAGGGTCGGCTTTCTCTCCGGCGAACTTCGCCACCAGTTCGTCCATGGCTTTTTTGCGGGCTTCCTCGGACACGCTTTCCTCCTGAGAATGAAAATCTGGCGGCACTTTCCCAAATGCCGCCGACAAATACAAGCGGTCGAGGGGTTGCAATCGCACGATCGACGCCTATGAAGCTGCAGACATAAACGAAGGGGGCGGAAACGCAATGGATTTTCTGGGAACGCCGGGCGTCGGTCTGCCCCTGTTTGCCGGACTGACGCTGGCTTCATTCGCCACCGCTTTCATCGGCGTGTTCACGGGCACAGCCGGCGGATTGATCCTGCTGGCGATGATGGCGCAGGTGATGCCGCCGCTGGCGCTGATCCCGGTGCACACGGTCGTGCAACTTGGCTCAGGCGTCACCCGCACCGTCATCATGTGGCGCTATGTGCTGCGCTCCACCATTCCGCCCTTTATCGCAGGCGCTGCGCTCGGGGCCTTTGTCGGCGCAAAGGCGTTCATTTCATTGCCGACAACCGGATTGCAGGGTATTCTTGCGATATTCATTCTTGTGGTGACGTGGCTGCCGAAACTCGGGCGCATCGGCGCCGAGCGCGGGCGTTTTCTCGCGCTGGGGTTTGTCGCGACCTTCGCCGGCATCTTTGTCAGCGCCACGGGGACAATTGTCGCGCCCTTTGTCGCCAGCGTCGCCAAAGACCGGCGAAATCACGCCGCAACGCTGGGCGCCCTGATGATCTTCGTTCACACGGCCAAAATCATCGCCTTTGGCTTTCTGGGATTCGCCATCGCGGCCTATATCCCCTTGATGGCGGCGATGATTGCGACCGGCGCTGTCGGGAACTGGGTTGGCGAGGAAGCGCTCAACCGCGTGTCCGAGCAAAAATTCCGTCTGATCCTGCAGCTCTTTCTGACCGCGCTCGGTCTGCAATTATTGTGGAACGCCGCAAAGGGTTTGGGCTTGGGCTCCTGATAACAAGGACTTGCAGGATAGCCCGAAGACCGTTCCGCAAATGCGTCGCACTTGCCCCGAACGCGTGGCATTCACCTTAAAACATTGAGATGATTGATATTGAATGTCGCGCCGCCAACCGATTCGATCTTTCCGGCGAGCTTGACATCCGTTGTCAAAACCAGACCTTCCAGAGACAGTCGAACAAGCGTTGCATCGGTGAGGCCGAAGCGTGCGTGCAGTTCGCTGCCGAAGAATTCCTTGCCAGGCTTGTAGATTTCGATCCAGGATTCAAACAGGAACTTCAGAATCCCGGATAATTTTCGATGATGTTCATCGGGCAGCTGGCGGACAAGATTGTCGGTTTCCGTTACAACATTCTGCGTAACTTGAACGCTATGCGCCCTTTCCAGCAAAGCGGTCAGATTTCTCCAATCGGACACGGTGAACCCGCGCGTGCGCTTGAAATCGCTGATTTTTGTCGGGTCCACCAAACCCACAAGGAGCAAAATAAAGAGATTTGTATCAATAAATACAACCCGATGGCGTTCGAACAGGGATCGGGCATAGCCGATCATCCGACCTGAACCGACTTCATGGAGATAACCTTTCCGTTCTTGCGATCGACACTGAACCGGCGATAGGCTCGTTGCGCCTTTTGCAATTGTTGCGCGCCCGGAAGCTCGCTGAGCGCTCCACGTCCCTCCAGCGGCGACAAAGGCTCAAGTGGCGAAAAAGCCGACGGCTCTGACGGCAAAGCAAAACTCAAGGTAATCAACCAGTTTTTCTCTGCCTCATCCATCTCGACTTCTTCGAGCAATGGCGAGGCGACCGGCAAGTGATGTTGACCCAGCGAGCGACTGAATTCCAGCGCCTTATCCACGGCCTGTTGAACATCGAGCATCGCGGTCACCCATCCTGCAAACGCTTGTTGAAAATAAGTTCATAATTCCCGCAGATCAAGCCTGCACACGTTTCGCGCATTTTCGCAGGCCTGTATATCGCACGCGTCGGGCGCGCGGGAAATGACCCGTCAATGGCGGTCGCGAACTGGCCCTCGCCGCTGGCGTTCCAGCCGTCGGTATTCTAGCATGGCCTGGAAACGCCTGCAGAGGCGCTCGCACATTCCGGAGGACCGCCCGCCATGCACGCCAACGATCGCTTTGCCGAGACACGGCACGGGCGCATCCATTATCTGGAGGCTGGCGCCGGCCCTGCGCTCATGCTGATGCATTCGAACGGCGCTTCGGCTTACGAATATGAATTCGTGATTGACGAACTCGCCAAACGCTACCGCGTGATCGCCTGGGATATGCCCGGCCAGGGCGACAGCGACACGCCCCCGCGTTTCTTCTCCGCGCATGATTACGCCGACGCCATCGTCTCGCTGATGGACAGTCTGGGGATCCGGAAAGCCAGCATCGGCGGCTCATCCGTCGGCGGCTCGATTGCTGTGGCGCTGGGCGCCCGCCATGCCTCGCGTCTCGAGCGCGTCTTCATCATCGAATATCCGATCCGCACGGAAAAAGTCTGGGCGGAAGGCTGGGCCCGCACGGAAAAAACCTGGACCCATACGCCACAAACGCTGGAAATCGTCGGGCCCCGGCTGCGCGCGGGCAAGGCGACGCCCGCCTTCCTCGATCGCTGGAACATCGATCGCGCCAAGGCCGGCCCGAAGAATTGTCTCAACGCCATGTGGGCGATGCGCCTGCACGATGTCGAAGGCGATTTTGCCGCGCTGACAGCGCCCGCCATCGTCATCTACGGATCGAAAGGTCCTGCCGTTGCAACCCGCGCGGCGATGGAAAAGGCGCTGCCCAAAGCGCCTGTGATTGTGCTGGAGGATTGCGGACATTTTCCGATGATCGACGACCCCGGCGCCTTTGTCGCGGCCATCGACAAGGGTTTCACGATCACGCGATAATCAAACCGGATTTGCCATTTCACGCTGACCGCAAGGCTGGCCGCAGGAGGACACATATGAGACTTGGCTATTTCACCATGCCGATGCATCCGGTCGGGCGGCCCTGGGCGCAGACCCTGCGTGAGGATCGCGAGGCGATCATCCTGGCTGACAGACTCGGGTTTTACGACGCCTTCGTGGGCGAACATCTGACCGACAGCGTCGAGAACATCCCCAACAGTATGATGTTTCTGGCGACGCTGATTCACGCAACCAAAAATATCATGCTCGGCACCGGCACGACCAATCTGTCGCAGACCCACCCCGTGCTGGTGGCGACCCATGCCGCAATGTTCGATCACCTCGCTGCAGGCCGGTTTATTCTCGGAGTCAGCCCCGGCGGCATCCGCAGCGACAGCGAGGCGCTGCTGACACTCGACAAGGACCGCAACAAGATGTTCGCCGATTCCATCGACGTCATCCTGCAAATCTGGGAGCGCGATGCGCCCTACGATATCGATTTTCCGGACAATCCCTACAAGGTGACAACGCGCACCAGCATGTATCTGGAAAAGGGCCTTGGCATCATGGGCAAGCCCTTTCAGTCGCCGCGACCCGAAATCGTCGGCACGGTGGTCGCGCCGTTCTCCAAAGGCGTGATCGCCATGGGCAAGCGCGATTTTCATCCGCTGTCGGCGAATTTCCTGTTGAAGAAATGGGTCAAGACCCACTGGGGCCATTACGCCGAAGGCAAGGCGTCCGTCGGCGAGAAGGCCGATCCGAAGGACTGGCGCATTGCGCGCACCATTTTTGTCGCCGATGACGACAAGGTGGCGCGGGCCTATGGCCGCGACGACGCCAACTCGCCTTATCGTTTTTATTACGATCAGCTCGGGTTCAAATTGAAGCGCGGCGGTCGCGGCGGCGTGTTCAAGGATCGTTTCGACCAGCCTGACGAGGAAATCACCGAGGACTGGATTCTCGATCATTGCGTGATGTACGGAACGGTCAACAAGATCGTCGATGAAATTCTGGCGATGCGCGAGGAGGTCGGGGACTTCGGCGAACTCGTCTATGCCGGCATGGATTTCGTCGATGAGACGCTGGCCAAACGCTCTATGGAGTTGATGGCGCGCGAAGTCATGCCCCGCGTCAATGCGGCGATCGGTAAATCTGCGGCGGCTTAGGATGCTGTTATGTTTGGGCGAGCCGGGCGAACGTGATGTCCGCTCGCCGGGCAGCGGATTTCTCAATACTGCAAAGGCGCAGAATGGGCCGAAAATGTCTGCTGGCGCGCGCTTGTGCGATTCGCGGCACTGTGCCCCACATCGTTATGTCCATGCAAAAAATGTGGGTCAGCTTTCTGCTGCATTAAACCAACTGCGCCGCACGCTCACTATTTTGCCTGATTGAAGCCTGGAGACGTCCTTCGACTCGATCAGCCTCCTGAACTCTGCATGCGTCGCTGGATTAGCGTAGCAGGCCAATCGGCGCGCGGGCTCGCAAAGAAAGCTGCAATGGCCTCTTCTTCAATGCGCCGATCCGACTGTTCATTCGACGGATCAGGCGCGGCTTGGTTTTCGTGGAAGCGCGGTCTTCGCAAAAGCTTTGCAGCGCGAAGCAGCACTGCGGCTCGCCACCGTTCTATTCTGAAATTTGTCGCCATCTAAGGCAGTTCCTGCAATTCGACCGCAATGCGATCTTCTCGAATGAAGCTTTCTGATACGCGAAAGCGGCAATTCGTTGGAAACAGCACTTCGTGTTCAAGGTAGTCAGCTGCAACGTACCAGATCACACGTGCATTAAGCGACCGAATGGTAAAGAATACATTTCCGCCAAAGGCGCTTGGCGCATGAAAGGTTGCGCTGGTAAAGCCGGGGAACGTCACGACAGCGCCGGGGTGGTACTTCGCACGAAAGGCAGCGATGTCGGGAGTTTGAAAACCTCTATAAACGATCCCTTCATTCGCTGCGTAACGTGGAAGGTGCGACAGTCCGCTATTGAGAACTTCCGAGAATTTTTTGACCGCCACGCTAGCTGTGCCGCTCCACAACTGGCTGTTGATTACCTGATACCACTCCAACCCGGTCGTGTAAGCAAAGAAGGCCAGGGCCTCTTTGTTCGTTATTTCATTCATAAAAATATCATCAAGGTCGCCAAATTTGGCGGCATACTTCGCAGCGTTGTCAGCGCCCACAATCTCTGCCAGCGCGGCTAAAAATTCAACTCCGTCCATTTGCCAGCCGGTCCGTATAGGCTCAAATTGGTCGAGGCGCAGTGCATTTCCAAAGCTTCAGTCTAGTCCGCGGCCGCATTGGCAATCAAGGCAAACCGGTGGCCATCCGCAGGGTCGCTTTCCGTCGCAAATTGCCACATCGCACAGTCACGTCCGCGCGGGTTTTCCCCCGCGCGCCCGTATTGCCGGACGCTGACTTTCATGGCATTGTCATCCCGATGTCATAAAAGGTTCATGCGTATTGTCAGATTTCGCTGTCCGCGCCCGGACCCGGCTGTTCGCAGCCGCAGCTCCCGCAACGCCTCGACGGCTGGCTCTGATGCTTGCTGTGGCGGCCTGGGCGGCGTTTCTGTGGAGCAATGAACCGGATCTCTCTCTGTTCATTCCCGTGTCCGCGGTTTTCGCTGGTCTCGCGCTGGCTTTGAGCGCGGTCACGCGCCGCTGGCGGTTTGCGTCGCTGCTGGCTATCTGCCTGTTTCTGGCCATCTACGTCGCCTCGAACGGCAAATTTGCCCTGGTGGCGATGCGTCTGCATGTCTATGACGTGATTTTTTACGGGTTTTCCGCTGCGCCCATTGAATTTTTCATGTCCGCCTATCGCGACCGTGCGCTGGCGCTCGGCGGGCTCTTGCTGGCGGTTGGCGCTGCGATGGTTTTCGCGTGGCGGCTTGAGGCGCCTGCGATCGCGGGCTGGCGCAAGCGCTGCGCCGCGCTGAGCGTTGCAAGCGGGCTGATGGCTGCTGGCCTGAGCCCGTTGCTGCTGCGCAACGCCGATTTTTTCAACGATACGCATTTCAGCTTCTCGGCGTTCCTGTCCTCGCTTGGCGATCTGCCCCAGCTCGCGCGATTTAATGGCGTGATTGAAACTGGCGCCGGCCCTGCGCCGACCGCTGTTCTGGCTCCCCCGATCGAGTGCCGCCCGGGTGAGACGCCGCCTGACATTGTGCTGACGCTTGACGAATCCACCATGCCCGATGGCGTCTATGACGGTCTCGTCTATCCCGAGGAGTTGCGGCCGTTTTTCGCTTCGATGGATGGACGCGCGCATCCCTTCCGCGTGGAGACGTTTGGCGGCGGCACCTGGCTGACGGATTTTTCCGTGCTCACCGGGCTGTCGACGCGCTCGTTTGGCAATTTGCGGAATTTTGCCGCCAATTTCATGACCGGGCGCCTGCACCATTCCCTGCCCCAATATCTGAAAGCCTGCGGCTATGAGACCGCGATTGTGTTTCCGGCGTCCGCCGGCTTTGCGGGCGTCGGTCGCTTCTATCAGGCGATCGGATTCGACCATGTGATCGACACGTCGGTGCATCACGCGCCGGACCAGCGCCAGCGGGATGGTTTCTATCTCGGCGAAATGGCGAAGTTCCTCGAAGCGCCCGCCAAAGATGGCGTGCGCAAGCCGCGATTTGTGGCGACGCAGACCATGTCGACGCATTCGCCCTGGGATTTCCGCTTTGCGCCTGAAGCGCTTAGGCCGGGCGAGATCACGCGCTGGAACGCCGACCCGGAATTTGACGAATATCTCTGGCGGCTCGTCGTCGCCAAACGCGACCGCGACGCCTTCCGGACCCGGCTGGCGCAGGAACTGCCCGATCGGAAAATCCTCTATGTCGATTATGGCGACCATCAGCCGGGCCTCGCCAAAGTGCCGCTGGACAACAATCGCGCCATCGCCGACGAGGGACGCTCCTGGCAGCTCGATCCGACCTCAAAGGCTTTCGAAACCTATTACGCAATATCCGCGCAGGGTTTTGACCCGGCATGGCCTGCCGCCGGCCTGCCACTGGTGGAAGCCGCCAACCTGTCCACCATCATCGCGCAGGCGGCGGGCCTGCCGCTGGACGAGGTTTTCCTGCGCCGGGCGCAACTGCTTGAGACCTGCAACGGGCTCTATGCGACCTGCGCCAACCGCGCGGCGGTGCTGAATTTTCAGCGCTGGCTCGCTGCGACGGGGCGGCTGGCGCTGAAGTGAGGCGGTTGGAGCGCTATCCCGCAGGATTTGACACGCGGGGGCGGACGCATGAAGCTCGCATTATGATCAGGAAACTTCATATCGACGCTTTATGGGATGACGAAGCCAAGGTCTGGCTGGCAACCAGCGCTGACGTCGCCAGGCTCTGCGTTGAAGCTGAGACCTGGGCTGGCATGATGGAAGAAGTCAGGCTCATTCTGCCTGATCTTATGGCGCTCAACGATCAGTCCGCCGACAGGTTTGCCCTGACATTCCGGGCGGAATCGCATCTGGATGTGGCGCGCGCGTCCTGATGGCCGACTTTTATTGCGATATCGTCGCCATCCTGACAGAGAACAAGTGTCTGTTCGTGCACGAAGGCAAGGGCAGTCACGAAATCTGGCGCAGCTCTGTCAACGGCAAGTATATAACTGTTCCACGCAGCGCAAAATCTCGCCACACCGCCAATGAGGTTTTGAAACAGGCAGGTTTGGCGAAAGTGTTTTGAACGCCGCCTACCCGCCGAATATCTTTTGCAGGAAACCCTGCGCTGGCGGCGGCGGTTGTGGGGCTGTCGTTTTCCTGGCGCCGGGCGCGGGAATATTTTCGGGTGGCAGCAGGTCCGCGATGGGGTCGCGGCGCGGCGAGCCGGGGCGCACCGGCGGCGCGGGCTGCGATGCAAGGGTTGGCGGCGGCGTTGCAGGCCGCGCACCCGGCAATTGCACAGGCGAGCCCGGCGGCGGCGTGCTGCCGGTGACATCGCCCGGCGGACGGAAGCTGGGCGGCGGCGTCGGCTGGGCCGGGTCGCGCCAGAGGCCCTGGGGCAATGGCGTCGGCTGCGCGGAGCGGAGCGCGTCCTTCATGAACCGGCTCCAGATGCTGACGGGCAGATTGGCGCCGGACGCTTTCTTCGTTGGCGAATCGTCATCGTTGCCAACCCATACGCCGGCGACCAGCTGGCTTGTGTAGCCCACAAACCACGCATCGCGATAATCCTGGCTGGTGCCGGTTTTGCCTGCCGCCTGCCAGCCCGGCAGGTCGGCCATATGCGCGGTGCCGGTCACCAGCGTCTCGCGCAGCATGGCGTTCATCATCGACACATATTGCGGCTCGATGATCCGCCCATAGCTTGAGCCCTTGCGCTGATACAGCAGCTTGCCATCCGCCGTGCGCACCTTGGCGATAATATGCGGCTGCACGCCAATGCCGCCATTGGCGAAGGGTGCATAGGCGCCCACCAGCTCCAGCGGGGTGACTTCTGAAGTGCCCAGCACGACCGAGGGATTGGGATTGAGTTCGGCGGTGATGCCGAGCCGGTGCGCTGTGGCCACGACGGCTTTCGGGCCGACTTCAAGCCCAAGCCGCACAGCCACAGTATTCAGCGACATGCTGAGCGCGCGCGTCAGCGTCACTTGCCCGTAATACTGGTGGCCGGCGTTTTCCGGTTTCCAGCCCTTGATGTCGATCGGGCCATCCTCGCGGATTGTATCGGGCGTCAGTCCGTGTTCCAGCGCGGTCAGATAAACAAAGGGTTTGAATGTGGAGCCCGGCTGCCGTTTGGCGGCGACCGCGCGGTTGAACTGACTGTCGGCGTAGCTGCGTCCGCCCACCAGCGCCTTGATCTGACCGCCGACGTCCATCGCCACCATCGCGCCCTGCGACACGCCGAATTTGCCGCCCTGCCGGTCGAGTTCGCCTGTGAGCGCGCGTTCCGCCGCTGACTGCATACTGGCGTTCAGGGTCGTGGTGACGACAATATCCTCGTCGATGGCGCCGATGGAATCATCGAGCGCATCCATCACCAGATCGGCGGCGTAATTGATGGAGCCGGCGCTTTTGTCATGCGTCGCCTCGGCTGGTCGCGCCAGGGCAATCTTGGCCATCGATTCTGAAATATGGCCTTCCTGCGCCATGGCGGTCAGGACCTGCGCTGCGCGTTCGGCTGCGCCTGTCGGGTTGCGGTTTGGAGCAAGCTTTGTCGGCGCTTTCATCAGGCCGGCCAGCAGGGCCGCCTCCGGCAACGTGTCCTCATGCGCGCCATGGCCGAAATATTTGCGCGACGCCGCCTCGATGCCATAGGCGCCTGAGCCGAAATAAACCCGGTTGAGATAGAGTTCGAGAATCTGGTCCTTGGAATATTTATGCTCAAGCCAAAGCGCCAGAATGGCTTCCTGGATCTTGCGCGCCATGGTCCGTTCCTGTGTCAGGAACAGATTTTTTGCCAGTTGCTGCGTCAGCGTGGAGCCGCCTTCCATATTGCCGCCCCGGTGCAGCACATCGCGGAATACGGCGCGCGCGATGCCAAGCGGATCGACGCCGTAATGCGAATAAAAGCGCCTGTCTTCGATCGCAATGAAGGCCTTGGGCAGATAGAGCGGGAGATCCCCGAGGCGGACCGCCGCGCCGCCTGTGTCGCCGCGATTGGCGAGCAAGGCGCCGTCATCCGCGAGAATCGCGATATTCGGTGGGCGTTTGGGAACAGCGAGCTGATCGATAGGCGGCAATTGGGAGGCGTAGAACGCGACCACGGCAAGGCCGCCGGCGACGCCCCAGACGCCCAGCACGAGGCACCAGTAGACGAGAAAGCCAATCGCCGTGCGGCGTTTTTGCGGGGCGCCTGATTTTGCGGATTTTCGCCGGGCGGGACGTTTGACCGGGCGGATATCGTCTTCGTCCTCCTCAAAATCATCGTCGTCAGGTGGAATGGCGCGCGCATTTCTTCCCCGCGCGGGGCGATCGCTGGGGTCGGCGCGCAGCTCCCCATCACGGGACGCGCCCTTGCCGCGCGTCTCGAACGTCGGTTCTTTCCGTCCGCTGAACCAGCCCTCGCCCATCGTTCGTCCAGCCTGCCGCCGCCCACACGCGCTATGGCAATCGCTCCACCTTAAACCCGGCCCATTAAGGGCCGGTTAAGGTTAGGAAGAAGGCGTTCGCGCGTTTTCAGCAGGCCAGCACCAGCGCATTGCCGGTCGCGCCATAGGCCAGGATCTTCTGGTCGCGGGTGACGATGGTGAGGTTTTGCGCGCGGGCCGTCGCGAGGATGATGCGGTCTGCAGGATCGTTGGGCGGGGCGCTGGGGAGGAACAGCGAGCGCATTAGCAGTCGCGGTGGCATTGAGGCGAGGTTTATGCCTGGCGTCGCCAGCGCGGCGTCGAACCAATCCTCAGGATCGGCTGCAAGCTTGATCCGTGACCTGCGCACCAGTGTTGCAATTTCCCACGCCGATATCGGGGACAGCCACAGATTGCCGCTTTCGCCGGCTTCCTTGATGCGCGCGCGCGCATTGGCAGAAAGATCAAGGTCGGCCATTGCCCAAATGAGCGCGCACGTATCCAGCAGAAGGCCCGCCAATTACAGAATCCCCAATTCAGCGTTCCATACTTCGCCCGCTGGTTCGGTCAGGTCGCCGGTCCAAGTCACGGTCCCCTTCAACCGGCCAAACGTGAAGTCGAATTTTTTGACAGCGACCGACGCTTCTACCGCTTCGACGGCAGGCGTTGGCGAACTGTCGTCTGGCGCTGATTGCCGGCCAGCGCCCCCGATTTTCTTGAACACCAACACCTGATTTTCCATATCAACCTGCTCTGTGACCCAGCCTGCCGATTTCCAGGCCTTGGTCATCACGTTGTTGCTGGCGTTATTCGACCACCAGGGGCGATGTCGTCTGGCCGAGGGAGGCAAGGGAGCGCCTATCACTTTCTCGATGTCCGCGAATGTCGCACGCCATGACGAAGCTGGGAAACCGGACAGGTAGCGTTCTAATGGTCCATATTTAGAGTTTAACACTTTACTTTCCTCTACATATGTAGACATATTTAGAACAGCCTTCCAGCGACTTCAACTCCAAACGTGGCCAATCCTATTCCTGTTGATATGCCGGGTGGCCGTGCAATGTTGCGGCGTTGCGTCTTGCTTAACCCCCTGCTGCATGTTTACACTCGACGCCCCGCCGCTGTGCGTAAAGTCAGGGTTAAGGACGGATCAGGCTGCCATGAAAGTCACTCTCGAACGCAGCGCCTTGCTGAAATCGCTCGGCCACGTCCACCGGGTCGTGGAGCGGCGAACCACGATTCCGATCCTGTCCAATGTTTTGCTGAAGGCCGACGGTCGTAAGCTGGAGCTCAAGGCGACCGATCTTGACATCGAGGTGACAGAGTCCATTGCCGCGGATGTTTCGCAGGCCGGCGCGACGACGCTGCCCGCCCATACGCTTTACGATATCATCCGCAAACTGTCAGACGGGGCGCAGGTGTCGCTGGAGACCACCGGTGAAAACGGACAGTTGCTGATGAAATCGGGGCGCTCGCGATTCAATCTGCAATCGCTGCCCGATAGCGACTTTCCCGATCTCGCTTCGGGCGATCTGTCGCACAAGTTCACCCTGCCATCGGGCGATCTGCGCAAGCTGTTCGCCAAAACGCAATTTGCGATATCGACAGAAGAAACCCGTTATTATCTGAACGGCGTCTTCCTGCATACGACCGAGGTCGACGGCCACACGATGCTGCGGGCGGTCGCGACCGACGGACACCGGCTGGCGCGTATCGAGGTTCCCGCGCCTGCCGGCTCGGCCGGGATGCCCGGCGTGATCGTGCCGCGAAAAACTGTCGCTGAGGTTCTGAAAATTATCGAGGGGGAGGAAACCACCGTTTCCGTTGAACTGTCGACGACAAAAGCCCGCTTTGTCTTTGGCGATCTCGTATTGATCAGCAAATTGATCGACGGCACCTTCCCC
>CAIZEI010000164.1 GCA_903931945.1 uncultured Hyphomicrobiales bacterium | reverse complement strand
GCGCATCCATTTCTGACCGAGTTTGCGAAGGAAAATCGCGCTTCTCGCTCACGGAGGCGGGTCAGCGCATATCGGAAATAGTTCGCAAATTCGGCCCAATTCCTGACGGAAATCAACACATTAGGGATAGGGGTCTAAATCCGCCATTGGATTTGCTAGCAGCAGCCGCTTACCTTCTCACGCACAGATTTTTTCTGGCGCTAATTGTCAGCGTGCTTTGGGTGCGCCAGCGCGCATGGCGTCAAGCCGGTCGGCCCAATAGGTCATCATTCTGACGCGCTCTTCCCAATACTCCGCGCGCGCGTAGGCGCGCCGGACAGCGTTATTTTCCACATGCGCCAGTTGCACTTCAATGGCGTCGGCATTCCACATGCCGGTTTCGTTCAGGATTGACGACGCGGCGGCGCGGAAACCGTGGCTTGTCATTTCATCCTTCGTGAAGCCGAGGCGGCGCAACGCCGCGTTGAACGTGTTGTCCGAAAGCGGCTTTTCAGGCGACCGGGCGCCGGGGAAAACCAGATTGCGATGGCCTGTCAATTCCTTAAGCGATTGCAGAAGCGCGATGGTTTGCGGCGCTAGTGGAACCCGGTGCGGCCTTCTCATTTTCATTCGGGGGCCAGGAATGATCCAGACCGCGTTTTCAAAATCGAACTCCTTCCACTCTGCTTGTCTCAATTCGCCCGGGCGCGTGAACGTCAGCGCCAGCATCTGTAGCGCAAAGCGGACTTCCGGCGCGCCATAATAGCCATCGATTGCGCAAAGCAATTCGCCGAGCTTCGTCGGATCGATGATTGCGGCCCGGTGGCGCACTGTCGGCGTGGTCAGCGCGCCCCTCAGTGCGCCCGTCGGGTCGCCTGTGGCGCGCCCCGTCGCAACGGCGTAGCGGAAGACCTCGCCCGCGACTGCGCGAAGGCGGCTCGCCGTTTCGAGTTTGCCCCGCATCTCGACTGTCCGGAGCGCCGCCAATATTTCGGGCGCGGCAATTTCCGAAATCGGGCGCGGACCAAGCGACGGGCGGAGAAGCCCTATTAGCCAATCCAGCTTGTGCATGGTTGCTGCGGTCTTTCCCTCCCGGCGCTTCTTTTCGAGCAATTCATCGGCGATCATGGCGAACGTGTTTGCCTGAAGGGTCGCGCGGGTGGCCTTTGCGACCTGTTTTTGTTGGCTCGGGTCCAGCCCCGAGGCCAACAAACGCTTGGCCTCTTCGCGCCGCTCGCGCGCCTCTTTCAGGCCAACGCGGGGATAGGGACCAATGGCGAGCTTTCGCTGTTTGCCGTCGAATCGATAGGCAAGATTCCAAAGTTTCACGCCGGATGGCTGAAGCCAGAGCTGAAGGCCGCCACCATCCGAAAGTTTGGTGGACCGGTCGCTTGCTGGTTTTGCTACTCGAATCGCGGAATCTGTTAGCGGCATGTGTTGGCCTCGCGCGTGTTGGCCAACATAAGGCCAACATTGAACCAACACCAAGGCCAACAATTTTGTCGGATATCAACAAACACCACTGGATGCCATTGGACAAAGAACTGCCAAAAATCCTTTAATATAGGGCATTTTTGGACAATCTCGAACGTCGCTGGATGATCAAATGGTGCCCCTAGCCGGAATCGAACCAGCACTCCTTGCGGAATCCGATTTTGAGTCGGACGCGTCTACCAGTTCCGCCATAGGGGCGTCGCCCCGCCAAAGCGGGCGGCGCGTACGCGCG
>CAIZEI010000163.1 GCA_903931945.1 uncultured Hyphomicrobiales bacterium | reverse complement strand
TGGGAGAGGGGCACGCGCTCTGAAGTCGTCCCCTACGCTGCCAGCGACGCCGTCAAATCATTAAAACATTCATCGACGCTCATCTTGCGGGGCAGCATCTTCTGCTCCCACGAATATTCTATGATGAGTTCGAGATTTTTGCGGTTCGCCTCCAGGCCAAAGGGATGCGTGTCGATTCCATTGGCGGGCGCGGGCATGGCCTTTTTGGTTTCGACCAGCATCCGCCAGATTTCACGCACGACGTCCGGCCGTTTGGCGACCTCTTCTGAAATCGTGAAGAGGTGATTGACGCTGACAGCGCCCGTTCTGCGATGCCAGTCAAGCGCTGCTGTCTCCGCATCGGGGATCAGCGTCGAGGCGCGCGGCTCGTTGGGCACGGGGCCGCTGGTGATGATCGCGTCAAACGTATGATCGTCGAAGCAAAGCTGCTCCATGGTGCGACCGTTCGGCTCGAATTTCGCCAGGAATTCCGGGTCCCTGTATTCGGCGACATGCGGCTCTTCGTAGGTCGACCAGTGAATCTTTGCCAGATCGACGCCGTATTCGTGCTGCAGGATGCCGCGCACCCAGACGCCTGTTGTCTGCGACCAGGCGCGCACGCCCACGCGCTTGCCCTCGATCTGTTTGGGTGTGATCGGGCCATGCGTGTTGTCATAGGCGAGGCAATTGTGCTGGAAGCGGCCCATCATCACCGCAGGCAACAGCACCAGCGGTTTGCCCCAGGCTTTCGCCTGAAGAAAAGTGACGATGGCGAGTTCGCCAGCGTCGAACTTGCCTTCGCGAACCATTGGCTTGAAGCCCTGATTGGCCACTTTCGTGCCGAGAAACTGGAATTCCACGAGATCCGACGGCACGGCCCCCGATTTCAGAGCTTTGGTGATGGGGTAATCGGCGAGATTGGTTTTGAGGCTGACCTTGCCGGACGCGGGCATGGGACTGAACATGAGACACGATCCCTCAAAGCTTCATCAAATCAAATGCAACGCCCGGAGGGCGCCTCGCCGCAAGCGGCGAGGCCGCCGATTACGACCGGCCCACGACGCCGAGCGCCTTGTTCAGCGTGTTGTAGCTGCGTGGCGCAGAGCACATCAGGAAGCGGTAGCCCTCGCCGACGACGCGTTCGACGTTCGAGATTTCGACATGCGGGTGGCCAACAACGACATTGTGCTTCTTGCAGGTATCGACAACCTGCGCCATCGCGTCGAGCACAACCTTGTGCTCGTACTGGCGGGGATAGCCGAGTTCCTGCGACAGATCGCCCTCGCCGATCAGCACGCAGCCGATGCCGGGCACGTTCTTCAGCATGTCGGGCAGATTCTTGATTCCGGTTGTATCCTCGATCTGGATGATGACGAAAATTTCGCCTTTGGGCGCGAGCGGCCAGACATCGGCGACCTCGTAATATTCCTGCTGCGTCACGCCCCAGTAGCGCACGGCCTGGGTCGGGCCATCGCCGCGAATGCCCGCGGGCTCGTAAAGAGGCTTGTCCCTCAGACGGGGATAGCGGCAGGCGGCGACAGCGTTATAGGCCTCTTCAACCGTTGAAATATGCGGGAACACAATGCCCGAACAGCCGACATCGAGCGCCTGCTTGGCGAGAAACTGGTTCATCTCGCAGCCGTTCGCCGGGATGCGGGCAAACGGCGTGATGTTGGGAACGATCGACCCTGCCTTGGCGATCTGGCCGCGATTGAGCAGATATTGCAGGCTGTCGCGCAGGCCCTTGATGTCCCAGCCGTTGTGCTCGCCTTCAAACACGACGCTGTCGTATTTGGTGTTTTGCAGATTGAGCGCGGTGTCGATTTCGCAGGGCGCGAACGTGCTGAAAGCGTGCTGGCCGCCCTCAAGAGCCTTGATGACTTTATTCAGACGCGGCAGAGCCATGGGTGTCTCCTGATTTGAAAGGATTACGCGCGCGGGATTCCCGCGCGCGCCGGTTCGAATGTGTCAGACTTTCTTGCCGGGCTTGCCGCGCTTGGTCAGAATCCTGTCGAGCAGCGGATAGACCGTGCGCGCATTGCCCTCGAATATCTTGTAACGGTCTGTTTCGGACAGACGTGTGACCTGATCGACATAACGCTTGGTGTCGTCATAGTCGTGGCCGGTTTCCGGATCTTCGCCCTGCACGGCGCCGACCATTTCCGACGCGAACAGGATATTGTCCATCGGAATGACTTTGGTGAGCAGATCGATGCCCGGCAGGTGATAGACACAGGTGTCGAAATAGACATTCTTCATCAGATATTCGACCAGCGGCGGCTTCTTCATGTTCAGGCACAGTCCGCGATAGCGGCCCCAATGATAGGGAACAGCGCCGCCGCCATGCGGAATGACGAATTTCAGGGTCGGGAAATCCTTGAACAGATTGCCCTGGATGAGCTGCATGAAGGCTGTCGTGTCAGCGTTGATGTAATGCGCGCCAGTGGCGTGGAAATTCGGGTTGCAGGACGAAGAGACGTGGATCATTGCCGGCACCTCGAGCTCAACCATCTTTTCGTAGAGCGGATACCACGACTTGTCGGTGATCGGCGCGCCGGTCCAGTAACCGCCTGACGGATCGGGGTTGAGGTTGACGCCGACGAAGCCGAGTTCCTTCACCATGCGAACGAGCTCGGGAATGCTCTCCTTGGGAGCGGCGCCGGGGTTCTGCGGCAACTGGCCGACGCCAATGAAATTATCGGGCAGCAGGGTGCAGATGCGGTGGATGATGTCATTGGACATCCGCGTCCACTCGATGCTCGTCGCCTCATTGCCGATGTGATGCGCCATGCCGGAGGCGCGGGGCGAGAACACGGTCAGGTCCGAGCCGCGATCTTTCTGGAATTTCAGCTGCTTTTCGACGGACTTGATCACCTGTTCGTCCGAAATGCCAAGATCAGTGCTGGAAGGCTTGCGGGCGGCGTCCACGAGGCCGGCCAGTTGCTTGTCGCGAAAGGCGTGCATTGCTGCCGGTTCGGTCGTGTAATGGCCGTGAATATCGATTATCATGGACGCTTGCCTCTCTTTTGCACAACGAAAACCGGGCGGCGCCGGGGCCTGCCCACGGCGGGCCTTGCGCCCTTTCCCGCTTCTCTAGCCCGCCCTGTGCGCCCGTGGCAAGCGCCTTGCGGAGCTTTGATCGCGCGTGCACATTGCGGGTCATAAGGAACCTCTTTGCGCGGCGATCGGGAGCTTGTTATGCCACTGACCTATATGACCGGTTTCGGTAACGATTTTGAGACCGAATGTCTGCCGGGCGCTGTGCCTGTGGGCCGCAACTCGCCGCAAAAATGCCCTTACGGACTCTACGCCGAGCAATTGAGCGGCTCGCCCTTCACCGCGCCGCGCGCGAGCAACCAGCGGACCTGGGCCTATCGCATTCGTCCCTCGGTGTTGCATTCCGGGCGCTTCGAGAAGGCCGATGTCGGGCTGTGGCGCACAGCGCCCTGCCTCGAGGCGGAGGTGCCGCCTGGCCCGATGCGCTGGTCGCCACAATCGATCCCTGCGGAGACGCTGACGTTTTTGCAGGGCGTGCGCACGATGACGACGGCGGGCGATGCAGCCGCGCAGACCGGCATGGCGGCGCATGTCTATGTCATCACGCAAAACATGACGAACGAGGTTTTTTCCAATGCCGATGGCGACATGCTGTTCGCGCCGGAACTGGGGGCGTTGCGCTTTGTCACGGAGCTCGGCCTCATCGAGGCCAGCGCCGGCGAGATTGTCGTCATTCCCCGCGCGTTGAAATTCCGGATCGAGCTGATCGATGGACCCGCGCGCGGCTATATCTGTGAAAACTATGGCGCGGCGTTCAAACTGCCGGAGCGCGGGCCAATTGGCGCGAATTGTCTGGCCAATTCCCGCGATTTCCTGACGCCAACGGCCTGGTACGAAGACGTCGAGACGCCGCACACGCTTTATCTCAAAAGCGGCGGCTCGCTGTGGCGTACGCCCTTGGGACATTCCCCGCTCGATGTCGTGGGATGGCACGGCAATTACGCGCCCTATAAATACGACCTCAGACGGTTTTCGCCGGTGGGCGCCGTCATGTTCGATCATCCCGATCCCTCGATCTACACCGTCATCACAGCGCCCTCGGAAACTGCGGGGATGGCGAACATCGATCTTGTCATTTTTCCCGAACGCTGGCTGGTGCAGGAAAATACGTTTCGCCCCCCGTGGTATCATGTGAATATCATGTCCGAATTCATGGGGCTGATCTATGGCGTTTACGACGCAAAACCGCAGGGTTTTGTGCCCGGCGGCGCGAGCCTGCACAATTCCATGCTGCCGCATGGACCCGATATGGAGGCGTTCGAACACGCGAGCTCGATTGAATTGAAGCCGGTGAAGCTCGAAAATACGCTGGCCTTCATGTTTGAAACCCGCTTCCGTCAGAATGTCACGCGCTTTGCCGCGCAAACCTCCGCGCGTCAGGATGATTACGTCGATGTGTGGAAGGGATTGAAGAAGCATTTCGATCCGGGGAAGAGGTAGCGTCGGGCGCTGAAATACATTCACGCGCAAAATGAAGATCGAAATAGGCAAAGGGAGGTCTGGTCATGACGCGTTCGATTGCATTGGCTTTGCTCGCCGGGATTCTGATTCCCCTCTCCCCAGCCTCGGCTGAGACAATCAAACTGCGCTATGGCGTCATTGCGGCCTCGCAACGCAATATCCAGAACGTCGCGCTGACGATTGCGCAGGAGAAAGGCTTTCTTGCCAAAGAGGGCGTTGAACTCGATATCGTTCCGCTTGGCGGCGTTGAGCATATGATCGAGGAACTCGACAATGGCCATGTCGATGTCAGCTTCACCGCCATGCCCTATCTCATCAATGCGGTGCTGAAAGGTTCGGACGCCGTTGGCGTGATCGGCGGGCCGGAAAACACGATCTACAGCCTGATCGCCAAACCGGCGCTGAAAACCTATGACGATCTCCGGGGCAAGACTGTCGCCGTATCCCTTCCTGTGGACACCATTTCCATCGCCACGCGCATGATGCTGGCCAAGCATGGGCTGACAGAAAGCGACTTCACGGCAAAGGCGCTCGTCGGCACGCCCTTGCGCGCGAAATGTCTTGAGAGCGGGGACTGCGACGCCGCGCCTTTGTCGCAACCGGAAGATTTTCTGTATCTGGCCAAAGGCTATTCGAAAATTGGCGATTCGCTCGAAGTGATTTCGCAATTGCAATTCAGCGTGATTGCGGCGCGGCGCGCCTGGGCGCGTGACCATGCCGATCGAATCATGCGGCTCGCCCGCGCCTATGCCGCCGGTTACAGCTACATGGCGGATCAAGCCAACCGTGAGGACGTCATCGCCATTATCGCGCGCACGACGGATGCGACGCCCGATGTGGCGCGCGCGGCCATGGCGTTCTTCTACGACCCCGATCGCGGCGTCATGCCCAAACATTCTGAAATCAACATGGCGGGCGTTTCGAAAGTCATTGAACTTCTGGGGCTGTCCGGGCAATTGCCGGCGCCGCTGCCGGCAGCGGAAAAATTTATCGATCTTGAATATCTGCAAAAGGCTGGCTTGCAATAGTCGCGGCAGGGTCATGTCCGTGCAATCGGGTGAAGGATTCAATCCCTCTCCCTCATGGTGAGGAGGCCCGGAACGGGCCGTCTCGAACCACGGGGGAGAATTTAGCACCTTTTTGCCGGTCCCCTCGTGCTTCGAGACGCGCCTTGCAGGCGCTCCTCAGCATGAGGGAACCCTCACCCAATTCCCCAGACGGTCCTGTCGCAAATGGACGCCAGCGGGCCTGCGTGCTATCGGGCGGCGTCCCGCTCAGACCGAGTTGCCCATGCGCCCGCTGAAAATATGCCCGTCGATCCTTGCCGCTGATTTCTCGAAGCTCGGCGAAGACGTCCACGCTGTCATGTCGGCTGGCGCCGATATCGTCCATGTCGATATTATGGACGGACATTTCGTCCCGAACATTTCCTTCGGTCCTTCGGTGATGAAATCCATTCGCAGCGTCACCGACAAACCTTTTGACGTGCATCTGATGATTGCGCCTGTTGACCTCTATCTCCAGGATTTCGCCCATGCGGGCGCCGATATTATCAGTGTCCACGCAGAAGCGGGTCCGCATATCCATCGCACGCTGCAAGCCATTCGAGCTCTCGGCAAGAAGGCGGGCGTTGTGCTCAATCCCGGCACGCATGAATGCGCGATCGAGCCGGTGCTCGATATGGTCGACATGGTGCTGCTGATGTCGGTCAATCCCGGTTTTGGCGGCCAGACGTTCATTCCCTCAACCCTGCAGAAAATCCGCAATGTAGCGGCGATGGTGCGGGGTCGCGATATCGATCTGGAAGTCGATGGCGGCGTCGATGCAAGCAATGCAGGCGATATCGCAGCTGCGGGGGCAAACTGGTTTGTGGCGGGATCTTCTGTGTTTCGCGATGGACCGGCCCATTACGCGCGCAACATCGCGGCCATTCGCGCATCAGCGGAGCTGGGGCGCGGCGAGCGCGTGTGAATATCCGGTGAATGCAGGGTTCATTCCAGCTTCAGGGGTCTGTTATAATATTCAGGCGCTGGGGAGTTTAGGGAGAACCTGCAATGAGCATGAATCTGAAATCTGCCGCGCTTGCAGCGGTTTTATTGGGCGCCGGCGGGATTGTCGCCGGTTCTGCGTCGGCGATGCCGGTTGGCGGCGGCATCGATCCTGCGGTCGCAGTCGGGACCGATCTCCAGCCACAGATCGAGCAGGCGCGCTGGGTCTGCGGTCCCTTCGGTCGTTGTCATTGGGCGCCGAATTACTGGCGTCCAGCCCCGCGTTTCTACCATCGCCCGATGCGTCGGTGGCGTCGCTGGTAATTTCTGAATAAAGGCGGCGGCGGCGTGCAAAACGCCGCCGTTTATTTGAAGCGCGGGAACAGGCTTTGCGCGTTGCCGCGCTCCATCATCGCAAAGCGGTCCCCGGGGAAAAGATCCGGCTGTTGCAGAGTCTCGTTCTGCTGACTGACCATGTGGCGATCGACATAGGGCCAGTCCGATCCGAACATGACATGCGTTGGTTTGGCGACTTCGTTCAAGGCCAGCATGGCCGCGCGCGAACCGGCAATCGCGGTGTCGAAATAGAACCGGTCGATATAAGGCGTCACGCCTTCCGGCACGCGTTTGGAAAACTCCGGTCTGTGGTCGTCCTGCTCTTCCATCAAATGCAGGCGATAGGAGAGATAGGGCAGGCAGCCGCCGGCATGGGCAAGAATCCATTTGATGTCGGGATATTTGCGCATGAACTCGTTGTAGATGAGATTGGCCGCGATGCGCGTGGTCTCGAACGGGTATTCGATAATCGAGGCCCACATTTTCAGTTGCAGACTATCGACGAAAGATGCGCGGGCGGGGTGGATGAAACAGGTGACCTGGCGGCGGTTCATTTCGGCCCAAAGCGGCTCGCCCCTGATATCGCCGACATAGACATCGTTCTGATTGGTCAGCAGGATCACGCCATCGGCGTGCAAATGATCAAGCGCATATTCCATCTGGCGCAGCGAGCCCTCGATATCGGGATAGGGCAGGGGCGCGAAAAACCCGAAAGTTTCAGGCGCTGCGCGCGAGAATTTTGCCAACGCCTCGCCGACGCTTTGGCAGAGATAACGCGCATGTGCGTCGTCGCCATGATGCACGCCCGCCACCGACAGCGGATTGATGACGGCGCCGGATATGCCGAACTGCCCCATGGCGTCGATGGCGGCCTGCGGTTCGCTATTCTTGCGCAGGGGTTTTGAGGGGTCGCGCGCGCCCGAGCGCACCAGCGCCTGCTCATATTCAGGAAGAACGACGTGATGATGGACATCGATGAGGCGAAGGCGTTGGGCTGACGACATGCGAGCGCTCGTTTCCGGTTGGGTATTTTGCTTTTCAAGGAGGTGCATACCGCTTTCCGGCCCAAAAGAAAAAGCCCGGCTTGCGCCACGCCGGGGCGCAGTTTACTTCCCCCTGATTCCCCAACGCCGCGAATCGCGGCCTGAGCGCGCGGCGTCCCATGTTTGACAAACTTTATCGCTGGACGATTTCGCTTGCGCAAAGGCCGCACGCTGTATGGGGGCTGGCGGCAGTCGCCTTTGCCGAAAGCTCCTTCTTCCCCCTGCCGCCAGACATCATTCTGGCGCCGATGGTGGTGGCGAGACCGGGGCGCGCGTTTTTTTATGCGGGGGTCTGCACGCTCGCCTCGGTTTTTGGCGGGATGCTCGGCTACGCCATTGGCGCGCTTTTATTCGATACAGTCGGGCAATGGCTGATCAATCTCTATGGCTACGCCGACAAATTACAGGCGCTGAGAGAGTTTTACGCGCAATGGGGCTGGGCCTTCATTCTTGTGAAGGGCATGACGCCGATCCCCTTCAAACTTGTCACCATCGTCAGCGGCATTCTGGGTTACAATTTTCCACTGTTCGTCGGCCTGTGCATTTTGACGCGCGGCGCGCGATTCTTCCTGGTCGCAGGCGTGCTCAATTATTTTGGCGAGCCGCTGCGCGCCGCGCTGGAAAAGCATTTCGGCTGGTTCCTGCTGATCATTCTGGTCTCGGTGATCGCCGGGTTTTATCTGGTTGCGCATATGTTTTGAGGTCGGGACTCTTTGGCGCGGTGGCCGCATCGCCGGCGTCATAGTCCCCGCCTCTGGCAAGCGGGCCCACGCTGGCGTATAGGCCGCGGATCGCAGTCGCCAACCGATGGCTCTCATGACAACGTTTTATTCAGCCCTGAAACGGTTGACGCCGCAAGAAATCGCCCTGCTGGCCTTCGCTCTGGCGCTGGCCACCATTGCCGGCGCCTGGGCGTTCGAGGCGTCGGGCTATCTGCCCTGCGAATTGTGCCTCAAACAACGCTGGGCCTATTATGCCGGCGTTCCTTTGGCTGCAGTGACGGCGCTCGTCGCCCGTTTCGGGTTGCGCGGGCTGGCCGGGGCGTTGTTCGCGTTGCTGGCGCTTGTGTTCCTCGGCAGCGCTGCCTTTGGCGCCTATCACGCCGGGGTCGAGTGGGGTTTCTGGCAGGGCCCGACCGATTGCACGGGGTCGCTGCAAAAGGCGAATTCGGTCAGCGACTTTTTAAAACAGCTCGACACGGTCAAGGTTGTCCGCTGCGACGCTGTGGCGATCCGCATTCTTGGCCTGTCGCTCGCAGGCTGGAACGCCGTAGTGTCGGTTGTTCTGTGCGCTCTGGGCGTATTCGGCGCCAGGCGCGCGCTTATGCCGCCTGCGGCAATCGGTTCAGGGTTTTAGACACCAGAACAATCAGCGTTCTGACGGCATTGCGCAGGTCGTCGATTTCGCGCGCGGCCTGTGGCGGCAAAGCGGTTCTGACGATTTCTCGCGATACATCAATGTCCGCGCGGAGCCCGGGGCGAGCGGACTGCAGTCCTGTCGCGCTGTCGCCGCCGTCGAGCCAGGGGGCCGGCGCAACAGATTTTGTGCCGATTGCGGCGCGCAATTCGGAAATGTCGGCGCGAATTTTTGCGATCTCGCGGGTGAATGTTTCCGGAGCGGCGGAGGCCGCCACAGGCGTCGCCCGCATCGCCGGCGATGCGGACATCTCGCGCATGGAGGCGCTTAGACTTGCAAACTCCTCCCTGAGAAAGGCTATATCGTCGGAATGGTCGATCGCATTGGGCGCAGCATTGCCGACATCGCCGGTCGCTGCGCCGCGCAAGGCTCTGGCGAAGTCGCGCATTTCGCTTTTGAGCGAGGCGATGTCACTGGCGTTGGCCTCGACCGCCGGCGCCAGCTCTTTGATGGCGTCCGGACGCGGGGCGCTGACCGCCGTGTCGACGATGCCACGCAATTCGGACAGTCCGGCGGCGAGGGCCTGAATGCGCTGATCAATGCTCGGTCCAGCAAATTCAAGCTCGCGGTCGGCAGTCCGGCGGGGTTCCTGCCCCTGCCGGCGCTCTCCGGTCGCCTCGGCGCTCTCCAGAATTGGCGCGCCTCTCATTTCGGCGTAGCCACGCTCCAGCCGCAGCACGCGTTCCATCAGCGTCTGCATCACCAGCGGGTCGTCGAGGCGCGATTTCAGGAAGGCGACGCCCAATCGCACGCCATCGGCGCGCCGCACCTTGCAGAATTTGGTTTCGCTTCGGGCTTCGATAAAAAGGTCGAAGTCGTCGAGATTGGGAATTTCCTCAGAAAGTTCGATTGCGCTGCCGGTGGCGCTGATGTCCGTGATGCGGCACGTGACCGGAGGCCGGCCGTCGAGGAAGCGTAATTCGCCGCGCATATTGACCGGCTGGCGGGCGGCCTTTCGCTTGCCGACCCAGTCATTTGTACGCATAAACACCACTCCAGGCACTGACTGCCGGAAAGACTACGCCGTGGATGGTTTAATTTGCGTTGCTTTCCGGGCGATTTGACGACTGCGGGGGATTTCGGGATGACAATCATGAGGTTAACCTTGGCGCCCTGCGTTGCGGCCAGTCTGCTGCCGCTGTTTTGGAACGCCGCAGCGGCTCAGGACTGGACGCCCACGCACCCCATTCGTGTGATCATTCCCGTGCCCGCAGGCAGCGCGCCCGATTTGCTGACCCGCATCATCGGGCAAGGGTTTCAGGCCAGATGGAGCCAGCCTGCGATTCTCGATCCGCATCCCGGCGCCTCGCAGAACATTGCCGGCGACCTGCTGTTCCGTGCCGAACCTGATGGCTATACCCTGCTGACCGCGCCGCCGCCGCCGCTGGCGGTTAACCAGCACCTTTTCAAAAAGTTGACCTATGACCCCACGGCGTTCCAGCCCGTCAGCGTGCTCGTCGAAGCGCCTAACGTGCTGATGGTGCGCAGCGGCCTGCCTGTCAAAACGGTCGCAGAACTGGTAGCGCTCGCCAGATCAGAACCCGGCGTGCTGAATTATGGCTCGACCGGCCCCGGCAGCACGCTGCATCTGACAGGCGAGGCCTTCAAGGCCCATGCGGGCGTTGAAATCACCCACGTGCCGTTCAAGGGAACCGTCGAGATCATCGCCGATATGATGGGCGAGCGGATTGACATGGCGTTTATCAATCTGGTCGACGCCTGGCCGCATATTCAGGCGGGCAAGCTGCGCCCGCTCGCGGTCGGCGGGGCTGCGCGGGCGCCCGGCTTGCCCGATGTCCCCTCGCTGACCGAGACCTGGCCGGATTTTGTGTCTGTCACGTGGTTTGCAAACGTTGCGCCGCCCAAAACCCCGGCGGCGATTGTGGATGCGCTTAACGCCGCTGTCCGCGCGGCGTTCGAAACGCCGGAGGCGAAGAAGATCATGGGCGATCTTCATGCAACGCCGGTGCTCGATTCTCCGGCGCAGGCGCGCGCCTATATCGATGCCGACAGCGCTCGCTGGAAAGAGGTGATCGTCCGTAACAGGATTGCGATCGAATAAGGCGTTTTGGTTGTGTGTCCGTTTGAGATCCAGGGGCCGTGACGCGCGCTCGCGCGCGAACGTCCATGCGGATTGGCATTAACCACGAATTTCGAAACGGAGACGCTTTGAGCCCGAATGGCGCTGATGGTCAAAAGTCGCCGTCGCATCCGCTCCCCCTCGTTTCGCAGTGAACTTTGGAGCGAACATTCAAACGGACCCACGACCGGCGTTTCAAGCGTCTTGACCCTTGCGCGCCCATGCAAGATAGTCGACCCGCCCAGGACGGCAGGGAAACGCCATGATTATCGAATCCGAACACGACGTCACGCCATCGGTCCTCAAAATGATGGAAAAGGCGCCCGACGCGCGCATCCGTGAAATTACCGAATCCTTCGTCAAGCATATCCATGCTTTCGCCAAAGAGGTCAGGCTGACCGAACGCGAGTGGGAATACGGCATCGGGATGCTGAACCGGGTCGGCACATTCACCAACGACACCCATAACGAGGGCATTCTGTTCTCCGACACGATGGGGCTCTCGACGCTGGTGTGTCTGATGAACAATGGCGCCAATGGCTCAACAGAGACGGCGGCGGCCTTGCTGGGGCCGTTCTGGCGGATGCACAGCCCGGAGACGAAATCAGGCGGCAGCATTGTGCGGTCGCCAACGCCCGGCCCAGCATTGTTCGCAAATCTGCACGTGCTCGACGAACACGGCAAGCCGGTGGCCGGCGCCGAGGTCGATGTCTGGCACGCCTCGCCGACGGGCATGTATGAAAATCAGGATGAGAAACAGGCCGATCACAATTTGCGGGGAAAATTTTTCACGGACGCTGAAGGGCGTTTTTCATTTCGATCTGTGTTGCCGGCAGGCTATCCCATTCCAACCACAGGCCCCGCCGGCGAAATGGTGCTGTATCAGAAGCGCGAGCCCTGGCGCCCGGCGCATCTGCATTTTCTCATTCACAAGCCGGGATTTAAAACGCTGGTGACGCAAGTTTTCGTCAATGGCGCGAAATATCTGGATTGCGACGTGGTGTTTGGCGTCACCAAAGCGCTGATCGGCGATTATCAAAAGCATGAGGGCGGGACGCCGCCTGCGCCCGATGTCGCTGCGCCCTGGTACACGCTCGATTATACATTCCATGTCGAGCCCGGCGACTCCGGCCTTCCGACGCCGCCGATCAAGTAGGCGCTTCATGTTGCAAACCGGGGGCGTCGAGGCGCGGGTGCTGCGTCTCGCAGAAAAAGCTGCGAATGTTGACGCGCTCTCGCCGGCGATCGAAACGCGCCGCCTGTCGCCGCGCGCGGGCGAGGTTCTGATCGAAATCACAGCGGCGGGGATCAACCCGTCCGACGCCAAGGCTGCAATCGGCATGATGCCCCACGCGGTTTTCCCGCGCACGCCGGGCCGGGATTATTGCGGCATTGTGCGCGCAGGCGCGAGCGATCTCGTCGGCAAGGAAGTGTTTGGCTCCTCGGGCAAACTCGGCATCACGCTCGACGGAACGCACGGGACGCATCTCATCGTAGAAGCCGCTGCTGCGCTCGAAAAGCCGGCTGGACTGACAAACGAAGAGGCGGCGGGTCTCGGCGTGCCCTTTGTCACCGCAGCTGAAGGGTTCCGTCGTTCGGGCTTTCCCGGGCCAGGCGAAACGGTCCTCGTGATGGGGATCAATGGCAAGGTCGGGCAGGCCGCAGCGCAGATCGCCGCGTGGAAAGGCGCCCGGGTGATTGGCGTTGCGCGCCGTGCGGAAACCTTTGCCGGCCGCGCCTGCGCAGAGGTGGACGTTGTGGATTCCTCGACGCAGGACACGCCCGCCCGCGTGCGCGAACTCACCGGCGGCAAGGGCGCCGATATCGTCTTCAACACGGTTGGCGACCCCTATTACGAGCAGGGGACAAAATCGCTGGCCATTGGTGGGCGGCAGATATTCATTTCGGCGATCAACAAGATTGTGCAATTCGATATTTTCGCTTTCTACCGGGGGCGGCACGCCTATTTCGGAGTGGATTCGCTGGCGTTGTCGTCCATCGAAACCGGCGCTGTCCTGCGGCAATTGCTGCCCGGTTTCGTCAGCGGTCATCTCAAACCCTTTCCAATCGCCTCGCACGCCATCTATTCGCTGGAGCGCGCCGCAGAGGCTTACGCCGCCGTCCTGTCGTCGGCGCGCGACCGTCTTGTTTTCAAACCGTAGAGCCTTCTCATGCATGTCGTCAGACTGGATCAGGCGCCCGCCTACTTTCCCCCCGAACACAACGACATGCGTTGCCTGCGTTTGCAGGGCCATGAGGCCGGGCCAGCCGAGACCTTGTGGATGGGCATGTCGCACTTGCTGCCGGGCGGGCATACATCGCTCGATTCCTCGCCCTTCGAAAAAATGTATATTGTGCTGGAGGGCGAAGTGACGATTTCCAACGGCGAGGACGAGGTCGCCTTGCGTCAGTGGGATTCCTGCCGCATTGCGCCCGGCGAAGGTCGCGCCCGTCGCAACACGACCAACCGTCCAGCGACAATTCTGCTTGCTATGCCGCTGCCGAAGTAGGGCGCAAATGCATTCGCCCTTGTGGAAATTGACACATCGACCACTATTGCGCTAAGCGCTTTTTCCATGAAATCGAGCGATGTCGGACAAATTCTTGATCGGCTTCGCACCATTGACGAGGCCAGGAAATCGTTCGATGTAAAGCCGCAATGGGTGACGACCCAGAATCGTTCGACGCAGCGGCTCACCCTAAACGTCGCGCTTCGCCTCGACGGTATTCTGAGAGGCGGAGTCTCAATTCTTCTCGCGACCCCGGTCGATGCCTGGGAAGAGGATGTCTACGGGCACATTGCGGTCCGCCTCCCGGGATTGAGTCGATCGCTAAGATTGAATCCTGTTGAATGGAGCCCGCTGCGCCACCATGACAATCCGCTATCTGGACCAGCGGCGCATAGGGGCGTGAGGCTCTTCGACAGGTGGCATCCTTTCGACATCAACGCGCAATTCGGGCTTGCCTCATTCGACCAGTCTGGACCCGGCATCGCGGTCGAACTTCCGCGAGTTCCGAACCGTTTTTCGGAATTCTCAGATCTCTGCTCCAATCTTTGGCGTTGTCCTGATATGATGGGGCTTCCGCCACCGCCATGGTCGAGGAGGCTCGTATGACGCAAACATTAACCGAAGCGAAAAAGATCATCGACGATCTGTCGCGCGCGTTGTTCAGCGGACGCGTCAGGAATTCGACCGTATTTCTGTCTACCGGCGTGTCGTACCCCAATGGCGTTGCGGTCACCATCAGGGTGGATCGCGGGCTGGAAGGATACGTCGTGACCGACGACGGTTACGCCGCACTTATCGTGGATGGAATGGGTGCGACATCGACTCTTACGAAGATTGCGCCCTCGATGGCCAAGCGCAGCGGCCTTTCATTCGAGAAGGGAAGTTTCATCGCGACTGGCGTTGCTCAGTCCGAGCTTCCCATCGCCGTTTGCGCCGTTTCCAACTTGTCTGCAAGAGCGGTCGAACGCGTCAGCTTTCTGCTCGAGCAGCCGAAAATTCGGAAGTCGCGAGACCTGTTCGATCGTCGGCTTCGTGACGCCTTCGGCGACAAGGTTGCGTTCGACGTCGATTATCGAGGGTCAACAGGTCGCTATTGGAACTTCAATGCAGGCGTCACGGAGAATGGCCAGGTCGTTCGGCTGTTTGAGCTGGTTTCGCCCTCCACGCAATCAGTCGCTCTCGCGAACATGAAAATTTCGGATACCCGGTCGCTCGATTTTCCACCTGCGGTCACCGCCGCGCTTGTGGACTACGATCGCACCGAGCCGGCGTTGCGCGCGATCCTTTCCAACGCCGGCGGAACCGTCATTTCAGCCAACGACGATATCGCGAAATACAAATTGGGCGCTGCATAGTAGTCGCTGGGAAATGGGAGAAATGCAATGAGGGAACGCCTCGACCTTTCAATCGCGCTTTCGGATAACGAACGCACGCGCCCCGTCATTGACGGCGCCATCGGTGTCGAGGGCGTGCGGCTGCACACAACCGTAGTGCATCCCTCTGAAATGTTCTGGCGGCAGTTGAAATATGCCGATTTCGACGTGTCGGAAATGTCGATGTCGTCGTTGCTGATCGCTGCGTCGCATGGCGATTTCCGCTGGGTGGCGATCCCCGTCTTCACCCAGCGCATGTTTTTCCACACACGCATCCTTGTGCGCGGGGATCGCGGCATCAAGGTTCCCGCCGATCTCAGGGGCAAGCGCGTCGCGGTGCCGGAATATCAGCAGACCTCGGCGATCTGGTCGCGTGGCATTCTGCAAAACGAATTTGGCGTGAACCAGCGCGATATCGAATGGTTCATGGAGCGCACGCCCGATATGAGCCATGGCGGATCGACGGGCTTCAAGCCGCCGGATGGCGTGAAGCTGAACCAGATTCCAGCCTCGACCAACATTGGCGAGATGATGGTGAAAGGCGAGCTCGACGCGACGCTGCTTTATCTCACCAATACCAATCTGGTGGATCGCAGCTCGATCGATCTGAACCGCGAGGCTTCTGTGCAGCCGCTGTTTGCCGATGGCGCGGCGGAGGGGCGGCGTTACTACGCCAAGACAGGAATCTATCCGATCAACCACACCATGGTGATGCGCCGAGAGCTCTACGAAAAGCATCCCTGGATCCCGCTGAATGTGTTTTCAGCCTTCCTCAACGCCAAGGAAAAGGGCGTCAGGGACGCGCGGAAGCTTCTGAGCCCCTGGTTTGAAGTCGGCGCGCTCGGGCCGGACGCAGCCAAAGGCTTCAGGGCGGATCCGCTGGCCTATGGCGTCAGGGCGGCGCGACCGGTGCTCGAAACGATTGCGCAATTCGTGCACGAACAGGGCCTGACCTCCCGCCGCGTCGCGGTGGAAGAGGTATTCGCCAAAAGCACGCTCGACGTGTGAGCCGGCGCAGCGCTGGTTACGGCGCTGCGAATCCTGCCCGTGCGAAGGCGCTTGCGCCCTCGCCCTTCGAGATGAAGTGGATAAACGCCGCCGCCAGCGCGGCGTCGCGGGGCGCGCGTCCCGGCGCCACGCCATAGGTCGTGACCAGCTGGATGTCATCGGGCAGCCAGGCTCCGATTTCGACGCCTTCGACGGCGGCAATTTCCGTGCCTTGCGTGAGACCGAAGGGCGCACGCCCCGCTGCAACTTCGGCCATCACCTTGTAACCGCCAACGCGCAGAATGGATTTATCCTTGACCGCATCGAGCAGACCAAGCCTGACCAGCACGTCATGCAGGTGATTGCCCGCCGTGCCGCCGCCCGCCGGGTCGCCGCGCGCAAAGGCGGGCGCATCGACCAGGACGCGTTTGAATTTCTCAACCGTTGAAATATCTGGAACCCTGTCGCCCCTGCGCACGCCGAGCGCGATGCGCGACACGCCGACCGCGACCGGCGCGCCAATCAGGCCGCGTTTGTGAAGATCGAGCAATGGCTCTAGCGCAGAGGCGAAAATGTCCTGCTGTTCGCCGGCCCCGACGCGTTTGAGAATGCCGCCAGATGTGTCAAAGCGCAGGATCGAGGGGTTGCCTGTGGCGGCGAAAAAAAGCCGAGCGCAATCGCACAGGGCCTCGCGCACGGCGCTGGCGCTCAGCATGGCGAGGCCAGGCCCCGTCCCCACCGCGATTTCATCGGACATTGCAGCCTCCCCGTTTCGCCGCAGCGATAGCATGGGGAGGTTGAAGCGCAAAACAGCTCACGCCGCCACATTCACCTCTGCCGCATCGCCGCCAAAATACTGGCGGTAGCGGGGATCGATATCGGCGACCGGCATGATGACAAACACGTCGGTGGTGCCAAACTGGCGATCGACGACCGCGCCATCGCCAAACCTTGCGCCGACGCGCAAATAGCCCTTCACGAGCGGCGGCAGTCGCCTTTGCGGCGGGATGGCAGTTGCGACCGGTTCAGGCGGGACGGGCGCGCGGCGGTCGGCCCGTGCGCCGGCGCTCCATTCTCCATCGGCGCGGGCATGGGCGTCGAGATAGCGCAGCACGTCGGCGTGCTCGATTGCATTGACGCCCGGCAGGCTGGCGCAACCGATCAGCACATCGATCCGGTGATGCCGGACATAAGTCCAGATCCCGCGCCACAAAAGTTCAACGACGCGCTTTGAACGCCAGTCGCGATGCACACATGATCGGCCAAGCTCCAGAAAGCGCTTGTCAGGATGGCGCGCCAGCAAAGGCGCAATGTTAAATTCGCGGGCGGTATAAAAGCCGCCGGCGCGCGCCGCATCCTCCTGCCGCAGCAAGCGGTATACGCCGACGACTTTGGGCTTGACGCGGCCAAAGCGGTTGCGGGCGGCGTGGTCGATCACCAGCAAATGATCGCAGAAGCTATCGAAGGGGCAGATATCGCGGCGGGAAAAGGCCGAACGCGGGTCCGCCCTCGCGCCGCCCTCCATATAAAAGACCTTGAAGCGTAGTTTTTGCGCCTTGCGGATGTCCTTTTTGGTCGTGGCGAGCCTGACCTCCATCGCGCCCATCCAGCCGAGGCTTTCAGGCAGCCCTTGGGGATCGCGGATGCGTTTTGATTTCGCCAGGTTTGGAAAGGGCAGGCCGGGAAAAGGAATGACTGCGGCAAATCGCTGGCGTTGCGCAGCAAAACGCGCCGGCGTCCGATTCGGCATCAAAGCCCCCGATGTTTCAATTCCAAAGTCCCAATTTTAAAGCGTTTTCTTGACGCCAACCGGTTTCGACGTTGCTGCAAAACGCTCCGGACGCGAGGATACACCATGCTTTGCCGACGGTTTCATGACGCCGGCATATCACGCGATGGCCGCCTCGCATTGCGCGAGCGCCCGGGAAAGCTCGGCGACATCGACGGGCTTTGTCAGGAAGTCATCGATCCCCGCCGCCGCTGCAGCGCGCCGGTCTTCTTCAAACGCATTGGCCGTGAGCGCGATGATCCGGACTTTTTGCGTCCCGCTTTCGCGTTCGGCCTGCCGGATTTGTCGCGCCGCCTCCAGCCCGTCGAGCCCGGGCATGCGTATATCCATCAGAATGACGTCAAACCGGTCGCGGTCTGCCGAGGCCGCCGCCAGTCCAAGCTCAACAGCCTCGACGCCATCGCGGGCGCGCTGAACTGTTGCGCCAAGCCGCTCAAGATGTTTGCGCGCCAGCAGGGCGTTGATCTCGTTATCCTCCGCCACCATGACGCGGAGACCCCGGCGCGGCAGCGCAAGTCGCGCGACGATGCCTTCAGGATCATGGGCGGTTGCAGCGCCGTTATGGCCCGAAAGCCGCGCGATCAGCGAGCTCGACCGGACCGGCTTGACCAGCCAGCCGTCATACCCGTCCAGCGAGTTTTGCCCGAAGGCGCGCCGTTCGAAGGGGGAAAACAACACCAGCGATCGGGCGACGCCTGCGTCTCTGGCCGCGCCGGCCAGTTTTTTCGTCGCCTCCTCGCCCATCGCGCAATCCACGATCACGATATCGGGCGCGGGCTTTTGCGCCAGAATAGCGAGCGCCGCCTCGACGCCCTCGGCGCGGATTGCCTGGGCCCCGGAGGCGGCGAGCCGCTCGCCGAGGAACGGCGCTTCAAAGGGCGATTGGCCGACAATCAGCGCCCGCCGCCCGGAAAGACCTGGCGGTTCGGCCGGCGGCGCGGGGACGTCGGCGGCGGGAAGCAAAGCGGTGAAGGCAAAAATGGACCCACGCACGCTTGTGTGGTCGAGCGTCAATTGTCCCTTCATCCGTTCGACGATGCGCTTTGAAATCGCCAGACCGAGCCCGGTGCCCTCATGCTTGCGCGAGGCGGAGCCATCGCCCTGCTCGAAGTCCTGAAAGATGGCCGCGCGCCGTTCCTCCGGCACGCCCGGTCCTGTGTCGGCGACGGAAAACCGGACAGCGCCGCCCGCCGCCATCGCCACTCGCACGCCGATGCCGCCGGCATCGGTGAATTTCACCGCATTGCCCGCCAGATTGAGCAACACCTGCCGCAGGCGCGCCGCATCGCCAATCAATTTGCGCGGCACGTCAGGCGCAACGGAGGTGGCAATTTCAAGCCCCTTGCCTTGCGCGCGGGGCGCCAGCAGTTCAACGACCCCCTCGACCAAGGCGGTGATATCGAAAGGCTCCTCCGACAGGTCAATCTTGCCAGCCTCAATTCGCGAAAAATCGAGAATTTCATCGATCAGCGAGGCCAGCGCGGCGCCGGAAGTGCGAATGGCTTCAATATAGGACTTTTGCTCGCCATCGAGCGCCGTCTCCACCAGCAGTCCGGCCATTCCGAGAATTCCATTGAGCGGCGTGCGGATTTCGTGGCTGACCGTCGCCAGAAAGCGCGATTTGGCTTCGCTCGCCGCTTCCGCGCGGTGGCGGGCGGCCGCTGCCTCTTTCAGTTCCCAGATTTCATCGCGCAGGGATTCCATCTGGCCTTCAAGGATCGACTCGCGCTCCTTCGCTGCGCGGTAGTCACGATTGCGCAAGGCGAATGCGACCGCAGCTGTCGTTCCCGCCGCCAGCACAACCCAGAGCGAAAATGGCGCATCAAAAAAAGTCATGTCGGGCGGCTCGGTTGCAATCTTGAAAAACACGCGCCGCAAGCGTGACCCGTCAAGATTGAAATTTCGTTGCCGATCAATCTATTGGTAGGGAATCTTCCATTTTTTCGCAACGTCTGCAATCATATCCGCGACCAGAGCAGGATGGGTTCGCGGGACGTCGTGCAACGCGTCGAATTCGCCATAGGTCCAGCCCGGCGAGGTTTTGACCCGCGCGGCGATGGCGTGAAACGGGCTGGGATCATAGGCCTTGCACAGCACATAGTGGCGCTGAGGCCAATCCTCTGGATCTGACCGCACAGAGATGTAGGCCTCGCTCAAGCAGCCAATCGGCTGGGCTGTGAACAGCGCGCCGAAGCGCGCTTCCGAATCGGGGGCGGAATTGCCTGGCGTTGCGGGGCGTGGGACAGATTTGCCGCCGTCGTATCTGTCCGCCGAAGCGCGCATTCCGGCCGCCCGTTCAGGCCCCGAAATATCGAACAGCGATTGCCCGTTCGCGGGGACGAAAGCGTCGAGATAGATCATGCCCTTGATGCGTGGGCGTTCCCGATCCACCGCGCCCGTCATGACCATGCCGCCATAGGAATGGCCGACAATCAGCGCGTCCCGGAGGTTCTCATATCGCAGCAGGCTGGCAATATCCTTGATATGCGTGGTCAGATTGACCAGTTCGGGCGGCACATGCGCGCGCTCGGCAAGGCCGGTCTGCGTGGGCGCGTAGACATCGTAACCGCGCTGACGCAGCAGCCGCGCCGCTTCTTTCCAGCTCCAGCCGCCGCTCCAGGCGCCGTGCACGAGGACAATCGCCAAACCCGCCTCCCATTCTGACGTCCCGGCGCTCTCCCGGTCGCCATTATCCTGATTGCTTTTCGGGAACACGCATCAACCAGTTCCGCATGTTCTGGAACATCTCGGGGTCGCTGAGCGTGAGGTGGCCAAGGTTTGGTGCCGCGATGAATGTTTTCGGCTCGACAGCCAGCGTGAAAAGCCGCTCGCCAAACCTGAACGGCACGGTCTGGTCGCGTTGGCCATGCAAGATCAACAACGGCGTGTGAATATGGGTGACCCGCAGGTCAGAGCGAAACGTGTCGCGCATGAGCCACCGCACCGGAAACATCCAGTAACGATCCGCCGCAACATCGACAGCCGACGAATAAGGCGAATCGAGAATAACAGCCCGGGTCGGATGCAAGGCAGCCAGAGCGACCGCCACGCCCGTGCCGAGCGATTCGCCAAGCAGAACGATCCTGTCGGCGGGGAACCCAAGTTCGACCGCCTTGGCGTAAGCAGTTTCAGCATCGACAATCAGCCCTGCTTCATCGGGCGAGCCTGATGAAGCGCCAAATCCGCGATATTCGACCGCCAGTACGCCGGTTCCATCTGCGGAAATCGCCCGCAACCGTGCGACACGATCAGGCAACGCAGCTTCGTTGCCATGAAAGAACAGAACCAGAGGTCGCCCCTCAAGCGGCGGAATATACCAGGCCGCGAGATTGACGCCATCCCGCGTTAGCAGCCCCAACAGCTGTGCGCCGGGCAGGCTGACGTCCGCCGGGCCGCGCGAATCGGCCACAGGCTTGAACAATAGTTGACGCTGCTCAGCATAAAGGAGCGCTAGGGCAGCGACGTACAGAACCGCCATCGCAATCAGAAGGGACCTGACAATCCGCATATTGCCATTCGCCTTCCGCCTTGTTCACAATCTCAATGTCCCAGCGCCTTCACAATATTCTCGACCATTTTCTTGGCGTCGGCGAACAGCATCATCGTATTGTCCTTGAAGAACAATTCATTCTCAACGCCGGCATAGCCTGAACCCATGCCCCGCTTGATGAACAGCACTGTCTTGGCTTTTTCGACATCGAGGATCGGCATTCCAAAGATAGGCGATTTCGGATCGGTCTTGGCGGCCGGATTGGTCACGTCATTGGCGCCGATGACAAAGGCCACATCCGCCTGTGCAAATTCCGAATTGATATCTTCAAGCTCGAAGACTTCATCGTAAGGAACATTGGCCTCGGCGAGCAGCACATTCATATGGCCGGGCATCCGGCCGGCGACCGGATGAATGGCGTATTTGATTTCGACGCCTTCCTTTTTCAGCAGGTCGGCCATTTCGCGCAAGGCGTGCTGCGCCTGCGCCACCGCCATGCCATAGCCCGGCACAATGATGACCTTCTGTGCGTTTTTCATGATGTAGGCCGCGTCGTCCGCCGATCCCTGCTTCACCGGCCGTGTCTCGATGGCGCCAGCCGCGACAGCTGTTTCGCCGCCAAACCCGCCCAGAATCACGGCAATGAACGAACGGTTCATGCCTTTGCACATGATGTAGCTGAGGATCGCGCCGGAAGAGCCGACCAGCGCGCCGGTGATGATCAGCGCGAGATTGCCGAGCGTGAAGCCGATGCCGGCCGCCGCCCAGCCCGAATAGGAATTCAGCATTGACACAACCACCGGCATATCCGCGCCGCCGATGGGGACGATCAGCAATACGCCCAACGCCAGAGAGACCAGCACAATGCACCAGAAAGCAAAATGGCTCTCGGTCGTCATGAACAGGACGATCAGCAGCACCAGCGCTGCGGCAAGCGCGATATTGATCGCATGGCGCTGCGGCAACATGATTGGTTTGCCGGACATACGGCCATCGAGTTTCAGGAAAGCGATGACGGAGCCGGTAAAGGTGATTGCGCCGATCGCCAGACCCAGCGACATTTCAACGAGGCTGGCGCCGTGAATGGAGCCGGGCAGGCCGATGCCAAAAGCCGCTGGCGCATAGAGCGCGCCCGCTGCGACGCAGACCGCCGCCAGGCCAACCAGAGAGTGAAACATGGCGACAAGCTGCGGCATGGCGGTCATCTGCACCGTGCGCGCGCGCCAGGCGCCAAATCCGCCGCCGATCGCGATGCCGGCAAAAGCGAGCAGCCAGCCCGAGACGCCCGACGGCGGACGATTGAGCACTGTCGTCACAACAGCAATGACCATGCCGATCATGCCGTACAGATTGCCCTGCCGCGAGGTCGATGGATGCGACAGGCCGCGCAGCGCCAGAATGAACAGGACGCCGGCGACGAGATAGAGAAGGGCTGCAAAACTGGCGTTCATTGCCTCAACCCTTCTTCTTGTACATCGAAAGCATTCGCTCGGTGACCATGAAACCGCCGAATATGTTCACCGACGCCAGCGTCAGCGCGATAAAGCCGAAGACGCGCGCCCACAGCGGCCCATCGCCGGCATCGGCGCCGGCGTCGACGCCCACCGAGAGCAGCGCGCCGACAACGATGACGGAGGAAATGGCGTTCGTGACAGACATCAGCGGCGTATGCAGCGCCGGCGTGACCGACCAGACCACGTAATAGCCGACGAAAATCGCCAGCGCGAAAATCGCGAGGCGAAACACGAAGGGATCGATCGCGCCGCCGGAGACCGCATGGGCGGCGTCGCCTGCTGCGCCCGCCACCTGGTCGGAATAGGTTTCGGCGGCCTTGCGGACCGCCTCGATGAATTGCTGTGACGCCTCGTTGGCCATGGCCGCCCTCTCAGGGTTGCTTATCGTCCGAAACGGGGATCGACCCGCGTTCAGGTCTTCGGTTGGAAATTCGGGTGAACGATCGCGCCATCGCGCGTCAGCAAAGTCGCCTTCACAAGTTCGTCGTCCCATTTGGGCGCGAAGGTCTTTGTTTCCTTGTCAATCAGCGTCTCGGCGAATGCGAGAAGATTGCGCGCATACAAAGCCGACGCTGTCGCCGCCAGACGACCGGCGAAATTCCGGTAGCCGATGATTTTTACGCCATTGGCCGAGGTGAAAATCTCATCGGGCTGCGCGAGTTCGCAATTGCCGCCGCGTTCGGTCGCAAGATCGATAATCACCGATCCCGGACGCATGGAGGCCACCATGTCGGCGGAAATCAGTCTGGGCGCAGGGCGACCCGGGATCAGCGCTGTCGTGACGACGATATCCTGTTTGGCGATATGCGCTGCGGTCAGCGCAGCCTGTTTCGCCTGATAGTCCTTCGACATTTCCTTGGCGTAGCCGCCCGCTGTCTGCGCCTGCTGAAACTCTTCATCCTCAACGGCGAGAAATTTGGCGCCAAGCGATTCGACCTGCTCTTTTGTCGCCGGACGAACATCGGTCGCGGTCACGATGGCGCCCATGCGCCGCGCTGTTGCGATCGCCTGCAACCCGGCGACGCCAACGCCCATAATAAATATCCGGGCGGCGGGAACTGTTCCGGCCGCCGTCATCATCATGGGCAGGGCGCGCCCGTATTCGGCGGCGCCATCAATGACGGCCCGATAGCCGGCAAGATTGGCTTGCGAGGAGAGAACATCCATCGACTGCGCGCGCGTGATGCGCGGCATCAATTCCATGGCGAAGGCGCTGACGCCGGCCTCGGCCAGCCCGTTGAGGGCGGCGTCGGCGCCGTAGGGGTCCATGATCGCCAGCACGCCGGCGCCCTTGGCGAGCCCGTGCAGGCTTTCGGCGGACGGGCGTCGCACGCAAAAGACGAGGTCCGCGCCCGCCAGCGTCGCAGATAGCGTGGGTTCGAGCCGGGCGCCCGCTGCGGCAAAATCGCTATCGGGTATCCCCGATAAAGCGCCTGCGCCCGCCTGGATTGCGACGTCCGCGCCCAAAGCCATCAACTTCTTGATGGTTTCGGGCGTCGCGGCAACCCTTGTCTCATGAAGGGCGGTCTCGGTCGGCACGGCAATGCGCATGAGGCGAACTCCGAAAACAATTCAGAAATTCATGTCGCGGCGTAGCGCTCGCGGACTCAACAAACCGGTTTTGCGCCGGCTCCCGGGCTCCAGCCAATCAGAGCAGGAACTTGGCCATGCCGGCAAGCAGAACGACCAGGAAAATGACGCCCCATTTGGTCATCGCCACGAAACCGGCGTAGGTGCGTTCGTGTTCGGCGTAATCCATGTCGGGATGTCCGCCTGCGGCAGCATTGTTGTCCATCGTGAAAAGCCCCCTGGAGGTGAATGCGTTCCTGCCACGCTTCTTAGCTGAAAGACCGGGCCTCGGCAATCCGGTCTGGACAGGACTTTAAGATGTGGACAGCCCGACCTGTTCCAGCAGCCCGCGCTGACGGTCCGCCACGCCTGCAGCGTCGAAGTCCGCC
>CAIZEI010000162.1 GCA_903931945.1 uncultured Hyphomicrobiales bacterium | reverse complement strand
GGGAAGTCATGCGGATAGGTCGCCGTAAACTGGCTCTTGGCGGGGGTAATTGTTCCGACGTGTGTGTAATCGGAGATCGAAGCGGGACCGCCGCTGCATCCCGCCACATATGCGCCAGCAAGCAGCGCGGCGGCAGCCGCTCGCGCTTTGCCGCCGGGAAAGGCCTGGCGTCGATACATGGAATCAGGTGCATCGATCAATTTCATAACTACCGACTATAACAGACCGGTCAAAAGTCGCTAATGGTGGACACCGGTTCGCGCGTTTGGCTTCTTACGGAATTATGAAAGAGATAAATTAAAATAATATCAATAGTTTATGTGATTGATCGGCGGCGTTTGGTTAACCATGCCACGCAAAAAGCCGTCGCAGCGCCTCAAATGGCGCCCACGCGCTCCATTTTTCGCGTCCCTCGATTCCATGAGACGTGCGACCGTCTTTGCGCGTCAACGAACATCTGGATCGCAAAACGATAGCTGCGCAGACAGCGATTTAGCAGGCAAGATAGATGGCGCTGGCGGCTGATCTAATCTCGAGCGAATAAACGGCGGTATCCGGAAAAAGTCGATTGCAACGGCGCCGGCGAGACTGACGCCGAGTGGCAGTTCATGCGAGATTTCGATCACCTTGCGGTCTCTGTTCCCGGGATATGCGCGTTGCACGCGACGCCTGCGACGCAGCGGGGCGCAAGCGCTTTTCTGCGCACGGATTGCGCAAGACCGAAGCCGCCCGCGCCGCTAAAAATGGCGCAACCAATCTCGAGCCGGACGCCAAGTTCGGCTGGCGTGACAGGGCCAGACCGGCAAGATCTACACCCGGACGGCGGACTGCGCCAACTCGCGCTTCAGGCGGCAGCGAAGCTGCAGAAAAGACCATACAGCGGCCCGGTTTCCCCGCACCGCGACAAAGGCGCGGGCGACACGACGGAAGCCCCCATAAAATTAGCAGGTTAAAAATTGAATGGTGCGGCCAAGAGGACTCGAACCTCCACTGGTTTCCCAACTAGCACCTCAAGCTAGCGCGTCTACCAATTCCGCCATGGCCGCGTTCGCTTCCCTCGTCCGGAAGCGACCGCGCGGGTCCTAACAAATCGATCTGCGGATGACAAGGGCAGGCAAGGCGATTAAGGATTGGCGACGAGCAGCACAAGCCGGCAATCGCCAGCCCGGTTGCGGGCAAACGAGAACAACTGGATTGTTCGCTGGTTGTCCACATGTTTGGCAAGGAGCCGGATTCCAGATGGATTGTCCCGTCCCCGGCCCAGCGCTGGCCCATACGCTGTTGCCGCAATCGCCCGGCGCTGCAGTGGAATGGCTGGTCGCGCCCGGCCTGACGGACCATGACGCCGCTGTCGCAGCGATGGAGCAGCGCGCTGCGCTCATTGCGTCCGGCGACGCCAGCGAGCTTGTCTGGCTGGTCGAGCATCCGCCGCTTTATACGGCTGGCACGTCCGCGAGGGATGTCGACCTCCTCGATGCGCGATTTCCTGTTTATCGCTCCGGGCGAGGCGGGCAATACACCTACCATGGACCCGGGCAGCGCGTCGCCTATGCGATGATCGATTTACGGCGCCGCCGCGAGGACGTGCGCGCCTATGTCTGCGCGCTGGAAGACTGGATCATCGCTACGCTTGCATCCTTCAATGTGCGTGGCGAGCGGCGCGCCGGGCGCGTCGGCGTCTGGGTTGCACGACCCGAAAAACCGCGCGGGCTCAGCGGCGAAATGGCTGAAGACAAGATTGCGGCGATTGGCGTGCGCGTGCGACGCTGGGTGACATTTCATGGGATTTCGTTGAATGTGGAGCCCGATCTCCATCATTTCTCCGGCATTGTCCCCTGCGGGATCGCGGGCGCGCATCTGGGGGTGACAAGTCTTGTCGATCTCGGCATTCCTGTTGTGATGGAAGAGGTCGATTTCGCATTGCAACGCGCGTTTGAGCCGATCTTTGGCCCGGTCGCGCGCGTGGCGGATCGACGCCAGCGCTGACCCGGGAGGCTTCGCCTGCTATCGGGCTCTTTCAGGACGGCTCGCGAAAGCGCTTCACGCTGTTGCTTTTGAAATCGTAGAACGCGCCGGTTTCCGCCCATTCCGGGCTGCACATATCGGCAACGCGCGCAGCGAAGGCATCGGGCGTATTCAGCGTCATCGGGTCTTCGCCGGGCATCAGGGTCGCCCGCATCCGTGTGCGCAACGGGCCGGGATTGGCGATCATCACGCGCACATTCGATGTCGTCGCCGTTTCGGCGGCATAGGTGCGGGCCAGCGCGTCGAGAGCCGCCTTGGAGACTGCATAGGGTCCGAGATAGGGCGTCATTTCGGCCTTGCTGCCAGCGCCCGAGGTCACAAACACGGCCCGACCTGAATCCGATGCCCGCAGCAACGAATCCATCGAGCGGATCAGCCGCCAGTTGGCGGTCACATTGACGGCGAATGTCTCGTCCCATTTGGGTTGATCAACATGCGCGAGCGGCGTGACCGGTCCCAGAACGCCAGCATTGGCCACCAGGATGTCGAGCCTCTTCCACCGTTCGTGAATGGCGAGGCCGAGACGGTCGAGCGCCGCAAAATCCTTGAGGTCGCACGGGACGAGCGTCGCCTCGCCACCGCTTTTGCGGATGTCATCGTCCAGTTCTTCCAAAGCGCCCTGCGTGCGTCCGAGAGCAATGACATGCGCGCCGCGCCGGCTGAGTTCAAGCGCGATCGCGCGACCGATGCCGCGCGTGGCCCCCGTAACAAGAGCGATGCGGTTTCCAAGTGAGGTCATGGGGATGCCGTCCATGGGTTGATGACTTCGATTGGCAGGTTTTGGAAGTCCTTGGCGTTGCGGGTGGCGAGGATGGCCTTATTGACGATGGCGATGGCGGCGATCTGTGTGTCGCGCACTTCGATGGCGAGCCCCCGCTTGCGCCTGCGCGCCAACAGGGCTCCGGCGCATTCGGCTGCTTTTTCTTCGATGTCAACAACGCGTCCCTTGAAAATGAGAGCAAAAGGCCGTTTGTTCTCGCGCCGAGTTCGTCCCGCCGCCGACCGGGGCTCATCAGCTCAAGCCCATAATGAAGCTCCATGACCGTAACCGCCGTCAGCCAAACAGAGCTTGGCGGGTGTGCGTCAAGCCATGCGAGCACGCAGGGCTCGGGGCGGTCCTTGATGAGTTCCGACGCCACGTTCGTGTCGAGGATGATCATTCAAACTCGGCGGGGCGGAAGTTGTCATCGCGGATTTCCATGGCGGCGGCCTCCGCTTCGGTCAAGCCGATGCCCTTAAAACCGGCGGCTATGCGTGATGCCCATCCCAATTCGCCATCCGCGCTACCGTCGTTCGCCGGGGCCACAACATCCCTCAAAATAACCCGCGCCTCTTCTTCCATGCTCCGGCGGTGCGCGTGCGCGCGTGCGCGAAGCTTCTCTTTCACGGAGGGATCGAGGTTTCGAATGAGCAATTGGGCCATAGCGTCACCTCCGGCGATATCACTGATATCATAGGTGGAGGGGAGGCTTTTGGCAATGATTTACCGGCTTGGCGCAGTCTCTGGCGCCTTGACCTCATAGGCGAAATGAAACGCCGGCAAGTCTTCTCCGGGGTGATCAGCGGCAAAGGTCAGCTGCGGAATACGGAAGTTATTGGGTCTGGTTTCCTCGCCCTTGTAGATCGCGGGGTACACGTCAATGAAATGCCATCCCGGCGCGCCGGTCATGTTGAGAAAGACTTCCACATCGCCCTGACTGTTGAACCCGCAGGCATAGCCCACATAGTTGTTGTCAATCACGATGGTGTGGATATTGGCGGTTTCGGTCCAGCCTACGCCCTTCAGATGCACGGAAAACGGCGTGCCGGCGGGACCCGAAGCGCTCGTCATGGGCAGCGCGCTGGCTAGAATGGTGAAAACGCCTTCTGTGCGCGCACCCTGATTTTCAACATAAAGTCGATGCGCGCCGCCAAGATCGTCCGGCGCGCTGAAATGGAATTCAACGCGGCCATCCTTGTCGGCCGTGGTTTCCGCGATGTTGCGCGAGGCCTCGTCAAAGCCGCCGCCACCGACACGGTTGCCTGTCATCGCGCCAAAGCCAAGGCTGTACGAGGCGCCTGGCGTAAAACCATTGCCGCGCGCCACGACAGGAACGCCAACCCCGGCGAACGATGGTTCGACGATCAAGGCTCCGGGCGCCGGCAGGTTCCTGAGCGAGCGCTGAATTTGGTCTTCCGCCGGCGGGGGCAGCACGGGCGCGCCGGCGACAAGCGTGAATTCGGCTTCAAAACGGGGCCGGTCGGGTCGGGGATTCTGCTGTGGATTGAGATAGGGGAAAGTGAATTCGCCGTGGATGAGTTTCAGCACATGTTTTCCTGGCGCGCCCGTCGCGGGGATCGTCAGATGCGCTGACCCATGAGTTGAAACCGCCGACACCCAGCCCGTGAACATATTATCGTAAACGAGGTCCCAGCTATTTTCGAGTTCGCGCCAGCCAATGCCCTTGATATCGATCGACACAGGGGCTCCCGGCGCCGCGCGCTCGGGCGTGACAGTCCAGCTCATATCAAGGTTGAAATTTGCCTGTGTCAGGAGCCGGTCGCCTTGCTGAACAACAATGTCATGCGCGTAGCCGAAATCCTCGGGCGCTGTGAAATCAGCCGTAAACGCGCCGTCATCGCCGGTGGTGATTGCGGCAATCCTGTAGGCTTCCGGCATATAATCGCGACCATGATATTCGCCATTGCCAACTTTCCAGCGCCCTTCGACCGTCCGCCAGACAAGATCGAGATTCTGGTTTGCAGGAAACCCTGATCCCGCGGCGTGAATTTTGCCGCCAACAGGTCCATGAGCGGGCAGGAGCGCCAGTTTTCCGGAATAGCCGCCGGAGGGCTCCGCGAGGGACACATGCGGACCAAAATCGGCAGCCGTTCCGGATCGGGCGCCGCCGGAGAGCAGTAGCGCCAGGACGCATCCGACCGCGGCGAGAACTTTCGCCACAGCGATATCAGTTTTCGACGACGGTAAGCTGCGAAGCCTTCACCTTGAAAGGCTGCCAAACCACCGTATCGCCTGCCAAAGTTGTCGCAGTTATCTTGTAGCTGAAGCTGCCTGTGGGTTGATCGTCGCGAATGGGCCAGCCGGCCACCCAGAACCAGTCGACCGGCTCTTTCGGGGGATGGCCATGGAAGCGCATGTCAAACTTTTCGCCATTCGACATTTCCAGCGTAAGGCTTTTGACGCCCTTGTCGTCCAGGTTGTCTCCTGTTTTGGAGTCCACCACGCGCAGCCGGAAAATCTCGGTCTCGCCGCGTTTGAACTGGCTATTGAGAACGCAGCCGGGGCCTTTGGCTGTCGGGCCGGCGCCGCGCACAATATCGCCCTCGAAAAACAGCTTGGGGCCTTCCTGGGCGTGTGCAGTGGCAAGGCATGGCGCGACAAAGAAAGCAGCCAGGGCCAAAGCAGTCAGACCAGTCTTGATCTCGGACATTGCGCTCATCCCGATCACAAAAAGATTATATCTTTAAACTAGCAGTCTTTTCCAATCACCGGAAGACCCATTTTGCTGTGAGGCCCCGCGCCGAAATTTATTCCGTCTCCGCCAGCAGGGACATTTGGTTGCGCCCGTTCGCTTCGGTCACATCGGTCAGCTTTGTAGGATAATCGCCGGTGAAGCAATGATCTGTGAATTGCGGGTTCCGGGCGTCGCGGCCTTCCTCGCCCATCGCGCGGTAAATGCCGTCGACTGACAAAAAGGCCAGAGAATCCGCGCCGATCATGACGCGCATTTCTTCGAGCGAATGATTGGCCGCAAGCAGGCGATCTTGCTGTGGGGTATCGATACCGTAATAATCGGGGTGGGTGATCGGCGGCGAGGAAATGCGGAAGTGGATTTCCGCTGCGCCGGCCTCACGCATCATTTGCACAATCTTGACCGAAGTCGTGCCGCGCACGATGGAATCGTCGATCAGGACGATACGCTTTCCCTTGACCACGGAGCGGTTGGCGCTGTGCTTCAGCCGCACGCTGTTGGCGCGGATCTGTTGCGTCGGCTGAATAAAAGTTCGCCCGACATAGTGATTGCGCACAATGCCAAGTTCGAATGGAATATTGGCCTCGCGCGCAAAGCCGATGGCCGCCGGTACGCCCGAATCCGGCACCGGCACAACGACATCGGCGGCGATTCCGGATTCGCGCGCAAGCTGCGCGCCCATGCGTTTGCGCACCTCATAGACAGGGCGTCCATGGACGATGGAATCAGGTCGGGCAAAATAGATATATTCGAAAATGCAGGGCCGCATCCGCTGGGGAGGAAACGGCTTGAAGGATTCGACGCCGTCCGGATTTCCGGGAGACTTTTCGCTGATCACGACGATTTCGCCATTCTGAACATCGCGGATGAAGCGGGCGCCGATGATATCGAGCGCGCAAGTCTCCGAAGCCAGAATGTAGCAACCGTCGAGTTCGCCGAGCACCAGCGGACGGATGCCAAGGGGATCGCGCACGCCGATCAGCTTTTTATTGGTGAGCGCGACCAGCGAATAGGCGCCTTCGATTTGGGCCAGCGCTTCGATGAAGCGGTCGAGAATGCGGCCTTTACGGCTACGCGCCACGAGGTGAAGAATGACCTCTGTATCGGAGGTCGACTGATAGATCGCGCCCTGACGCACAAGCTCGCGGCGCAACGAGAGGCCATTTGTGAGATTGCCATTATGCCCGAGCGCAAAGCCGCCCGAATCGAGTTCCGCAAACAAAGGCTGGACATTGCGCAGAATGGTTTCGCCTGTGGTGGAATAGCGGACATGGCCAACAGCCGCAGAGCCCGGCAGATGTTCAATGGTCGATTGTTGCGAAAAATGTTCGCCGACCAGGCCCATCCGCCGTTCGGTCGAAAATCGCTTTCCATCGAATGTGACGATGCCCGCCGCCTCCTGGCCGCGATGCTGCAGCGCATGCAGCCCCAGCGCGGTGATCGCGGCGGCGTCGGGATGGCCGAAAATACCGAAGACCCCGCATTCCTCTCGCAACCTGTCGGAGTCCAGATCATCCTGGTCAGAAGAAAATTGAGGTTCGTTCGATTTTCCGGATATTCCCATGTCCGTGCCGTGCATCGCAAACCTCTCTTGTCGCGTCGCTCAAAGATATTCCGATCCGACCCGAACGAAATGAATCTCCTGAGTCGCGATTTGGCGCATGTTCTCCTGGCGATTGCGACGCAATCGTGCGGAGCCGAACCGGTTCTCACTTCACTCAAAACCGCTCAGTAATGCACCAGACTGCTCCAGCCTATCCGTTTTCGCGTCGTCCACAAAGAAACGGAGGAAGACGGCGAACGGCCTCGATCAGTGGGACAGGGGCGCAGCATATCTGGCCATGATGGCGTCAACGCGCAAGGGTTGCGCCTCCGTCCGTTTGCCGCCCGGTCTTGGTGGCGGCGCAGGCGCGGCGGGGCCAGTGTCTTCTGGCGCGGTTTTGTCAGCGTCAGCGGGCGAATCGTCGGTCCCGCCCTTCTGTTTTTTCAGGACGCTCGATATCGTCGCGTCGAGATTTTCCGGCATCATGCCCTGCAGCGACACACCGGTCGCCTCAAGCCAGGAGCGGGTTCTGGAATTCTTCACCCAGTCGGGATAGGATTTTTCGGGCACCAGCCAGGCGAAAAACACAAAGGCGATGACGCACAGCAGATAGCCGCGTCCTGCGCCAAACAGGAAGCCCAGCGAACGGTCGAGCGCGCCAATCTTGGAATCCAGGATTGCGTCGGAAATTTTGATTGTGATGAAGGAAATCACGACCAGCGTGATGAAAAAAATCACCGCCGCCGCGCCGGCCTGCGCATATTGCTCTTTAGGGAGATAGGGACGAAGAAACGGGGTTCCCATCGGGTAAAAATAATAGGCCGCCGCCGCCGCCGCCGCCCAGGAAGCTATGGCCATGACCTCTCGTGTGAAGCCGCGCAACATCGACAGCAAAGCCGAAATCAGGACAACCGCGATCAGGGTCAGGTCGAGATAGGATGGCATTCGTTTGGCCTCGCAATGCGCCGAATGGTGAATAAAGGGGTCCGCCGGTCTCGGCAAGGCTTATAGCGAAGGGTTCCGGCGGCGTCACTATGGCCGCCCGGGAGCGCGGCGAGGGATGATTGCTTTACAAAAACGCCCGTTTTCATCCAAGTCTTGATCAGGACTTGCCGGAAATCGTCGACGTTAATCTGCCGTCCCAAGCGTGAACGCAACAGCGACGAATCACTTTTGTTGTGGGGTTTCGGTCCGGTTCTCACCAGATGTGGTGGCCAATGAGGCCGAATCCTTGCGATATCGGCGCGAAATACCGCTTTGAGCGTCCCGATTGACGCGATTGCGCGCAACAGCGTTAAGCCCCTGTCCCGAATTGGCGCAGTTTATACTGGGCGCTCATCGATATCGATACGAATGGGAACGTGATCGCTGGGTTTCTCTCTCGCGCGCATATCCTTGTCGATGGCGACCGAACGCAGGCGATCGGCGGCCTGCGGCGAAAGCAGGAGATGGTCGATACGAATGCCATTGTTCCGCTGCCAGGCGCCCGCCTGATAATCCCAGAATGTGTAAAGCCCAGCGGTATCGGTCGTGGCGCGGAGCGCTTCGGTCAGGCCTAGGTTGAGCAAGGCTTGAAATTTCGCGCGGGTCGTCGGCAAAAACAGCGCATCGTTGATCCAGGCCTGCGGGTCTCTGGCGTCGCGGGCGTCAGGAATGACATTGTAATCGCCCGCCAGCACCAGCGGCTCTTCGAGCGCCAGCAAATCCCGCGCATGCGCAATCAGTCGGTCCATCCAGCGCAACTTGTAGTCATATTTCTCGCCCGGAACGGGATTGCCATTGGGCAGATAGATCGAGGCGACGCGCACAACGCCTGCGCCATGCTGAATGACGGCTTCGATGTAACGGGCCTGCTCGTCGGCGTCGTCGCCCGGCAGTCCGCGCGTCACATCCATCGGCGCTTTTGAAAGGATGGCGACCCCGTTGAATGTCTTCTGCCCAAGCGTGGCGACATTGTAACCCAGCGATTCAAGTTCGGCGCGCGGAAACGCCTCATCGACGCATTTGATCTCTTGCAGGCAGACGACATCCGGCTCGGCTTGCGCCAGCCAGAACAGCAGGTGATCGAGCCTCTGGCGGACCGAATTGACGTTCCATGTCGCAATGCGCAAGGTCTTGTTTCCGAATGAGTGGTTCGCCCTGATAGCATAGAGCGCGACGTGGTTCAGCCCCAGCGGCGATGCGCCCACATCCATTGTTCGGGGTTTTGGCGAATTGATTTTTCGAGCGCCGCCTGAAGCGCTGCTGTGGTCGCCGCGATATCCGCCTGTCTGTCGCCCGTCCTCGAGAAGGGGATGACTTCATAGGACAGCGTGAAACGCACGCCGGGTTCGCGGCGGATGAACAACGCAACCAGCGGAATATCCAGCATTAGCGCGAGGCGGGCTGGAAAAGGCGTCGAGGGCGCCGGGCGTCCGAAAAATGGCGCTTCGACGCCTGCGCCATCGCGCAGATCGGCGAGGATGGCCAGGCTACCGCCGGCCCGCAGCTGACGCAGCGCGATTGCGCCCGCTGCGTGGTTTTTTTCGAGCAGGCCGCCGGGATAGAATGGCGCGCGTTTGCGCAAAATGTGCTGATCGACGAGCGGATTGGACAGGCGCTGGTAAATTCCGACGGGCCTCGCGCCAAGGCGCACCGGCCCCATGGAGGCGATCTCCCAATTGCCCTGATGCGCGGCGCAGACAATGGCTGGCTTGCGTCCGGCAAAGATATCGAGATTTGCGTTCAGCGCTGAGGCGTCGATGCGCCCGCTGTCATAGATTTCCCTGAGATGAAAGAATTCGCCAAAGGTTCGTCCGAGATTCTCCCACATGGCGCGGGCCATCGCATCGCATTCGGCGTCCGGCTTTTCCGGGAAGGCCCGCTTGATGTTGGCGATGGCCCTGGCGTGCCGACGGGTCAGAGGCGCAATCCATCGCCAGCCTGCGCCCGAAAAATTCGACGCCATTTCCAGCGGCAGGGACGCGAATACGAATTCAACTGTCCGAAAGACGATGAACTCGACACGGCGCTTCATTTGACTCAAAAAAAACATAAAAACAGCCGGCTCATTGCGCGTTTCGATGCTTGTTCGCCTGTAACGCCGGCGCCGGTCAAGCTCGAACCGGCGCCTGGGCCGGCTTTTCCTGCCTTCGTGGCCGTTGCATGAGGGGCGGCAAGCGCCCGGCGGGCGTTACGCCCTCGCGCATCAGGGCGCGCCGCAGCGGGCCGATGTGCGACATTGCCGCCAGTCCCGCCGCGCGTGCGAAGTCTACAGGAGCTTCGTGGATCAGCAAGGACCTGTTCAAAGCAGCGACGCCGGCAATGCGGCTCGCCACGTCGAGGCGCCGTGCGCTTTCATAATGCGCCAGGGCAGCGGCGCAGCCGGGGTCGCGCCGCCCTGCAACCCCAAGAGACGCCGCGAGTTGAGCGACATCGCGCAGTCCAAGATTGAGTCCCTGCGCCCCGATGGGCGGAAAAGCATGTCCGGCGTCAGCGATCAGCGCGACGCGCGTCGAAGTCAATCTAAGGCACTTCAAGCCGGCCATCGGGAAGGCGCCGCGCGGCCCTTCAAGGCCAATGTCTCCGTGGAGATCATGCGTCTGCTTGCGAATATCCTGCGCCAGCGCAGAATCGTCCATCGCCATCCGGCGTATGGCGTCATCCGGGCGCATCAGCCAGACGAGGCTGGAGCGGTGTTTGCGATCCGCCGTTGCAGGCAATGGCACCAGCGTGCAGGGGCCATGGCGCGTGTGGAATTCGGTGGAGGTCTGGCGGTGGGATCGTTCGTGCCAGAGCAAGGCAGTGATCGCCGTTTGTGGATAGCTCCACTCCTTTACGCCTACGCCGGCCCACTTTCGCACCAGCGAGTTCCGCCCGTCCGCGCCAGCAAGGAGCTGCGCTTCGATGGAATCGCCGGTACTGGTTCGGGCGATAACTTTTTCTGACGAAATCAGATAATCGACAAGGTTTGTTTCCATCAGCGTGAGCCCCGGCGTTTGCCGCGCCGACTCCGCGAGAGCTGCAACAAGATCGGCGTTTTCGATATTGGCGCCAAAAGCGGCCAGACCGATTTCATCCGCGCGCAGCAGGACAGGGGCGGTCGGGAACAACGAACCAGTGTCGTCAATCAGGCGGATGCGTTCCAGGCTGGCGGAATGCGGAGCGAGCCGCTCCCAGAGGCCCAAGGCCCGGTATAATTGCAGCGAGGCTTCAAACAGCGCAACAGTTCGTCCATTGCGCCTGATATCGAGGGGGCCTGCGACTGTCACCGCAAAGCCTGCCTGTGCAAGCGCGATGCCCGTCGTCAGTCCGGCGGCGCCGGCGCCGGCAATCAGGATTTCCGTGCGTGTGGTCATGCCTGGGGTTTTATCCCTCGGGGAGGGATTTGGCGAGACCGTCGCGGGCGGCTGTCGCCGTCATAGCGCGGGCGCCAGCAACAGTCGCGCAGTAATCGACTTTGTCCGGCGTCATGCCGTTCAGGCGCAGGGCGCTGGCGACCGAAGCGTTGGCGCCTGCAAAAGCAACCCGTGCGCCCGACGCGCTGGCCTTGCGCACCACGCCCGCCATCGCCTCAACTCCGGTGACATCGATAAACGGAACAGCGGAAAAATCGACGATGAAATTTTTTGGAGTCTGACCGATGCGCTCGAGCACTTCAGCAACGGTGCCTGCCGCGCCGAAGAAAAACGGCCCGGCGACGCGATAGACCAGAGTATCGTCGCTGTCGCTGGTCTCATAGGGGCCGCGCGGCTCCTGGCTGTCGTCACGGTCGTCATCATCGAAGTCCTCATTCTGCGTGACCTCAACCGAGCGCGCCATGCGGTGCATGAACAGCAGCGAACCCAAAGCCACGCCGACAACAATGCCGCTGGTGAGATCGCGGAACAGCGTGAGCAGAAACGTCGCGGCCAGAACGACGGTCTCGGCGCGGTCAAGGCGCAAAATGGCGGCGATCTGGCTCCTTTCGACCATGTTCCAGGCGACAATGATGAGCACTGCGGCGAGCGCCACCAGCGGAATGAGTTTCATCAATGGCGCCGCCGCCATCATGAAGAACAGAAGAAAAATCGCATGGAGCATGCCCGAAACCGGGCCATGCGCGTGCGAGCGCACATTGGTCGCAGTCCGCGCCACCGTTCCGGTCGCGCAAATTCCGCCGAATAGTCCGCAGGCGATGTTCGCGTAGCCTTGCGCCACTAGTTCGCAGTTTGAGCGGTGTCGCCGTCCGGTCATGCCATCGGCCACGACAGCCGACAGCAGCGATTCGATACTGCCAAGCAGTGCGAGCGCAATAGCGGATGGGACGAGTTCGGGCAGTCGCGCAATCGGGAAGTCTGGCCAATGGGGCAGGGGCGGCAGGCTTGGCACATCGCCAAAGCGCGTGCCGATCGTCTCGACCGGGAGCTTCAGCGCCCAGACAACGACCGCCGCCAGCGCCATGACAGCAATGAGGCCGGGGAATTTTGGCGCGAGTCGGCGCATCAGCAAGAATATAGCTACACATAGCGCCGATACGGCTGCGGCTGCCGGATTGACGCTCGCCAGCGCCCCCCAGAGCGCCTGGAGTTTGGGCGCGAAAGCCGCGGGCTCATTGTCGAGCGTCAGCCCGAGAAAGTCATGCAATTGCCCGGCGGCGATGGTCAGCGCGATGCCTGCAGTAAATCCGATCGTCACGGGATGGGGTATGTATTTGACATAGGCGCCAAGACGGCAATAGCCGATGGCGAGCATGACGACTCCCGCCATCATGGTGGCGAACATCAGGCCCTGCAGGCCATAGGTCGCCGTTGTGGTCGCGACCAGCGTTATAAACGCCGCCGCCGGGCCGCCGATCTGGAACCGACTGCCGCCAAGCGCCGATATCAGAAATCCGCCAACGATCGAGGTGTAGAGGCCGTTTTCAGGCTTGGCGCCCGAGCCAATCGAAATTGCCATCGACAGCGGCAGCGCGACAAAGGCGACCGTCGCTCCGGCAATGACGTCGGCGCGAAGGTGCTGCAATGTGTAGCCTTCGCGCAGCACTGTCAGCAATTTGGGCGTGAACATACCGCTGAGGACCGGGGTGTCGGCGTGGGGCGCAGAAAGGGTCATGGGTCGCTGATTTTTCGTTGGTGTGAGGTGCCTGGCGGGCAAACAGGATTCATCAGGTGTGCCATTGCAGGTTCGCGATGACCACAATAAAACGCTGACATAGAGTGGTTAAATTGCCGCATACTGCAACCTTCCAGGAGGAACCATGACCAAGGCCATCCGGATGCACCGCACAGGCGGTCCTGAGGTGCTTGAGCTTGAGGATGTAAACATTGGCGATCCCGGCCCCGGTCAGATCAAAATCCGGCATCGCGCCATCGGCCTGAACTTCATCGAAGTCTATTTCCGCAAGGGCATGTATCCCGCCGAATTGCCCTTTATCCCCGGCAACGAGGGCGCCGGCGATGTGATTGCCGTCGGCAAAGGCGTGAAAGGTTTCAGGGAAGGCGACCGCGTTGGATATGCTGCGACGCCGGGCAGCTATTCGGAAGAACGTCTGATCGCCGCGCAAATGGTGGTGAAATTGCCCGAAGCGATCGGTTATGACACAGCCGCCGCGATGATGCTGAAGGGACTGACCGCGCAATATCTGCTGCGGCGGACGTATCGTGTTAAAGAGGGCGACACCATTCTTGTGCATGCGGCGGCGGGAGGGGTCGGTCTGCTGCTCTGCCAGTGGGGCAAGGCGCTCGGCGCGACTGTCATCGGCACGGTTGGCAGCGAGGCGAAGGGCAATCTCGCCAAAAAGGCGGGCGCCAAACATATCATCAATTACTCCACCGAGAATTTTGCGGAGCGGGTTGCCGAAATCACCAAGGGTCGCAAATGCAACGTCGTCTACGATGGCGTGGGCAAGGCGACATTTGCGGGTTCGCTCGATTGCCTGCGCCCGCTGGGCATGTTCGCGTCCTACGGGTCGGCGTCAGGGCAAATCGAGGCCTTCAACATCAACCTGCTGAGCGCCAAAGGATCGTTGTTTGCGACGCGTCCGACTCTGTTCCACTATATCGCGCAACGTGAGGACCTCGAAAAAATGGCGCGCGAATTGTTCAAGGTGGTTGTCAGCGGCGATGTGAATATCCGCATCGGCAAACGCTACAGGCTGGAAGACGTGGGCGAGGCGCATCGCGCGCTGGAAGCGCGCGAAACAACGGGCGCTGCCATCCTGCTGCCGTGAAGGCGGTTCGAACGCTGGATATTCCTGAAAATTTTCAGCTTTTCCCCAATACCTCGCCGAAGAACTTCTGCGCGGCTTCCCAGGCTTTTGCATTGGCGCGCTCGTTATAGGGCCCGACGGGCGTGGTAAAACCATGGTCCGCGCCGCCGTAGATTTCGAGCCCCCAGTTGATTTTGGTCTTGCGCAATTCCTTGACCAGCAGATCGACCTCGGACAATGGCGCGGTCTTGTCTTCAGCGCCATGCAGGATCAGCACTGAGCCCTTGATGTTCTGCGCGGCGCCGGGCGTGAAATCGCGGAACGAGCCATGCACAGTCACCAGCCCAAGCAGCGGCGCGCCGGTCTCGACGAGCTCGACGCCGACAGTGCCGCCAAAACAATAGCCGATCGCTGCGATCTTCGCCGTATCGACATTGGGCTCTTTTTTGAGCTCCTCAAGCCCCGCCAGCGCGCGGGCGCGCATCAAGGGCCGGTCCTTGTTGTAGATGGCGGACTGCTCCTTGGATTCTTCTTCATCCTTGGGGCGGATCGACTTGCCAAAAATATCGGCGGCAAAAACGACATAGCCAAGTTTGGCGATCATCTGCGCATTCGTCCGGGTCAGATCCGACATGCCATCGCGGCGATGAATCAGATAGACCGCCGGACGCTTGCCCGTGAAGGAATCATCCCAGGCGACATAGGCCTGCAACGGGGTTCCGCCCTGCTGGTATTCGACCAGTTTGGTTCTGACTTCCGCTAAAGCCGGAACAACGCTGGCCGCAAGCGCAGCCACGCCAAGCAAAGCTTTTTTGAACATGTCGCCTCCCCGGGGGTTATTCTTCGGGGAGAGATTGCGTCAGGTCTGGCGTTTGCGCAAGCGGCGGCGCGAAAAATTCCGCTCAGCCCTGTTTTTCAGGCGTCGTGACGCGCAGGCCCTCAAGGGCCGAGGTTACCTTTATCTGGCAGGACAGCCGCGAAGTCGGCTGGACGTCATTGGCAAAATCAAGCATGTCCTCCTCGGTCTGCTCGGGCTTTGGCAATTTGGCGACCCAGGCTTCATCGACATAGACATGACAGGTCGCGCAAGCGCAGGCGCCGCCGCATTCCGCATCGATGCCCGGAATGGAATTACGCAACGCGGTCTCCATCACAGTCGAACCGTTTTCGGCATCGACCGTGCGTTCTTTTCCAGCATGGTCACGATAAATAATCTTGGTCATCCGAGATCTTTCCTGGCGGCGCGCAGGGCGCGGGGAATGGGTGTGCAGGGTTGAAAAACCCGACCGCGCGCCCTCATACAGACCGGAAGTCGTTTTGGCGAGCAGAATTCTGAGGTCGTCACAGCGTTTCCCAGCCAAGTGGATGCCGGTTCGCGTTGAGAAAACCTGTAATGGTGTGAATCTGGAGACCTGTTCCGATCCATCTGGATCGGAGCAGGCTCTAGCGATCCTCCAGCAGATCGCCGATCGCAGCGCGCGCCTGTCCGATGGCCGCGCCAAGCCGGTCCAGCGCGGCATTTGCGCCCGGTCCGCCCGCGTCGAGTTGCATTTCGTAGTGTTGCGAGGCTTTGGCCACAGCGCATGCGCCAATGGCGCGAGCCGAGCCTGTCAGCGTATGCGCGAGATCCTGCGGGCGGACGGTCGCATTGGCCGGCGTCTGCAATTGAGCAAGGATATGGCCGGCCTGCCGCGTGAAAAGGCTGAGCAATTCAATTTCAAGCGCGCGGTCGCCGAGCGTCTGGTGCGAAAGATAGACAAGGTCGATCGGGGCGCTGTCGGGCGCGGGGCCTCCGGGCATTGGACCGGAATGCTCGAGGGTCTTCAGCGCGCTCGCCATCTTGGGCCTCCGGAAGTGCTGGCTATCGAGGCGGGATAATCCACCCTGCAGGGTGAACATGGCGTTAACAGCGCGTTGGAAATTGTTTGCCTACCCCCCATAGTGAAATGCTAGACTAAATGCGGCGCGGAGGATCGACAGGATGCGCCATGCCAGGGACCCGCGAGGAGTGGCCGGTTTGTCGCCTCAACAAGCCTTGACTGAGGCGTCATCGCTGCGGCGACTGACGACCGGTCGCATCGCAACGCTCACGCTCGACGCGCCGCATTCGCGCAATGCGCTCTCGCTCGCCATGATGGATGCGCTGGGTTCAGAACTCAGAGCCATTGCGGGAGACGCGGCTATCGCCTGCGTTGTCATCGCAGCGGTCGGGCCGGTGTTTTGCGCCGGACATGATTTGCGCGAAATTGCCGCCGCCCGGGCCGGGCCGGATGGCGGCGCGGTGTTTTTTTCCACCCTGATGGCGCGCTGCTCCGCTCTGATGCAGGCGATTGTCGAGCTGCCACAACCTGTGATTGCGGCGGTCGAAGGGCTTGCCACCGCCGCAGGGTGCCAGCTGGTCGCGGCCTGCGATCTGGCGGTGGCCGGAGAAGGGGCGCAATTTTGCACGCCCGGTGTTGACATCGGCCTGTTCTGTTCGACTCCCGGCGTGGCGCTTGCGCGAAACGTGTCGCGCAAACACGCTATGGAAATGCTGCTGACCGGCGCCCGGATCGATGCTGAAACGGCGCTGCGATTTGGCCTCGTCAACCGGGTCGCGGCGGCTGGCGGGGCTTTGCCCGAAGCGCTCAGATTTGCCGGGGAAATCGCAGGCAAGTCGGCGCAGGCCATCGGCTTTGGTAAAAAAGCCTTTTACCGACAGCTCGGGATGGCGCTTCCCGAAGCCTATGAACTCGCGGGTCGGACGATGGTGGAAAATCTTCTGGCCACAGACGCAAAAGAGGGCATCGCAGCCTTCCTCGAAAAGCGTTCGCCGCACTGGATGGGGACATGAACCACGAATCATATCCCGACGATCTCATCCGGTCGGTGCTGAAAAGCGTCAAGACCGTCGCCATGGTTGGCGCGTCCGGCAATCCTGCGCGGCCGTCCTATTTCGTTCTGCAATATCTGCTGGGAAGGGGATTCCGGGTTTTTCCGGTCAATCCCGGCCTTGCGGGCAAGGATATTCTGGGCGCGCGCGTTTACGCCGGGCTCGCCGAAATTCCCGGACCCATCGATATGGTCGACATCTTCCGCAATTCGGAGGCGGCTGGCGAAATTGTGGACGAGGCGCTGCAACTCCAGCCCTTGCCAAAAGTCATCTGGATGCAATTGGGCGTCAGCAACCCCGTCGCCGCCGCGCGCGCTGAAGCCGCCGGACTGACCGTCATCATGAATCGCTGCCCGAAAATCGAATATGGGCGATTGTCGGGCGAAAGCGGCTGGAGCGGGATCAATTCGCGGATGATTTCATCAAAAAAGCGAACGCTCTACGGCGAAGGAGTTCAGAAATTGGGGATCGACCGGGGAGAGTGACGCCGCGCTTTCGGATCACTCAAATGTCGAGCGATTTGCGCGCGAACTCAGAACGCGGTGAAGCGGTAAATCAACCCTGCGCGCAAAGCGCTTTCGCTGACGTCGTGCTTTTCCACGGCGCCGGGAAAGGCGGCCCCGGGATTGAGCGTCGCTTCGCCATAGCTCGTATAACGATATTCGAGTCGGGCGCTCCAGTGCCGGGAATAACCCCATTCGAGGCCGCCGCCCACCGTCCAGCCGAACTGGCTTCGCCTGTAGCTGTTGAAGCCGCTGAAGCTTTTGTCGCTCCACTGGCCGTAAAGGTACGAACCGCCAGCGGTTCCGTAAACCAGAACATTGCCGAATAAATAGCCGAGCCGACCGCGCAGACTGGACTGGAAGGGCTCGGAATGGTCGGTTCTGCCGACATTGCCGGCGAGGCTGCCGCGAACCTCGGGCGCTTCGGCCTCGATTTCCAGCCCATAGGCGATCTGGTTCGACAACCAGAGGTACCCGCCATTTCCGGCAAGTGAAAGACCCTTGATCGTGCTGGAGTTGCCGGAGGGCAGGGCAACGCCGGAAGTGTTGAAGTCAGCCTCATGGTCGGTTCCGCTGACGCCGCCCAACATTGCGCCGACATAAAAGCCATCGCGCTCCACGCTGAAGGGACCGCGCAATGCGACGGGTTCCGCTGGATCGGGCTCCGCCCAGGACGTTGGCGCAGGACGCAAGGACACAGCGTCAGCCGCACAGGCGCGCGCCGCCGCAACAAGGAGCAGGGAAACCAGGGTTATGCGTCGCATGATTGAGCCCGGAACAAGCCACATTCTTCGCCGCCGGGACCTGGCGGGAATCGCGAAATGCAGACAGATCCATTCAACGACGTTTATGGTTAATTATAAGTTGACGCGGTGTCGCCCGCTTTACGCATCGGCAAAGGATTTGGCCTGAAAGGTCGCCGCGTCGGCGCTGGCCCACAACTGGATATAGGCGGGGTCGGCATCGCCGCGCAGGAGACTTCCCGGCGCAATCTCGGGATAAATCTCCGCAAAACTCGCGATTTGCGTCTGCGACACCCTTCGCATGATGCGTTCTTTTCGCAGGTCGCCTGGATGGGAGAGCCCGGCCGCGGCGATCAACTCGGCCAGCGAGTCGAGCGTGCGTTCGTGAAAGCGCATTACCCTTTCGGCCTTGTCTGGCACAACGATCGCGCGTTGGCGCAATTTGTTCTGGGTCGCTACGCCGGTGGGGCAATGGTCGGTGTGGCACGTGAGCGATTGCACGCAGCCCAACGCGAACATGAAACCGCGCGCGGCGTTGCACCAGTCGGCTCCCAGCGCGAGCGTGCGCGCGATATCGAAGGCTGTGACGATCCGGCCGCTCGCGCCAATGCGGATCTTGTCGCGAAGGCCAGCGCCAACAAGGCAGTTATGTGCAAATGTCAGCCCTTCGCGCAGCGGATAGCCGAGGTGATCTGTAAATTCGAGCGGAGCCGCGCCAGTGCCGCCTTCCTTGCCATCGATCACGATGAAATCAGGGGCTATGCCGCTTTCCAGCATGGCCTTGCAAAGGGCCATAAACTCGCTCTTCTGGCCGATGCAAAGTTTGAATCCGACGGGCTTGCCACCGGAGAGTTCGCGCAATCTTGCGATAAAACCCATCATTTCAAGCGGTGTCGAAAATGCGCTGTGCGCGGCGGGCGAAACGCAATCCTGCCCCTGCGGCACGGCGCGCGCGGCGGCGATTTCCGCGCTGACCTTTCTGCCTGGAAGAACGCCGCCATGGCCGGGCTTGGCGCCTTGCGACAGTTTGATCTCGATCATTTTTATTTGCGGGTTGCTTGCTGCGGCAGCAAACGTTTCAGCGCAAAAGCTGCCGTCGGGCTTGCGGCAACCAAAATAGCCGCTCCCGATCTCCCAGATAATGTCGCCGCCAAATTCGCGGTGATATTGCGAGTAGCCGCCCTCGCCGGTGTCATGTGCAAAGCCGCCAAGTCTGGCGCCCTTGTTGAGCGCGCGTATGGCGTTGGCGCTGAGTGAGCCGAAGCTCATGGCCGAAATATTGAACAGCGATATCGAATATGGCTTCTGACATGCCGGCCCGCCAACCGTAACGCGGAAATCATGCGATCCAACTTTGGCCGGGCTCAGCGTATGCGCCAGCCATTCGAAGTCCAGCGCATATACATTCTGCTGCGTGCCAAAGGGCCGGGTTTCAAGGACGCCCTTGGCGCGTTGGTAAACGACGGCGCGTTTGATTCGGTTGAATGGAGTGCCGTCAAGATCGCTTTCCAGAAAATATTGCCGGATTTCCGGCCTGACTTTTTCGAGGAGAAAGCGCAAATTGGCGAGAATCGGATAATTACGACGCAGTGCGTGCTTTGTCTGCGCAATGTCCCAAATGCCGAGCGCGGTGAGGACCGCAAAAAAAGCAGCAATCCATTGCGCCGAGACGCCGATAATCGACATTGTGTGAACTGACGCGATAACGGCAAAGACGACCATGCCGGCGATGGAGACTGCAAAAGCCACGTAACGCATCGAATCCTCCCGGGGCCAAGCGCCCTGCATAACCAGAATAACCAGAAAAGGCGAGGGCGCCAGATGGCGTCTTCATCCAAATGCGGGCTTGCAGGCGCACGCGGCCAGTGCTTACGATGCCATTGATTCAATAGCAGGTGTATGACATGACCGAGACAGGTTCTTCGCATCCAGGGTTTTCAACCCTTGCTGTTCATGCCGGCGCGCAGCCGGATCCTGCAACCGGCGCGCGAATAACGCCGATTTATCAAACATCCTCCTTTGTGTTTGATGACGTCGATCATGCCGCATCCCTGTTCGGATTGCAGGCGTTTGGAAATATCTATACGCGCATCACCAACCCGACATCGGCTGTTCTGGAGGAGCGCATCGCTGCGCTTGAAGGGGGCACGGCTGCGTTGGCGGTTGCATCCGGCCATGCCGCTGAAGCGCTCGTCATGCATACGCTTATGACGCCGGGCGATGAATTCATCGCTTCCACAAAGCTCTATGGCGGCTCGATCAACCAGTTCAATCATGCCTACAAGAATTTCGGCTGGAATGTGAAATGGGGCGATCCGGATAACCTCGAGACGTTCGAATCAGCGATTTCGCCGCGCACCAAGGCTATCTTCATCGAATCCATCGCCAATCCCGGCGGCATGATCTGCGACATTGAAGCAATTTCGAACATCGCAAGGCGTGCCCGCGTGCCGCTGATTGTCGATAATACGCTGGCCACGCCCTATCTGATCAAGCCCTTCGAGTATGGCGCAGATATCGTCGTGCATTCCGCCACGAAGTTTCTTGGCGGCCATGGCAATTCCATCGGCGGCCTGATTGTCGATGGCGGTTCGTTCGATTTTATGGCTGACAAGCGCTATCCCATGTTGTCGCAGCCGCGCCCGGAATATGGCGGCATGGTGCTGGGCGAAACCTTCGGCAATTTCGCATTCGCCATCGCCTGCCGTGTGCTGGGTCTGCGCGATCTTGGCGCCTGTATTTCGCCCTTCAATTCGTTCCTGATCCTGACAGGAATTGAAACGCTTCCGCTGCGGATGCAACGACATTGCGACAATGCGCTGGCCGTTGCGACGCATCTGGCCAGCCATCCTGCGGTAAAATGGGTGAGTTTTGCAGGCCTGCGCGGTGATCGGTATTATAACCTGGCCCAAAAATATTGTCCGAAGGGCGCGGGGGCTGTGTTCACCTTTGGTCTCAAGGGCGGCTATGACGCCGGCGTCGCATTGGTGAAAAACGTCCAGCTTTTCTCGCATCTGGCGAATGTCGGCGACACGCGATCCCTGATAATTCATCCTGCTTCCACAACACATCGCCAGCTCACGGACGAGCAAAAACTGGTGGCCGGCTCAGGGCCGGATGTTGTTCGTCTGTCGATTGGCATTGAAGACGTCGCCGATCTGATTGCCGACCTCGACAAGGCGCTGGAATGACTGCAGCCTGCGCAATGAGCCTTGACGAGGTCAACGCTTTTTTGATGCGGGAGTTCCCGCAAATGGCGATCGGCAAGGCCTTTCTGGTGGAGGATGTCGGCCCGATGCGGGCGCGGTTGCGCCTGCTTTATTCGGACCGAAACGTGCGACCGGGCGGCACAATATCCGGCCCGGCGATGTTTGCGCTCGCCGATGTCGCCATGTATGTCGCCGTGCTGGCGCAGATTGGACCGGTGGCGTTGGCTGTCACAACAAATCTCAATATCAATTTTTTACGCAAACCACCCGCAGCAGACCTGATCGGCGAATGCAAATTGCTGAAACTCGGCAAACGGCTCGCTGTGGCCGAAGTGACGATCCGCACGCAAGGCGAAGATGAGGCGGTTGCCCATGCGACCGGGACCTATTCCATCCCGCCGCGCTAACGTGGCTGATCGCCAGATTGTGATTGGTTTTACCGGGCGGGTAGTACAAACTTGGCTATGGGGATGACCTTAATGCCCCGGGGGAGGACGCCATGGGAAAAATTCCATCTTTATTGATCGGCGCGGGGTGGCTCATGTCCGCGACAGCGCCTCTGTGCGCGCAAGGTCTTCTTACCGAACAACGTTTGCCGGCCGCGCTCGTCAACGAGGCGTTGGGCGCCGCAGTCGCGGCCTGCGCCGCCAATGGTTACAGGGTGAGCGCTGTGGTCCTCGATATGGACGGAGTCCGTATGGGCATGCTGCGCGGCGATGGCGCGGGAATCCACACGATCGATAGCTCGTTCGAGAAAGCCTACACCGCCGTGACCTATGGCGAGGACACCATCGTGCTGGAGAAAAACCTCAAGGGCGGTCAGATGTCGAACCTGCAAATCAAATTGCCGAATGTGGTGGTGACCCAGGGCGGAGTGATCATCAAGGTCAACGGTGTCGCCATTGGCGCGCTTGGCGTTGGCGGCGCGCCGGGCGGCGACAAGGATACGGTTTGCGCGCGGGCGGGCGTCGACAAAATCCGGGACCGGATGAAGTAACGCGAATCGCTATTTCGGTCGGTGCGACAGGTCTTTCACATCGGGCGCAAGGACAGCGCCTTCAGGCGCATCGCCAGGCGCAATCACGACTTCCGGCGTGCGCGCGAGAAAGCTGTCGGGAAGATCCAGCGCGCGCTCGCAGGGTCTCTGGCGCCCGAGGATGCAGCGCTCCCCGGCGCTTTGACAAGTCCTAGGAGATGACGAACAGTTCGGAATGCCGCACATTAGCGGGACATTGGGAGGCATGGGATGGGCGAATGCTGGCCACGACAAATAGCGGGTCTGGCAATGGTTGCGTTGGCGAGTCCTGCGATGGCCGCAAGCGCGGTTGAGGATTTCTATCGCGGCAAGACTCTTACGATCGTTGTTGGCTCAACGCCCGGAGGCGGCTACGACAATTACGCGCGTCTGCTGGCGCGTCATCTGGGTCCGCATATCCCGGGCAATCCGGCTGTGAGTGTGCAGAACATGCCCGGCGCCAGCACCAGTGTAGCGGCGGTGTATATGTATAACGTCGCGCCGCGCGATGGACTATCCATGGTCGCGGTGACGGCAGGCGCGCTGATGGAGCCCCTGTTGGGCGATTAGGTGCAGAGCCGGATCAACCCGCAAAAATTCAACTATATCGGCAGCGCAACAACCGATGTTTATGTCTGCGTTGCGCGGCGGGATTCGGGCGTGCGAAAATTCGAGGATGTCTTGCAGCGTGAGCTGGTGGTCGGCGCTGCAGCCGAGGGCGGTTCGGCGCGCGATTTCCCGCAATTGCTCAATCGCGCGATCGGCGCGAAATTCAAGATCATCAGCGGTTATCCCGGCAATCGCGAAACAACGCTTGCGGTCGATCGCGGCGAGGTCAGCGGCGTCTGCGGCAATTCCTTTGGCGGTTTGCATGCGCTTCGGCCTGAATGGTTCGCCGCTGACAGCCCTGTTAACGTGATTGTTCAGGAGAGCATGACGGGCCATCCAGAGCTCAATCAGCGCGGCGTCCCTCTGGCGATCAGCTACGCAAAATCAGACGAGCAGCGATCCATGCTGCAACTTCTTTACGGGGAATTGTTGTTCTCGCGTCCCTTTGCCATGCCGCCCGATACCCCGTCCGAGCGTGTCGTGGCTATCCGCAGGGCCGTCGCAGACTCCTTCGCCGATCCGGAATTGCTGGCTGACGCGCAAAAAGTGAATCTGGAGGTCGTCGAACCCGCATCGGGCTCCGAGGTGCAGAGCATCATTGCGCGACTCTACGCAACAGACCCGGACATTGTCGCCAGGACCCGGGCTGCGTTGAAGCAATAGACGCGTTGCGCTTGACCCGCACTGCTGCGGCTTCTAGCTTGCGCAAAAGTTCGTTTTGGGGTTCTGGAGGCGCATTTGAGCGAAGTTTCCGCAAGCGCGACGAGGGTTGGAGACTATGATTTGCGCGTGGTCGAAGCTGGGCTTGGTCGGCCTGTTGTGGTTCTGGGCGATCTATTCGGCGTTGCGGACACGCGAGAATTTTGTGCAGCGCTGGCGCAAAAAAATGCGGTGCAGGCGCCGGTGCATCCGGGCTTTGACGGTACGCCGCAGCCTGAGTGGCTTGACACAATCGCAGACCTTGCCAACTTCTATCTCGAATTTTTGAAGGCGCGCGGCCTGCGCGCGGTGAATCTGGTCGGCCTCGGCGTTGGCGGCTGGATCGCCGCCGAACTCGCGGTGCGCGATGCGAGCCGCCTTGCCAGCCTGACGCTGGTCAACGCTGCGGGGATACGTGTCGAGGGCGCGCCTCAATGTGATGTATTTCTCGGCGCGGAAGACGATTTATTGCGCCGGCTCGTTCACGACCCATCCCTCGCGCACAAATTGATTGAAACGTCGCTGACGCCAGAACGCGAAGATCTACGGCTGCTCAATCAACAATATGCTGCGCGCCTGTGCTGGCAGCCGCGCCTGTTCGACCCGCATTTGCGCAAATGGTTGCATCGCATCGACGCTCCGACACTGCTTGTGTGGGGTGAGAAAAATGCGCTGTTCCCGCAAGCGTATGGCGCAGCCTGGCGCGATCTCATTCCTGGCGCGCAGTTGGAAACCCTTGCAGCCTGCGGGCATCTTGCAGGAATAGAAAAGCCCGCCGAACTCTCAGCGCTTGTCACGGCGTTCATCGCGCAGCAAGGGGCCGCACAATGAAAATTTTCCATTTCCATCTCATGCCCTACGCCGATGTGAATCTCGACGCGATCCGCAAGGCGGGCACGGCCTGGGTCACTTTGTCCAATAGTGAATACGATCCACAAAAGGGCGCCGAGCTCTACAACCAGTATCTCGATCAAATGGAATTTGCTGACAGCCTTGGCTTTGAAGGCCAGATCGTCAACGAACACCATCAAACCGCCTATGGCATGATGCCGATCCCGGGCGTCATGGCGGGCGCGCTGGCGCGACGTATCAAGGGCAAGCTCGCGGTGCTCGGGCGAGCGCTGCCGCTCGTCAACAATCCGATGACGATTGCCGAAGAATTCGCGATGCTCGACAATATCACGCGGGGGCGTTTTATCGCAGGATTCGTGCGCGGAATCGGCGCGGAATATCATTCGTTCGGCGTCAATCCGGCGGAATCCTTGCCGCGCTTTCTCGAAGCGCATGACCTGATCATCCGCGCGTGGACGGAGCCTGGGCCATTTGCGCATGAAGGCAAGTTCTACAATTTTAAATATGTGAACCCCTGGCCGACTCCCTATCAGAAACCGCATCCGCCCATTTTCTGTCCTTCGTCAGGCTCCCTCGACACCATCCGCTGGGTCGCGCAAAAGCGCTATACCTATTGCCAGACGCTGGCGCCCTTTGAAATGGTGGCGAAAACGTTCGATCTTTTCCGCGAGGAGGCCGATAAAGCGGGCTATGAATCCTCGCCAGATCAACTCGCCTGGTCGAATGCGATTTTCGTGCGCGAGACCGATGAGAAAGCGTTGCGCGATGTGCGCCCGCATCTGGAAGCCTATATGAACGAGTTCTTGACGCGCGATCCCGCCATGATGATGCCGCCGGGCTATTCGAGCCCGGCCTCAATCAAGCGCGTGCGCGCGATGCGTGGGTATAGAACCATGCGCCAGACAGCCGAAGAGATTCTCGACAAGGGCATTATCATTGTTGGCAGCCCCAATACGGTGCGGGAGAAACTCGCCGCTGCGCAGGACCGCGCAAAATTCAATATCTCGTTGACGAAGACGCAGTTTGGCACCATGCCCCATGCGCTGGTGCGCGAAAACCAGATCGCCATCGCTGAAGAGATCCTGCCGTATTTCAGGGATCGCGCGCCGGCGCCGGCGAAACTCGCGGCTGAATAAGTGTTGGATGGAGTAGAGATTATGTCAGGCATGTCCGCAGAGATCCGCAAGACTATTCGCGCATGGGGCGCGAGCGCGGACCCCGAGCTGAACCAGAAGACCAAGAGCATGTACGCCACCCTCATCGATCCACCGGGCGGCGTGATCGAGGCCCACGATCAAGCCTATGGCGAGGACCCGAGACAGAAACTCGATGTTTACCGGGTCGAAAACGGAAAATCCGGGAAAACCATTGTTGTTTATATTCCCGGCGGCGGTTTTACGGGCGGCGACAAGCGTCAGGACCCCGTGTTTTTTGGCAATGTCGGGCGGTTTTTCGCGCGTCAGGGGTTTGTCGGCGTCTGCGCAAATTACCGCCTTGCGCCTGAATTCAAATGGCCGGCGTCGTCGCAGGACGTGGCGTCGGCCATCGCATGGATCAAGGCCAATGCGGCTCGCTTCGGCGGCGACCCGAAGAAGGTCGTTGTCTTCGGCCATTCGGCTGGCGCGGCGCATGTGGCGAGCTACCTGTTCGATCCCGATATCAGGGGCGGCGAGGCGGTGATTGCAGGAATTCTCGCAAGCGGCATGTATGCGCTTCGTAAGGGTGAGGTTCGCGCCAATGTTGCGCAATATTTTGGCGAGGATGAATCTACGTTCGAGCGACGCTCGGCGCTGACGCATGTCAAGGATTTCAAGGTTCCTGTATTTGTGGCGCTGTCGGAATTCGATCCGCCCTATCTGGCTGCGCCCGCCTTCGAGATGGCGCGCGCACTGACCTTGCGTGACAGGAAATCGCCACCGATTGTCAGGCTGGACGACCACAATCACTTTTCCAGCATGTGCACATTTGGAACTTCGGATTCGAGCTTTTCGGCGCCCCTGCTGCGGTTCATCGCGGCAAATGGGGGCTAGTCAGGGCTTTGACGCCCGGAGCTTGCGGGAGATATCGGCAATGGTTTACGACAATGCCGGGTTGATTGAGAGGGCATGGCATGAACATTTCATCTCATTCCGTCGGTTTGACGATTCCACCATGTGGATTGGATTGTCGAATGGGCGCTTGCCAAAGCAGACCAGGCCAGGCCCCATGGCTGCCTGAAGCTCTGACATGAATGGCAATCGATCAAGAATTCAACGGAGGACATCGTGACCGACAAAACCTACGAAAACATCGAGATCACCCGCGACGGGCGCGTGACGTTCGTGACGCTCAACCGGCCGGAAAAACGCAACGCCATGAGCCCCGGCCTGCATTACGATATGGAGGACGCGTTGACGCGTCTCGACGATGATGAACAAACGCGCGTGCTGATCCTTGCCGGTGCGGGCGAAGCCTGGTGCGCGGGGCAGGATCTGAAACTCTATTTCCGTGAAACCGCCAACAATCCGGCTGAACGGAAAAAATCCAATACGTCAAGCCATAACTGGCGCTGGCATATCCTGTCGAAATTCTCCAAGCCGACCATTGCAATGGTGCAGGGCTATTGCTTTGGCGGCGCCTTCACGCAGCTGTGCGCCTGCGACTACGCGATTGCCGCCGAGGACGCGACCTTCGGCCTGTCGGAAGTCAACTGGGGCATTCTGCCCGGCGGCGTTGTGAGCTGGAACCTGACGGAAAACCTGCTGCCGCGCCATGCGCTCTATTACGCGACGACTGGCGAGCCTTTTTCCGGCAAGCGCGCCGAAGAAATTGGCCTGATCAATTTTGCTGTGCCCAAAGACCAGCTCCTGGCGCGGACTATGGAGCTTGCCAACAAATTGTTGAAGCTCAATCCCTCCGTCGTGCGCTTCACCAAGGAAGCGGTGCGCGCTGTGACCCACATGCGCGAGCCGGAGGCGCGCGATTATCTTGGCGTCAAGCAGGACGGGCTCGCCAAGGCGGACAAGGAAATTGGCGACAAGGTCGGCATGAAGAAGTTTCTCGATGAAAAATCCTATCGTCCGGGCCTTGGACCGTATCAGCGCCCGAGCGAATAGCTTTCGCGCATGTCAAAGCCATTCAATCTCGATGCGTTGATGGCGCCGCGCAATGTGGCCCTTGTCGGCGCATCCGATCGCAACTGGTCGCCGCGCGTGTGGGACAATCTGAAGCGATTCGGATTTCCCGGCAAAGCGTTTGCGGTCAATCCGGGACGCGCCGAGATTTGGGGCGCGCCCTGCTATCGATCGCTGGCGGATCTGCCTGAGGCGCCGGACCATCTGGCCTTGTTTACGCCAAATGATCTGTCCATTGAGGCTTTGATCGAGGGCGGAAAACTCGGCGCGCGCAGCGCCACGATTTTTGCGGCCGGATTTGGCGAGGGCGGCGACGCCAGGGGCGTCGCCCGGGCGCTCGAATTGCGCGCTGTTCTGGACGAGTTTGGCATTGCCGCTGTCGGCCCCAATTGCATGGGACTTGCTGTGGGGCGGTCACGGTTTTCGACGCTGCCCGATGAACAATTGCATGAACTCTCGAGCGATGGTCCGGTCGCGCTTCTGACGCAAAGCGGAATGCTGGCGCAGACGCTTTCGCGCGGTGTTGCCGATGCAGGGCTTGACCTGTCCTACATGATTTCTCTGGGCAATCAGACCGGGCTGCAATTTGCTGATTATATTGATTACCTCTGCGCTGATCCGGCTGTGCGCGTGATGGGGTGTTACGTCGAATCGGTCAGGGATTTCAGGCGGTTTTTCGCCGCCGCGCAAAAAGCGCGCGACGCCGGGAAACGTGTTGTCGTTGTGAAAGCGGGCGGCTCGGAGGAATCGCGCAAGGCCGCGTTGGCGCATACCGGGTCTCTGGCTGGCAGCGCCGAAATTTTCGACTGTTTTGCCGCAGATGCAGGCGTTGTCCGCGTCGATAATCTTGAAGATTTAATCGAGGCGGCAGAGTTTTTCTCGCGCGTACGGCATTTGGCGAAATCGCCGCGCGGCGTTGCGGTGATGACAAATTCCGGCGCCTTGAAATCGCTGATGACTGAGGCGGCTGAGGCGCATGGCGTTCAACTGGCGCGGCTTGCGCCGGAAACGGCTGTTGCTCTACGCCGGGCATTGAGCGATGCCGAGGTTTCGAACCCCTTCGACACCAAGCGCACGATCAGGGTTGAAGAATATGCCGGATGCATCAAGGCGCTGCACGATGACCCCGCCGTTGATCTCGTGCTTTGCGTGGAGGAAATGCCGCGCGAAGCCGGCATTGAACGCAAGGTCGCCAATCTCCTGGCCTTGCAGGGCTTTGTCGCTGAGACTGCGACAAAGCCTGTCGTGGTTTTTTCGCCGCTGACGTTTCATCAAACGGACTATATGCGCGAACTCGGAAAGCGTCTGCCTGACCTGCCATGGTTGCGCGATCTTGGCAAAACATTCCGGCTGATTGGAAAGATCACAGCGCCAGAAATGGCGCGTAACGTTGGGGTTTGTGACCAGCCTGCGCAAGCGGCGCCGATTGAAAAATGGCGCGCGCGCGCCGCTGGCCTGAGCGCTGCAACCGCGCTCAATGAGGTCGAGTCCAAGGAATTGTTGCGCGATTGGGGCATTGCGATTGCTCGGGAAGTCGTTGTTCAAACGCCTGACGACGCGGTGAAAGTCGCCACGAATATCGGTTTTCCTGTCGTCTTAAAGGCTGTGTCGGCAGCCGTGCCGCACAAGAGCGATGCCGGCCTCGTGATTTTGGGGGTGAGCGATTGCGAGGCGGCTATGGCTGCAGCCCTGACGATTGCAGAGCGTTGCGCGGCGCTGAATGCGCCGCTCGAGGGCATTCTTGTGGCGCGGCAAATGACTGGCGGCGTGGAGATGGCCATTGGCGTTCATCGCGATCCGGAATTTGGGTTGGCTGTGATGGCGGGCATGGGCGGCGTCTGGATCGAACTCTTCAGGGACGCAGCTTTTGCGCCACCGGGGTTGAGTTTTGTGCGCGCGATGGAGACGATTGCCAGACTCCGCTCGAAAAAGCTGCTCGAAGGTTATCGCGGCGGCGCCATGCGGGATATGTCCGCGCTCGCTCATGCGCTGGTTGCGCTCGGACGACTTGCGATCGATCTCGACGACGTGGTTGAAGCTGTGGACATTAATCCTTTGCTTGTTCTCAACGATGGCGACGGCGTCTGCGCACTTGATGGTCTGGTTGTGCTGCGCCCTCCGCAGAATGGGACGCCGGCATGAGCCGATTAAAAGACATTGTCGTTGTTCACACATCTGATGTGCATGTCGATCACGAATATTCCGCACGGCAAAACAACGGCGATGGCGCAAGGCCCCTGGCGGTGGTGCTCGCGGCGGCCAAAGAACTTGACGCTGATGCGCTGCTGCTCTGCGGCGACACATTCGACTGCCATAATATTCCCCATGACCTTGTGCGCCGCGTGGCGGGCATGTTGCGCACGGCTGCTATTCCCACCATTCTTTTGCCTGGCAATCACGACCCGGCGATCGACGAAGCGATGTGGGACGCCGGAGGGCTCACCGCTGTTGAAAACCTGCATATTCTTGGCGTCACGGCGGGTGAGGCCGTGGTTTACGAAACGCTCGGACTGGAAGTCTGGGGGCGGCCGCATCGCGACTATGGCGATATGAATCCGCTTGAAGTTGCGCCACAGTGGCGCGCGCGCTGGCGTATTGCCATGGCGCATGGGCACTACGATCCAGTCCCGGATCGCTCGAAGCGTCCGCGCGCTTCTTGGTTGCTTGGCGATGATGAAATCGCCGCCACAGGCGCGCATTATCTCGCGCTTGGGCACTGGAATCGCGCGATCGGCGTGGGCAAGGGGCCCGTGCCTGCCTACTATTCTGGCTCGCCGGACTATGCGCAGACGGTCAATGTGATTCGTTTGCGACCGGGTGGAGATGTCCATGTCGAGCGTTATCCGCTCGACTGGAATTGAAATTTCATCAAGGGGAGATATGACATGTCAGCAAACCAAGCCACGCCTGTCCGCCGCATTGTCACCGGGCACGACGCGCAGAACAACGCCACGATTATTGTCGATGGTCCTGCTCAGAATATTCGCGGCGGGCGACCGGGCCAGTTTACGACCCTGATGTGGAGCACTGACAGCGCGCCCTGCACGATGCCAGTGGGGCTGGATGCTGAAGACATGGGCGCGCGTAAACTTGGCACCTACCCACCTGTCAACGGCACGCGATTCATGATTGCAGACTATCCGCCGAACAATGCCGCCGTTATGCACCGCACAGAGACGATTGATTATATTATCGTGCTGTCAGGCAAAATCGATATGGAGCTTGATCGGGGCGAGACCGTCACGCTGAAACAGGGCGACGTGATGATCCAGCGAGGCACCAATCATGCATGGCGCAATCACTATGATGAGACGTGCCGGATGGCGTTTGTATTGATTGACGCGGTTCCGTTGGGGTTCACTGAATATTTGCGGTCGCGCGAAAATGAGCAT
>CAIZEI010000161.1 GCA_903931945.1 uncultured Hyphomicrobiales bacterium | reverse complement strand
TCTGGAACGCCAGCGCCAGCATCGCGACCATGAAGTAGTCGAGATGATAGGACACCTTGAGGATCGGGAAAATCGCCGAAATCAGCGACTGCATCATGTCGTTCAGGAAATGCACGCCGCACATTGTCCACAGGATCAGATGAACCGGCCCCGCAGCGGCAGTCGCCGCGCTCCTGACGCCGCCAACGGAAACCTCTGCGTTTGCGCTCATCGATCGTCCTGCATGGTTCCGCACCCGCGACGCGCGCGTGAATGCCAACGGACCAGGGGCGGCGCCGGTTGCACCGGATCGCCGCCCCTGAATTTCATCAAATAAATACTAATAGAATCGCTGCATGGCAATTCCATCCTGCGCCGACGAGCCATGCACGGAACGCGGGGCTTCTCAGCCCTTGCTCATGCTCGCAACTTCAGCCGCAAAATCGGGCTCTTCACCCTTTTCGATGCCCTCGCCAAGCGCAAAGCGGGCAAAGCCCTTCAACGCCACCGGCGCGCCGGCAGCCTTGGCGGCTTCGGCCACAATCTGGCCCACCGATTTCGAGGGTTCATGGATGAACGCCTGATCGACAAGGCAGACTTCCTTGTAATAGGTCTTGAGACCGGACTCGACGATCTTTTCCAGCACGTTGGCGGGCTTGCCCGCATTCTTGTCGCGCAACACATTTTTCTCGCGTTCAAGAACCGCCGGGTCCACCGCCGCAGCGTCGAGCGCCACAGGCGAGGCCGCCGCGACATGCATCGCAATCTTGCGGCCAAGATCGGCCAGCGCGGCTTGTGCGCCGGTCGATTCCAGCGCCACGATCACGCCGATCTTGCCAAGGCCGTCGGCGATCGCGTTATGGACATATTGCGCGATCACGCCATGGGCGACCGACAGGTTTGCAACCCGACGGAGCGTCATGTTCTCGCCAATTGTCGCGATGGAATTGGCGATGGCGTCGGCCACCGTGCCGCCGCCGGGATAATGATGGTTCTTCAGTTTCTCGACATCGGACTCGCCCGTTTCCAGCGCGACCAGCGAAATCGACCTGGCGAGCGCCTGGAACTCTTCGTTGCGGGCGACGAAATCTGTCTCGGAATTGACCTCGACGACAACGCCCCTGACTCCGGAGACGGCGACTGCGACAAGCCCCTCGGCGGCGATGCGGCCTGATTTCTTGGCCGCCTTGCTCAAGCCCTTTTTGCGCAACCAGTCGACGGCCGCTTCAATATCGCCGTTCGTCTCGGTAAGAGCGCCCTTGCAGTCCATCATGCCGGCGCCGGTCTTCTCACGAAGGTCCTTCACCAGTGCGGCCGAAATCGTCGCCATGTGTCTATCCTTTCCGGTTTGTGCGGCCCAAGCAACATGCCGCTGGAGAGAAAAAGTTCACCGGCGAAACCCTTTGGCTCCGCCGGTCCATTGCATCACCCGGGGGAGCCCCCGTTTCCAGTTGTAACCGTTCAGCCTGCGATCAGGCCGCGCGCCTGATTGATCCAGCCGTCGCGCTCGATGCGACCGTTCAGCTTGAGATCCTGGTCGACCTTTTTCGCGTCTTCGTCCGTCATGGCCGCCACCTGCCAATAATGGAAGATGCCGCCGTCGTTGAGCTTCTTGACAAGCTGCGGACCCACGCCATGCAGCTTGGCCAGATCGTCCGGCGCGCCGCGCGGCGCAGTGAGCAATTCAAACGCCTCGGCGGGCGCCTCGAAGGCTTCAGACGCCGGCGCTTCAACGGCAGCCGGCGCAGCCTCGACAATCGCGTGCTCGACTGGCGCTTCAGAGGCGCCGATGTCCATGCCCTGCGCGCCCTGCGAGCGCGAAATGCCATCAAGCGCCGCACGGGCGATCAAATCGCAGTAAAGCTGGATCGCGCGACCGGCGTCGTCATTGCCGGGAACCGGATAGGCGATGCCATCGGGATCGCAGTTGGTGTCGATGATCGCGGCAACGGGAATATTGAGACGCTTGGCTTCCAGTAGCGCCAGCGCTTCCTTGTTGGTGTCGATGACGAAAATCAGATCGGGCGTGCCGCCCATGTCCTTGATGCCGCCCAGCGCCTTTTCCAGCTTGTCGCGCTCGCGCGACAGCACCAGACGCTCTTTCTTGGTCAGGCCAATGGCGCCGGCGTTGAGCTGGTCGTCCAGCTTGCGCAGGCGGCTGATCGAACCGGAAATCGTCTTCCAGTTTGTCAACATGCCGCCAAGCCAACGGGAGTTGATATAATACTGGGCCGAGCGCTTGGCCGCCTCGGCGATGGGTTCGGCCGCCTGACGCTTGGTGCCTACGAACAGAACGCGTCCGCCCTTGGCGACCGTATCCGAGACGGCCTTCAACGCCTGATGCAGCAGCGGCACGGTCTGGGCGAGATCAATGATGTGGATATTGTTGCGGGCGCCGAAAATGTAGCGCTCCATTTTCGGATTCCAGCGGTGCGACTGATGGCCGAAATGAGCGCCGGCGTCCAGAAGGCCACGCATGGTGAAGTCAGGCAATGCCATGATACTGTATTCTCCGGTTGAACCTCGGCGGACGTGCTGGAAGGCCGGATGGCCCACCACCGGAACGCAGCTTGAAGCAGCAGCGCTAAAAATCCACCTGTGGAATGAGGGGGCTCCTATATGAGTTTGGGGCGGGATGCAAGGCGTTGGCGGCGCCAAAATCGTCGGCCCGCCCAAGAGCCAAGCCGTCTGCACATCAGGGCCAGCGCAAACAGGTAGACGATAAAGGCGAATATCCAACCAACTGCCGTCATGGCGAGGCCCGCCGCAAACAAAACACCCCGACCGAACAGCCGCAAAATCGCGCGCGTGGCCGGCCCTTTGGCTTTGGCCAGACGCGCGGCCTGACTGACGTCCTGCGTCGACTGCGCGACAGACAGCGCATCCTGCGCGCCGCGCAATCCCGTTTCGTTTGCAATCATTCGCGTATCGGCGCTGAATTTTGTCAGTTCGGACAGCGCCGTCGGGCGAATGATTTTTTGCGCGGCTGACATTGCAGCGTCAGTTTCAAGGCGCAGCGCAGATGACGACATGGTTTTGACAGCCTCTGTGTCAATCGCAGCGCCAATCGTCCGCCCGAGACTGGCGGCAAGGGGCTTTGAAAATCGCCCCGCGCGGTAGAGCGCCTTGACTGCGCTCAATCCGCCGCGCCCCTCCACGCTTGCGCCCAATGTGACTGCGAGCGCGACGGTTGAGGCCAGTCCCGCTGCGGCAAAGCCAAGCAGCAATCTGTCGACCGGCTCCCCCGCGAGCAACTTGCCGCCCTGCTGATAGATGTCGGCGATGTCGCCATAGCCGCTGGCGTCGCGGAGGATGACGCCCGTCAGTTCGCAATTGTCGTTAAAACCGCCGCTGGCGAGGCCGCTCATCACGCCTGCGGGGCAACCGCCGGATTGCGCGGCCTTGATTTTCCCGATTTCGCCAGGGTCGATAGCGACGTCGCCAGCTTTGGCAAGTTCGACAAAACTCATCGCGAGATCGAGGTCTTTCGCTTCGATCGCCGCATGGATTTCCGCATCCGCGCGAGCGGGCGTGAGAACCTTCTCCACACGAAGATCGGCCAACGCCGATGGGTCATCGCCGGCCTCAACCTGCCGCCACGCGTCCCATGCCGGACGCGCCGACAGGCTTCCCACCGCGATCCCGAGCACAGCGGCGGCGACGACGAAAGCCATTTTCAGCCGCGTATCCATGCGCACAGACGGTTCCATTTACGGCGCGAGGCATTGCCGATATAGGCCAGCCACAGTCTGGAACAAGAGCGCTCATGTCAGCCCCGGTCAATCCTCCTGAAAGTCTCGCCCCCCTGCTCGCCCGCATTGCCGACGCGCTGGAGCGTCTGGCGCCAGCCGCAGCCCCCGTCGTCGACTTCAATGCGGCGGACGCCTTTGTCTGGCATGCGGCAAGCGCCAGTTTTTCTCCCGTGGCAAAGGTCAACCGCGTCGATATCGACCTGCTCAAGGGCATCGA
>CAIZEI010000160.1 GCA_903931945.1 uncultured Hyphomicrobiales bacterium | reverse complement strand
TGGCCATCGCCGCGTTCTCGCGCTATAGACAGTCCGTCATGTCCGTCAGCTCCGGGGAAACGCCTTGTCTTTCATTTTCCGCACAGCCCTCATCGCCGCCCTCGGCTTGACCGTCGGCGCTGCGCAGGCGCAGACGACCGACGATTTCTACAAGGGCAAGCAAATCTCGATGCTGGTCTATTCGGGCGCGGGCTCGACCTATGACATTTACGGGCGATTGCTCGCCCACCACATGAGCGAACATATTCCGGGCAAGCCCACGATCATCCTCCAGTACATGGTTGGCGCTGGGGGCCTGAAGGAAGTCGACTATCTCAGCCGCATAGCGGTGCGCGATGGGACGGTTTTCGGAACGATCGGACGAGGCCTCGCCTTTGAGCGGCTGCTCGGACAGGACAATCATTTCGATCCCCTGCAGTTCACCTGGATTGGCAGCATGAACCGCGAAAACACGATCGCGCTGTCCTGGCGCACCTCGCCGGTCAAAACCTTCGACGACTTGCAAAAAACCGAGCTTCTGGTGCCGGGCACCGGCGTTGGCGCGGATTCGGAAATCATGCCGCGCGCCTATAACAATCTGGCGGGCACGAAATTCAAGATCATTTCGGGCTATCGCGACACCTCGGAAGCCGGCCTGCAACTTGAAACCGGCGAGTTGGGCGGCCTGGCCTACTGGTCGTGGAGCGCCATTACCGCATCGCATCCCGACTGGATCCGCGACAACAAAATCAATCTGCTCTTCCAGACGGGAGCAGACCCAATCCCGGGCGGACCGAAAATCGCCAGCATTCGGGACAAGGTCGCCGATCCGGTGGCGCATCAGGCGCTCGAACTGCTGCTGGCGCGCGAAACCATGGGGCGCCCGTTCCTCGCGCCGCCCGGCTTGCCGCCAGAACGCGCCAAAATCCTGCGCGACGCCTTTGCCGCAACCATGCGCGACCCCGCCTTTATCGAGGAGGCCGCGCGCGGCAATATCGAGGTCAGCCTTGTGACGGGCGAAGAGGTGGATACCGTTTTGAAGAATGCAATCAACGCGCCGCCGGAGGTTGTGAACCGCCTGAAAAAAGCGTTGGACCGATAATTCCCCAAGCTGGAAAAGAAATCATGCAATTTGGACTTTACGCGCCGATTCCGATGGCGACCGCCGGCTCGCCTGAAGTCGCGCAAGCCGCTGAACAAGCGCTGAGTCCGCTGCCCGCCGGCCAGCGCGACGGGCAATTCGAACACGGGCTCGATCTGCTGCTCGCCGCCGACAAGGCCGGGTTCGATCTTGCGCTGTTTGCCGAACGGCATCTGGGCAATGACATCGCGGCCTGGGTGATGGCGAGCGCGATCGCCTCGCGGCTCGATCATATCCGCGCGCTGGTCGCTGTGCATCCCGGCCTGTGGGACCCGGTGATGACGGCCAAACTTGCGGCCTCGCTAGACCGCATCTGCCCCGGCCGCATGGCGATCAATATTGTCAATGGCTGGTTTGACGAAGAATTCCGCATGTTCGGCGGAACAGTGCTCGACGGGGAGGCTCGCTACCGGCGCGCAGAAGAGTTCATCGCGATTCTGCGCGGGCTCTGGACGCAGGAGAGCTTTTCGCTTGCCGGCGAACACTACCAGATCGAGGACGCGCGGTTGCTGCTCAAACCGGCCTCGCCCACGCCGCCTGAAATCTATTCGGTCAGCAGCGGCGAGCGCGGTCGCGATTTTATCGCCGAAACCTGCGACTGGTGGTTTGTGAATTTTCCGAAGGAAGCCGAATCGTCCGACGAGGCGCTGCGCGGCATCGAGGCGGCGATCGCCGATATGAACCAGCGCTGCGCCCGAACCGGGCGCAAGGTTCGTTATGGCCTCAATCCGTTCGTGGCGATTGGCGCGAGTCCGGAGGCCGCGCTTGAAAGCGCTGCCGCGCGCATCTTTGAGGTCGAGCCAAATGGCGACAAGCGCAAGATCGAACGCCGGATGCTGCCCGCCACGCGCGCAGGCTGTATGGGAACGCCTGCGCAGGTGCAAAAGCAATTGCGCCGGTTTGAAGCCATGGGGCTCGAACTCATCCTGTGCAAGATGATCCCGACGGTTGCGAATGTGCGGCTGATTGCTGCGGAAATCGTTCAGCCGATGAAAGCGTAGGAAAGGCCTTCGAATAATGCCAGCGCGCCTTGCCCCACCCCTGCCCCTCCCCGTCAGGAACGGGGAGGGGAGACGCGTCTACTCGCTCGCTTTAAAACCAGTCGCTTTGACAAGCGCGCCCCAATGCCCGGCGCCCGCATGGATCGCCTTGCCAAATTCCGGTTGTGTGACAGCGACAACGTCAACCCCCAGCGGCGCGAGCGCCGCGCGGACTTTGGGATCGGCATGCGCGGCTTTGGCCGCAGCCTCAAACTTCGCGACGACATCGACGGGCGTGCCCTTTTTCAACAGCAATCCATACCAGACCGTCGCCAGAAAATCGGGATAGCCAAGTTCTGCAAACGTTGGCGTATCGGGCATGGCGGCAAAACGCGTCGCGCTGGTCACCGCGATTGCACGCAATGCGCCCGTCTGCACATGCGGAATGACCGGCGCAGTCTGGAAGAAGCCGATCTTGACATAACCACCCAGCGTATCTGTGATTTGTGGCGTCGATCCCTTGTAATTGACCTGCGCCAGATCGAGCCCGAAACGCTGGTTCATCTGCACGCCCAGAAAATGCCCTGGCGTGCCCGGACTGTAGGAGCTGATCGAGAGTTTGCCGGGATTGGCCTTCACCCAGGCGATCAGCTCGGGCAGCGTTCGTGCGGGGACATCCGGATTGGCGATCAGCGCAAGAGGCGCTTCAACGCCCTTGATGAGCGGCACGAAATCATCGATGCCCCAATGCATGTCGGGGTAAACAAAGGGATTGATTTCGATCATCGATTGCGTTGCAACCCAGACCGAACGGCCATCGGCCGGCAGGTCCTGAACCGCCTGCGCCGCGACAACGCCATTGGCGCCGGGACGGATATCCATCACGATATTGGCGCCAAGCGTATGCGACATATGTTCGGCGACGATGCGCGCATAGGCTTCCACCGGACCGCCGGGCGCAGCGCCAATGAAGAATTTGATATCGCCCGATTGCGCGCGCGCCGGGCCGGCCAGCGCAACGCCAAACAACGCCAATGCAGCAATCACGACCTTTCGCATCCGAGCCTCCCCTGCCGCGCCTTGCGCCGATACAATGCCGAGAATGCGCTATTGCCGGCCTGTGGGCAATGGTGTCGAAATTCCTGCGGACCAACTCACGCCTGCCCGAGCAGCTTCCAGAATTCATCAAACGCGCTTTGCTTTGGCAAATCGCCAAGCCACGCCAGAATTTTCCTTGCCCGCTCCGCATCGATGGATTGCCTGGCGCAATCGAGAAACTTCGCCTCGATTTCAAGCGATGTCATCGGATTTTGCGGCGAACCGCTGGCGTAGACGACCTTCTTTTCGAGGCGTTCGCCATCGTTCAGGATGACAACCACCCGGCCCGGCGATGTGGCGATCTCATCGGCAAATTCGCTATCGACATGATGCGAAATTTTCGGCGCGAACGCCTTGACCGCCGGGTCGGCGATCGCCTTGTCCGTGAATGTGTCGATGCCCGGCGATCCATAAAGCGCCGTCCATGCGCCGATGTAGGGCATACTGAATTTTGCGCTTTCAATGGAGTCGGGATAGGCCGAGCCAATGCGCTGGAAGGCGTTTTTGGTGACGCCGACCTCAATTCTGGCGATCTTGCTCACGCCTGCGCCAAGTTCTGCGCGCAGGGCCAGCGTCGCGTCGATCGAGGTATGCGACAGGCCGCCGCACGGATAGCGCTTCAGCGAATAGCCGGGGTCGATGATATTATGGACGCGGCCAAGATCGTCGAAAGCGGAAAAGTCCGTTGAAAGGCCCCGGCTGAAGGTCGCGTAATAACCGCTGGCGCCTTCCAGCGCCGTTGCGCTTGAGGTGAATCCGCGCGCCGCCAGGAGCGCCGCCGTCACGCCGTTGCGCGCAGCGTTTCCCGAATGCAGCGGCTTGGTCATTGTGCCGAAATTCGCCGACACGCCGCTCGCCAGCGAAGCGCCTATGCCCACAGCGCTGGCGATCCCGGCGGGCGAAAGTTTCAGCAACCGCGCGCAGGCGACCCCGGCTGAAATATTGCCGACCATGCCCGTGGCGTGCCAACCGCCGAGCGCCGATATTTTCGGGCTTGCGCGCACGAGACGCGCCGCAACCTCGCAGGCGATGACGAACGCCGCCATCGTTTCAGCGGGTTTGGCTCCGCGCGCTTCGGCCAATGGCAGCAGCGCGGGAATCACCGCCGAAACCGCCTGCCCGCTCGCATAGGTAAAATCATAATCCATCGCATGGGCCGCGACGCCATTGGCGAGCGCGGCAAGTTGTGGCGACGCGCGGAGCTTGCTTCCCACAATCGAAGCCGCCGGCGCGCTGCCCTCGTCCTTCACCATATCGGCGGCGATATGGGCGACCTCCTGATGGCTGCCGGCCAGCATCACGCCTGTGGTGTCGATAAAGGCGATCCGGGCGGCTTCAACAATATTGGCGGGCGCTTTGGCAAGATCGAAGCCGCTTGCGTAGGACGCAATGAGTCCAGCGAGGTTGCGTTTATCCGAAGCGCCCTGCGCAAGCGCAAAACGCGGCGCGGCAAGACTGGAGGCGCCAGCAATGAGCGCCATCCGCCGGCTCCAGTCACGCGCAATAACGGACCGATCCATGGCGCTGGCTCCCTCTTTCCCGCCGGCTTTTGCCGGTCAGATCCAGTATGACGGGTAATCGAAGGAACGCAATCGGGCTTCACTGCCTTTGCGTGAGCAGGTCTTTCATCCGCTGGCGAATGCGTTCGGGCTCATGCGTGGTGCGATCGATAAACGCTTCGATGGTCTTGTAGCTCGTGGGATTGAGATCGAGCTTGGAGGCGCGCCAGTCGTTCTGGAAGTCCTTGTCGAGCACCATCTTGTCAAACGCGTTGCGCAAGGCCGCCACGCGTTCGGGGGGAATGCCCGGCGCCGACAGAATGGGCCGCGCAACGCTCTTCATCGCGTAATAGAGTTCCGCGACGGGCCGGTCGTCTTCATTGGTGACAAAATCCATTGTCAGGGGAACGTCGGGCAGGTCAGGCGCTTTGGTCAGCGAATGCTGGGCGAGGATTTTCAGACTGTGCGTCGCCAGCAGGCCGGCGTTCTTGGCCTTGATCTCGCTCCACGACAGGTCGGCCAACCCGTCAAGTTCGCCGCGCTCGACGGCCAGCATCACATCGGCCGTGCCGGGATAGCCGGAAACAATCTTGAACTTCGTTCCCATAATGCCGTTGAGGATACGCGCGGAGGCTTCTGAATCCGACGTCGCGCCGGTGCCGCCGACCACGGTCTCGCGTTTCTGCAAATCGGCGAAGGAGTTAATGGGGGAGTTCTTGAATGTGAGCACAACGGCATATTCAGCCGAGACATTGCCGATCCAGTTGAATTTGGCGAGATTGTAGTGCAGTCCAGGCTGGCCGGTGAGTTCCGAAATCAGCACGCCCCGCTGCACCAGCCCGATAAAGGTGCCATCCTTCGGCGCGATATTATAGATGCGGTTGCTGAGCAACACGCTGCCAGCCCCCGGCATGTTTTCGACGAGCATTTTGGGCGCGCCGGGAATGAAATCGCCCATATGGCGGGCGACCAACCGCGCCAGCAGATCGTAGCCGCCGCCCGGGTCCGACCCGACAAGAAAGGTGATCTGCTTGCCCTTGTAAAAATCCTCCACCGGATCGGCTGCCGCAGACACAGCGCCAAGCGCCGCCAGTCCGGCAAGGCCCAACCCCGCGCCACGTAAAATGCATCTCAAAGCCAAGTCAAAGGACATATCCGCAATCCCCTGCGTCTGATCTGGCGAGCCGGTAGCATGGTTCCGCGGCGCCGCAAAGCGCGACATTGTCCGCCAGTCAGGCTAGATTGCGCGAAAGCATCGAGCGAGGAAGCGATATGTGCGACATTTGCGACGCTAGGGGGATGAACCGCCGGAAAGCCCTGACCATGGGGATCGCTGCCGGGTCGCTGGCGGCGGCCCAAAGCCTGAATGCGCCCGCCCATGCGCAGAGCGCCGCCCGTCCTGCGGGCGCCCTGCCCGAGCGGGGCGAATATATCATCCGCAATGCGCATATTCTGACGATGGACCCCGTCCTTGGCGATATATCCGGCGGCGATATCCATGTGCGCAACGGACAAATCATCGCAGTCGCAAAATCCATTGCCGCGCCGGGCGTCGCCTCGATTGACGCCAAAAACATGATCGCCATGCCCGGCATGATCGAAACACACTGGCACATGTGGGGCACGGCGGCCCGCAACATGGCCGGGGACGAGGAAAAGACTGGTTACTTCCCCTACAGCCGTGTGCTTGGCGCCATATTCACGCCCGAAGATAACGCGCGCGGCGTGCGGCTCGGGCTTGCAGAATCGATCAATGGCGGCGTCACCTGCGTCAATAACTGGTCGCATAACCTGTTGTCGCCCGACTATGCCGACGCCGAGTTGCAGGCTCACAAGGATTTTGGCGGGCGCGCGCTCTTCTCCTATGGCTATTCGCGAAAGACCGGGCAGAACCAGCCCCTGCCCCTCGACGACGTTGCGCGCGTGCAAAGGGAGTGGCTGCCGCGCCTTGACGGGCTGATCACACTCGGCATCGCCTCGCGTGGCCCGGAAAACAACACCATCGATATCTGCGTGAAAGAATGGGAGGTCGCGCGCAAGGCGGGCTGGCGTATCACCTCGCATATGGGGACAACGCGCGACGTGTTCCTCGCCAAGCGCGGCGTGCGCGCATTGAACAACGCTGGCCTGCTCGGCCCCGATGTGCTGCTGGTGCATAACACCAACACCGATCGGGCCGATCTCGAATTGATTGCAAAAACGAAAACGTTCCTCAGTCTGAGTCCGTTCACCGAATTGCGCACAGGTTTCGGCGTCACGCCGATTTTCGAAATGCTCAGCGCGGGCGACGCGGTGAGCCCGTCCATCGATACAGCGCTGCTCTGCGGCAATTGCGATATGTTCTCGATCATGAAAGCCATGCAGAACATCGGCGATGGCGCCAGGCAAAGCGAATTCGCCCTGCCTGCGCGACGCGTGCTTGAGATGGCGACCATCGATGGCGCGAGAGCCCTCGGCATTGCCGACAGGGTGGGCTCGCTCACGCCAGGCAAGCGCGCCGACCTCATTCTGGTGCGCACGCGCGATCTCAACATGGCGCCGATGACAGAGCCTGTTCATATGATCGTGCAGTCGGCGCAACCCTCGAATGTCGATCTCGTGATGATCGACGGGCGCATCGTGAAGCGCGACGGCAAGCTTGTCTCGGTCAATGTTGACAAGGTGGTCGATGACGTGAACGAAACAATGGACCGTGTGCGCGGCGAAGTCGCACGGCAGAATCGCACCGCCGCTGACGTATTGAAAGAGCTGCCAAACCAGCATCCGCAGCAATGAAGCCGCGCTAACGCCGGCAAACGGGAGGTTCGCACATGACCTGGAGCAGCGGCCGCGTGCGCGTCGAAGCTGGCGAGTTGGCAGGCGCGTTGACGCCTGATTTTTCCGTCAAAATCTTCCGTGGCGTTCCTTTCGCCGCGCCGCCCGTCGGCGCCCTGCGCTGGCGCCCGCCGCAAAAAGCAAAGTCCTGGAGCGGCGTGCGACCGGCGCTCAAAAATGGCCCGTGTTGCACGCAGGCTCCCCGACCCAGGGGCTCGATCTCGGACTTTGGCGAGGAGCCCCATAGCGAGGATTGTCTCTACCTCAACATCTGGAGCGCAGCCAGCGAACCCGATGAACGACGCCCGGTGATGGTGTGGATTCACGGCGGAGGCTTCTGCTACGGCTCAGGCTCGATTCCCCTGTTCGATGGGGAAAATCTGGCGCGGCGCGGCGTTGTCGTGGTCGCCATCAATTACCGGCTGGGGCCGCTCGGATTTCTCGCGCATCCCGATCTCAATGCTGAATCTCCGCACGGGAGTTCGGGAAATTTTGGCTTCCTCGATCAGATCGCGGCGCTTGAATGGGTGCGGGACAATATCGCCGGGTTCGGCGGCGACCCTGGATGCATCACGATTTTCGGGCAATCGGTGGGCTCAAGCAGCGTGTGCTGCCTTGTGGCCTCGCCCCTGACGCGCGGGCTCATCCATCGCGCGATTTGTCAGAGCGGCGGCTCCATGGCCCCCGAAGGGGCGCCTGGCGGCGGGTCGATGCAGACGCTTGAGCAGGCGGTGGATCGGGGTCGGGCGTTCGCCGCGCGCCATCGCGCAAACTCGGTCGACGCAATGCGCACAATACCCGCAGCAGACTTGCAATTGCCGCCGCCGGGCGTCAGCGGCGCAGAACTCGCGCGCGCGCAGGCGCAATTGCGGCTGTCCGGATGGCTGATCGTGGATGGCCATGCAATCCCTGAAAGCGTGCACGCCATCTATGCCGCCGGACAGCAAAATCGCATTCCGCTGATATCCGGCGCCAATTCTCATGAGGGTTCGGCGCAACCTGCCGCTGCTTCCCTGCAGGCGTTGGAAAGCGATATCCGCGCAAGATTTGGCGCGCTGAGCGAAGCCTTCTTTGAAGACTGTCAAATTCACTCGGCCTCAGACCCGCTGGAAGCTGCGCGGATAGCGTTGGGCGAACGGGGCTTCAATTGGCAGAACTGGACGCAATTGCGCCTGCATGCGCAAACAATAGGCGCGCCGGCTTTTGGCTATTATTTCAGCCGAACGCAGCCCTTTCCGCCCGGCGCGGTTTTCAGGGAGAATACAACCGGGAATCTGGGCGCATTCCATACAGCCGAAATCCCCTTTGTTTTTGATAATCTGGCGCGGCGGGACTGGCCGTGGAAGGACGAGGACCGCGCATACGCCGATGCCATGGCGTCCTTTTGGGTGAATTTCGCGCGGACCGGCGATCCCAACGGGCAGGGCCTGCCAGAGTGGCCCCGCTATGAACCCGAAACGCAAATGGTCATGGTTTTTGACGCCGTCGCGCAAGCTGGCGCGCTGCCCAATCGCACCAGAATGGATTTCTGGGACCGGCATTTTGAAGCTTTGCGCGCTGGCGCCCGACTGCGGTAAGCTTCAGATCACAAACAGGCGGTCCGGCAATTCGTTCGAATTGACCGCAAGCGGCGGCATATGTTTGGACAGGATGGCGCCGCAGGCTTCAATCGCGACGACAAACCCGTCCGCGATCCGATCTTCGCGCATATGGCCTGTCAACGCGTCAACGGCCGCCTGCCATTCGGCCTGCGGCACCTTTTCCGCAACGCCCTCGTCGGCAATGATACGGGCGTAGCGCTCAGCGAGCGAGACAAATACCAGCACGCCCGTGCGCCGGGTGGTGCGGGTCAAACCGCGGTTCAGAAATTGCTCCGCTGCGGCCTGATGCGCATGGGCGCGACGCACCCGCGCGGGCGTCAGCGCAACGCGAAGGGACGGCGTTGAAAGCGCCAGCAGCGCGACTGCAAAGAGCGCCAGTTGCGCCAGCAGCAACCGTTCGACCGGCCAATGGGTAGTGAACAACAAGACCCAGGGCAGACCCAGAGCAAGAATGATCGACCAGACCAGAGGCAGGGTGGCGTAGTCCGACGACGCGCGGGCGAGCACGCAGACGATTTCGCCGGCGGTTTCCTGTTCGGCGGCCTGAATGGCGCGCCCGACGCGCGCCCTGTCTTCAACCGAGATTGTCATTACCAGCCCCCCGAAGCGCCGCCGCCGCCAGACGATCCGCCGCCGCCGGAAAATCCGCCTCCGCCGGAGAAGCCACCGCCGCCGCCGGAATAACCACCGCCCCCGCCACTGTTGCCCGATGTCATCGCCATTGCCCACATGACCTGAAAAAACACGGTCCGGCACGTCCGGCAGAACAGCAACAGCAAGATGAAACAGAATAGCGCGATGGCGAGAGTTGTGTTGGAAATCTGGTTCTCTTCGGGCGTATCGAGGCGGAGCGAGGGTCGCTTCTGCCATTCGGACGCATCCGTTGTGAGAACTGTGATAATATCGTCGACGCCGCGCGCGACGCCGCCGCCAAAATCTCCCGCCTTGAACGCAGGCGCGATGGCGTTCGCAATGATGACTTTCGACAGGGCGTCGGTCAACGTTCCTTCAAGCCCGTAGCCAACTTCAATTCGCACGCGATGCTCATTGGGCGCGACCAGCAGCAGCACGCCATTGTTCTTCTGTTTCTCGCCGAGTTTCCAGGTCCGGAACAGCGCGTTGGCATAGGGCTCGATTTCCTGCCCCTCCAGCGATTTGACTGTCGCGACGACAAGCTGGATGCCCGATTTGGTTTCCAGATCGGCGAGTTTCGGTTTGATCGCGGCTTGCGTGTCTGCGGGAATGATTCCGGCCTGATCGACAATGCGATCGGTCAGCGCCGGAAATGTCTGCGCGCGGGCGGGCATGGCGAACGCCATGAAAGCTGTCAGTGCGAGGACCAGTTGAAAAATCCGGCGCACAGGAGCGGCTCCCTGACTGGATGTGGCGGACGGCAATGCGCCCGGCCCGCCCCTAGAATTTCACCTGCGGCGGCGCTTGCGCGGCGTCGTTTGCGGCAAAATCCGCCATCGGTTTGTAGCTGCTTTGCAGCGTCGAGGCCCAGAGCACGCCGGGAAAGGTCTTCAGATCGGTATTATAGACCCTCACCGCTTCGATATAGTCGCGACGCGCGACGGAAATGCGATTCTCCGTGCCTTCAAGTTGCGATTGCAGGGCGAGGAAATTCTGGTTCGACTTCAGGTCGGGATAGTTTTCGCTGACCGCCAGCAGACGTCCGAGGGCGCCCGACAATTGCGCCTGCGCATCCTGGAATTGTTTCAGCTTGTCCGGATCGGTCAACTGGCTGACGTCGATCTTGACCTGGGTGGCCGAAGCGCGCGCTTTCGTCACCTCCTCAAGCACGTCTTTTTCCTGCTTGGCGTAGCCCTGGACCGTCGCGACCAGGTTCGGGATGAGGTCCGAGCGCCGCTGATAATTATTCTGCACCTCGGACCATTTGGCTTTGGCGGCCTCCTCATCGCTCGGGATGGTGTTGTAGCCGCAGCCGGCCACACCGAGCCCCAGAAGAGCCGCACTAAAAATGGACCGGGCGCGCAAAATCACAGGGTTCATAATGGCCTCCAGAACAACGTCACCATCCGCATATAGGCGGGCGCGCGTCCATGGCAAGTCCATCGACGCGGGCAAGACCCGGGGCCAGCCGCCCGCTTAACGTGTCAGAACAATGAAATCGGTGCCCCTGGCGCCGGTCTCCCGACCAAACCCCTGATCCGAAACAATCAGCGACGTCCCCGGCTGGATCAGATCGGCAAGCGCGACGCGAACCTCATCGGCAACGATAATCCGGTCCAGCGCCTCATCTGCGGTCGAGACCGCTGGCGCCGGAGCAGGCGGCGGCGCGACCTCGCCCTTGCGCAAGCGACGGGGCGCTTCAGGCGGCGGCGCATCATTCACGTCAACGACTGTCCAGCGAACATGGGCGCCGTCGCCCGTCACGTCCATCGCGGTGAAAAGATGCGAGCCAAGAGGCGTCGCGGGGTCGCGAATGACGACGGGCGTTTCAAAAATGGGCTGAAAATTCCGCCGGACAAACAATTTGCCAAGCTTCTTGCTCACAAAAATCGCGACATGCCCGGTCCCCGGCGGAATAGAAATCGCCGCCGTCACGGGAGCAGGTTCGGATTTCTCCGTCGGCGTCGCTTCGGCGGGCGGGGTCCCGGCCACAGCAGGCGCTGGCGCAGCGGCTGGCGCTTCCACAACAACCGGGACTTGAGGCGCTTCGGGGGCGGGGATTTCGGCTGTTACGGGGTCTGCGGGCACCGCAGGCGCGCGGGCCTGCGTGGTCGCGTCGGGTTCGACCGTGACCGGCGCTGCGGCAGTCTCGGGCGCGGACAAGTTGACCTGCGCCTTTTCTTCGGTTGCCGTTGCTGCGGGTAGAGCAGCGACCGGCGGATCGCCTGTCACGGTGTCTGCGGAAAGCGGAGACGTCGGGATGTCAGGGGTTCTCGCAACCTCGGCGGGCGTTTCGTCGGTGACCAGCGGGGGAGTGGCGATTGGCTCGGGCGGCGGCGTCTGCGGCTTGTCCGCCGCCTCGGCTGCAGGGGCGCGCGCATCCGTCGCAGTCGCTGTGTCCGCCTGAGCAAAGACAAGCGGTCTGGCCGGCGCAAGGCTCGCTGTCGCCGGATGGCGGGCCGCAGCAAACAGCTTGGGATGGGTGAAATCGACCGGTTGCACATCGGTATCTGACACAATCACACGCACGCCGATTTGCGTGTAGGGCCAAAGACGCTGCGCAAAAGCCGCAGGCATACGAATACAGCCATGTGAAGCGGGATGGCCTGTCACATGGCCTTCGTGCAGCGCAACGCCCGACCATGTGATGCGCTGCATGTATGGCATGGGCGCATCCGAGTAGATATTCGATTTGTGATGACGGTCCTTTTGTATGACCGAGAAAATACCACGCGGCGTGAGATGGCCGGCAACGCCGGTCGAGACGGGTGTGCGGGCGACCGCGACGCCGTTATCGTAGAGTGTCAGACGCTCATCGGCGATAGAAACCACGATGATGATTGGCCCATCGGGCCGCGCCTTCCATAAAGGCATGGAATCGGGGATGGCCGCCGGACCGGTGTGGCGGCGTTTCGCCGCCGCCGGGTTCGCCATCCCGGCTGCAACCGACAGACCGAGAGCCACGCAGAGCGCCGTCCGGGAAATACTTGATGCTACAAAGGTTTTGGAAATAACGACTGAAAACATGGGTTATCCAGTGACCCCGGGATGAAAGGAGAGAAAAGGCGCTTGGCGCCTGGCCCGCCTGCATCGTAATATTCCTTTAATGTTTACGAGGCGTGAATGACCAACGGTAGTCCCGCAGGGGGCCATGCCGCAAATTTGCCGGGTCTGTTGCGATATTACGTCACCAGATCGGGCGGGACGCCCCCGGTTTGCCAATCCGCAGCCTGTTGACGGCGACGGGGATGCGCACAAGCCGGTTTTTGGAGTAACGTAGGCCTATGATTCGAAACTCAATTTCAATTCCCGCCCGAATTTTGGGCCTCGCCGTGACGGTGGCTCTGGCAGGGCTCGGTGCGCCTGCGCCCGCCGCCGCACAAAACCAGTCCGCAGTCGCCGGCAAAAAAACAACGCCCGACAAAAAGGACAGCAAGGCCAAAACGCCTGACAAGAAGGATGCGTCGAAAAAAGACGCCGCCGCCAAGCCTGGCGGCAAACCAGCCGAAACTGACAAACCTTCAACGGACAAACCCTCAAAGGTTGCAACGTCTGGCGACTGGGGCGCCTACACCTCCGGAACCGGCAAGAACCGGACCTGCTACGCCCTGTCTGAACCGCGCGACCGGCAACCTGCGACGCTGAAACGCGACAAGGGCTATCTCTTCATCTCCAACCGGCCCGGCGAATCAGTCAGGAACGAGGTCGCCTTCGATGTCGGCTTCGATGTGAAGACAGATAGTCCGGCCACCGCAGAAATCGGCGCAGCCAGTTTTGACCTCGTCGCCAAGGGCAGCAAGCTCTGGGTCAAGAACGCCGCCGACGAACCGCAATTCGTCGAAGCCCTGCGCAAGGGCCAGAAGCTGCTCGTCAAGGCGTCCTCGAAAAAGGGCAACGCCTCGACCGACGCCTATGCGCTTGCGGGGGTGGCGCAAATCCTTGATCGCGCGGCGAAGGACTGCCAGTAGGCGCTACGTTTCCTCTGCCGTCATAATGCGCCTGCTTGCGGATACGGGCGACGACCTGCACAAACTCTATTCATAAAACGCAGGCGAATAATTCAGCGTCGCGCTCTGCTGCTTGTCGTGGTTGATCCACAACTGCCCGTGTTCCTTCTCCAGAATCGCGGCCATTTTCGCCATGGAGGCGACCGTCTGATCCTTGTCTGTGTTGCCTGCAGGAATGCGTCGGTTGTCCCAATTGGTTTTGAAATGGACGGCGTCGCCGCTCAGCAGGATCGCGCCTGTCTTGGGAAGTTTCACCAGCAGCGACTGGTGACCGGGCGTATGGCCAGGCGTCGAGATCAGCGTCATCGAGCCATCGCCGAAGATGTCCTTGTCGCCTTCGAGCTTGGTGACGGGATGCTCGGGCTTGAAGCGTCCGAGGCCCAGCGGCAGCGGCCAGTCATATTCAGCTTTCTGCACGTAGATCATGGCGTTGGGGAACATTTCGACATTGCCGACATGGTCGGGATGCGTGTGCGAGACCGCCATCGCCTTGATATCGTCGGGCTTCACGCCCAGTTCGGCCAGTTGCGTTGCGAGCTTCTTCGGGCGCTTCCATAAAATGGTGGAGGGATCCCCCGAGCCTTCCGGCTTGTCGGCGATGGCGTCAAGTATGCCGGTATCCCACAGGAACCAGCCGCTTGTGTGATGAATGAGATAGCAATTGTCTGAAACGTCGCGCGGCACGCCGACATTGACGCCCGGCGACCAGCGGGATTCATCTCCGGAATGACCCTCGCCGCAATTGAGGATATAAAGCTTGTCGACGCCTGCCTTGGCGGGTTGCGCGCGCGGGGCGACCAGCGGCACGGAGGCAAAGGCAGCGGCGGCGGCAAAGGCAAGAAATAATTTTTGCATGGCATCCTCCCGTGATTTTGCAACAGGTTAGCTCAAAACCAGCCGGCGCGATACGCACAATCGACACATGGCCGTCGGCAAAACTACGTCCAACGTCCAATCAGCCAAAGTATGACGCGACGGCGCTTGTCCGCGCGGCGAGGAAGGGCATAATAGACTATCTTTTCGTTGATCGTGCGCGCCTGTTCGCGCAGGGAGGCAATCATGTCCGATAAAACATATCCCGTCTCCGCCGACTGGGCCAAACGCGCCTGGGTCGATGACGCAAAATACAAGGCGATGTACGACAAATCGCTGAGCGATCCCGATGCGTTTTGGGGCGAGCATGGCAAGCGCATTGACTGGATCAAGCCCTACACCAAGGTGAAAAACACCAGCTACGGCCCCGAAAACGTCTCGATCAAATGGTTCGAGGACGGGCTCACCAATGTGTCCATGAATTGCGTCGACCGGCATCTGGCCAAACGCGCCCATCAGACCGCAATCATCTGGGAAGGCGACAATCCCGACGACTCCAGACACATCACATACAAGGAATTGCACGAACACGTTTGCCGCTTCGCCAATGTGCTGAAAGCGCATGGCGTCAAGAAAGGCGACCGCGTCACCATTTACATGCCAATGATCCCGGAGGCCGCCTACGCCATGCTCGCCTGCACGCGCATTGGCGCGGTGCATTCCATTGTGTTTGGCGGATTTTCGCCCGACGCGCTCGCAGGACGCATCGAGGGTTGCCACTCGAAAGTCGTGATCACGGCCGATGAAGGCCTGCGCGCCGGCCGGAAAGTTCCCCTGAAAGCCAACACCGACGAAGCCCTGAAAAAGGCGGCGGGAATTGTGACGTCCCAGATCGTCGTGCGCCGCACCGGCGCCAAGGTGCATATGCAGGATGGCCGCGACTACTGGTACCACGAAGAAGCCGCGAAGGTGACCGCCGAATGCAAACCCGAGCCGATGAACGCGGAAGACCCCCTGTTCATCCTCTACACCTCAGGTTCGACCGGCGCGCCCAAAGGCGTGCTGCACACGACGGGCGGCTATCTCGTGTTCGCCTCGATGACGCATCAATATGTCTTCGATTATCACGATGGCGATATCTACTGGTGCACGGCTGATGTCGGCTGGGTGACCGGCCACAGCTACATCGTCTACGGCCCGCTCGCCAATGGCGCGACGACTGTGATGTTTGAGGGCGTGCCGAACTACCCCGATGAATCCCGATGCTGGCAAGTGATCGACAAACACAAAATCAATATATTTTATACTGCGCCCACCGCGATCCGCGCGCTGATGCAAAAGGGCGAGGAGCCCGTAAAGAAAACCAGCCGCGCCTCGCTGCGGCTGCTGGGATCGGTCGGCGAGCCGATCAATCCGGAAGCCTGGGAATGGTATCATCGCGTTGTTGGCGAGGACCGTTGTCCGATTGTCGATACCTGGTGGCAGACAGAGACCGGCGGCATTCTGATCACCCCGCTGCCGGGGGCAACCGCGCTGAAGCCGGGCTCTGCGACGCGACCGTTCTTCGGCGTGCAGCCGCGCATTGTCGACGCCGACGGCAAGGAACTGCACGGCGCCTGCGAGGGCAATCTGGTGCTGACCGATTCATGGCCCGGCCAGATGCGCACCGTGTTCGGCGATCACGAACGCTTTGTGCAGACCTATTTTTCGACTTACCCGGGGACGTATTTTACGGGCGATGGCTGCCGCCGCGATGCTGACGGCTATTACTGGATTACGGGCCGCGTCGATGATGTGATCAACGTCTCGGGTCATCGCATGGGCACAGCGGAGGTTGAAAGCGCGCTAGTAGCGCATGAGGCTGTATCGGAGGCCGCCGTTGTCGGCTATCCCCATGACATCAAGGGGCAGGGCATCTACGCCTATGTCACGCTGATGGTCGGGGTCGAGCCCTCCGAGACGTTGCGCAAGGAACTTGTCGCCCATGTGCGCAAGGAGATCGGCCCGATCGCCTCGCCCGATGTCATCCAGTTCGCGCCAGGCCTTCCGAAAACCCGGTCGGGCAAGATCATGCGCCGAATTCTGCGCAAGATCGCCGAAAACGAGATCGGTTCGCTGGGGGATACGTCCACGCTCGCGGACCCGTCAGTCGTGGACGATCTGGTGAAGAACAGGTCGCATTGAGGAGGCCCGGAGAGCGGAAAAAAGGCGGAAAGGCGCCAGCCTTTATCCGGTCGTCTTAGCAAATCCTTAGCAAGACGCGTGGCAATCTCCGGTATCTGCTGCAGGGCGGTTTTCCTGCCCTGCTGCGCCCGGTATGGAGACTGTCATGCGTCTGATCGATCCATTCATCGCCGCCTTGCTGGCTGCCGGTCTGCTGATCGTCGGCGCGGCGCCCTCGCGCGCCGCCACTTTCACCATCAATCAATGGCCGCAGGATATTGGCAAAGTGCCTTGCGAGGCCTGGGCGAATAACCCGGACGGCTCCTGGATGCTGGTTGCGAGGATTCAGGCAGGGACGACGACCATCAGTGGCAAGAATTTCCGGGCCGGCAGCGGCGAAGCGCAGATGCTGTCCGCAAAATGCCATCGGTAACGGCTGGAAGCCTGTCATCTCTGCGCTGATTGTTGAGCCATTTCGCGCAGCTTGGCCTTTGCGACCTTGCCGAAACCCACCATTGGCAGCGCGTCAAGCACGCGCACGTCGCGCGGGACCTTGAACTTCGCCAGATCGGCCCGGCATCGCGCCAGCACAGCTTCCGGCAGACCCTGCGCAGCGTCGGGCGAGAGGCCTGCCTCGGCAACGATATAGGCGAGCGGGACCTCGCCATAATCGGCGTCCGGCATCGCCACAACGGCGCATTCCTTCACGCCCGGCGTGCGCGCGACAACCCGTTCGATCTCGGACGCCGACACGCCTTCGCCGCCAACTTTCAGCACATCCTTGAAACGGTCGCCAAAGCGCAACCAGCCATCTTCCTGCAAAATCACCCGGTCGCCGGTGTCAAAATAGCCGTGCATATCGAAGGCCCCGGCGGTTGCTTTTTCATTGCCGAAATATTCGCGGAAGATGGATAGTCCGCGTATGCCGCCAATCATCAGACGGCCCGCCTCGCCCGGCGCGACCTGCGCGCCATTGTCGTCAACAACGCGTGCGCGATAGCCCTGCCCCGGGCGGCCTATCACGCCGTCGGGCGCCTCGACGCCGGGTTCGCAATAGATGGCCTGGGTCAGCATTTCGGTCATGCCCCAGCCTGTGACAAAATCGAGCCCGAAGCGCTGCATCCGCGCGACCTCGTGCCGGGCGACGATCCACTGGCGGAAACAATGGTCCGGAACGCCAGCCTGTTCGAGCGCATTCAAGGTGAAAAACACCTGACTGCCGACCGTGGCGCGGAATCGCCTGGCGACTTCCCAATAGCGGCTGGCGGAGAAACGGGGTTGCAGCACCACGGTTCCGCCCGCCCACATCGCCGAGAGCAGGCACCACGACAGGCCGACCACATGATAGAGCGGCAAAAAAATCTGCGACACGTCGTCCATTCGCATATTCTGCTGCTGCGCATTGACGCGGGCGCCCCACAGCACATTGGCGTGCGTCCATACTGCGCCCTTGGGCCTCCCTGTCGTGCCGGTCGTGAACATGATCGAGGCTGGCGCGAGCGGGTCGGGCGAACGCTGTGGCAGGGGCTCGGCATAGAGCGACGCGAAGCTTTCCCCCTGGGCCGGGCGCGCGCTCTCTGCGGGCGGAGCGCCCGCGTCCGTTGACGTGACAGCGAGAAATTTCAGATCGCGGCAATGCCCGGCGACCATCCCCGCGAATTTGGGTTGCGTAATGGCGCCGATCGCGCCGGTGGACGACGCGAACCATTCGATTTCCGGCCCCACAGCGAGCGCGTTTGACCCAACGCAGATCGCGCCCATCCATGCGCAGGCAAAGCGGGCGATCAAGGATTCCGGGCAGTTTTCAAGATGGACCAGAACGCGGTCGCCCGGCCTGACGCCGCGATTTTGCAAGCCGCAGGCGACGCGCGCAACCGCGTCGACAAAGGCGGCATAGGTCAGTTGCGTCGGCGCTGCGTCGAACGGCGCAAAGATCAGGAAGGGATGATCGCGGCGGCGGCGTGCGAGGCCGGCCAGCCAGGTCCCGATATCCTGGCCGGCGAAAGGCGAAACATGGTCTTCGTGTGCAAGCATGGCGCATCGTGGCGCGGGCAATGCCTGAGCGCAAGAGGCGCACGTGCATTCCGGCCATTGCCTGCCCCCTCAATCCATATTAGACGAACGTGGAAGGCGGAGCGCGCGAGCGTAGCGCTTTGTCCGGCCAAAAGATCGATTCACCCCAGAGGAAACAAGGGAAGACACTTCGCCAGCGATATCGCGTGCATATTGTCAGCGCCCGATGTGCGGCTTTTTCTCCCCGCTCACCACCAAGCGAAAGGCCCAACATGTATTATGACAAGCCGGAAGGCGCGCCCGATGACAAGGTCGCCTGGGGCAGCGATGTCGCAGCGCAGATGCTCCGCCGCATCGGATTCCCCTATATCAGTCTCAATCCGGGCGCGAGCTATCGCGGTTTTCACGATTCCATCGTCAACCATCTGGGCAACCAGACGCCGTCCATGGTGCTGTGCCAGCATGAGGACCATTCGGTCGCCATTGCGCATGGCTACGCCAAGGCGACCGGCGAGCCAATGGCCTGCGTGCTGCATTCCAACGTTGGTTTGTTCCATGGCATGATGTCGCTTTACAACGCCTGGTGCGACCGCGCGCCGATGTTTGTTCTGGGCGCGACCGGGCCGCTCGACGCGCCGCAGCGCCGACCCTGGATCGACTGGATCCATTCCTCGACCGATCAGGCGAGCCATATTCGCGATTTCATCAAATGGGACAATCAGCCGACTTCGCCCGAATCGCTCATCGAAGCCATGTGCCGCGCCAATATGCTGACGCGCGCCGAGCCTTCGGCGCCAGTCTATATTGTGCTCGACGCCGGCTTGCAGGAAGCCTCTCTGGAGCGTCCGATCGAATGGCCGGATCTCGCACGCTATCAGCCTCCGACGCCCGCACGCCCCGCGAAGGACGCCATCGCCAGGGCAGCAGCTTTGCTGAAAAGCGCCAAACGCCCGGTGGTCCTGATGGGCCGCTGCGGCCTGTCGATGGAGGCCTGGAACAAACGCGTGCAGCTGGTCGAACGGCTTGGCGCGATTGTCATGACGGATCTCAAGCTCCGCGCGTGCTTCCCGACCGACCATCCCGCCCATGTGGCCGAACCCTTCAACCAGTTCGAGCCGGAAACCCGCGCGGTTGTTGGCGAGGCCGATGTCATCCTGTCGCTCGACTGGGTCGATCTTGGCGGCGCCGTCCGCGCCACCAAGGGCCTGCCCGAGGCGCCGGCGCGGGTCATCGCCAATTCGCTCGACCATACCCTGCACAACGGCGCGCACATGAATTACATGGCGCTGGCGCAGATGGATGTGTTCATGGCGGCGGGCAATGACAGCGTGGTCGATGACTTGCTGGAAGCGCTCGGCCCCGGTCCCGCCAAGGCGCCCTGGCGCGACAAGCTGCCCGGCAAGAAGCGGACGGAAGACCCGAGCCGGATTTCCATGCGCACGGTCGGTCGTATGCTGCGCGCGGCCTTCTCCGACCCGGAAAAAGTGACGCTCGCCTCGGTCTGCCGCGGCTGGGCCTGCGACCTCTGGCCGTTCCACTCTCCGAACGCCTATCTTGGCAAGGATGGCGGCGGCGGGCTTGGCTCGGGGCCCGGTATTTCTACAGGCGCCGCGCTCGCCAATAGCACGCGCGACCGCCTCACGGTTTCGGTGCTTGGCGATGGCGACTTCCTGATGGGCGCGAGCGCTGTCTGGAGCGCGGTGCGCGCGCAAGTTCCCCTGCTTGTGCTGATCAACAACAACCGCTCCTATTTCAACGATGAGCTGCATCAGGAAACAGTGGCGCGTCGCCGCAACCGGCCCGTCTCCAACCGCTGGATCGGTCAGAGCATTGCCTCGCCGGAAGTCGATATCGCTGCGCTCTCGACCTCCTATGGCGCAGTCGGCATCGGACCGGTGACAAGCCCCGCCGAACTTGAGGCGGCGATCAAGAAGGGCCATGAAGCTTTATTGGCTGGCAAGGTCGCGGTTATCGACGTTCACATCAATCCGGGCCAGGAGCGGACGGCGCGCTCGACCATTGAGGACCGCAAGACCGAGTGAGCCTGGTTCGATCCCTGGGGAGCCGGGTCGCCGTATCGCGGGCAGCCCGGCTCCTTTCAGGTCTGCAAAGCTATTATTCAAGCATTAATATTAACCCGGAATTCGGGAATTTCCCATAGGTAACAATCTCAACGCTGGGGTTGGGCCAACCGGGGATTGCCGATGAGCAAGCGAACCATACTTTTTGCCGATGAGCCGCCGGCGCCACAGCCAAGGAACTTCTGGGTGACGCGCATGATGATCACCGGCATCATCGTCGGACTGGCCTCGTCCTATGTCTATCTGAACGGCTATCAGGTTTTCTGACAGGGCCGCCTCAGCCCAGGTTGAGTTCCTTGAAGAAATCATTGCCCTTGTCGTCGATGACAATGAAGGCGGGGAAATTTTCGACCTCGATCCGCCAGATCGCCTCCATCCCGAGTTCGGGATAGGCGACCGTCTCGACCTTGCGAATGCAATCCTGCGCCAGACGCGCCGCCGGGCCGCCAATCGATCCCAGATAGAAGCCGCCATGCTTCTGACAGGCGTCGCGCACCTCTTTGGAGCGGTTGCCCTTGGCAAGGCTGATCATCGAGCCGCCAGCGGCCTGAAAGGCGTCAACAAACGAATCCATGCGTCCGGCGGTTGTCGGGCCGAAGGACCCTGACGCCATGCCAACCGGCGTCTTGGCGGGGCCAGCATAATAGACAGGGTGATTTTTGAAATAGTCCGGCAGCGGTTGACCCGCCTCCAGCAATTCACGCAGTCTGGCGTGCGCCAGGTCGCGCGCAACAATCAGCGGACCGGTCAGGGACAACCGCGTCTTGATTGGATATTTCGTCAGCGTCGCAAGGATGTCCTTCATGGGCCGGTTGAGATCGATCTCCACCACATCGCCGCCAAGTCTGGCTTCATCGACGGCAGGCATGAAGCGGGCGGGGTCGCGCTCCAGCGCCTCAAGAAACACCCCATCCCGCGTGATCTTGCCCTTCGCCTGACGATCCGCCGAGCAGGAGACGCCGATGCCGATCGGCAGCGAGGCCCCGTGGCGCGGAAGCCGCACCACGCGCACGTCATGACAAAAATATTTGCCGCCGAACTGCGCTCCGACGCCCAGTTGCTGGGTCAGTTTGTGAATTTCCGCTTCCATTGCAAGGTCTCGGAAGGCATGGCCATCTTCCCCGCCGGCGGTCGGAAGGGCGTCGAGATATTTCGTCGAGGCCAGCTTGACGGTCTTCAGGTTTAGCTCCGCCGAGGTTCCGCCGATGACAATGGCCAGATGATAGGGCGGGCAGGCTGCGGTCCCGAGGGTCAGAATTTTTTCTTTCAGGAAGGCGACCAGCCGGTCATGGGTGAGCAGCGATGGCGTGCCCTGATAAAGATAGGTCTTGTTGGCGGAGCCGCCGCCCTTGGCGATGAACAGGAACGTGTAGGCGTCCTCGCCTTCGCTATAGATTTCAATCTGCGCGGGCAGATTGTCGCCGGTGTTTTTCTCCTCGAACATCGACAGCGCCGCGAGTTGCGAATAGCGCAGGTTCTTGCGCTCATAGGCGTCGCGAATCCCCTCCGCGATGGCGCTTTCATCCTGGCCATCGGTCCAGATGGCGCGGCCTTTCTTGCCCATGACGATCGCCGTGCCCGTGTCCTGACACATCGGTAAAACGCCGCCTGCGGCGATATTGGCGTTCTTCAGGAGGTCAAAGGCGACAAAACGATCATTCGACGTCGCCTCGGGGTCTTTAAGAATTCTGGCGAGCTGCGCCAGATGCGCGGGACGCAGGAGGTGATTGATATCGGCCATCGCAGTGTCCGCCAGCAGCCGGATGGCCTCCCGGCTGACGGTCACAATCTCGCGGTCGCCCAGTTTCTCGACCTTGACGCCCTCATCGCTGAGCTTGCGATAAGGCGTTTCATCCTTGCCAAGAGGAAACAGCGGCGCGTGGCGATAGGTCATCATTTCTGCCTCAATGAAAGTCGCATGCTTTTTAGCGAAAGTTCGTTGGAAAGGGAACGGCGGTTCTCGGCTCGCGCTTGGCCGCGATTTTGCCGTTTTGCCAGCCTAGGGGATATTTAACCGTCCCGGAGCAGTCTTGTTCCGGGGCTGTTTTGTGAACGTTTTCGCAGGCTGGCCCGATCCGGGCGGCTAAGGAGGTTGCGATGGCTGGTTTTGACTTTGCAAAGGTGTTTTCACGCGGCGCTTTGATTGCAGCGCTGGGCGTGAGCGCGGTGGCCTTGAGCGCTGGCGATGCCTCAGCGCAATGGCGGCGCGGCGGGCGGGGCTGGGGCGGGCCCGGCGTGGCGGCAGGCATTCTGGGCGGCGTCGCTGCTGGCGCACTTATCGCCGGAGCGGCCAATCCCTATCCCTATTATGGGCCGTCTTACGGACCGGCCCCGGTTTATGCTGAGCCCGGCCCGCGTTGCTGGTTCGAACCGGAAGACGTCTGGAACGGCTATCGCTGGATGCGCCGCCGCGTGCGGGTCTGCGAGTAAGCTGGAATACAGGGTCTGACGCAATCGCGTGGCGCAAGCCGCGCGAATGCTACTGGAAAATATCGCGAAAAATCCTGTCCCAGTCGTTCATGTTGCGATCCACCTCCTGCGGCGAAAAGGTCAGGCCCTTGAACTTGACTCCGTCGGGAATGAGCGAGGGATCTTTTGCGGCGACTTCCGGATTCGCCGGGAGATAGTCGGTATTCCGGAAAATGGTCTGACCGGCTTCCGATATCATGAAGTCGAAGAACAGTTTGCCGGCGTTTGGATGCGGCGCGTTGCGGGTCAATGAGGCCACGTTGAGCGTGACCATCGCCGGACTGATCGGCAACCACTTCACCGGCGCGCCCTGCGCCGCGCTGATGACAGCATGATGGTTGAACATCATCAGGCCCATGGCGTATTCGCCTGCGATCACCTGATCGAGCACCTGCCGCGCGGCGACCGGGATGGCTGCGATATTCTGCTTTGCAAGCTTTTGCAGTAAGGCGCGGGCGCTTGCCTCCCCCCGTTCTTTCAACATCAGGCCGACAAACCCCGGTCCGGCGGAACTCGACGCCGTTGAGCCCCAGGCCAAGCGGCCCTTCCATCGGGGATCGAGAAGATCGTCCCAGGATTTGGGTTCAAGCGCGGGCGGTACGAGGTCGGTGTTGATCCCGATCGTGTTGACGAAAAAATTTGTCGCCGCCCAGTATTTTTGCGAATCCACCAGCGATGCCGGCCAGCTTGCCGCGACATCCGGCGTCCATGACGCCACCAGATTTTCACGCTGCAATATCGGGGTTGTATTCGTGCCATCGATGACATCCGACAGGGTGCGGCCAGCCTTGGCTTCATTCAGCACGCGCAGCGCGACATCGGATGAATTGGCGCGGACGTAAGTCACCTTGACGCCGTAGGCTTTTTCAAAGGCCGCGACCAACGGCGTAACGATCTGGGGAATCGTTTGCACCGTGTACCAGACGACTTCGCCTTCCTTCTTGGCTGCGGCAATGAGTTCGGGACTGGCCGCGCGCGCGCAAAGCGGCGGAAGGGCCAATACGATTGCCGACAGAGTGAGGGCTATCTTCAACGTGGGTCTCCCTGTGTCTCGGCGCATTCGTGCGGGCCAGTTCACGCCCACTCGCTTCAAGCCTATATTGGCCGGCGGAAACGTCCCGACAACGCAACAAACGCATCGCGCGGTCAAGCTCCAGGGCGCAGGAATTTGAGAATGGTCAAGGCTCTTTTCTTCGATGTTTTCGGAACGCTGGTGGACTGGCGCACGAGCGTTGCCCGGGAATCGGCTCTCACCCTGGCGCCGCTCGGTTACACGCTCGACTGGCTCGCCTTCGCCGAAAGCTGGCGCAACCGCTATCAGCCCGCCATGGAAGAGGTGCGCTCGGGCGCGCGCGCCTATGTGAAGCTCGATGTTCTCCACCGCGAAAATCTGGTGAAAATTCTGCGCGAATTTAGCGTCCACGATTTACCTGATTCGACCATTTCAGAACTTTCGCTGCGCGCATGGCGGAAACTGGACGCCTGGCCGGACGTCGTGGAAGGGTTGCGGCGGCTGCGCGGAAAAGCGCTGATCGCGCCGGTCTCCAATGGCAATATCAGCCTGATGGCGGACCTTGCCCGCCACAACGGCGTCTGCTGGGACGCCATCCTCGGCGCGGACATCGCGCAGGATTACAAAACCAACGCCAGAGTGTATGACGCCGCCTGCGCCGCCTTCGATCTCAGACCCGAGGAATGCGCCATGGTCGCCGCCCATACGCGCGACCTTCAGGCGGCGGCGGCGCGCGGTCTCAAAACCATCCATATTGCCAGACCCGATGAAAATGGACCGGGACGCGGCGAGGCCCGACCCTCCGGGCCCGTCGATATCGCGGCGCGTGACTTGCTCGCACTGGCTGATATATTGCCGGCATGAGCACTCCTCCCTCTTCCAATCGCAAGCCCGGCCAGCCCCAGGCCTCCCCCGCCGAACCAATCAAGCGCGCCGTCGCGGGTTGCTTGCGCGCCATGGCCCGCACGCCCGAAATGGAAGTCACGTTTGCATCCGACAAACCGTCCCTGATTGGAACCGGCGACGCCGCCAAGGCGCGGCTGCCGGAACCCTCGCGCAAACCCACAGCCGCCGAGACTGCGATCATGCGCGGCCATGCCGATTCGATGGCGTTGCGGCTCGCTTGCCATGACACGGCCATCCATAACCGCCTCGCTCCAAAAGGCCAGGAGGCGCGCGCAGTCTTTGAAGCGGTCGAGCAATCGCGCGTTGAGGCGATTGGCGCGCAAAGGATGCTTGGCGTCGCCGGCAATCTTTCCGCAATGCTGGAGGATAAATACCAGCGCGGTAATTTCGGCGGCGTCAATGACAAGAATGACGCGCCGCTTGAAGACGCTGTCGCCTTGATGGTGCGCGAACGTCTGACGGGGCTTGCTCCTCCCCGCGCTGCGGAAAAGATCGTCGAACTCTGGCGCCCGATCATCGAAGATCGCGCCGGGCGCGAGCTCGACATGCTCTCGCAATCGATGGAGGACCAGCGGTCCTTTGGCAGGGCCGTGCAAAAACTTTTGCAGTCGCTCGACATGATGCAGGAGGACGCCCTCGATCACGACGACACCGGCGATGAGGATGGCGACGACGAGCCAAACGATCAGCAACAGGAAGCCGACAGCGAGGGCGAACAGGACGAGGACGGCACGCCGGTCGATATGGAATCGGCTGATGGCTCCGACGACGAGATGCAGGACGGCGAGATGGACGCCGATGAGGCGCCCGCCGGCGAATTTCCCGAGGATTCGGAGGAGGGCGAGGCGGACGAAGCCTCCGAAAGTCGACGTCCGCCGATTCATGGCGTGCTTGAAAATCGCGGCCCCGACTACAAGGCCTTCACCCAGAAGTTCGACGAGACGATCAATGCCGAAGAGCTCTGCGAACCTGAAGAGCTGGAGCGCCTGCGCGCTTATCTCGACAAGCAACTGCAAAACATGTCGAGCATTGTGGCGCGACTGGCCAACCGGCTGCAGCGCAAACTCATGGCGCAGCAGAGCCGCGCCTGGGAGTTCGATATTGAAGAGGGGCTGCTCGATCCCTCGCGGCTGACGCGCGTCGTTATCGACGACATGCGCGGGCAATTCTCGCCGCTGTCCTTCAAGCGTGAGAAGGACATGAACTTCCGCGATACTGTCGTGACCCTGGTGCTGGACAATTCCGGTTCAATGCGCGGCAGGCCGATCACGGTCGCGGCTACATGCGCCGATATTCTGGCCCGCACGCTGGAGCGCTGCGGCGTGAAAGTGGAAATTCTCGGCTTCACCACCAAGGCGTGGAAAGGCGGGCAATCCCGGGAAGCCTGGCTGCAGGCGGGCAAGCCGCCAGCTCCGGGTCGCCTCAACGATCTCAGGCATATCATCTACAAATCGGCGGATGCGCCATGGCGCCGCGCGCGTCGCAATCTCGGGCTGATGATGCGCGAGGGCCTGCTGAAAGAAAACATCGATGGCGAGGCGCTGGACTGGGCCTACAAGAGGCTGCTGGCGCGCACCGAACAACGCCGCATCCTGATGATGATTTCCGATGGCGCGCCGGTGGACGATTCCACGCTATCGGTCAACGCCGGCAACTATCTTGAAAAGCATTTGCGCTATGTGATCGAGGAAATCGAGGAGCGTTCGCCGATCGAGCTCATCGCCATCGGCATTGGTCACGATGTCACGCGCTATTATCGCCGTGCGGTGACGATCGTCGATGCGGAGGAACTTGGCGGCGCGATGACTGACAAGCTCGCCGAGCTTTTTGACGAGAACGCGCCCGCGCAAAAGGCGCCTGCGCCTCAGAGACGCCGCACGCCGGCGCCTGCGGTCGTTCCGGTTAGAAAGGAATCCCGCGCGTCAAAACCGGTGAAGGTGTCTGTGCGCTGAGTTCATCGACCCTGCGTCGAGGCGATTATTTCAATTGCCCGGACGCGCCGGTCAGCGAGCGTTCATCCATAAAAGCCAGCAGGATGAGCGCCAGGCCATAGCCGCAAGCGCCCACCAGAAACACATATCGGAACACGTCGCCGACAGCCGCAGCGCCATCGGTCGCAGGCGGCGCCATCGCGACCACGACGCCAAACAGAGCAACGCCAACCGCCGCGCCAAGATTGCGCGCGAAAGTGATCAACGACATTGCCGTGCCCAGATCGTGGCGCGCGACGGAATTCTGGATCGAGACCGTTGTGATTGGAAACACGGCGCCAACGCCGATGCTGACAACGCCGAGCAGAATCTCAAATTGCGTGATCGAGAGATCAAGCGGCCAGAGGAAAAGCGGCGCCAGGCCCACGGCCGCCATTGTGAGGCCAAACATCGCCACCAGTTTGTACCGCCTGATGTGAATCATCGCCCGGCCCGCGCTGACCGCGCCAATCGTCGAGCAGGCGGTCAACGGCAGCAGCGCAAGGCCGGAATGGCTGGCCGAGAAACCGCGAACGCTTTCGAGAAACACCGGGACATAGATCGTCAGCGCCACATAGATCGCCATGGTGACGCCAACCGAGGTCGCGCCGAATCGAATGATCCGGTTTGACAGCAGGCGATAGGGAATCAGCGGCTCCTCGGCGACTGCAAGCCGCCAGACGAAGAGCCCGCAAAAGACGATCGTTGCGGCGCCCAGACCCAGGATCGTCGGCGATGTCCAGCCGTAATGCGTTCCCCCCCAGCTCAACGTGAGTTGCAGCAACGCCGAGGCGACGACGATCAGCACAGCGCCGGCATAGTCAAGTTTGTGCGGACGCTCATGCCGGGGCAATGTGCGAAGCTTGGAGTCGGTCAGCAGCCAGGACGCAACGCAGAGCGGCAGATTGATCCAGAAAATCACGGTCCAATGCCAGCGTTCGGCCAGGTAACCGCCCGCTACAGGTCCAAGCAGGCTCGCGGTTGTCCACATCATGGATGTATAGACCTGATAACGCGGGCGTTCGCGCGGCGGCACGATGTCGCCAATGACGGTCATCGCCAGCGAGACAAGACCGCCGCCGCCAAGGCCCTGCACAGCGCGCGCCGCCGCCAGCAGGATCGTGGTCGGCGCAAGCGCGCAGAGCAGCGATCCAAAGGCGAAAAGACCGATCGCGATCAGCAGCATGATCCGCCGGCCATGGATGTCGCTCAACTTGCCATAGAGCGGCGTCACGGCCGTCGAGACCAGCAGATACGCGGTTGCGATCCAGGCGAGATTGCCGATATCGCCAAGGTCGCGACCGATCGTCGGCAGGGCTGGCCCGATAATGGTCGAATCCAGCGCGCCCGGAAACATCGCGACCATGAGACCGATCATGATGACGCGAATTTCGTCCTTGCCCAGTGTGGGCTGGGCGACGGGAGCTTCACTGTTCATGGCGATTCCGGGATTCGCGCCGCAGGGCGAGGCTGTCAAAAGCCTTGTGCGACAACATAGGCCGCAGGGCAAGCCAGCGATCGGACGCCAGCAAGGTCAGGCGACGCCAATCTGGTAGAGATCGTGAATATGCAGCACGCCGACAAGCGATTGCTGTTCGTCCACGACCACCAGAACGGAGCGCTTGCGCGCGTTGAGAAGCGCCAGCGCCTCTGCGGCCATCGCCTCCGGCCCAATGGTCATCGGCGACGGCGTCATGACGTTCTCGACCAATTCCGACAACAGATTGCCAGAGCCCCTGATGTGACGGCGAAGGTCGCCATCCGTGATGATCCCCACAAGGCGACCGGCGGCGTCAGCAATGCAAACGCACCCCAACCGCTTGCTGGTCATTTCCAGCACGGCCTTTTCCATCGACGATCCCAGAGTCGCCAGGGGCAACGCGTCTCCGCCATGCATGACATCGCGCACAAATGCGAGCTTTGCGCCGAGTTTTCCGCCGGGATGAAACTGCTGAAAATCCCGGGCTGTAAAACCCCTGGCTTCAAGGAGCGCGATCGCCAGCGCATCGCCGATCGCCAGTTGCATGGTCGTGGATGTTGTCGGGGCCAAGCCGTTCGGACAGGCTTCTTCAGCTTGTGGCAAGGCGAGGCAGACGTCGGCGGCGCGGCCAAGCGTCGAATCGGCCTGTGATGTGATCGCCACCAGGCCAATGCCGAACCGCCGGGAAAAGGTGGTGATATCGGCCAGCTCAGCCGTTTCGCCCGACCACGACAGACACAGGATCGCATCGTTGGATTGGATCATGCCGAGATCGCCATGGCTCGCCTCGGCTGGATGGACGAAATAGGCCGGCGCCCCGGTGGAGGCCAGGGTCGCCGCCAGTTTGCGCCCGATATGGCCGGATTTGCCCATGCCGCTGACAATAATGCGGCCTGTGACGCCGAGCAGCAGCGCAACGGCGGCATCGAATTGCCGGGCAAGACCCGTGTTATCGCAAAGCGCGGCTTCGATTGCGGCGATGCCTGAACGCTCAAGGCCCAGGGTGCGCAGAGCCGATTTTGTCGGATTGGTCATGGCGGCTTCTAGCATCCGGCGACTGCGCCTGTCATGTCCTGGCGTCCTGTCCGTTCGGGCGCCATTTTGGGACAGGTAACCAATGATTAACCACAGGGCGTTAACTATTCGAAAAGGCGTTTTTTTATTTGCTCTGCGCCGCGCGGGGATCGCTTGCCGAATTTTCGCAGAAAGACATTTCTCGCAGACGTTGCCGCCGCCGCGTTTGCCCCGCTGTGCTTTGGGTTTCCTGCACTTGCGCAACAATCGGGGGTGGATCCCGCCGCGCCCGTTCCTGCGCCCTCGTTCAGCGGCTTTCGTGGAACCGCCGTGGAGACTACGCCTGGCTCGGCTGGCCCATTGGACGCCGCGCCTAATTCTCCCGGCAAACCCAATTACGGCAAACCTGTTCTTCCGCAAGACCCGCGTCTGAAATATCGCGGGCGCCCCAAAACGCCGGCGCATGCCCTGCCGCCATTGATTCCCTATCCAACCTCGTCGCAGGGACGGCAAAAGCCGGTCCAGCCGCAAGGTCCCATCGCCTCCGAACCGGTTCCGCCGCCAACGATCGCCGAAATTCCGATCATTCCCCGCAAGGCGCCTCCCAAAGTCGATCAGGACCCTTTCGCGCCCGTTGGCGTTGGAGTCGGCAGCTTGCGGCTTGTGCCCTATGTCGAAACCAATACCGGCTATGCGGATAACCCCAACAACAGCCCGACTCCGACAGGGGGATCGTGGATGCTGCGAGGTGAAACGGGAGTCGCGGTCGCCTCCGACTGGTCGCGCCATTCCCTCACCGGTTCGGCGGAACTCGGCTATGACAAGTTTTTCTCGCAACCCGGCGCGGACCGGCCTGACGCACAAGGCAAACTCGATCTCAGGATTGACGTCACCCGTGATATCAGCGCGGATTTCGAGGTTCGCGGCGCGCTCACGACCCAGGCGCCCGGGACACCCGGAATTGGCCAGTCCGTGACCAACCGTCCGCTGGTCATCACGACAGGCGCGACGGCGGGGGGAACTGACAATATCGGCAATCTCGCGCTCGGCCTGCATGGAACCATCGACCGCACGGTGAATGCCAACGGGGCCCTGAGCAATGGAGCGATCGTCGATCTCGCCAACGGGAATTACACCGCCTTCGGCGTTCAGCCGCGCATCGCCTATCAGATCACGCCCGGAATTATCCCCTTTGTGGAGGGCACGGTAGATACGCGCGTGCGCGATCAGGCGCTCGATCTGTCAGGTTTCGCCCGCGATTCCAATGGCGTTTCCGCACGCTTTGGCACGACCTTCGAACTCTCGCGGATACTGACCGGGCAGATCGCCGCCGGTTACGCTGAACGAAGCTACGCTGACGCGCGCATGCAAAGCATCAGCGCTCCCACGCTCGACGCGTCGCTGGTGTGGACCGCCACGCCTCTGACGACGGCGACCTTGAAAGCGGCCACAACCATCGCCGAGACCACCGTCGCCAATTCATCCGGCACGGTCAATCACACCGGTTCGCTTGAGCTGACCCATGCGCTGATGCGCAATTTCACCATCGGCGCCGTCGGCTCGATCGGATTCAACGATTACAGAGGCGTCAACCTGCACGAAACCACTTACTCCGCCTCGCTGAAAATGGCCTATAACCTCACACGCAGCATCGTCGTGAACGGCAGCTTCACGCATGACCGGCTCATTTCAACGGCTCCGGGCTCGGACTACACTGCAAATGTATTCCTGCTGGGTCTGAAGCTGCAGAGGTAATCCATACTGCGTTCGCATGGGCGCCCGTATTTGCGCACGGGGCGGTCGTTCGTCGATCAAAGCGCGCCGACGATCTTCTTTAATTCCTTGCGGAAATCGGGCGCAATGTCTGGTCGTGACAGGGCAAACGCCACATTGGCGGCGAGGAAGCCGACTTTCGAGCCGGTGTCATAGGTCTTTCCGTCAAACCTCACGCCAAAGAACGGGCGTGTTTCCGCCAGTTTCTTCATGCCGTCGGTGAGCTGAATCTCTCCGCCGGCGCCCGCGCCAATCGTCTCCACAATGCCGAACACCGAGGGTTCAAGGATATAGCGGCCCGAGATGATCAGGTTCGAGGGCGCTGTCCCCTGCGGCGGCTTTTCGACCATGCCGTCGATCTCGAAAACATGGTTGAATTCCTTGCCGACGGAGACAATGCCATACATATGCGTGTCAGCGGGCGGCACTTCCTCGACAGCAATAATGTTGCCGCCATGGGCGTTCCAGGCGTCCATGCATTGCTGGATGCAGCGACCCCCGCGCGCGCCGGGCAGCGTGATCATGTCCGGCAGCAGGACTGCGAAAGGTTCATCGCCGATGATATCGCGCGCGCACCACACCGCATGGCCAAGGCCGAGCGGCGCCTGCTGGCGCGTGAAGCTGGTCGCGCCCGCAGCTGGCGTATCGGCCAGCAAGGCTTCAAGCTCCTTCGTCTTGTTGCGGTCCCGGAGCGTGGTTTCCAGTTCATAGGCGTGATCGAAATGATCCTCGATCACCGCCTTGTTGCGACCTGTGACAAATACGAAATGTTCGATACCGGCTTCGCGGGCTTCCTCGACGCAGTGCTGCAGCACGGGGCGGTCGACAACGGTCAGCATCTCCTTGGGAATCACTTTGGTCGCCGGCAGGACACGCGTGCCAAGTCCGGCGACAGGAAAGACGGCTTTGCGAATGCGTTGTTTCATTGATCGGCATCCTGATAGAGTTGGAATGTTTCCGAGACGCCCGATTGGCGAATGCGACTGGCGAGGCTTGCAAGGCGCGAATGTGCGGAGCCGCTCGCCTTAACCAGCGATTCATCAATTTTGCGCAACGCTTGCAGCCAGGGTTAGAATGACGCCCTGTCGCCAGTTTGGCGCCAAGGTATTACTTCGAAACCATTAACATCGTGTTGTACGGACTTCACAAGCGAGGACGAGATGACGATACTGGTTACGGGCGGCGCCGGATACATCGGCAGCCATATGGCGCATCTGTTGCGCGATTGTGGCGAGAAGGCGGTTGTCATCGACAACCTTTCAACCGGCTTTCGCTGGGCCTTGCCGCCGGACGTTCCGCTGCTGGTCGGCGACTTTGGCGACAGGGGTTTTGTCACTGACGCGTTGAAGCGTCACGATATCGAGGCGATCGTTCATTTCGCCGCCAAGATCGTGGTCCCCGATTCGGTCGTCGATCCGCTCGGTTACTACGAAAACAACACCGCCAAGGCGCGCACGCTGCTGCAGGCAGCCGTCGAGAACAAAGTGCGGCATTTCATTTTTTCCTCGACTGCCGCGGTCTATGGCGAACCCAAAACGACGCCTGTCCGGGAAGAGGACGAAACGTCGCCGATCAATCCCTACGGTCGTTCGAAATTGATGGTTGAATGGATGTTGCAGGATACCGCCCACGCCCATCCGTTGACCTATGCAGCGCTGCGTTATTTCAACGTCGCCGGCGCTGATCCGCAGGGCCGCACCGGACAGTCGACGCCCAACGCCACCCATCTGATCAAGGTCGCCGTGCAGGCTGCGCTCGGGATGCGCAAGGGCATGGATGTCTTCGGCGTGGATTATCCCACTCCGGATGGCTCCTGTGTCCGGGACTATATCCATGTCACCGATCTCACGCGCGCGCATCTGGATGCTTTGGCGCATCTGCGCAAGGGCGGCGCCAGCCTGACCTGCAATGTCGGCTATAACCGGGGCTATTCGGTGCTTGAGGTGATCGAGACCGTCAAACGCGTCTCGGGCGTTGATTTCGAGGTGCGGATCGCCGGGCGTCGGCCCGGCGACCCCGCGCAGATCGTCGCCGCCAATGACCGTATTCGGGCGCTTGGATGGAAACCCGAGCATGACGATCTCGATACCATCGTGCGGCAGGCGCTCGCCTGGGAAAAGGGTCTGGCCAGACGGTTGGCTGCGTGACATCTGTCGCCAAGGGCGCTTCGGATTGACCGTTGGTCATACCGAAGCATTCGGCGCGTCAGCCGGATCTTGTTATAAGAACCGTGCGCGTTCGCGCTTGCCAACGGCGATGCGTCAAGGCGCATCTCCGTTGGAATGATGCGCCGGGGCTGCGGACAGGGCGCCTCCGGCCTGTCGCCTCAAGCCCCGCTTTGTCGTAGAAGGCCGCGACGCCTCCAGTCCGCGAGCCCTCCATGAATCCCACCGGCCTGCCTTTCGATGATATCCGCGCCCTGTTCAAACTCATGCCAGGACCCGCAGAGCCTTGCGTCAGCGACGTGCGCGCGCGCGATGCGCGCCTGACAAAACCGCCTGGCGCGCTCGGACGGCTGGAAGACATCGTCGAATTTCTCGCGGCATGGCAGGGCAAATCGAGGCCGACGCTCGAGCGACCGCAAGTCGTGGTCTTCGCCGCCAATCATGGCGTTGTGGCGCAGGGCGTTTCGCCCTATCCGCAGGCTGTCACACGCGCGATGATGGAAAACTTTACGGCCGGCGGGGCTGCGATCAACCAGATTTGCGCAACCTTCGGCCTCGGATTGAAAGTGTTTGATCTGGCGCTCGATATTCCAACCGGCGACATCACGCAGACCGCCGCGCTCGATGAAAAAGCCGCTGCGGCGACATTTGCGTTCGGGATGGAGGCCATCGCCGGCGCAGATATGCTGTGCCTTGGCGAAATGGGCATTGGCAACACCACGATCGCGGCCGCCATTTATCAGTCGCTTTATGGCGGCAAGGCCGCTGACTGGGCAGGGCGCGGCACTGGCGTCGATGACGCTGGCCTGTCGCGAAAAATCGATGCAGTGGAGCGCGCTGTTGACTTGCATCGCGAACATCTCGGCGATCCCCTCGAAGTCATGCGACGCCTTGGCGGGCGCGAAATCTGCGCCATCGCGGGCGCAATCATGGCGGCGCGGCTGGAGCGCGTGCCTGTGATGCTCGATGGCTATGTCGTGACATCCGCTGCGGCGATCCTGCACGCCATTGAACCCCATGCGCTCGATCATTGCCTTGCCGCTCATGTGTCAGCCGAAGGCGCCCATGCCGACGTGCTGAAACGCTTTGGCAAGAAACCGCTGCTCGATCTGGGTATGCGCCTTGGAGAAGGCTCCGGCGCCGCGCTGGCGATGGGCGTTGTCAAGGCCGCTCTCGCCTGCCACACGGAAATGGCGACATTTGAGTCGGCCGGCGTGCCTGACAAGGACAGTCTGCACTGATTTCTTCGCGCCGGTCGCTGGCGGGCGGGCGCGCACGAGGTTAGTGTCTAGCCACAATTCGTTGAGGAAACCCCATGATCGTCGATTTCCAGACCCATTACACGCCGCCGGAATTGCAGAAAGGCGACCCGACGCGGATGACCGTGCAACTCGACGAGAATGGAAATCCAAATTATTTGCTGAATCCCCTCCTGACCGATGTGCCCGCCTTCATGCGCATGATGGAGCGCAGCGGCATCGACGCCTGTGTCCTGTCGAGCGGGCCCGGTTTCGATCAGCCGGACGCCGGCAAATGCAAACTCATCAATGACCGCCTGCGCGAAATCGAAAAGCAACATCCCGGGCGTTTCATTGGCCTGGCGCATGTCCCGGCGCTGAAGCCGGCTGAAATGGCGATCGAGCTCAAACGCTGCGCGGTCGAGCTTGGCTTTCCCGGCGTCGTCATCGCTTCCGAGTTGCAGGGCCTGCCGCTCGATCATGAAGCGCTGCGTCCATTCTGGAAGACCTGCGCCGATCTCGGGCTGTATGTGTTTATTCACCCGCTGCCCAATGTCATCGCCTGGCCGCAAATGTATGCGGACGATCTCGGACGCATTCTGGGTTGGGAATTCTCGCTGATGACGGCCACATTGCGGCTGATCAATTCCGGCATTCTTGACGAACTGCCTCATCTCAAGGTGCAGTTTTCGCATTTTTCCGGCGGGCTGGGACGTTACATGACCCGCATCAAGGGTTTTCAGCAGCGCAGCGTCTGGGGAACGAAGGATATTCCGCGCCACAATCGCGAACCCGAAAAGAGCCTCGATCATTACGTCAATGAACGCCTGTTTTATGATTTTGCCGGATGGGCCGGCCCGGACCCCTCGGCGACCTGGGGCGCGCAATGGGTGCGCCATGGACTGATGGAAGTGCCGCTGTCGCAATGCGTTTTTGCCACCGACTATCCCCAGGCGGTGCGCGACCCCGACGAAATCGCCGGTTATGTGCAGGCTGTGCGCGCCATCGACGCCAACGCCCGCTCGGTTGTCGATGGCGCCAATGTGGCCAAACTCATTCCGGACATCAAACAGCGGCTGGCGGGGCGCGTGTCGGGCGCCTGAAAATTGTTCTCTTATTGTTCTTGCAATTGAAATAATCGTCCGCTAACCTTCGTAAGGCTAGGGGAGATTTTCATGGTCATTCGCGTGGCGACGCTGGCGTTCGAAGGCATCGAAGCCAGACCGATCGATGTCCAGGTGCAGATTTCCAATGGAGACGTGAAATTCACGCTCGTTGGCCTTGCCGACAAGGCGGTCGGCGAATCGCGCGAGCGGGTGCGCTCGGCTTTGGTCGCCAGCGGACTTGCGCTGCCTGCCCGGCGGATTACCGTCAACCTCGCTCCGGCGGATGTGCCCAAGGAGGGCAGTCACTACGACCTGCCGATTGCGCTTGGCGTGATGGCGGCGATCGGGGCGATCCCCGCCGATGCGCTGGACGGTTTCACCATCATCGGCGAACTCGCGCTCGATGGAACGATTACCGCAGTGGCCGGCGCGCTGCCTGCTGCAGTGGCCGCCAATGCAAGGGGCCATGGGCTGATCTGCCCTTTCGATTGCGGCGCTGAGGCGGCCTGGGCGTCCTCCGATATCGATATTCTGGCGCCTCGCTCGCTGATCCAGCTCGCCAATCATTTCAAGGGGACGCAGGTGATGAACCGGCCTGAGCCGGGCGTGCGGAAGATCGGCGCGCCACAGCCTGACCTGCGCGACATCAAGGGGCAGGAGAGCGCCAAACGCGCTCTCGAAGTCGCGGCCGCCGGTGGGCACAACCTGCTGATGAACGGTCCGCCCGGTTCGGGAAAATCGATGCTCGCAGCGCGACTGCCATCCATTCTGCCCGCGCTGACCCCGCGTGAACTGCTTGAGGTCTCGATGGTGCATTCAGTTGCCGGAGCGCTCGCCGGCGGCGAATTGACAGATCGCCGGCCGTTCCGCGCGCCGCATCATTCGGCTTCCATGGCCGCGCTTGTCGGCGGCGGCCTGCACGCGCGGCCCGGCGAGGTTTCGCTGGCCCATCATGGCGTGCTGTTTCTGGATGAACTGCCGGAGTTTCATCCGCAGGCGCTGGATTCGCTGCGCCAGCCGCTGGAATCGGGCGAGGTGATTATCGCCCGCGCCAATCACCGGGTTGTCTATCCCGCCCGGGTGCAGCTTGTCGCAGCCATGAATCCGTGCCGCTGCGGCCATGCCACCGAGCCTGGCTACGCCTGCCGGCGCCAGCCCAACGATCGCTGTATGGCGACCTATCAGGCGCGAATCTCGGGTCCGCTGCTTGATCGTTTCGATCTGACCATTGAAGTTGGAGCGGTCACCGCCGCCGACCTTATTTTGCCGCCGCCGGCCGAGGGCTCGGCGGAGGTTGCCGCGCGCGTCGCGACCGCACGGGCCATCCAGACAGAACGTTTCAAAAGCATTGGCCTGCCCGGCGTCGCCTGCAACGCCGCTGCGCCCGCAAATGTGATTGAAACTGTGGCGGCGCTTGACGGGCCGGGAACGCAGCTGATGCGCGACGCCGCCGAGCGGCTGCGGCTTTCCGCGCGCGGTTATCATCGTGTGCTGAAACTTGCGCGCACGCTGGCCGATCTTGATGGCGCGGCTGGCGTCGGGCGCATTCATCTGGCCGAGGCGTTGAGCTATCGCGGCCAATCCCTGCGGGTCTCGAAGGCCGCATGACAGAAACCGGCGGAACCGCTTTCACGATCCCGCCCGTTCTGCACAGTCAACATTATGCTCAATCGAGCGGCTCGACCTTCACAAGCGCCGCCTGATGATTCGAGCCAATCCAGAATACCGGGTTTTTGCCGGTATCGTCGACATAGGCCGAACGCATGTTGGTTTCGGTTGGCATCAAATATTCGATTGTCTTGCCGGTTTTCGGATCGAGCCGCACCGCCCGGTCGGTCGTCATATTGCTGACCCAGATATTGCCATTCTTGTCGGCGGCCGCGCGATAGGGCGCGGTGTAGGGCGTCGGCAATTTGTATTCGGTGAATTTCTCGGTCTTGGTGTCGAAATACGTCACCGAATTGGCGCGATACAGCGTCAACAGAATATTGTCATGATCATCGATCGCCATGCGGCGCGCGCGCGCGTGCGGGGTTGGCGTATCGAACCATTTCGTTTCGCCGGTCTTCGCGTCGATCCTGCCAAGATGGCCATCGCCGAATTCAGCCAGCCAGGCGTTGTTCTGCGAATCCGAAATCAGCTGATAGATGCCGCGCGGCCCGGTCAGCTTGTCCGTCGGTCGGAACATTTCCCATTTGCTGGACGCAATATCCAGGCGCAGCACATTGTTCGTGCCAACGTCCTTGGTCCACACCTTGCCATCGACATCGTGGCGCAGGCCGACGAAATTCAGCTGCGCGCGATAATCATTATATTCGGCAGGCACCGGATACATTTTCATCTCGCCAGTTTTGGGATCAAGTTCGCCGAGCGCGCCCTGATACATCGTATCGAACCAGAGCTTGCCGTTCCTGTCGAAGTCGATGTTGAGAATGCCGACGGGCGCGTCCGGCTTGTATTGCTTCACCGGATATTCCGTATGTTGCAGTGTTTTTGTGTCGAACTTGCCGATGAACATTTCACCGAAATTCGAGTACCAGACGACGCCATCCCGATCGAGGATGACATCATGCGGCTCGATGGTGGGGCGCGGCAGTTTGTATTCCGTCACAATGACATGCGTGGCGGCGCCTTTGGGCCGCGGCATGGTCTTCAGCGGGTATTCCCAATGGTCGGTTGCGCTGAGATTGATGGTTGCAAGATATTCGGCCGCCTGCCGGTAGTCTTCCGGTTTGCCGGCCCGCGCCGGGTCCAGCATTCGCTGCGGTTTGATCGTCTGGCTGACCGGCGCATAGCCTTTCATCCGGGTGATTGTCGTCATCCATTCATCGACATCGTGGGTCGAGCGGGCAATGCGCTCCAGCGTATGACAGCTGGTGCAATCCATCAGGAAATCTTTTTGCGCTTCGGTTCCCGGAAAGCTCGCCAGCCACTCGGCATTGTTGAGCTGCGCGGCAAGATTGCGCGCCTTTCTCAGCTTGATGTCGATGTTTGCGCCGCCATCGGCAGTGACCTCCGCCTTGGCAGGGGCGCTGTTCTCGAACCCGACCGCACGAATCGTTAAGTTGTAGGAACCGGGCGCCAGCCTGTCCTTGGGAAAGGCAAAATGCCCCTTGTCATCGCTCACGACGCTGACGGTCACAATGTCGCCCGGCTTTTGCGCGGTGACGACAACCCCTTCCATGGCGCCCTCCTGTTCGGAAGACACCTGACCCGCCAGCGCGGCGGCCGTTTGCGCATGGACTGGCGCGGCCTGAAGCAAAATAATGGGAAAAAGGGCGGCGACGCCCGCGAGCAATCTTGTGCGCATGTCTTCCTCCGGAGCATTGGTCTGAAACCGGAGGGCCCGCGATGAAAAATCGTTGTTTTCACCGGGGGCGCGCGCAGGCGCTCGCCCCGTTTCGACTGACGCCAGGTAAAACGTAGCACAAAGCGCCGGAGTCGCAAGGCGCCGATTTTCGCTTTCCAAAAGGATAAAAACCGGCCATTCTCCGCACGCGGCTGCTTCGGACATCAGGGGGGCCGGACTGGTTTCAAAAGGAGCGAACAATGAAAGCGCAGATATACACGAGCTTGGCCCTGGCTGCTGTCCTCGGCTGGAGCGCCGCCGCCTCGGCGCAGGTCAAACTCGGCATGGCGGGCCCGATCTCCGGCCCCAGCGCGGCAACAGGGGCAGCCATGAAAAACGGCGTCGAGCAGGCCATAGCCGATATCAATGCAGCGGGCGGCATTCTGGGCAAGCAAATCGCGCTGAGCGTGGGCGATGACGCCTCCGACCCCAAACAGGGCGTTTCAGTCGCCAATAAATTTGTCGGCGATGGTGTGAAATTCGTCGTGGGCGATTACAATTCCGGCGTGTCGATCCCCTCTTCGGAAGTCTATCAGGAGAACGGCGTCATTCAGGTCACGCCGGCTTCCACAAATCCGAATTTTACGGAACGCAAGATGTGGAACGTGTTCCGCACCTGCGGTCGCGACGACCAGCAGGGCTCAGTGGCCTCCGCCTATATTTTCAATAAATTGAAGGGCAAGAAGATCGCCATCGTCCATGACAAGACGACCTACGGCAAGGGCCTTGCCGACGAAACCAAGAAGGGTCTCAACGCCAAGGGCGTGACCGAAGTGCTTTACGAAGGCGTCAACACCGGCGAGAAGGACTATTCAGCCGTCGTTTCAAAGATCAAGGCGGCAGGCGCGGACCTCGTTTATTTCGGCGGCCTTTATACGGAAGGCGGCCTGATTGCGCGCCAGATGCGCGATCAGGGCGTAACGGCGACGATGATGGGCGGAGATGGCCTGTTTGATTCCGAGTTCCTGTCTGTCGGCGGCCCGGGAGTTGAAGGCTCGCTCGTGACCTTCGGTCCGAACCCGGTGAAAAATCCAGCCGCCGCCGCAGTCGTGAAAAAACTCGCCGACAAGAAAATCAGCGCGGAATCCTACACGCTCTATAGCTACGCGGCTGTGCAGGTGCTGAGGGAAGCCGCTGAAAAGGCGAAGTCTCTGGAGCCCAAGAAGGTTGCTGAAGCCATGCATTCCGGCATGACCTTCACGACCGTGATCGGCAAATTCTCCTACAACGCCAAAGGCGACCGCAACGACGCGGACTATGTCGTCTATGTCATCAAGAAGGCGGCCGACGGCAAGTTGACGTTCGAACAGCTCTGAGCATTCCAATCGTTCAAGGCAGGCCTCCAGCGCAATGCTCCGGAGGCCTGTTGCGACGTTTCTATTCGTTGAGAAAGCTCACTTTGCCGGCCCATTTGGCGGCAATTTCGGCAGAATAATCCGGCGGCACGCGGTTCACCTTGGGGAATGACTCCTTCCACGCAAAGGGCCGCACCGCGTAGATGATGATCCGGCTGTTGGCGAGTTCGTGGCGCGCACGCCGCTCGGGCAGCAACATGGGGTCTATGTGTCCCGTCCACATGCCGTCGATGATGTCTGTGGCTGTCTTCGGGTCCCAGCGCGTGCCGACTGCCCACATGACCTCTGCAGGGTTGGTGATATCGATATCGTCATCGACAATGATGACAATGCGGCCCAGATAGGCTGACGAACCGCAGCCCAGCGCCACGAGACCCGCCATCTTCGCGTGCCCCTGATGCATCTGCTCAATGGCGATCACATTGATAAAACGCGAACCGCCGCCCGGCATTTTCCAGACGCCCTTGACGCCAGGGACGCCAGCCGCTTCAAGATCGTCCCACAGCGAGGCCGCGCGCAACAGCGCCGACCCGGAGGTGCCAAAATAGGTGCCGGGAAATGTCGGTCGCGCAGGCGGCGAAGCCGTCATGATCGGGTCGTTGCGATGGTAGATCGCCTTGACTTGCAACACGGGCTCGGGCCCGGACGATGTGTAATAGCCCGGCCACTCGCCGAACGGTCCTTCCTGCATCGTCACCTCTTCGGGCGGCGGCATAAACCCTTCGTAGACGATTTCGCAATCGTTGGGGAATGGAACCCCCGTCAGTCGGCCCTTGACGAGTTCGATGGCGCGCCCGATGCGCCCACCGGCGCTGGCGAATTCGGTCACATTCTCCGGCAAGGTTTGCGCCGCCGCTGCGCCCAGCGCCGGCGCCTGTCCGACGCTGATGACCATCGGGCAATGTTCGCCACGCGCCCAATATTTTTTACGGATGAGATCGACGTGTTTGCCGGGTTCAATAAAAACGCTCAGCGTCCGCTCGTCGCGCACAGAGACGCGGTAGGTGCCGGCATTGACCCAGTCGCTGTCCGGGTCTTTGGCGATCACCATGCATTCGGTGCCAATATACTGGCCGCCATCGCCAGCGTTCCATTTTGGCGCCGGAAATTTCAGAACATTCACCTCGTTGTCGAGCAGCACATTCTCCATCACAGGCCCGCTCGCGACTTGAACCGGCGCAATGGGCTCGGAGCTCTTGCGTTTGCCCTTTCTGAAATTGCGCACGAGATCGAGCCCGATACCCGCCGCAAAAACCTTTGACGCGCGCACATTGACCGCGATGCGGTAATCCTCGGGGAAGCCCTTGATCTTGCGAAACAGCAACACGGGCGGCGTTGGTTTGCGCAGGCTCAACTCGTAAAGCGCGCCCATTTCGAGATGCGGATCAGCGCCTTCGATAATGTCGAGCTCGCCAATTTCGGCGGCGACCTCAAGCGCCTTTCGTATATCTCCCAGCGCCGCCTGGCGGCTGGCTTCGTCAACTGTCTTGCTCATAAGGCGTCCCGTGCTGCGTGTGAGATTTCAATGATTCATCGTCATGTCTGCGCGCGCCAACCCTCTCCCGCCGCGAGAAGGAGCTTTCGCGTCGTTCGATTCCTGCTTCAACTCTCCTTGAAATCCGGCGAGGTTTCCTTCTGCTCAAGGTCTGAAGCGAGAAACTCCTGCATCGGCACATGGATAAATGCCGCCCAGACCGCCGGATTGGCGGGATCGAGATTGAAATGCTGGTGCTCGACGCCGCCAACTTTCATCGGCAGCAGGACAAGATCGCCCTTCTTCCAATCGACCCGTTCGCCATCGACCACCGAATAGCCAAGACCGTCGACCACGTAAATCACAAGCCCGCCCTGATGTACGTGACGACCTGATTTCGTGCGAATTTCATGTGTGAACACGCGCCATTGTTGCAGCGGCGTATCCTTGAAACTGACGGGATCGAGAAAGAACCGTAGCTTGCCCTGCCGCGCCTGAAAATAGGGGCGGTCGTCAGCGCGCAGCACCACAGGGCCATTCTGGTTGCGTTCTTTCAGCGCCTTGCGATAGCGCATGACGGCTTCATAGGGGTTATCGCCAATGGGCGGTCGTTCGCGTTCGCGCGTGCGTTCAATCTCAGCCATGAGCAGGGGCTCCCGTGATGCGTGTTCGCGATAGCTTTAACGCTTCCCGCGCGTCCTCTAGGGTCGGCGCGGCGGCGCGGGTAAAGCCGGTTTTGCGGATGGCGATGCGTTTTGCCTCGTCGCAGAAATGCCGGATATCGGCGCCCGACATGCCGTCGGTTTCCGGCGTCATCGCGGCGACAATATCGCCCAGCGATCCAGCTTCGTTTGCGGCTTTCGATTTCAGGCAGATGCGCAGGATTTCCGCGCGCGTCGGCGCGTCCGGCAGTCCAACCTCGATATGCAAACCGAAGCGTCCCGGTCGCAGGATCGATGGATCGATTAGATCGATGCGGTTGGTCGCGCCGATCACCACAACGCGCGACAATTGCTCGACGCCGTCAAGCTCTGCGAGCAACTGGCTCACAACGCGGTCCGCGGTGATCGATCCAATATTCTGGCCGCGGATGGGCGCGATGGCGTCAAGCTGATCGAAGAAAATCACGGCCGGCGCAACCTGCCGGGCGATGCGGAAGACCTGCCGCACGCCTTCCTCGGATTCGCCAAGCCATTTGGTGAACATTTCGGGCCCATCGACCGAAATGAAATTCACGCCGCATTCGTTGGCGATGGCTTTGGCGAGCAGGGTTTTGCCTGTGCCGGAGGGGCCGTGCAGCAACATGCCGACATGCGGCGGCAACCCGCTTGCGGTGAGCAGACCGGGATTGCGAAGCGGCAATTCCACAGTTTCCTGCAGCCGCTTTTTCACCTCATCGAGTCCGCCGATATCTGTCCAGGAGACGTCGGGAATACTGATGATGGTTTCACGCAAGGCCGATGGGCGCGTATCGGTGAGGGCCGTTTCGAAATCTTCCTTTTCGACGCGCAGATCCTCCACCGGAATACGGAAGGCGGCCTTGTGGTCAGCCAGATTGCCGGCGCTGCGGCGCAATGCGCTCAGGCCCGCATCACGACAAAGCTCCATGAGATCGGCGCCGAGATAGCCGTGCGTGCGCCGAGCGACCTCGTCAAGATAACGCAGGGCACCATCCGCCAGCGGCATTTCGCGCGTCTGGATCGACAGAATTTCCCGGCGGCCCGGCGCGTCCGGCGGTCCAATGAAAATCTCCCGGTCGAAGCGGCCGGGGCGTCGAAACGCCGTGTCAACCGCATCAACCCGGTTGGTGGTGCCAATGACAATGACCGAATCGACACGCTTCAATCCGTCCATCAGCGAAAGCAATTGCGTCACGGTGCGGATGTCCGATTGCGCGCCGGTCTCGCCGCGCTTCGGCGCCATCGCATCGAGTTCATCGATGAAGATGATCGAGGGCGCGTGATGGCTTGCCTCGGAGAACATGCGGCGAAGATTGGCCTCTGTCTCACCCGTGTAGGTGCCGATGACGTCGGGACCGTTGATATAATAAAAACGCGCATCGACTTCATTGGCGACGGCGCGGGCCAGATGCGTCTTGCCCGACCCCGGCGGCCCGTAAAGAATGATGCCACGCGGCGCATTAATGCCAAGATGTCGATAGACATGCGGGAACTTCAGCGGCAATTGCACGAGTTCGCGGATCAGTTTGATCTGCGCGCCGAGCCCGCCAACATCCTCATAGGTGATGTCAAACGCGCCTTCAGGGATATGCGAGTCGTGATAATGGAGGACGACCTCGGTGTCTGCGGTCACAAGCCCCGGCCCGTCAGGCGTTTTATGCACCTCATAGGTCGTGCCCGCGTGCGAATTCGGAAAAGGGATATAGAGCACCGCGCCCTGGCTCGCAGGGGTCCGGCTATCAACCAGAACCTGCTTTATATGCGGCGTGAGATCATGCGCCATCGACACATCGACGGCAGGCAGCAATTCCAGCTTTTTGAGTGGAGTCAGGCGAGCGGGTTCAATTTCGACGTCTTCGTTCAGATGCGCCTTTAACGCCTGCCGCACGAATCGGTCCAGGCGAATGGTCTTCGTGCCGGCATCGGCGGCGTTTGGCTCGCCCAGTCGCGCGATAATCGACCGCCCGCGCTCGGTCGCAACACGCACGGTGTCGCCAACATCGACGCCGATAGAATGCATGAGACTGGAATCGAGCTTGATAATCAGTTGCGCGCCAAGCGATTGCTCATTGGCAAGATGATCGACGTTTGCATGGGCATGCCCGCCGTGTTGATGACTGTGTCCGTGATCGCTCATGATTGCTGGTTGAACTCCGGCGCGTTTTCGAGTTGCTCGTATCCTGAACCGCGATCCACCGTGGTGCATTCAAACCAGTTCGGTTCAGCGGCGACAAATTTTGCGGGCTTGTTCTTGTCGAGATTGAAATGCTGCACGATGACGCCCTCCGCGCGCAGCGGAATATTCACGACATCGCCCGATTTCCACGGGTGGCGCACCCCATCCAGAATGGTGTAGCCCTCGCCCTCAATAATCATCATCACCTGCCCGCCCTGAAATTTCACCCGACCCGTCCGGCTGCCCGGCGGGATTTCCTGTTCGAAGAATATCATTGTCTGAAGCGCAGTGTCGCGAATCTGCGGATGCAGATACCACCGCATCAGGCCCTGCTGATTGACCTCCGTCGGCAAGTCCTCGTCGCGGATCACCTGGAGGGCGTTTTTGGCCTCCTCGCGCTGGCGGTCGCGCAAGGCGAGCAACTCTGCATAATGATTGGTTTTGGCGAGTCTCGCCTTCCTGTCCCCGGACATCTCTTTCTCCCGTGTGATGCTTGCGCCATTATGGCTCGCGGAGGGTCGCCGCGTCCAGTGGCTGTTCACAAAAACCCGAGCGTCGGGAGTCCGGAACGAATGTCTGGAAGTTACCCCGCGCGATAGCGTATCATGCCTGCAGGAGGATCGAGACATGCTCACCCAGCAAGCCAATGAGCGCTTGACGCGCGTAGGCCCAGGCACGCCCTGTGGCGAATTGATGCGCCGTTACTGGATACCCATCGCGCCAGCGTCCCAATTGCTTGACAATCCTGTCAGACCCGTGCGGATTCTCGGTGAAGATCTTGTCCTTTATCGCGACAAAAGCGGCGCTCCCGGCCTGATCGGCAATCGATGTCTGCACCGCCTTGTCGATATGCAATTCGGCATTCCCGATGAGAAAGGCCTGCGCTGCCCCTATCACGGCTGGCTCTATGCCAGGGATGGCAGATGTATCGATCGCCCGCTCGAATCGAACAAGACCGAATTGAAGCAAAGGCTCAAGTCATACCTCGTGCAGGAACTGGGAGGACTCGTCTTCGCGTGGATGGGGCCGCTCCCGGCTCCGGCGTTGCCGCGGTGGGACTTGCTGGTCTGGCCCAACGCGGTCAAACAGATCGGCGTCAACGTGATCGATTGTAACTGGCTGCAATGTCAGGAAAACACTGGCGATCCCGCACACAGCGTTTATGCGCATGGCCATTATTTTGAATATATGCTGGAGCGCGAAGGCAAACTTGAAGCGCGCGTCGCCAGTGGCGATCATACCATTCACACACGCAAGAAATGGGGCGTGGGCATTGAGGAAATCTATGTGGCGCCGACGCAATACGGCTTCGAGAAAGGCATACGCTACGCCAAAGCCCTTGGCGCGGAGAAGGATGAAACACACCGCCATTCCACAGTGATGTTTCCTTTTTACACGCAGACAGGCAAAGCCGGCTCTCCGCGCAGCGAATTCCAGATTCGCGTGCCAATCGACGACACGCATACCCTGCACATCTGCTATCAGGTCTATGCCGCGCCGCCTGGCGTGACGGCGCCGCCGCAAGATTGTGTGCCCTGGTACGAGCCGCCAACGCACGATGAAGCGGGTCGGCCCATCCTGGATTATGTGCTGGCGCAAGACGCCATCATGTGGGTTGCGCAGGGCGATATTGTCGATCGCAGTCAGGAAATTCTGGGGCGCACCGATATTCCAATTGTTTTCCAGCGCCGGCAACTCGAAGAGCAGATCAAACTCGTCGAGACGGGGCGCGCGCCGATGAATACGTTTGGCGAGACATCGCCGGATATTATTTACGGAAGCTGCGAGGAGCCGACCGACTGGACCGCGCCCGACTGGCACCAGCGCCACCATGTCTTCAGTCAGGCCTATCGTAAAATGTATCACAAGGGTTTCGCGCTGGACGATTCCGATCGCTATGGGCCTGCTATCGAACTTGTGAAACAATTGCACCGCGCCATCGAAGAAGCGGAGATTGCGGCTCGCCAGTCGGCGCCTGCTGCGCAATGAACACGTAACCGTCCGGGAGAGCAAGGCAATGGTTGAGGTCGTCGACCCCTCCGAACTGAAGTTAAGCAGCGACTTTGACAATCGGTATGCGGACGCCGAAGGCCGCTTTGGCGTGCGCCGCAATGCCGTTCAGACGATTCCGGTGATCGACGTTTCGCCCTTCGTCGGGGGTGGAAGCGCGCGCGAACGCGCAGCGATTGCGACTGAAGTGCGGCAAGCTTGCATCGATATCGGCTTTTTTCAGATCGTCGGGCACGGTATTGCCAAATCGGAGCTGGCGGCTGCGCTCGATTGGGGCAAACAATTCTTCCACCTTCCACTGACGGAGAAAATGCGCGTTCACGCCAGCAAAAGCGCGACGCGGCGCGGGTTTATCGGGGCAGGCGGGGTCGACCCGTCCGCCAATCCCGACAAAACGCCCGACATTAAAGAACGCTTCATGATGAGCCGCGAGGCGATGACAGGCGAAGCCGCGGCGGATAGTTTTACGGTCGGCGCGAGCCAGTGGCCTGAAATGCTGCCGGGCTTCGAATCCTTTATGAAGGCGCATATGCGCGCCCGCGTAAACTTGTCGCAGGATTGGATGCGCTGTTTTGCGCTCTCGCTGCAACTATCCGAAACCTTTTTCGACGACGTTTACGCTCGGCCCGGCGGCACTCTGGCGCTCAATTACTATCCACCGGTCCAGCCTGAAATTCTTGCAAAAGCGCAGTGGAGTTTTTCGCCGCATACCGATTACGGCGGTCTCACTCTGCTCACGCAAGACGATGCTGGCGGATTGCAGGCGCGCAATTGCGCGGGCGAATGGATCGACGTGCCGCCGGTCGATGGCGCTTTCGTCATCAACATTGGCGATATGTTCGCCATGTGGACCAATGACCTTTATTCGTCGAACCTGCATCGCGCCATGAACACGGGCGGGCAGGAGCGTTTGTCAATCGCCTTCTTTACCTCGCCTAATCCCGATACACTGGTGCAATGTCTGCCGACATGCCAGAGCGCGGCCAATCCTCCGCGCTATTCTCCGATCAAGGCTGGCGATTATAACAACGTCATGATCAGCCAGTCGCATAAAACGGGTCGCCCGGGCGTGTCGCGCGATACGGCAAATCGATTGAAGGCGGAATCATCAGACGTGCTGACGTCGCGTCGGCGTTTTGCGCAAATCACCGGTGTCGATTGTTGAAAAGATCGACAAGCAAGGCAATGAGCTGGCGTCGCCGACGCGATCGATCTGACACCTGATTGAGCGGGCGATCCTATCCGCCCAACTCAATCACATCGACGCCATCGCCAAGAACGTTTTGCGCGATTTCGACCACGTGACGATGATGCGTAAAAATAATCGGCTGTGTCTGCGCGCACAGCGCGCCCAGGGTTTGCAAGGCAAAGCCGGTGCGAGCGTCGTCGAAGCTTGCAAAAATATCGTCGGCTATGAATGGCGCGGGTTCGGCGCGGGCTGCGTAATCCTCGACATATGCAAGACGCAATGCAAGAAACAACTGGTCGCGTGCGCCTTCGCTCAGGGCCGGTATATCGACGATTTCGTCACCGATGCGTCGTGCCGCAAGGAAGGGTTCGTCCTTGTCGTCAAAGCGTTGCTCGACGCTCGAAAAGCTTCCGCCGGTCAATGTTTCGAAAAACGAGCTGGCGCGCGCAAGCAAGGGGTCCGCACGCTGCGCGCGCTGACGCTCCAACGCGAATTCCAGCATCAGGCCGCCAATTTTCAGAACAGCCCAGTCACGCGCCAAACTCCGCAATTCGGCTTCGGCGCTGCGCTTTTGCTGAAGGGCGAACTCAGCGCCTTCGCTGTGATAGAGCGCATCGCGGCGTCGCATGAGATCCGTGTGGTCGGCAAAGACGATTTTTGCCTCGTGATCGAGGGCGTCGTTCTCGCGCGACAGCGAGTCCATTTCAGCGCTGGCGCGATCCAGATCAAAATCGGCGAGTCCCGCGCGCGCGGCGTTTTCATCGACGCCATCAGCGACCAGCGCGAAATCCCCGCGCGCCCTTTCAAGCGCATCCATGGCCTTGTCACGCGCATGCAATTGCGTGCAAAGCGAAACAAGCTCCGCGCCGGGTGGCGCGCTGGCCGCCAGCGCGTCAAGGGTCGCGTGCGCTTTCTTCAGCGTCCCCGCAGCAATCTCGACGGCTTTCTCGAGTTCTGCTTTCTGACGAGCGATCTGTCTGCGGCTGGCGTCGCGCGCATTCGTCTCCGTCAGCAGCTTGTGCAAGGCTTCAACAGCGTCCGGCGCGGAAAGCCCTGAAAAATCGGGCGCGATTTCTGCAACCAGAGCGCCCGTCTGCTCTTCAAAGCGTTCGTTATCGCGCGCCATCTTGCGAACGCGATCAACAAGGCTTGCGCGTTCGCGTAGCAGCGCGGGGGCCTTTTTCCAGGCGTCCAGCGCCGCAGCTGCGGCCTCGCTCGATATCCCGGCGCGCAGCCCCATGGCGGTGATATGGACGCTCCACTGTGTCCGCCAGTTCTCCCGCGCGTCGGCGTTTTTTTGCAGGCGCGTTGCAATCTCCATTCGCCGCGCGCGCGCTTCATCGCGGCGCGTGTTCAAATCCCGCATGGCGTCCCATCGGGCGTCAAGAACCTTCAGTCGTTCGGCAAGTCGCGTCGCCATGCGCCCGGCGTCAAGACCCGCCATAGCCGACAGTCCCATTTCGCTCGCCAGCGTCTCCAGCGGCGTGGACAAGGCAAGGAGGCTTTGTTGCAAAGCCTCATACGTCGCCTTGCGCGCTGCGAGCGCACAGCGGCGGTCGATCAGGGCGCGAAGCGATGAAAGCCATCCCGCCATTTCGGTTGGCGCGGTGGGCTCGACCTCCGCAGACGACCACAATCGGGTCCACCGCGCGGAAAGGGCGTCGCGTTGCTGTTGCACGGTTTTGGCATGAAGCTCAGCGGCAGTCGCGCATTCCAGCGCGCGCGCGCGCTCTTCGGCTCTGTTGCGATGTTCGGAGACGCGGTCAGCATCCCGCGCCGCCTCATCGGCGAGGCGATCGGCCTCCATCGTCGAAACTTCAAAGTGCGAAACCGTATCCAGCAAAGCTGCGCCGGATAATGAGTCACGCTCCCCAAAAAGCGTCCCTCGCAATGCTTTCCAGTGCGCGTCGCGGATCGTGCGGGCGGCCTCAATGCGCTCGGCGGTGGCGACCGGTCGGCCGCCCGCGAGCGCCGCAAGGGCGGCTGTTGCGCGCTCGACCTCTTTGCCGGCTGTCTCGATAGCAGTCCGGGCGGTCCGCGCTGCAAAATCGCCGTCCTCGAACTCTTTGCGAAACCGGGCGATCATGTCCGGTTGCGGCAATGCGGCGCGCGCCATGGCGTCCAGATTCAGGACAGAAGGGGATAGCCGCGCGGCGTCTTCTTCAAGCGCCCTCTCGTCGCTTGCGAGGCGCGCAGCTTCCCTGTCGCGTTCGCGCGCGCTCGCGCCGATGTCGCCAAGCGCCGTCAGCTTTTCCCGAAGCGGCGCGGGATCGGCGAGTGGGCCTTGCGCCAGACGCTCGCGATCGATCCTTGCGAGGGCGTCATCCTCGCGCGCCTGCGCGTCCTCGAGAGCACGCTGCTCGTTGGCGAGCCTCTCGCCGTCGCGAATGAGCGCCGCCACAGCGGCGATTTCGGCGGCAGCCGGTTGATTGGCGGCGATGTCCTCGATGTCGGCGAAGCCGAGGCTCGCGGCCAGTTCGCGCGCATCGACGTGCAGGTCGTCAGCCTGCGCCTTCACCTTGATGCGGTCACGCGCAGCCGAACGATAGGCGACAATGCTGCTGAACAACGCGTCAATATCGCTCTTGCGACTCAACAGGCCTGGGTCGATTTCGATTGCGCCAAGTTCATTGGAGGCCTGCGTCAACTTTGCAATGGCTTCGTCATGCTGCTGTTCAGCAAACGCCACGTCGCTCAAGGCTTTGCCAAGATCGTCTCCGAAGCCCCGCGGCAACGCCGCCGCCTCGCCTGCGACATCCAGCGCCACTGCGGCTGCGTCAATGGCGGCGATTCTCGGCTTGAGCTTCATGAAACGCCGGATGCGGTGGAGCTCTGCATCGAGGTCGGCGCGCCGCGCCTTGATGGCGGTCAGGCGTTGCTCGCGCGCCGCAATGTCGTCCTCCAGCCTGCGCCAGTCGGCGCCGCGCAATTCACGCTCCCTGATGGTTTTGCGCGCGGCCTCGTGGCGTTCCAGCGCCTGGTAAAAGCGCCGGTCTTTTGCCGCGCGGGATGTAAAGATGCCGCTTGCTTCCTCATCGAGCGTTTTACGCAAGTCGCTGAGGCCGCGCAGACCCGATGCGGCCGCCATCAGGCTTTCGCCAGCGGCGCCGCGATTCTTCAGCATATCTTCGGCGCCCGCGCGCAACGCGCTGGCGTCGATGCCAAAGGCGCGCGCGAAGACGTCGCGATTGAGCGCGCCCAGAAAGGGCGCCAGCGCATCGTCCGGCAGGTCGCCGCCCTGCGGCGACAGCAGCGTGCGCGCGCGACCCTTGCGCCGGGAAAATTCGAGTTTCCGTCCATCCCTGGCGGCGATCGCGCCGCCGATCCGCAATTCATTTGTCTTGAACCGGAAATCCATCTGCGTGCGTTCGGGAAACCCGAACAAAAGATCGCGAACCGCTTGCAGCGCCGTGGTCTTTCCCGTTTCATTGGGCCCAAAAACAATATGCACCAGCGGCTCGGGACGAAATTGCAACAGACGGTCTGCAAACGCCCCGTATTTTTCAAGATGGAGTGACAGGAGCCTCATTTCAGGATTTTCCGTCCTGCGCGCGGGTGAGCACAATCGCTGTGGCCTCGCGCATAAGCGTCTCGATATCCCTGGCGAGCGGGACCTCCCCATCTCCAGCCTCGCCGGGCAGTTTGGCTGCGATGGGCGCCAGGGCTTCCGTCGCCATGCGCCGGAACCCGGGATCGCCGGCAAGTTCCGCCATCATGGCGCCGAGGTCGAGGCCGCCGAGATCGGGAAGCGCTTTTGGCTGCTCGGGCTCGTTCGTTTCAAGACTCAATTTTTCCAGCCAGGCGTCGTCATGCGCATGGTCGATCAACGCCTGCGCGTCAGCCTCCCATTGCGCGCGATTGGAGCGCAATGCGCCATTCAGATGCGTTCGCCCCGTCAGGCGCAGTCTGATCGCCGCTGTCCTGCCGTGGATTTTGGCCAGATGCCTGTCAAGGTTCGACTTGATGGCTGCGACCGCTTCGGTCGCAGACGCCGCCTGCGTCAGATCCACAGACGCTTCCACCCAGCGGGCGCGATCGACAATCATCCGGCGCACGCCGGCAATGCGGCCATCAACGACATCGACGAAGACGCCGCCCTTCTCGCCGGTCTCGCGAATACTGCGGCCCTGAAGATTGCCGGGATAGACGATCCACGGGTCGCGGTGGAGCTCCTGATACTGGTGGATATGCCCGAGCGCCCAATAATCATAGCCGCGCGCCCGCAGGTCCTCGATTGAGCAGGGCGCATAGGTCGCGTGCTGCGCGTTGCCTTCACACGATGTGTGGAGAAGGCCGATATTGAACCAGCCGGAATGCGGGGCCGGAAAATCCACCGCCCAGTTCTCGCTCACCGCGCGTTCCGGAAAGCTGCGCCCGTGAATGGCGACACGCAAATCCGCGATTTCATGCGTCGTGGCGGCGCGCGTCGAGAATTCCATCACAGTTTCTGGCAGGCGGATGGTCTTGGTGACAACGCTCACCGCGTCATGGTTGCCCTTGACGAGATAGATTGGAATTCCCGCGCGCGCGAGCCGTCCCGCCTCGCGGTTGAAAAACAGGCCGATGCTGTTGTCGTTCCATTCCCCGTCATAAAGATCGCCCGCGATGAGGGCAAAGGCGACGCGCTCGTCGATGGCGCGTGTGACCAGCTCGCAAAACGCTTCGCGGCTTGCGGCCGCAAATTTTTCCGCCACCTTCGGGTCTTTCAGGGCAAGCCCGGTCATCGGACTGCCCAGATGCAGGTCAGCGCAATGCAAAAATGTGAAATCCACCGGTTTCCGCCCTTTTGCGAATCGATCCGAGCCAATACCCATGTAGCCGGAATCAGGACGTGCGGGTACATGGCTTTGACGATGCGTTTCTTGATCAACATCTAAAACCTCTCCTCCTCCCGATTTTGGCTGTGGCTTGCCAAGCGCCTCGCGCCGCTCTAACGTCCGCAATAGCCGAGGGGTGCCATTCTAGGGAATGGCTGAGATCACACCCATCGAACCTGATCTGGTTAGCGCCAGCGGAGGGACGGCGATCAGGGCTTTTGCTCCCGTTTCGCTCACTTTGCATGACGCAAGCTGGTGTTTAACCGTGAGAGGCTGACGCCTTCGCGATTGGAGGAAGCCATGAACGTTCAACCCAAGCGCGGCTCGTTGATACCCGAAACCGTCACGACCGGCCCATTGAGCGGCTCGCACAAGGTCTATTATACGCCTGCGAACAGGCCTGAACTGCGTGTGCCTTTTCGCGAAATCGTTCTGGAGCCGACAGCCAAAGAACCCAACGTTCGCGTCTATGACGCTTCAGGCCCGTATACGGAAACTGACGCGCGGATCGATCTGTCCAAAGGTCTGCCGCCGGTGCGCGACGCCTGGTTGTCCAAGCGCGACGGTTTTGAAATCTATCAAGGTCGGGCGGTCCGCCCCGAGGACAATGGCGATGTCAGCGGCGACAAGCTTGTGCCGCCCTGTCCGGCCAACCGCCAGCCGCGTCGTGGCAAGGATGGGGCGCTGATCACCCAATATGAATTCGCGCGCGCTGGCGTCATCACCGAGGAGATGATCTATGTGGCGCATCGCGAGAACCTTGGGCGCGAGGCAATGGTCGAGGGCGCCGAAGCCCGCATCGCCGATGGCGAAAGCTTTGGCGCCTCCATTCCCGCATTCGTGACGCCGGAATTCGTGCGCGACGAGATCGCGCGCGGACGCGCCATCATCCCCTGCAATATCAATCACCCCGAACTCGAACCGATGATCATCGGCCGGAATTTTCTCGTCAAGGTCAACGCCAATATCGGCAATTCCGCAGTGACATCCTCTGTCGCCGAGGAAGTCGAGAAGCTGGTCTGGTCGATCCGCTGGGGTTCGGACACCGTGATGGACCTTTCCACCGGTCGGAATATTCACAACATCCGCGACTGGATCCTGCGCAATTCTCCCGTGCCGATTGGCACCGTGCCGATCTATCAGGCGTTGGAAAAATGCGATGGCGACCCGGTGAAACTCACGTGGGAGATTTTCCGCGATACGCTGATCGAACAGGCCGAGCAGGGCGTCGATTATTTTACCATTCACGCCGGCGTGCGGCTCGCCTATGTGCCGCTGACGGCCAAACGTGTGACAGGGATTGTGTCGCGCGGCGGCTCGATCATGGCCCGCTGGTGTCTGGCGCATCACAAGGAGAGTTTCCTCTACACGCACTTCGAGGATATCTGCGACATCATGCGCAAGTATGACGTGTCGTTTTCGCTCGGCGACGGATTGCGTCCAGGTTCGGGCGCCGACGCCAACGATCGCGCACAATTTTCTGAACTGGAAACGCTCGGCGAACTCACGCAAATCGCCTGGAAGAAGGGCTGTCAGGTGATGATCGAAGGCCCCGGCCACGTGCCGATGCACAAGATCAAGATCAACATGGAAAAGCAGTTGAAGGAATGCCACGAGGCCCCCTTCTACACGCTTGGACCGCTGACGACCGACATCGCGCCCGGCTACGACCACATCACCTCCGGCATCGGCGCGGCGATGATAGGCTGGTACGGCTGCGCCATGCTGTGCTACGTCACGCCCAAGGAACAC
>CAIZEI010000159.1 GCA_903931945.1 uncultured Hyphomicrobiales bacterium | reverse complement strand
TAATACCAACGGCGATGTGACTTGACACATCGCCGTTGGCAAGCGCGAACGCGCGCCGGCGCTGACGCGCCGAATGCTTCGGTTTGACCATCGGTCAATCCGAAGCGCCCTTGGTATAAGCTGTTCAAATCCAACCGACCCTCCTCCGGCAACGTCATCGCCGCCATCGCCATCGGCCGGAGCGCGAAGAGCTGGCCCCGTCATATCTCCGCAATGATCCCTACCCCACCACCACCACATGCAACCGCCTTGGCCCATGCGCGCCCAAAAGCAGTTTTTGCTCGATATCGCCCGAGCGCGAGGGGCCCGTGATGAAATTGACCGCGCGCGGCATTGCGCCCTTTCCATAGACCCCGCGCAATTTCGTCAATACGCTTTCCATTTCGCCCAAAATGTCAGCGGCGGCGAGAACGACAATGTGATTGTCGGGCAGAAAATTCAGCGTTGTCGGATTGTCCGCGCCCGATGTCATCGCCAGCGTGCCGGTTTCCGCAATGCCGGCAAAGGCGTGGCTGACCGCATTCAGATCCTCGCCCTCCGAAGCGCCATAGGAGAGCGTGATGGCGGTCTGGCTCCAGTCCATGGCTCTCAGTCTGGCGTCATCGCCCATGCGCAATGTCGCGGGCAAATTGTTGTCTCTGAGATATCGCGCGATTTCAGCCGGCGCGTCTGCGGCGCTGGCGACCAGCGCGACACTGCTCTGCACGCGCTCCGCCTCTTCCCTGAACAGGGCGATGCGACCGGCGGCGTCGAGCCGTCCACGCAACGGGATCACGCCCTGCGGCGCGCTGGCAAGCCGCTGTTCGACGGAAGCGCGGCGCGGCGCCTCGGCGCCATTGACGCCCAGGGACCGCCGGATGGTGGAAAGAATGTCATCGCGGGCTGTGGTCATCGGCGTCATCCAGATCAGGCCGAATCCCTAGCGGAAATCACGTGCATGGCGCAACCATCGACAATCCGCGTTGGAGCGATGCGGGATTCGTCCGTCAACGTCGTAGACTTGACGTATATTCCTGCGCGCACCTATATAGCGTACGCTTTGTTCGGAATATCGAACGTTTGGAGCATTCAGCATATGGGAGCAGCGGCCATCGATCCTCGCGGCGGAATGGCCGAGGCCGACAATCCGCATAGTCTTGTGGTCCGCTTTCCGCAAACCGAGCCGTTGATTACCGACGCAGGCCTCGAAATTGCGCCGCTGACTGTGGCCTATCAGACCTACGGCGCGCTGAATTCGGCAAAGTCCAATGCGGTGTTGATCTGCCATGCGCTCACCGGCGACCAGCATGTCGCCAATGCGCATCCCCTCACCGGCAAACCAGGCTGGTGGGAAACGATGGTGGGTCCGGGCAGGCCCATCGACACCAACCGGTATTTTGTCATCTGTTCGAATGTGATTGGCGGCTGTATGGGGTCGACCGGACCCGCCTCGCTCAATCCTGCGACCGGCAAGCCCTACGGGCTTGAACTGCCCGTCATCACGATCCGCGATATGGTGTGCGCGCAAGCGAGGCTCGTGGATCACCTCGGGATCGATCAACTGTTTTGCGTGGCGGGCGGCTCCATGGGGGGGATGCAGGTGCTGCAATGGGCCGCAAGCTATCCGCAGCGTGTCTTCTGCGCCATGCCGATTGCCGCAGCCGCGCGCCATTCCTCGCAGAATATTGCATTCCATGAGGTCGGGCGGCAGGCGATCATGGCTGACCCTTTCTGGCGCGGCGGTCGCTATTTCGAGACTGCGGAGCGGCCCTCCAAAGGCCTCGCGGTCGCGCGCATGGCGGCGCATATCACCTATCTCTCGGACGAAGCCCTGCACCGCAAATTCGGGCGCAGGTTGCAGGATCGCGCTGCGCCGGCATTCTCCTTTGACGCGGAATTCCAGATTGAAAGTTATCTACGCCATCAAGGGTCGAGTTTTGTCGAGCGATTTGACGCCAATTCCTACCTCTATGTCACGCGCGCGATGGATTACTTCGACCTTGCGGACGATTACGGCGGCTCGCTGGCGCTGGCGTTCAAGGGTTCGAAAACGCGATTCTGCCTTGTGTCCTTCACTTCGGACTGGCTGTTTCCCACCGCCAATTCACGGGCGATAGTGCATGCGCTGAATGCGGGCGGCGCGTCTGTGTCATTCGTCGAAATTGAAACAGACAAAGGCCACGACGCTTTTTTGCTCGATGTGCCGGAATTGCTGTCGACATCGAAAGGCTTTCTCGACAGCGCGGCGCGCGCGCGCGGATTGCCGGCCGCAGGAGCGCAGCCATGAGCGCGCTTGCCGATGCGGTTGACGCAGCCCGCGCAGCGCAAGCGTCTGCGCGCGTCGATCTGTTGCTGATCGCCGGGATGGTGGAGCCCCATTCGCGTGTGCTCGATATTGGCTGTGGCGAGGGCGAATTGTTGCGCCTGCTTGCGGAATCCCGCAATGTCGATGCGCGCGGGATGGAATTGTCGCAGCGCGGCGTCAACGATTGCGTCGCCAAGGGCCTGTCAGTGATTCAGGGCGACGCCGATATGGACCTTGCCGATTATCCTGACGATTCCTTCGATTACGTCATTCTCTCGCAAACCATTCAGGCCACGCGTCATCCCCGCGTCGTGCTGGAGCATATGTTGCGGATTGGCCGGCGCGCGATTGTCTCATTCCCGAATTTCGGTCATTGGAAGATTCGCGCGCAGCTTGGTTTTCGCGGGCGGATGCCGGTCACATCCAATCTGTCGTTCGCGTGGTATGACACGCCCAATATCCATTTTTGCACAATCCGCGATTTTGTTTCGCTGACGCAAGACTTGTCGATCGAAATCGAACGCGCGGTTGCGCTCGACACGACGGGCGCGCGCGTGCGGGTGAACGCGCCATGGTGGTTCTGGAACCTGTTCGGCGAACAGGCTGTATTCCTGCTGAAGCGCGGCAAATAGACACGAGCGCGGCGTCCGCAGCGCTCAACGCAAGCGTTGCGCGCGCCAGGTTTGAATTCGCGCCCGCTGCTAGCCGGTTGATCCGATATGACCTATATAGCCATCAAGGCGTGAGGGCGCGTAAACGCCGCCGCCGCTGACAGGTTGAGGGCTGCGTGACCGAAAGCAAGCATTTTCTGGAAACCGATGGCGGTCTGCGCCATGTTGCGGTTGAGCGGGCTCTCGCCGAAATGCGCGCCGGTCGGCCCGTGCTGATCAAATCGGGTCGGTCCAGCCTGTTTGTCATGGGAGTTGAGGCCCTCGATAGCGCCCGCGCGCTCCGCATCGAAGCGCTCGCGGAGGGACGCGCGCGCCTGTTGCTGCCCGCTCCCCGGCTGCGCCGTCTTGGCCTTGACCGAAAAACGCCCGGCGCCGTCGCCCTTCCAAATGTCGATCCACACAGAATCGAAGCGCTCGCGTTGTCGCTGAACGCTCTGATTGACGCGCCTGTCGCGGCGCTCTCACATCTCGATAAGGCAGCGCTCGAGCTGGCGCGCCTGTCGCTTATTCTACCGGCGGTTGTTGTGGCGGATGTGGCAGCCCGCGCGGTGCGCGACGAGGGGCTTTTACGGGTAGAGGCTTCGGCGATCATGGCGTTTCGCGCCGCCAGCGCCAGCGACATCCGGCTGATCAGCCGTGCGCCCGCGCCGCTGGAAGGCGCGCCGGAGACCGAATTTGCGGTGTTTCGCGGCGGCGAGGGCCTGCGCGATCAGGTTGCGGTGATTGTCGGAAAGCCCGATCTGGCGCACCCCGTCACCGTGCGGCTGCATTCGGCCTGTCTGACGGGCGACCTTTTCGGCAGCCTCAAATGCGATTGCGGCGATCAACTGCGCTTCACTGCCCGCCATATGGCGGAGAACGGCGGGGGCGTGCTGCTCTATCTCGACCACGAAGGTCGAGGCAACGGGCTCGCCAACAAAATCCGCGCCTATGAATTGCAGGCGCGCGGGTTTGACACCTATGACGCTGACGAGGCGCTCGGCTTCGGGCCGGATCAGCGCGGCTTCGATTTTGCCGCCGCCATGCTGAAGCAGCTTGGGGTGTCGCGCGTGCGGGTGATGACCAACAATCCGACGAAGATCGCCGCGCTGGAGGCCGGCGGCCTCGATGTAGTCTCCGACCAGCGGATCATTGGCCGCACGACGGAGCAGAACGTCAGCTATCTTGCCGCCAAACGCGACCGCGCGGGCCATCTGATCGAAGCTGACGAAGAGCCAGTGGCGGGCGGCGGCGCGGAGTGAGCGAGACCTCTCCAACAGGCTACCGCCTCGCTGTATTCCTCTTCGTGCTTGGCGCGCTGGCGCTGGCGACCCCCTGGCTTGCAGGAATCGTCACCATTCCATGGGACGCCAAAGCCGAGGCCTGGCCGAATTTCGCCTTTCTCGCCCGCGCGCTGGCCGAAGGCGACAGCCCTTTCTGGACGCCCAATGTGTTTGCCGGCTATCCGGAAATGGCCGATCCGCAGGCGCTGATTTTTTCGCCGCAATTCCTGCTGATGGCGCTGCTCGACCATCGCCCCGGATTTATCGCCGAGGACGGCGTTGTATTCGCCATGCTGGTCGCAGGCGGCCTTGCGTTGATGCTGTTTTTCCGCGATCGCGGCTGGCGGGCGGAAGGCGCGCTCGTCGCCGCTTTCGCTTTCTCGTTTGGCTGCTCGAACGCCTGGCGTTTGCAACATGTCGGACAGGTGTCGAGCCTGTGCTGGTTTGCGATTGCGCTGCTGTGTTTGTCGCGGGCGCTGGCGCGGGGCTCCCTCCCATGGGGCTTTGCGGCAGGGGTCACGGCGGGTTTTATGGCGATCGGGCGCGATCAGGTCGGTCTGCTCTGCGCCTATGCTCTTGCCATTTACGCGCTCTGGTTTGTTCTGGACGGCGCTGGAGCGGGAAAGCGGGTTTTGCAAGCTGTCCCGCCGCTTCTGGCGGGCGCGCTGGGCGGCATACTGATCGCCTTCATTCCATTCGCGCTGACTTTGGCGCTGGCGAGCGATTCCAACCGACCCGAAATCGATTTTGCCGGGGCCGGGCGCGGCTCGCTGCCGCCGTTGGCTTTGCTCAGCGCGGTCGCTGCGACGCTTTTTGGCGTCGATGGACCCTATGAAAAATTCTGGGGGCCGCCAGCCACCCTCATCTGGGGGCCGACGGACCTCGCGCTCGCCCGAAACATGGCGGAGGTCTATTTCGGCGCCTTGCCGCTCGCCGCGCTGGCCTGCGTGGGTCTGGCGCGCGGCGCGCTGCGCGAGCGCGCAATCCTGGCGTTTTCAACGCTCGCCTGCGTGATGTTGCTTTACGCGCTGGGCCGCGCCACGCCATTTTTTGGCTGGGTGTTTCATCTGCCGGGCGTGCAATTCTATCGCCGCCCGGCGGACGCGACATTTCCTCTGGGCGCGATGCTGGCGATGGCTGCGGGCTATTGCGTGCATCGCTGCTTTGCGGACGTGCGTCGCCTGTCGCCCGCCGGGCCTCTGATCGTTCTAGGCCTGCTCGGCCTGTGCCTGTTTGTCGCCATTGATCGCGAGCATGTCCAGCAGGCAGCGCCAGCCCTGCTCACGGCGCTGGCGTTCAGCCTTGCCGCGCTTGCGGCTCTGGCGGTCCTGCCAAAGATTTCGACGCTGCGTCCGGCGCCTGGACTCTGCGCGATCGCCGCCCTGATGACGCTCGATTTTGCGATCAACAATCATCCCAATGAATCCACCGCCTTGCCGCCGCAGACCTACGACGCCCTGCGCTTTGACACGCGCAATGAAACCATTGCGCTCATCGAGCAACGCCTTGCCCAAACCGCCGCGCCGGACCGCCGCGATCGGGTGGAGCTTGCGGGCGTGGGTTTTGACTGGCCGAATGTGGGCATGGTGCAGGGGTTCGATCATGACCTCGGTTACAATCCGGTGCGGCTGAAACTCTACAGCGATGTCACAGGCATGGGCGATCAGATCGCAGAGCCCGATCAGCGCGTGTTCTCGCCGCTGTTTCCCTCGTATCGATCGCCCATGGCCGATCTCATCGGGCTGCGCCTCATTGTCGCGGGCGCGCCGCCGCAAACCATCGATCCGCATTTGAAACCTGGCGATCTCACCTTTGTCGCACGCACGATGGACGGCTTTGTGTGGGAGAATCCGCGCGCACTTCCGCGCGTGCTGCTGCCGACCCGCGCCCGGAGCGCCGACTTCGAAGCATTGATCGCCAAAGGCGGTCTGCCAGACATCGATTATCGCGCGACAGTGTTGCTGCAACAGAACGATTTGCCGGAAACGGATCAGTCCGCCGCCGCTTCGCCAGAAGGTGCGCCCGCAAGCGCGCGGATCCTGTCCTATCGCAACACCGATATCCTGATCGAGGCGGAGGCAGGCGATGGCGGCTGGCTCGTGCTGAACGATGTCTGGCACAAGTGGTGGCGTTGCGACGTAGATGGCGCGCCGGCGCCCATCCTGCGCGCCAATGTCATGTTTCGCGCCGTAAAACTCAAAGCCGGGAAACATCTGGTGCGGTTCACGTTCCATCCGTTCGAGGGGCTGTGGCGGGACTGGTTTGGCCAACGCATACAATCGTAGGTAAGTTGAACTGCATGTCGCGCGGAATATCTCGATGCCAGACCGGGCCCTGATGGTTTTCATGTCGCTGGGCGCAGCGTTGGCGCTCGCGTCAGGCGCCGCCCGCGCGCAGGAGACCTGCGGCGATCCCATGCCCTGCTTGGTGGAAAACGGCGATTATCTCATGCGTGCGCCAACTGGCTGGGATGGCAAAAGCCCCTTGCCGGTCATCCTTTTCTTCCATGGCGCGGGCAATACGGCGCGCGACAGCATGAACGATGAGGGTTTGAAAGCCGCCGCCGAAGTGAATGGCGCGCTGTTTGTCGCGGCCGAGGGAGAAAACAGGAACTGGTCCTATCCCGGCAAGATGCGCGGAACCCGCGGCGATTTCAGATATGTTGACAATGTGCTCGACGATGTCGAACGCCGTCTGCCCATCGACAAAGCCGATATTCTGGCGAGCGGCTTCTCTGTGGGCGGCTCGATGGTCTGGTATCTCGCCTGTCTGCAAGCCCGACGGTTTCGCGCTTTTGCAGCTGTCGCCGGCGCGTTCTGGGAGCCGATGCCCGAATCCTGCCCGGTAGGCCCTGTATCGCTCCGCCATATCCACGGAATCGCCGATCGAACCGTGCCTATGAAAGGCCGCGAATTGCGCGGCGGGCTCTTCAGGCAAGGCGATGTCGAGGAAAGCCTGCGTCGCCTGCGCACCCGCGACGAATGCCCTGACGCGCCCGATCGTGCATTTGAAAAGGGCGGGCTGGCCTGCCGCCTGTGGTCCGCGAAGACCTGTTCCAGCCATCGCGAGGTCGAGGTCTGCCTGCACGATGGCGAACATAATCTGGATGGCGCATGGATCGGCGACGGGTTCCAATGGATGAAGGAATTACCTGATGGACGCTGAAAGACTGTCTCGCCAGCCCTTTGCGCGTGAGCGGAATGATTGAAGCAGGCCCAGGCGCTCCGGTTGCGGAAACCGCACTGGCGGCGATTCGGACGGCCGGCGCGGGGCGCCCCTTTGTCGTCGCTCAGCTCGGCCAATCGCTCGACGGGCGGATTGCGACACAGTCAGGGGAATCCCGCTTTATCAACGCCGCTCCGGCGCTGGACCATCTGCATCGGCTGCGGGCCTGTGTCGATGCTGTGGTCGTGGGCGTCGGGACCATCCTCGCCGACGATCCACAATTGACTGTGCGCCGCGTGGCGGGCCGGTCTCCGGCGCGGGTTGTCATCGACCCTCAGGGAAGGCTTGGGGCCGGGGACAAATGGCTGGCGCGCGATGGCGCAAGGCTGTTTCTGGTGAGCGCTGCGGGCCGCGCGCCCCATGGCGCCGAACTCATCCGCCTGCCCGCGGACAATGGCCTCATCGCCCCGGCCATGATTATCGAGGCTTTGGCGGCTCGGGGTCTGAATAAAATATTGATCGAAGGCGGGGCGAAAACCATTTCGGCGTTTATCGACGCGCGATGTATCGATCGCCTGCATGTGATGGTCGCCCCGGTCATTATCGGGTCTGGCAAGACGGGAATTGACCTCAGACCTATCGACCTGCTGTCGCAGGCGCTCCGGCCCCGCGTCGAGGTTCACGATCTTGGCGGCGGTGAAGTCCTGTTCGATTGCGGTCTGAAAGAGCCGGCGCCGCCGACGCAGGATTGAAGCGACGGGTCCGCCGTCGCTATCCCCTGTACGCCCAGTCTCCGCGGTAAAGATCGGCCCGTGTCGGCGGCAAGCCCGACGGGCCACGTACGCGTTTGGACGATAGTGTTTGGTACAGACCGCAGTTGTTGCGTTCAAAGGTAATTGAACAGGCGGCCAGATACATCAGCCAGATACGGGCGTTGACCACGCCGACTTCCGCCACGGCCTTGTCCCAATTGGCGACCATATTGTCGTGCCAGTGGCGGCAGGTGCGCATATAATGTTCGCGCCAGCATTCGACATCGTGAATTTCGAAGCCCTGCCGCTCAAGCCCGGTAATGGTGTTGCCGATATAGTCCAGTTCGCCGCCGGGGAAGATATAACGCGTGAGGGCGGCAAACTCCGCCCGCCTTTTTTTGCCGCGCGCAGCGCCGCTTTTGCCAGGCCGCGTGATCGCGTGATGCAAAAACAGACCGCCGGGTTTCAGACATCGCCACGCCGCCTGATAATATGCAGCGTAATTGGCGGGGCCGAGATGTTCCTGCATCCCGATGGCGGCGATTTTATCATAGCTGCCCTCGACCTTCAGCACATCGCAGAGTTCGATCGTCACCCGGTCCTGCAAGCCAAGACGCTGAATTTTCCTGTTGGCGTAGTCGACCTGCTGTTCGGACAACGTGACGCCGCGCGCTCTGACGCCATAATGGGTCGCAGCGTAAATCGAAAAGGCGCCCCAGCCGCAGCCCATATCGAGCACGCTTTCGCCCGGTTTCAGGCGCAGCCGACGACAGACCATTTCGAGCTTGTCGATTTGCGATTGCGCAAGGGAATTGTCCCATTCCGTAAAATAGGAACAGGTATAAACCATCTCCGGATCGAGCCAGAGTTCATAAAAAGCATTCGAGACATCGTAGTGATAGGCGATATTGGCCTTGTTTTCTGGCGTAGCGCCGCTGCTGGGCTTGTCTTTCCCGATCGCATCAAGGGGCCAGGGCCCGCCACGCGGCAAAAACAGAAATTGGCGCAGTGCGGTCAAGGCAAGCCCCTTGTTCAATTCCTTCCATATTTGACGGGTCCGGATTTTGGGCCGCCGCGCCACGAGGTCGAAAATCGAGCCGTTGATAATATCGAGTCGCGCGGACGCCCAGAGATTCGCCAGCGTATTCGTATTGGGGCCACGCAGCAGGGCGGCAATGACGTTCTCGTCTGCAACCGCCACCGCGAGGCCGTCCGCAGGATACCCCTCTGGCGCCATCCCCCCGTCCCACAGCTGGAAGCCAAATTCGATGCCATGCCGCCGGCAAAGGTCCGTTAGCAGGCGGCGAATAGTTTCAACGCGTTGACTGGCTGCGCGCATGAAGCCTCCGGCAAATTGCGACGTGTCGTATTCTCGCCAGTCATGGCATGAAGTCGAGCGCCCGGCTGCATTCCGCTTTGAAGTTTTTGCCGGGGAGGCCGGCGTGGCGCTTTTCCCTTGGCGTAACGGCCCGGCATGGGTATAGGCAGGGTAGCGATGGGGTCGTCAGATGCGGCGTCCCGCTCGTTCTTGGCGCCGTCCCCCGGTCTGGTGGGCCGGCGGCGAAAGGGACAGGACCAATCCATGGCTGGCGCGCCTGCCGGACCGCGGGTGTTGTTGCGCCGGATCCGCGAAGTCATGGCGGAGCCGGTCAATGCGCAAACGCGTCTTGACAAGATCGTGATCCAGATCGCGGCCAATATGGTGGCCGAGGTCTGTTCGGTCTATGTCCTGCGCGATGACGGTCGACTGGAATTGTTCGCGACAGAGGGTTTGAACCGCACAGCGGTCCATCTGACAACCATGCGTTCGGGCGAGGGCCTTGTCGGCCTCATTGCCGCCACCGCGCAACCGCTGGCCTTGTCCGACGCGCAATCGCATCCATCATTTTCATACAAGCCGGAAACCGGGGAAGAAATTTACCATTCTTTCGTCGGCGTGCCGATCCTTCGCGGCGGCAATACGCTCGGCATTCTGGTGGTGCAAAACCGGGCGCAACGAACATATCTCGACGAAGAGATCGAAGACCTCCAGACAACATCGATGCTGCTCGCCGAAATGATAGCGTCCGGCGAGCTGCAATCGATTGCGCCCGCCGGAACGGTTATCGCGCTGCGCAAATCGCTCACGCTGAAAGGTTCGCCCGTCGCAGACGGCGTCGGCCTTGGACATGTCGTGTTGCACGAACCGCGCATTGTCATCGCGCAGCTCGTTGCCGAAGACCCGAAAAAGGAAAGCGCACGGCTGGATGAAGCCATCAAGGTCCTGCGCGCCTCTATGGACGAGTTGATCGATGGCAACGAACATCAGGGCGCCGGAGAGCATCGTGACGTGCTCGAAACGCTGCGGCTGATTGTCAACGATCCCGGCTGGATGCGGCGGATGCGCGAAGCTGTGATGACCGGGCTGACAGCCGAAGCGGCCGTTGAGCGCGTGCAGAACGATACGCGCGCGCGCCTGCAGCGCAGCACCGACCCCTATATGCGCGAGCGACTGCACGATCTCGACGATCTTGCCAATCGCCTCTTGCACCAGTTGACCGGCCAGCCTTTCGTAAGGGCGAATGACAAACTGCCGGAAAACGCCATTCTTGTTGCGCGGACAATGGGCGCGGCGGCATTGCTCGATTACGATCGTCGCAAATTACGCGGCATTGTGCTGGAAGAGGGCGGCGGCTCAAGCCATGTCGCCATCGTTGCGCGCGCGCTTGGTTTGCCCGTTGTCGGCGATGTCCCCAACATCACAAATCTTGTCGAGGATGGCGAGGCGATCATCATCGATGGCGCCGCGGGTGAAGCGCTCGTGCGTCCACCCGCCGATCTGGAAGCGGCCTATGCTGAAAAAGCGCGATTGCGCGCAGGGCGTCAGGAGCAATATCGCAACCTCCGCGATACGCCTGCCGTTACGAGCGACGGCGTGACGATCGATCTTCATATGAACGCCGGCCTGCCAGTGGATTTGCCGCATGTCAATGAAACCGGCGCTGTTTCCATCGGTCTGTTTCGAACCGAACTTCTGTTCATGGTGGCGTCGAAATTCCCGCGTCTTGAAGAGCAGACGCGACTGTATAAATCGATCCTTGACGCGGTGCCGGACAAGCCTGTGACCTTCCGCACGCTCGATATCGGCGGCGACAAAATACTGCCGTACATGCGTCATTATGAAGAGGAAAATCCGGCGCTTGGCTGGAGGGCGGTTCGGATCGGCCTCGACCGGCCTGCGCTTTTGCGCTACCAGCTGCGCGCCATGTTTCTGGGCGCTGCGGGCCGCGACCTGCGCATCATGTTTCCGATGGTGGCGGAGGCCGCCGAGTTTGACAGCGTCAAGGATCTGACGCTTCTCGAGCTTGAACATCTTGACCGGCACTGCCACAAGCGCCCGCGCAACCTCCAGCTTGGAGTCATGATCGAGGTTCCGTCCCTGCTCTGGCAACTCGATGAAATTCTTGAGCGTGTGGATTTTCTATCCGTTGGCTCAAACGATCTGATGCAATATCTGTTCGCGTCAGACCGCGATAACAAGCGAACGGCCGGTCGATTTGACGCGTTGTCGCCATCGGGCTTGCGCGCGCTCAAACTGATCGTGGACAAGGCAGGCGAAGCGGGCAAGCCTGTGACGCTTTGCGGTGAAATGGGCGGCAAGCCGCTCGAGGCGCTGGCGCTGGTCGCGTTGGGTTATCGCGGGCTTTCAATGTCGCCGTCCTCAATCGGTCCGATCAAGGCGATGGTGCTGGGGCTCGACGCCAGCGATGCGCGCGCGCATATCCTGCCCCTGCTGGAGCGTCGCGATGGCGCGCATTCCCTGCGGGACGACTTGCAACGTTATGCCGAGGAAAAAGGCGTGCCTTTGTAGCGGGCCTTCTCGCCCGCTTCGCCTCCCCTGCCTCTGTCGATGTATTGGCTCCAAATGCTTCCCAATGACAAATTGAATCTGATCCTGCGGCGCCACGAGGAAATCGAGGCAAGGCTGGCGGCTGGCGCCGGCGGGGCTGAGTTTTCCGGCCTGTCGCGGGAATTGTCCGAACTGGGGCCAGTGGTGGACGCCATCCGCAACTGGCGCATGGCGCAGACCGATCTGGCCGGCGTCGAGGCGATGCTCGCGGACAAGGCGATTGACGCCGATCTGCATGCCCTGGCCGAAGAAGAAAAAGCCGGCGCGGACGTCGCCATCGCCGCGCTTGAGCAGCAAATCCGGATCGCGCTGCTGCCAAAGGACTCTGCGGACGAAGGCAGCGCCATTCTCGAAGTGCGCGCCGGCACAGGCGGCGATGAGGCCGCTTTGTTCGCAGGCGACCTCTTCCGCATGTATCAGCGCTATGCCGAGGCCCGCCGCTGGAGCGTCGACATCATTTCGGCGAGCGAAGGAACGGCTGGAGGCTACAAGGAAATTATCGCAGAGGTGAACGGTCGTGGCGTGTTCGCGCGGCTCAAATTCGAATCGGGCGTGCATCGCGTGCAGCGCGTGCCGGCGACCGAAACACAAGGCCGCGTGCACACATCCGCAGCGACCGTCGCCGTTATGCCGCTCGCAGAAGATGTCGATATTGAATTGAACGAGACAGACCTGAAAATAGACACCATGCGCGCGCAGGGCGCGGGCGGCCAGCACGTCAACAAGACTGAATCGGCCATTCGCATCACCCACCTGCCCACCAACACGGTTGTTTTTGTTCAGGACGAGCGCTCCCAGCACAAGAACAAGGCGCGCGCGCTGATGCTGATGAAGGCCAGGCTCTATGATGCGCAACGGCAAAAGCTGGACGCTGAACGCGCCGCCAATCGCAAATCGCAAGTGGGGTCGGGCGATCGCTCCGAACGCATCCGCACCTATAATTTTCCACAAGGCCGCGTCACCGATCACCGCATCAACCTGACGCTTTACAAGCTCGACAAGGTGATAACAGGCGAGGCGCTTGACGATGTCATCGATCCCCTGATTACCGAGCATCAGGCCGAACTCATGGCGGCGAGCGATACGTGAGGGATCCCCACGCCTCGCATCGGCCGATTCCGGGCGGCGCCTTGACAGCCGCGCGCCAAAGCGCACATTTGCGGAAATTGAATTCCTCTCGCAAGAGCGCGGGGCGCAGCAACGCAGTGTCGGGGGGATTATGACAGCCAGCGCAATCGTGTCAGTACAGGGCGATGAGCGAACGCCCCTGCTGCGCTGGCTTGTTTTTACCGGATTCAGCGTTTTCGGCTTTGTCCTGCTGTGGCGGTTCGGTCTGTTCCGGCTGATGCTCACGAGCGACCGCACGAATATATCGCTGATCATTTCGTTGCTTTACCTCGCCACAACGTTGCATTGTCTGTGGCGCACCAATGTCATTTCCAGAGAACTCGATACAGCCCGGCGCATCGAGGCGATCGTGTCGGCGGGCGCGCGCAACCTCACTGTCGCAGGACGCAATGTCATCGCGGATACGGGCGAGAGGCTGCCTCCGGGCGCGGTCACCGACCATATCCGCAATCTCGTGCTGAAATCCGGCTTGCAGGGGGGCGGTCGGCTCGACCAGACCCTGTTGTTGCGCGGCCTCGTCGATCATCTGCGCGGCCCCAACCTGCTCGGCTCTTTCGCCAGCGATTCCCTGATGAAACTGGGCCTGCTCGGCACGATCATCGGCTTCATCATGATGCTGGCGCCGATTGCCGGGCTTGACGCTTCCAATCAGGGAGCGTTGCGCAGTTCGATGAGCCTGATGAGCGATGGCATGGCTGTGGCGATGTACACCACGCTGAGCGGACTTGTCGGCTCGATCCTCGTCAAGATTCAATACAACATGCTCGATGGCGCAACGGCGCGGCTCTTCGCGCTGGCGACCGAAATCACCGAGGTTTTTGTCGTCCCGGTTCTGGACCGCAACGCGCATGGATGATTTTTCGCTCTATCCCCGCGAGGAGCCGTTCGATCCCTTCAGCGTCATGCTGTTCAAGGCTTTGCAGGTCGTCGCGTTCCTGTTTTTCATTGCGCTGCTGGCGATCAATCCTGAAGCGAAGGCCGGGAAGATCGACACCAAGGCCGAGTTCCTGATCACGATGTCATGGCCCGATAACCATCCTGACGACATGGACCTTTATGTCGAGGACCCCGTCGGCAACATCGCCTGGTTCCACCAGCGCGAGGCGGGCTTTCTGGTTCTGGAACGAGACGACCGCGGCGGCGCCAATGATTTCATCATGGTCAATGGACGCAAGATGACCTCGCCGATCCGCGAGGAGACTGTCAGCGTTCGCGGCATTGTGCCCGGCGAATATACTGTCAATGTGAATCACTATCTTGCGACCACAGGCAAGCCGGTGCCTGTGTCAGTCAAGGTTGAAAAACTCAATCCCACTGTCCAGGTCGTGCATTACGATACGATCGATCTTGACCACACGGGCCAGGAGCGGACGGCGGTGCGCTTCCTCGTCGCGCAGAATGGCGATGTCACCGATATCAACCATCGCGAGAAATCATTGATCGAGTTGACGCGCTCGACCAAACGCGGCGGCAAGTGAGGGCGCCCCCATGACCTTCACGATCGCTGCGCTGTCGATCGCCTATGCAGTGCTGGCGTTTCTACTCCTTTTGATGTCGCTGCGCACGCCCTACCGCTGGTGGATCAAGGCTTGCGTGATCATTGTCACGACAGGTTTTTCAATCATCGCGTTTGAACAGACCCGGGACATGCTGGGCTGGCCCGCCGCGCGGCCGTTGCCAGGCCGTTTTCAATTGCTCTGGACGCGCGTTGTCGAACCAAGCCGCGCTTACAATGAACCGGGCGCGATCTATTTGTGGGTCGAGGAACTCGACGCGAACAATGTGCCGTCCGGTGTGCCGCGCTCCTACAAGATCAGATATACCGAACCCCTGGCGGAAAAAGCCGAGAAGGCCCGGTCTGAAATCGTCGCTGGCAAGGCGCAGGAAGGCACGGCCAAAGACATTGAAACCGATGACGACGACGCCCCGCCCGGCGGCCAGACGACCAATGAAACCGCGCCTCCAACCGGCGAAGTCTCGCGCGAGGGATCGCAACCGGTCGATCCCGAATTTCTCGCCAATGCGCCGCAACATTTCGATTTTGCGCCCATGCCAGCGCCGTTGTTGCCGGTCAAACCGGGAAACTGAGCGATTTTTTTGCGGCGGGATGCGCAGAGTCAGCGTGCCCGAATAGGCCTTTTCAGTTTCATCGCCGCGCTCCATGCACCAGTCGCGGTCGTCGGCAATCGTGTCCGCGAAGACGGCTCGCAGGCCGCCCGGCGCTTCGGCCTCGAAGGTCAGCACGGCGCGTGCGTTGACCACGCGGCCATGGATGATCCGGGCTTCCTGATCGATCTCGAGTTCGGCGACAAAGCCGTCATGCGTGAAACTGTTCATGGCCAATGCGACCATAAAGCGGTAGCGTGGTCAGACGCCCTCCGCAACATTTCATCCCGCTAGGTTTCCACTCCTTTTCCCGCTAGATACAATTCCGCGCAATGGAGCAATGCATGTCCGAATTCGATCGCTGGCAGGGCCGTTTCGCGGTTCCTGAATATATCTTTGGCGAAGCGCCGAATGTGTTTCTCGCCTCGCAAAGACATCGCCTGCCAAAGTCGGGCAAGGCGCTCGCCGTCGCTGACGGCGAAGGCCGCAACGGCGTGTTTCTCGCTGAATGCGGGCTTGACACGCTGTCGCTGGATTTCTCGCCCAACGGTCAGAAAAAGGCCCTGGCTCTGGCGGCCAGACGCGGCGTGAATTTGCGCACTGAACTCGCCGATGTCCACACATGGAATTGGCCTGCGGAAGACTACGACGTCATTGCGGACATCTTCACGCAATTCTCGACGCCGGACCAACGCAAGGGCAAATTCGCCGGCATTCGCAAGGCGCTGAAGACAGGCGGTCTGTTGCTGCTGGAAGGCTATACGCCCAAACAGCTCGACTATGGCACCGGCGGCCCGAAGGAGCTCTCGCAGCTCACCACAATGGATTTGCTGGAAAGCGAATTTGGCGGCTTTTCCAAAGTGCTGATCCGCGAATACGAGACCATGATGTCAGAAGGCGGCGGCCACGCAGGCATGGCGGCTGTCATCGATCTTGTCGCCGTAAAATAAGGCGCGGCTGGTCTCAGGGGATTCCGATACGCCGGATTTCCCAGCGAAGGTCGACGCCGCTGTGCTCTTTCACCCGGCGCCGGACCTCTTCGCCGAGGCCCTCAATATCCGCGGCAGTGGCTGCGCCGCGATTGATCAGGAAATTGCAATGCATCGGGCTGACCTCGGCATCGCCGCGCAGGAGGCCGCGACAGCCCGCCGCGTCAATCACTTTCCACGCGCTTTGCGGTTTGGGATTGGCGAAGGTCGAACCGCCGGTTTTCTCACGAATGGGTTGCGCCGCTTCCCTCGCCGCTGTGATGCGGCTCATTTCGGCTGCAATGGTCGCAGCCTCGCCCGCCCGGCCCTGAAACAGCGCCGAAGTAAAGATGACATCGTCCGGCGCCTGGCTGTGGCGATAGGAAAAGCCCATATCAGCGTGGGAAAACACGCGAATGCGTCCGGCGCGATCGACGCCCCGCGCCTCGATCAACACATCCGTGGTCTCGCCGCCATGGGCGCCCGCGTTCATGCGCAGCGCGCCGCCGATCGAGCCGGGAATGCCGCAATAAAATTCGAGCCCGGCGATCCCTGCTTCAGCCGCAGCGCGCGCAAGCCGCATGTCGGGGACCGCCGCGCCCGCGCGGATTTTTTCGCCCGGCAAAACCTCAACCGCGCCAAACGCCTTGCCGCCGAGGCGGATGACCACACCGGGAACGCCGCCGTCGCGCACAATCAGGTTGGAGCCGAGTCCTACGGTTGTCACCGGCATGTCCACCGGCAGCAGGCTCAGAAAATATGCAAGATCGGACTCATCGGCGGGTGAAAACAGCGCCTGCGCCGGCCCGCCCACGCGGAACCAGCTGTAGGGCGCAAGCGGCGCATTGGCTTGCAGGCGTCCGCGCAGGTCTGGAGCGCGGGCCCGTATGGCGGGAGTTATGTCCGGAAAATCGGTCAAAGGTCGAACTCGTCCTGCTTTTCAGTCTTTTCGAGTTTTGCTTTCTTGAAGGCTGACGTGTCCTGCCAGGGCATTTTCACCGGATTGACCGGCGCGAACAGTTGATCGACCGCGACGATCTGGATTTTGGGGAAAGTCCCGTATTCGGTCTTGTAAAGGCCGGCGGCGGCGGCTTGCGCCACCATGCCCCTGGTCGGCGGCTCAAGCGTCAGGAACACGCCCATTTCAGCGCCTTCCTGATCGACGGTGACAATCAGATCTTTCACCATGGCGGGCGTCAGGATCTGGCCGCCCTTGACGGAGACGATGGCTTTCTCGGTCCTTTTGCCATCGGGCTTGAAATAGAGATAGCCATCGACGCCGCCATCGCCACCTTTCTTGCCGCCCTTGTAGGGTTGCGCCTCGATCATCGAGAGAGCCCATTTCTGGAATTCGTATTTGTCCTGGGCCGCGAGTTGTCCGGCGCCTTGAACAACACATTGTAGGTCGCGTTCGAATTGAACGGCGGATCGAGATAGATGAGATCGACGCTTTCGCTGGCGATATGCTCGCGCAGGATCGCAAGATTATCGCCGTAGTAGAGCGTGTTGCCCTTTGGCGTCGCAATCACGGGCTTGCCTCCCACGGATTGATCAGCTTCACGCCCAGCCCGTCGAAATCGCGTGTATTGCGCGTCGCCAGTATAGCGTCGCGGGCGAGCGCTGTCGCGGCCATGATTGCGTCGATGGGATGAAGCACCCGGCCCAAGCGGGCGGCCTGACCTCGCAATCGCCCCGAAATTTCAGCGACACATTCGTCCGCCGGCGCGATGCGTCCGGCGAACTCGAAAGCGACCGCTTGCGTTCGATCGGCCAACTGCCGCTTACGGTCTCCTTCGGGCAATCGCTCAAATCCGTGGACGAGTTCGTGGAGTACAAAACAACTCAGCCAAAGGTCGCTTTCCCGTTCGAAAAAGGCAATCACTCCAGGCGCGGGCAGTTTGCGCGAAATTTCGGAAATGACATTGGTATCAAGAAAAATTTGCGCCATGCGTGTCGATCAAACGTCGGCGAAAGGATCGGGGCGATTGTCATCGCGCGGCGGAACCTCGATGTCGAGGCCGCGTGGAATGTTGGCGAGCAGCCAGCGCCCGAGATGGACGGGTTCGGTTTTCTGTTCTGGACCCTTGTCCGTCAGCCGGCGATATTCGGCTATGGACAGCACGACGCAGGGGTCGCTCGCGCCGATGATTTGAGGCTCGCCTGCTTTGGCAAGACGCAGAACTTCCGAGAGTTTTGCCTTGGCGTTCTGGACGGTCCACATAGTCGGAGTCTCAACGATGATATGGACTAGTCTAGACTAGTCCATATGGCGCCGCAAGCCTTTTCGTCGCTTGCGCTACGCCTGCCCTGGCAGCGCATAGGCCCATTGCGTGATGCTGCCAGCGCCCAGAAACACCACGTAATCGCCCGGCCTGGCGAGCGCGCCTATCAACTCAGGCAGCCCCTCGGGGCCTTCCAGCGCCGCCACGTTGCGATGGCCATGCGCCTTGATGGCGGCGGCGAGCGCCGCCTTGTCGACCCCCTCGATCGGCTTTTCGCCAGCCGGATAGACATCGGCGACGACAACCGCGTCGGCATCGTTAAAACATGTCGAGAATTGCTCGAACAGGGATTGCAGGCGGGTGTAGCGATGCGGCTGCACGATGGCGATCACCTGCCCCTTCGTCGATGCGCGGGCGGCGCGCAGCACGGCGGAAATCTCGACAGGGTGATGCGCATAATCGTCAAACACCTCGGCGCCATGAAACGCGCCGGTTCGCGTGAAGCGGCGCTTGACGCCGCCAAACCCGGCCAGCGCCGCGCGGATAGCATCTACGCTCATGCCGAGTTCGATCGCGACGGCGATCGCGGCGGTTGCGTTGAGGGCGTTGTGATGGCCGGGCATCGGCAGCACAATGTCTTCAAGATAGATGGCGCTTGAGGCCTTGCGGTCGCGCACAATCACGTTGAAACGGCTGACGCCCCCGACAAGATTCACATCGAGCAGGCGCACATCCGCCTGCGGGTTCTCGCCATAGGTGATGACGCGCCGATCTTCGATACGCCCGACCAGCTCCTGCACGGTAGGATGGTCGAGACACATCACTGCAAAACCGTAAAACGGCAGGTTTTCCACAAGATTCAGAAAGGCCTCTTTGACGGCCTCGAACGTTCCGAAATGGTCGAGATGTTCGGGGTCGATATTGGTGACGATGGCGATATCGGCAGGCAGTTTCAGGAACGTTCCATCGCTCTCGTCGGCCTCAACCACCATCCACTGGCCAGCGCCGAGGCGCGCATTTGTGCCATAAGCGTTGATAATGCCGCCATTGATAACGGTCGGATCGAACCCGCCCTTGTCCAGCAGGGTCGCAACCATCGACGTTGTTGTTGTCTTGCCATGCGTGCCGGCAATGGCGACACATTGCTTCAGCCGCATCAATTCGGCCAGCATTTCAGCGCGGCGCACAACAGGCAAGCGCCTTTCGCGCGCCGCCACGAGTTCAGCGTTGTCGCGACGGATGGCGGTCGAAACGACAACAACGGCCGCCGCGCCCAGATTGCCGGCGTGGTGACCGATAAAAACCTCGGCGCCCTTGTCGCGCAGACGTTTGACATTGGCGCTTTCGCTGGCGTCCGAACCCTGCACACGGTAGCCCAGATTGAGCAGCACCTCGGCGATGCCGGACATGCCGATGCCGCCAATGCCCACAAAATGGATCGGACCCAACTCGACAGGCAGTTTCACCCGAAATTCCTTTGGCTAGAGCGTTTTCCAGCGAAGTGGAAACCGGTTCGCGTCAAGAAAACGCGTCAAAATTGAACTCTAGAATCTGGCGAGTCCGATCACAAACTCCGCCAGCCGCTCAGCCGCATCAGGAACGCCGACGCTTCTGGCCGCGTCGGCGGCGTAGCGCATGGCGCCGGGATTGTCGAGCCGCTGGCCGATCTCCGCAGCGAGGCGGGCCGGAGAGAAATCGGACTGCGCAATCACGGTCGCAGCGCCATTGGCGGCCAGAATCGCGGCATTCGCCGCCTGATCCTGATCGAGCGCGCCGGGGAGAGGCACGAGTATGGAATCGCGTCCGATGACCGCAAGTTCCGAGACGGTGGAGGCGCCGGCCCGGGCGATCACGAGATGGGCTGCGGCCATTCGCTGCGGCAAATCATTGAAGAAAGCCTCGACCGTCGCCGCGACGCCAAGCCGGGCATAAAAATCCCGCACGCGCTGGAGGTCTTCAGGCCTGGCCTGCTGGGTGATGCGCAAGCGCGCGCGCCGGTCTCCCGGTATAGCTTCGATGGCCGGGGGGACAATATCGCTCATGACGCGGGCGCCCTGCGAGCCGCCGGTCACCAGAATTTCAATGGGGCCATCCTCGCCGGGATCGACAAAACTGGTCTTTTCCGCCGCGATGACAGCCGGTCGCACGGGATTGCCGATATGGGTCGATTTGGCGAGAACCTCGGACGTTGCCTTGGCAAGCACGGGAAACCCCAGAGCGATCGCCGTCGCGCGCGCGCTCAGGAAGCGGTTGGCCCGTCCCAGAACCGCATTTTGTTCATGGATGATCGTCACATATCCGGCGCTTTGGCCGGCCAGCAGAGGCGGCACAGTGGGGTAGCCGCCAAAGCCGACGATGGCGGCGGGTTTGATCGCCTTGATCAGACTCCGGGCCGCCAGAACGCCCCGGCAGAGGATCAGCCCGGCCTTCAATTGGCCAAGGATCCTGCCGCCGGACGGCGTTGCCGAAGGGATGGCGTGAATCGCATCGGCGGGAAACGCTGCGCCATATTTCAGCGCGCGGGAATCCGTGGCCAGTTCAACGCGCCGCCCGCGCGCGCGAAGGGCGATCGCGAGAGCTTCAGCGGGAAAAAGGTGCCCGCCAGTGCCGCCTGCCGCCAGCAGGACAGGGCGCTGTAAATCGTCGCTCAAATGTCCACCCGCGACATGATTTGCGATTTCGGGCGCTTGCGTGTGACTGCGATGAGAAAACCCGCCGTCAACGCGAGCGAGGCCAGCGACGATCCGCCATAGGAAATGAACGGCAGCGTCATGCCCTTGGCGGGCATGAGATGGACATTGACCGCCATGTTGATCATGCTTTGTATGCCAAACAGCATCACGAGCCCGGCTGTGGCGAAGCGGCAGAACGAATCCTCATTTCGCGTGGCGGACGACAGACCGCGTAGAACGATGAAACAGAAGACTGCAACGATGCCGAGGCAGACAAAGATGCCAAATTCTTCGCCGGTGACAGCGAAAATGAAATCGGTGTGACTATCCGGCAGGACGCGTTTGAGCGTCCCCTCGCCGGGGCCCTTGCCAAACCAGCCGCCGGAAATGAAACTTTCCATCGCCGTATCGACCTGGAATGTGTCGCCCTGGGTCGTTCCGTTGACGCCCGGATCGATGAATTTCTCGATGCGCGCGCGCACGTGCGGCACAAACTGATAGGCGACGAGAACCCCGCCAATTCCGAGGCCGCCAATTCCGCCAACCCACATCCAGTGCAGGCCGGCCGCAAAGAAAAGCGCCGTCCAGACAATGGACAGCAGCATGGTCTGTCCGAAATCGGGTTGTAACATCAACGGCCCGATCGTCATGACCAGCAGCAGAATTGCAATGCCATTGGCAGGCACATCGCGACGCTGTCCGCCTTCGGAAAACGCCCAGGCGCACAGCACGACAAAGGCCGGCTTCACAAATTCGGAGGGTTCGATCCCGAAAATCCAGCGCCGGGCGCCCTTGATTTCATGACCGAAAACCAGCGCTAGGACAATCAGCGCAATGCCGGTGAGAAACACGAAAAGCGCAGCGCGACGAACGTGGCGCGGCGACAGGAGCGATGTCGCCGTCATCAGGATCGCGGCGGGAATCAGGAAAGCGACCTGACGATTGACGAAAAAAAAGGCGGGCAGGCCCAGCCTCTCGGCTTCCGGGGGCGAGGCGGCCATCATCAACACGAGACCGAGCACCATCAAAACGCCGAGCGAGGCCAGCAACCAGCGGTCGATCGTCCACCACCACTGAGCGAAAAAGGTCCTTTCCGCGCGTGTCATCATGTCGAACTCCCGTGGCCAATATGTTGTGCGATGATCTGTTGCGCAAGTTCGCGGAACCGGTCGCCACGAACCTCAAAATTCGCGAACTGATCGTAGGATGCGCAGGCGGGCGACAACAGTACGACAGGCTCGCGCGCGCCGGACTTCTGCGCGTCCCTTGTCGCGCGAGCGAGCGCAACGTCGAGCGTGCCGCACATTTCATAAGCGAGCGCGCCATCGAGCGTCCTGGCGAAGTCGTCGCTCGCCGCGCCTATCAGATAGGCCTTACGCACCTTGCTGAACAACGGGCGCAGGGGCTCAATGCCGCCCTCTTTCGACTTGCCGCCAATGATCCAGAACATGTCGTCGAACGACAGCAGCGCCTTCTCGGCAGCGTCGGCGTTGGTGGCTTTCGAGTCGTTGACAAAGATCGTCTTGCCAAGGCGCCCGACCTCTTCCATGCGGTGAGGCAGGCCCGGGAACGTTTTCATCGCGGCGCCAATTTCGTCGTGCGGAACGTCGAGCCATTCGCAAGCGCAGAACGCGGCGGCGGCGTTCTGGCCATTATGCGCGCCACGCAGCGCGCGCGCATTGGCGAGGTTGACGAGCGTCTCGCCAATCTCCCAGCCCGGCGAGGCCGCAATGGCCCGGCGAAGCCGCGTCCCGGAAAAATGGACCATTTCCGAAAGGCCCGCATCGGCATTTGAAATTGCCGACACGGCACGATCGGCGTCATGCAGGGCCCGATAGATAGCGCTGCAATAATCATCGTCAATTCCGACGATCGCATATTCGGATTGCGCGGCCAGCCGCTCCTTCACCGCAGCATAATTCGCCATCGTCCCATGGCGATCCAGATGATCCGGCGTGAGGTTCAACAGCACGCCGACGGTCGGCGCCAGCGATGGCGCAAGATCGATCTGAAAGGACGAGCATTCAATGACATGGGCGCGACTCCTGGCAGGCGGCTCGAGCGCGAGAATCGGCACGCCGATGTTGCCGCCCATTTGCACATCCCGCCCCGCTTCGCGCAGGATATGGGCGATCAGCGCCGTTGTGGTGGATTTTCCGTTGGTGCCGGTAATTGCGATCAATGGCGCATCGGGCGCGATCCCGGCGCGTTCGCGGCAGAACAGTTCGATGTCGCCAATGACTTCCAGACCGCGCTCTTTGGCGCGCAGAACGCTCCAGTGCGGCGCTGGATGCGTTAACGGCGCGCCCGGCGCGAGAATGAGCGAACAGAACTGCGACCAGTCGGCTGTTGTGAGATCGACAAGATCGATTCCCGCCACGCGCGCCTTTTCGCGCGATGCCGCGCTATCGTCCCACGCCGACACGTTGGCCCCGCCCGCCATCAGCGCGCGCGCCGTCGCAAGCCCGGACCCACCGAGGCCGAAAAGCGCGACGTGGCGACCCTTGAAGCAGCTGACAGGCGTCATCATCTCACCTTCAATGTGGCAAGTCCTATTAGTGCGAGCACGAAGGAGATGATCCAGAAACGGATGACGATTTGCGGTTCGGACCAGCCCTTTTTCTCAAAGTGATGGTGAATGGGCGCCATCAGAAAGACGCGGCGGCCCGTGCGCTTGAACCAGAAGACCTGAATAATGACGGACAGAGCTTCAACCACGAAAAGTCCGCCGACAACCGCCAGCACAATCTCATGTTTGACCACAACAGCGACAGAGCCGATCAGACCGCCGAGCGCCAGCGAGCCTGTGTCGCCCATGAAAATCTGCGCGGGCGGCGCATTGAACCAGAGGAAACCAAGGCCCGCCCCGATCAGCGCGCCGCAGACAACGGCGAGTTCGCCCGCGCCCGAAACATGGTTGATGCCCAGATAGGCGGCGAAAATGGAATTGCCGGCAAGATAGGCGATGGTCGCGAAGGTTCCTGCTGCAATCATTGATGGCACGATGGCAAGACCATCGAGCCCGTCGGTGAGATTGACCGCATTGCCGGCCGCCACAATGACAAACGCGCCAAATGCAAGAAAGAAGAACCCGAGATCGCGCCCGAAGCCGGTGAGAAACGGCACAACCAGACGCGCGGCTGGAGCTTCCTCATGAAAGGGAATGGTCAGCGCATTGCCAAGATCAGACCATGAGGCAATCGAGGGCGTGAGGCTCGCGCACATCATCAGATAACAGGCAAGGACAGCAATGCTGGTTTCAATGGCGAGCCGTGCGCGGCCTGAAAAGCCGGCATGAGACTGGCGCGTCACCTTGAGATAGTCGTCATAAAAGCCGATGGCGCCAAAGCCGAGCGTCACGAACATGACGATCCAGACATAGGCGCTGCGCGGGTTCGCCCACAAAACAGTCGAGACTACAAGGCCCGACAGAATCATCAGGCCGCCCATCGTCGGCGTGCCTTTTTTGGTCAGCAGATGCGATTGCGGCCCGTCCTCGCGGATCGGCTGGCCCTTGCCCTGTTTCAATCGCAACGAAGCGATAATCGACGGGCCAAAGAAAAACACAAAGAACAGCGCGGTCGCGGTCGCCCCGCCCGCCCGGAACGTGATGTAGCGGAACAGGTTCAGCGGCCCGAACACACTGGTGTATTCACTCAAAAAAGTCAGCATTCATTCATTCCCTGGAGCCAGTGGATGCGGCGAAATGCGCTTTGATTGCGGCCACAACTGGACCCATGCGGCTACCATTCGAACCCTTCACCATGACAACATCGCCCGCCGCGATTGTTTTGATCAGCGGCTGCGCGATATCATTCGATTTTTCAGCCCATTGTCCGCGCCGCGATACAGGCAGCGCATCGAACAGCGCCTTCATCATCGGCCCCGAGGCATAGACGGCGTCGACCCGGTTAGCCTCAATTTCGTCGACCAGCTCGCGATGCAGGCGCGCGCTGTCAGGTCCGAGCTCCAGCATGTCGCCCAGCGCGGCGATGCGCCGGCCGGAGGCGGGAATGTGCGCAGCGCCCAGCAATCCCAGCGCGGCGCGCATCGACGCCGGATTGGCGTTATAGCTTTCGTCGATCAAGATAAAAGGACCATTTTTCCCTTGCAGGGTGAGGCGCTGGCCACGACCCATGGGCGACTCAAAGCCGCCCAGCGCTTGCGCGATGTGATCGATGTCCGCGCCTGCCGCGCCGGCGGCGAGCAGAACGGCAAGGGAATTGATCGCCATATGCCGCCCAGCAGCGGCAAGTCGATAATGGATATCGCGCCCCGCAATGCGGGCGGTCACAGCCGAGCCCGTTTCATCCGGCGCGAAAGCTGTGAGCCGCGCGTCCGCCGCAGCATGTTCGCCAAAACTCAGGAGCTGTCCAGCGGGCGAGGCTTTGGCGCGCCCGCGCAACAGATCATACTGTGCGATATCGCGGTTGACGATCGCGGTTCCGCCGGTTTCCAGGCCGCTGAATATCTCGGCTTTTGCTTCTGCGATGGCCTCGAGCGAGGCGAAATGCTCCAGATGCACCGGCGCAATGGTCGTTATCACGGCCACATGCGGTCGCACCATGCCGACCAGCGGCGTAATCTCGCCCGCGTGATTCATGCCGATTTCAAACACGCCAAATTTTGTGTCCGCCGGCATCCGCGCCAAAGTCAACGGCACGCCCCAATGATTGTTATAGGAGGCAGCCGAAGCATGGGTCTTGCCAGACTGCGACAGGGCGTGACGCAAGGCTTCTTTCACGCCTGTTTTGCCGACCGATCCTGTGACGGCGATGATTGCGGCGCTCGAGCGTTCACGCGCGGCGCGGCCGAGATTTTCCAGCGCCCGCAATGTGTCCGCGACGACATAGAGCGGGCCCGCGGCTTGCAACCGTCCCGCATGGGCTGCATCGACGATTGCCGCGGCGGCGCCGCTTTCAAACGCGCGGGCGACATAGTCGTGGCCATCGCTGTTGTCGCCGCTGATGGCGACAAACAGGTCCCCTGCCTGCAACGTCCGCGTGTCAATGGAAACGCCAGAAACCCCTGAGGGCGCAGCGCCAGACAGGCGCGCATTCAGCGGCGGGATCAATGCAGGCCCCGTCCACAGCCAGGCCGCAGGGGAAGCCAGCGCCGCCCGGGCGACTTCGTGATCGGAGAATGGCAACACCGCGCCGGCGACAATTTGCCCGGTCTCATGCCCTTTGCCGGCAATGACAAGCGTATCGCCGGACTGCAGCATCTGAACGGCGGTTGCGATCGCGGCGGCGCGATCGCCAATTTCAAGCGCGCCGGGCGCCTTCGTCAGGATTTCAGCGCGTATGCCAGCGGGATTTTCGGACCGCGGATTGTCGTCCGTCACGATCACGATGTCAGCCAGTCTGGCGGCGATCTCGCCCATGATTGGACGTTTGCCAGCGTCCCTGTCGCCGCCGCAGCCAAATACAACGATGAGGCGTCCGGGCGTCGAGGGCCGCAGCGCGCGCAACACTTTTTCCAGCGCATCGGGCTTGTGCGCATAGTCGACAAAGACTGGCGCGCCGTTGCGTTCGCCGACTTGCTCGAGGCGACCGGGCGCGCCTGTCAGATGCTCCAGCGCCGCCAGAACGGCGGCAGGGTCGGAGCCGGTCGCGATGCAGAGCCCCGCTGCGACCAGAGCGTTGGACGCCATGAAATCGCCGGCCAGCGGCAGGCGCAACAATGTTGTCCCGCCGGCGTGTTCGACTTCAATATGCGTGGCTGCGGCCTCCGCGCGAAGACTTGCGATGCGCAAATTGGCGCCCTTGGCGCCTGTCGTGAAGACGCGCAGGCCCCTCGCCCTGCAACAGGCGATGACCTGCGCCGCCACGGCGCTGTCGGCATCGATGACAGCCGTTTGCCCTGGCGCCAGCAGCGTATCGAACAACCGCAGCTTGGCTGCAAGATAATCATCGAGCGTCGGGTGATAATCCAGGTGATCGCGGGAGAGATTGGTGAACGCGCCAGCGCTCAGCCGCACGCCATCGAGGCGTCGCTGATCGAGCCCGTGCGAGGAGGCTTCCATCGCCAGATGCGTGATGCCTTCGCTCGCCAGCGCGTCAAGGGTTGCATGAAGCGCGACCGGATCCGGCGTCGTCAACGATCCATAGATATCGCCTGAGGGTTTGATGACGCCTGTCGTGCCGAGCGCGGCGGCCTGATAGCCAAGCCGCGCCCAGATTTGCCGCACGAAAGCAGCGGTTGAGGTCTTGCCGCTGGTGCCAGTGATGGCGACAATCATTTCGGGCTGGCGGGGATAGAATCGCGCTGCAGCGATCGACAGGGCGGCGCGCGGGTCAGCGACGACAATACAGGGCGCGCCAAGCGGGGTCTCAGGCTGGCGCGCGGCGACCACTGCGATGGCGCCCGCTGCAACCGCCGCAGAAGCGAAGGCGAGTCCATCCATCCTGACTCCAGGAATGGCGAAAAACACATAGCCGGGTTTTACGGCGCGGCTGTCCGCTGTCAGACCAGTCGCCTGCGTCGGGCCCAGGCCCGCCGGAATATCTACGCCGGGAAGCAGCTCTTGCAATCGAATCAATGCTCGCCTCCCCCTTTGGAAGGAGTATTGGCGAAACTGTATCCGGCCTTGGCAAGCAGCGGGAAGGGCAGCGTGGGCAGGTCGAGCCTTGGCGGAAGATTGAGAATATTGGCGACCCGTTCAATGATTCGACCGGTCACTGCGCCCGAATTATAGGCCGCGACATGCGACATATGCGTCTCTGGCAAGCCCTGCGGTTCGTCCATCAGCGTCAGAAAGAGATAGCGCGGCTTGTCGGCTGGCGCGACCGCCATGAAGGTCGTGAACACGCGCTCGTGGTCATAATGGCCATGCATGATCTTGTCGGCGGTCCCGGATTTGCCTCCCACAAAATAACCGCGCACGTCAACGGCTCTTGCTGAGCCTCTCTCTGCATTGATGCGCATGAGATAGCGCATGGTTTCAGATGTTTCCGGCCGCACGACGCGCGTCGCGCCCGCCATGGCGGCGTCCTCGTCGCGTTTGAGAAACGTCGGCTTCATCATCATGCCGCCATTGGAAAGCGCCGAGACCGCCATCATCGCCTGCAAGGGCGCGACATTCAGCCCCTGTCCGAAGGCGATGGTGATCGTGTTCAATTCGCTCCAGTGTTCGGGGACAAGCGGCCTGGCGCTCTCCGGCAATTCTGTGCGCAAACGGTCGAGCTGTCCCATCTTGCGCAAGAACGCCTTGTGTCCGTCAACGCCGACCATCAGCGCCATGCGCGCCGTGCCGATATTTGAGGAATAAGTGAACACTTCCGGCACGGTCAACATGCGGCTCTGCGCATGAAAATCATGGATCGTGAACTTTCCGTAGCGGAGCGAGACGCGCGCATCAAGCCGGGAGTTCAGGTTGACCTTGCCCGCTTCCAGCGCCATCGCAATGGAAATGGACTTGAACGTTGAGCCCATCTCATAAACGCCAACGTTGATGCGATTGATCCGGTCGGGTTCGAGCGCGTCGGTCGGCGTGTTGGGGTCGTAGTCGGGGTAGGAAGCCAGCGCGATCACTTCCCCGGTATTCACGTCCATCACCGCGGCCGCGCCGGCCTTTGCCCTGAATTTTTGCACGCCCTTCACAAGCTCGTCCCGGACCGCATGCGTCACCCGCAGATCGAGGGACAATTGCACCGGTTTGAGATCGACGGGATCCATCCGGAAACCTGCGTCGCTGAGATCGCCAAGGCCCTGGCTATCGATATATTTTTCGATGCCGGCAATGCCTGCGTTATCGACATTGGTGAAGCCCAGAACATGCGCGGCGTCAGGTCCATTGGGATAGACGCGCTTGCTTTCAGGCAGAAAACTGATGCCCGGCAACCCCAGGCGGAAGACTTCGTCCTTTTCCTTCTGTGTAATCCCGCGCTTGACCCAGACGAAGCCTTTGCGCGAGCTGAGGCGTTCGCGCAATTCGCGCGCGTTGACGTCAGGAAGCGCGGCGGTCAACAGTTCCACCGCCTCATCCTTGTCCAGAATGCGCCTGGGTTCAGCGAAAACCGACATGACCTTGATATCAGTCGCAAGAATTTCGCCATTGCGGTCAATGATATCCGGACGCGAGCGCGAAACAGCTTCAGAGGCCGCGCGGCGCAGGCTTTGCGGATCCGGCTTGAAGGAGAGGTAGACAAGCTTGCCGCCAATGAGCGCGAAAATCGCCGCAAAGCCGAGAGCGATCAGCCGCAGGCGGGCGCCGCTTTTGTCCATCCGTGTATGCATCATATTGCGGATGACCGAGCCAAGCCGCGCCCCGAGACCCGGCGAAGGCGTCGCCGGCGCGCTGTCAGCGGCTGTGCCTGCGACCGGCGTTGCAGGCAAGAGTTCGACAGCGGGCGTTGCGGACGGAATATGCGATGGTTCATCCATGGGATTGTCCTGCGTCAGCGAATGCCAGAGGGCGTAGCGGAGCGTGGCGGCGCTCCGGTCTCCGCGCCGGGCGTCGCGGTTGGCGAGCCCAGACCAAGCGACTCCAGTTTGCGCCCGATCATGTCGACCCGTGCGGCGCGATCCGGGAGATCGGCGATCCGGCCGATCTGATCGACAGAAATGGTTTGCAGATCGAGATGCTTTTCGGCGAGCGCCTGCACACGCGCGGGCCGCGCCAGATGCGCCCATTCGGCGCGCAACATGCCGATGGCGTCGCTTTCGCGCTGGATATCGTGCTGAGCCTTCAGGATCTCGGCGGATGTGCGCATCGTCTCATATTTGATCGAATAGGCGTAGACCGCCGAACCCAGAAGAGCCCCGACCGCGAGAAAGTTCAGATAGCGAATGAGTTTCATGCTCGCCTCCGATGGACGGGCAGACTGGCGAGCGCCAGCAGCCTAGGGTCAACCGGTCGCGCAGGCGCGTCCGTGCGCGCCATGACGCGCAACTTGGCGGACCGCGCCCTTGGATTGGCGGCGATTTCCGCCTCGCCTGCTATGGTGGGCTGGCGACCAATGGGCTCGAACGTCGGCGCGGCCACAGAAGGTTCGCCCGGCAGCAGGCGCGACCGGGCTTGTCCGCGGCCCGATCGTTGCGCGAAGAATTGCTTGACGATCCGGTCTTCCAGGGAATGGAAACTGACGACCGCCAGCCGCCCGCCCGGCGCCAGAATGCGTTCGGCTGCGACGAGTCCCTGGACAAGTTGGCCAAGTTCGTCATTCACAGCGATCCGCAGCGCCTGAAACACCCGCGTCGCAGGATGGATTTCCATAGGCTTGTGCGGAATGACCCGCCCGGCGAGTTCAGCCAGTTGTCTCGTGCTGAAAAATTGCTGGGCAATCCTGTCCGCGACGATCGCGCGCGCCAGCCGTCGCGCCATCCGCTCCTCGCCGTAAAAATGGAAGATATCGGCAAGCGTCTCTGCGTCAGCTTCATTGACGATGTCTGCGGCGGAGCGCCCCACCGCCTCCATGCGCATATCGAGCGGGCCATCGAAACGAAAGGAAAATCCGCGAGCGGCTTCATCGATCTGCATGGAAGAGACGCCAATATCGAACGTCACGCCATCGAGCGCCTGGATGCCGAGACGTTGCGAGACTTCGCCCAGATCGCCAAAACGGGCCCGCACGAGCTGGAGGCGTTCGGGTTCTCTGGCGGCGAGCCCGGCGCCTGAGGCAATCGCATGGGGGTCGCGGTCAAGCGCGATCACGCGCGCGCCTGCGGTCGCAAGAATGGCGCTTGTATAGCCGCCTGCGCCAAACGTGCCATCCAGATAAGAGCCGCCCGGCCTGACATTCAGGCCGCTCAGAACCTCCGCCAGCAACACGGGGACATGTCCGCCTGCGGGAATGCCCAACGGCGCGCCGACGGCCGGCGCAGGCTGTACTGCGCCCGCGTCCGTCCCTGCGCCTTCAACTGGATTGCCGGAGGAGTTCATGTGATTTGATGGGCGCCAGGAAATCCGACTCGAAACGGGACACCGTCCCTATTTCCGCAATTAGACATCCTTAGGGTTAAGGAACTGTTCACCCTTAGGGTTAAGCAACGGTTCAGTTCGCCGGGTTAAGACTAGCTCAATTCCGCAATCCGGCGGAATTGCGGAGCGGAGCCATCGCGGCTCCTCGCTCCCGGACTGGATCGAAGACATGTCTGAATAGTTTCGAGTCAGATACGTGGTTTCATGAGTGCTGGTTGTCACCGGATTTCGCGCTGGCGCGCGGGGCTAGTCCTCGCGGCATGCCTTTTTGCGTCCGTTTCACAGCGCTCCATGGCTCAGACATTCGATGCGAATCCCGCCCCCGCATGTATGGCCGACGGGCCGACGCGTGACAGGCCGATTCCATTGCCCGGTCTCAAACGCAAGCTTGCGCGCGGAGCCGATTCAAGAATTGTCGATATCGGCCCGGCGCTATTGCGTGGCCCGGCGGACGACCAGCCGCAGGACGCCTATTCGGCGCGCCTCCAGTCCCTGCTGCGCGCGCAGCTTCTGCATTCGCGCATTTATGGGGAATTCGGCGATACCGCCGCGCTTGGCCTCGAGCGCGTGAAGTCTGCGGTTGAGGGCGATCCACCCGATTTGCTGATCTGGCGCCTGGGTCTGGACGATGCGCTGGGCAGGACGCCGGCGGCAAAAGTCGAGGCCCTCGTACGCGCCAGTATTGATGCGGCTCGCGCCGCAAAGGTCGAAATCGCCGTGGTGGGACTTTCACCGTTCGCCGGAGAGATCAGCGACATGCAATATACATTCGTCGCAAGGGCTCTTGCGACCGCCGCGCGCGATCGGGGAGCGCTGTTCATCGACCGCGCTTTGATGGCGCGACGCTATGTGGTCGCCGGAGGCGGCAGCGAACCCGCCCGCGATGGGCCCGGCGCCGACCGCTGTCTGCCGGACCTGGTGGCCCGCGCGCTGATCGATGGCGTGCGCGCCGCGCGGGATTGATCTTATCGCATCGGGACTATCGCGCCGGGCCGCAGGCCGCTATATCGCCGACATCTCCGCCGCCTCGCCCGCCCCGTTGCACAGCAAAGCCGATCATGCGACCGCCAAACGAAATCGACTTCTGGCGCGGCCTCGCCCTGGTGATCATTTTCATCGATCACGTGCCGGGGCTGGTGTTTGAAAGCTACACGCTGCGCGCGATTTCGGTGTCGGACGCGGCTGAAATCTTTGTCTTTCTGGCGGGATGGTCGCTGCGACTGCTGGCGTCAAGCCGCCAAATGCGCGCGATGGACGGATTTCACGTCATTCTACGTCTGGAAAGCCGCGCTTTTACGATTTTCGCGGCGCAGATCGTGATTACCGAGATCGCGCTGGCGATCACGGCGGCCGGTTCCCTGTACCTGGAAAACCCCCTGCTGCTGGAGTGGAACAACGCCGCCGCCGTTTTCCAGGATCCGATGGAGGCCCATATCGGGCTTGTGCTGCTCAGCCATCAGCTCGGCTATTTCGATATTCTGCCGCTGTACGTGGTGCTAATGGCGGGGGCGCCCATCGTCGTGCTGGTCGATCGCTACGCGCCGCGCATGCTGATGCCGCTATCCCTCGCCATCTACTGCGCAACGCTGGTGTCCGGCGCCAATCTGCCGACCTGGCCCGTCGAGGGCCGCTGGTATTTTGATCCAGGCGCGTGGCAATTGAATTTTGTTCTGGGTTTTGTGCTGGCCGGCGCGACGGGGCTCGGCGGTTTTGTCCGCAGCCAGCGCGAAGCGGTTCGCTGGCTCGCGGTTCCCGTGCTGGCTGCCGGCGTTATCGCCGCGCACTATGGCTGGTCGCCGGACCCCTTGTCGCTGCCCGAGCCGCGCCTGTTCCTGATGTTCGACAAGACTTATGCTTCACCGCCGCGCATCCTCGGATTGCTGGCGATTGTCGCGGTCTTTGGCGGCGGCTATAAGTACATTTCGACGTGGGCCCATCCGCTCGCGGTTTTCTTTTCCAAACTGGGGCGCAACTCGCTGAACGTCTTTTGCGTGTGTTCATTGTTAAGTCTGATATCGCAATTTGTTCGATTCTGGCTTGGCGGGGGCCTTTTAACTGATACGCTTGTGTTACTCTCGGCCATCGCCTGCATGTATGCAACGGCCTGGTTGAGCGAATGGAGAGAACGGATCAAGCCATGAGAGGCATTTTTGCGGCATTGGCTGTGCTTCTGGGCTGTTTGGTGGCCCGGGCGCAGGACGCGCCGCCACCGCTTTCGCCACAATGCGAGGCGCCCGCCGCCGATATTGCGGCGCCGGCCCCGCTGCCGCATCTGGCCGACCTGCTGGCGAACAAGTCAGCGGCTGTTCGTATCCTTGCCATCGGTTCGTCATCAACGTGGGGCGTCGGCGCCTCTTCGCGCAAAAAGACCTATCCGGCGCTGCTGCGCAATATCCTCGAGGGCGCGCTGAAAGGCGTGAAGGCCGAGATCGTGAATCGCGGCGTTTCCGGCGAGGTCGCACAGACCACCGCCGAACGGCTGCGCACCGCTGTGGCTCTCGACAAGCCCGATCTCGTTCTGTGGCAGGTGGGCACCAATGACGCGCTGGCGCGGGTTGAAGCCGGCGATTTTGAGGACACGTTGCGCTCGACAATCTCCTGGCTCAAGGCCAGCGATATCGATGTGGTGCTGGTGGGGTTGCAATATGCGCCGAAGTTCGTACGCGACGATTCCTACACCGCCATTCGCGAAGCGCTCAAAAAAGTGGCCGTCGCCGAAAACGTGCTTTACGTCAGCCGTTTTGACGCGATGAAATTCATCGCCCAGAACCAGACCGGCGAGCAACTGATCTCCGGCGACGATCTCCACCTCGACGATCTTGGCTATGAGTGCATGGCGGAGCATATTTCGCGCGCCGTCATCGCCAACCTGTTCGTGCGTCGCCGCGATTTGCCCAAACCCGCGCCGCCCGCGCCACAACCTTGAGGCGCGCTGCGCTTTGCCGCTGGACCCCGCGCCACTGGCCGGGCTAGAAGACCTGCAAAGTCGAAAGACGTGCAAAGTCGAAAGACCTGCAAATTCCCCTGAACAGACTGGATGAGCCCGATGGCGCGGCAATTTATCTATCATATGGAAGGCCTGACCAAAGCCTGGCCCGGCGGCAAGAAGGTTCTCGATAACGTTCACCTTTCTTTTTATCCTGACGCAAAAATCGGTGTGCTCGGCGTCAACGGTTCCGGCAAATCGACGCTGCTCAAAATCATGGCTGGAATCGACAAGGAGTTTTCCGGCGAGGGCTGGGTCGCGGAGGGCGCGCGCGTCGGATATTTGCCGCAGGAGCCGCAGCTGGACGCCAGTCTCGACGTGCGGGGCAATGTGACGCTGGGCGTGCGGGCCAAACAGGCTATTCTCGATAAATACAACGAACTCGCGATGAATTACTCGGACGAGACCGCCGATGAAATGACGCGGTTGCAGGATGAAATCGAGGCGCAAGGCCTGTGGGACCTGGATTCGCAGGTCGAACAGGCGATGGATGCGCTTGGCTGCCCGCCCGACGATTGGGCCGTTGACAAACTGTCGGGCGGCGAACGCCGCCGCGTCGCGTTGTGCAAACTGTTGCTGGAAAAGCCCGACCTTCTGCTGCTCGACGAGCCGACCAACCATCTGGACGCTGAAACCGTGAACTGGCTGGAAGGCCACCTCCGCGAATATCCCGGCGCCATCCTGATCGTCACCCACGACCGCTATTTCCTCGATAATGTGACCGGCTGGATTCTCGAACTCGATCGCGGCCGCGGCATTCCCTACGAGGGCAATTACACAAGATGGCTGCAAGCCAAACAGAAACGCCTGCAGCAGGAAGCCAGCGAGGACAAGGCCCGGCAGCGCGCGATTGAAGCTGAAAGCGAGTGGATTTCCGCTTCGCCCAAAGCCCGACAGGCCAAATCCAAGGCGCGTATCCAGCGCTATGAGGACCTCGTCGCCAAACAGGACGACAAGATCACCGGCATTACACAGATCATTATTCCGGTCTCCGAGCGGCTTGGCAACAATGTGGTCGAGTTCAATGGTCTGTCGAAGGGTTTTGCCGACAAGCTTTTGATCGACAATCTGTCGTTCAAACTGCCGCCGGGCGGCATCGTCGGCGTTATTGGCCCCAATGGCGTGGGCAAGACGACCCTGTTTCGTATGATCACCGGGCAGGAAAAGCCCGACAAGGGCACGATCACAGTCGGAGATTCGGTCCATCTTGGCTATGTCGATCAATCCCGCGACAGTCTGGATGACAAGAAGAACGTCTGGGAGGAAATTTCCGGCGGCAACGACATCATCTATCTCGGCAAACGCGAAATGAATTCGCGCGGCTATTGCTCAACCTTCAATTTCCGCGGCGCGGACCAGCAGAAGAAAGTCGGCATGCTGTCGGGCGGCGAACGCAATCGCGTGCATCTTGCCAAAATGCTGAAAAGCGGCGCCAATCTGCTGCTGCTCGACGAACCCACCAACGATCTCGATATTGAAACCTTGCGCGCGCTGGAAGAAGCGCTGGCGGATTTTGCCGGCTGCGCAGTCATAATCTCGCATGATCGCTTCTTTCTGGATCGCATCGCGACGCATATGCTCGCCTTTGAGGGCGACAGCCATGTCGAATGGTTTGAGGGCAATTTCCAGGAATATGAGGAAGACAAGAAGCGGCGCCTGGGCGTGAGCGAACTCATTCCGCACCGGATGAAATACAAGAAGTTTTCAAGGTAGGAGAGAAGCGACTTTATGATTGGCCTACAACAGGTTGGCTATGCATGGCGCTACTAGCGGAAGAAATTGTCGAGGAATGGCTAAATCGGCAAGGTTATTTCACGATTCGCGGAATCAAGCTCGGCGTTCATGAAATCGACTTACTGGCGGTCAAATGGCGCGCTAACGGCACAGTCGATGCGCGTCATATCGAAGTTCAGGCTTCCATGAATCCGATTAGCTTTATTTCGCGTGTCCCAAAGAAAGCACAAAAAACAGGCCGCGCCGCGAACAGTGTGAGACGTTCGTCCGAGGAACTCGTTGATGGTGTGCGGGAGTGGGTGAATAAAAAGTTCCAGCATCAGAAGAAAAAAGAATTGATGAAGCGTCTTTGCAACGCCGAATGGTCGTCAGAGCTTGTTCTGAACAAAGTGCATAATGATGATGAAAAACGTCTCATCAGAGATCACGGTGTCATTATTATTGAGCTTGGCGATATCCTCCGCGACGTCTCGTCCGATCCTCGCGTTGTCTCGAAGGTAGATTTCCCGGTTGAAAGCGCGAGTGGCAAGGACATTATCGATCTTGTGAAAATGGAACCCGCTCAATCTCAAGCGGAGGAACGAAGTCGCTGACACACTCTGCCCCGCCAATTCGGGAGCCAAGTAAACACACAAGAAATCGCTCCCGAGCCGCACTCACCCCACTTTCTCACCCAACCAAATCTTGATCAGCGATTGATAGGGCACGTCGCGTTTGTTGGCCGCGATCTTGATCCGTTCCAGCAAATCGACCGGCAAGCGCAACGAGATCGCCGTCGTCGTTGGTTTCAGATTGGGAAAGCGCACGCGGCTCGCTTTGGTCCAGTCCACATGGCGCGTTGAATCCTCGCGCTCCCAAAAGGCTCGTTCCTCGGCTTCACTTGCAAACCGCTGGACAGGCTCATTCGACTTTTTCATATATCGTCCTTTCCTTGCGGCTCATGTCCCGCGCCGAGATAACCCGGATGAGAGACTGACTGCGGCGAAGCGTAAATGTGATATGTATTCGCCGTTCCGAATTGGCTCGTCCCAATGCATGAAACCGTGGCTCTAATGCGCTATGCCGTGAATCATCAAGAAGCAGCAAAGGTTCGTTCAAAAACAACTGTTCCGCCTCAGCCTGGCTGACACCATGCCTATCGAGGCTTTTGCGCTGGTTGCCTACATCCCATTCGAAGCCAGCAACACGGTCGAGATCAATCATCGGTGTATATTACCATAATATACACTCATTTCAAGGCCGAAGCGGCGCGAACGCGCGGGTTTGAGGTTGAAGCACCGTGAGACGGGATAACCGTATATTGAATGGTTAGACGGCAATTTCCAGGAATATGAGGAAGACAGGAAGCGGCGATGCGTGTGAAGATACGCCGCCCAAAAAACGGGAGATCGCTTTGAGCGCTGCGGAAATTGCGAAAATCGATCTAGTGATCGCCAACAGGGCGCTGGCGCGCATGGGCGCTGTCGACGCTTATGGCCATGCCAGCGTCCGCCACCCCTCTGAGCCCGGACGGTTTTTCATTTCCTGTTCGCGCAGTCCGCAGCTTGTGACACGCGACGACATCATGGAGTTCGATTTCGATGGCGTCGCGATAGGCGCCGACAATCGGCCCGCCTATTCTGAACGTTTTATTCATGCCTCGTTATATGCGGCAAGACCGGACGTTCACGCTGTCATGCATGGACATCCCCTCTCGCTCATTCCGTTCTCTGTCGGCGATATTCCCGTTCGCCCGATTTTTTTCACCTCGGATGAGTTCGGGGACAAGGTTCCGGTCTGGGATATGAGAGACGAATTTGGCGACGGCACGGACCTTTTGATTCGCAATAAAGCCCATGGCGACAGCCTCGCAAGGGCGTTTGGCGATCTCGAACGGGCGGTCCTGATGCGCGGGCATGGCTTTGCTGCGGCGGGACGCTCGGCCGCCCATCTGATGCGCATTTGCAAGGCGCTGATGGAGAACGCGACGGTGCAGCTTGAAACGATGAAATTCGGCAAGGTCACGGAAATGTCGCCGGCGGAGATCGCGGCGCGCCGACGCACGCTGGGCGGTCTGCCGGAAGATCATCCAAGCTGGATGCGCGGCTTTGAATATGAAGCCGCGCAAGTCGGCCTGTCAGAGCTTCTGGCGGAGCGGGCCAAACTATTGGCGAGCGCATAAATCGCATCGGCTGGCGTCCTCGATTTTCTCCCGGAATAGCTTGCGGCGCGCGGGCGGACGCGGCATTGAGTGTCCATGCCCACCGCTGACCCACCCGGAAATCTGCATTCCCTCACCGATCACGCCATGGGGGCGCTCAGCCGCCATGAGCACGGCGAAGGAGAATTCGATCACGATCACGATCAGGATTTTTATCTCGAACCCGGTTCCAGATCGCTTGAGTCTGTTCCGCTGGTTTCGATCGGCGTCGATATCGGCTCGTCGAGCACCCAGATTGCTTTCTCGAAACTGATCCTTTGCGGACCGGGCGAACATCGCGCGCTGCGTGGCCGCGCCAGAGACCAGCAGACGCTCTATCTTTCGCCCATCGCCGCGACGCCTTTGCGCGACGATCACACAATCGACGCAACGCAACTGCGGGCGATCATAGATCGCGCCTTTGCCGCTGCCGGATTGACGCCCGACGACATTGAATGCGGCGCCGTCATTCTCACCGGGGAAGCAGCGAGACGTGACAACGCAGAGACCATCGCGGGCGTTGTGGCTGAAGAAATTGGCGAACTCGTTTGCGCGGCAGCCGGCCATCGCATGGAAGCGCTGCTGGCGGCGCATGGTTCGGGCGCGATGGCGTTCTCGCGTCAGCGGAGCGGACAGAACGTTCTGCTGATCGATATCGGCGGCGCCACCACAAAATTTGTCGCGATCGGGGATGGGCAGGCGATTGCGACCGCAGCGATGAGCGCAGGCGGGCGGTTGCTGACGATCGACATGGCGAACAGGATTGCGCGGCTCGATCCGGGGGCGCGCGTTTTTGCCCGCCGGGCCGGTTTCAATTGGCGCCTGCAGGATGTGATCGACCCCGCACAACGCGCGCGTCTTGCAGACCTCATGTGCGAGGCGATTGTCGCCGTGGCGTGCGGAAATGACGCGCCTGACTTGACCGAACTGTTCCTGACGGCGCCCCTGCGCGATAGTCCTCCGCCCGATTTCATCATGTTCTCCGGCGGCGTCGCTGAATATATCTATGGCCGCGAAAACAGGGATTTTGGCGATCTCGGCAAGGCCCTGGGATTGAAATTGCGCGCAGCGATCGATTCGTGCGCCATGCCCGGCGCACTCGCGCCGCCCGGCGAATGCATTCGCGCGACGGTGCTGGGGGCGAGCGAATACAGCGTGCAGCTGAGCGGCGAGACGATTTATATTTCGTCGCATTCCGCATTGTTGCCTGTTCGCAATCTGCCGGTGCTGCGGCCTGCGATCGATCTGACAGGCGATATCTCCGCAGTCGAAGTCGCCGACGCCATTGGCCGGCATCGCGCCCTGCTCGAACGCCAGCAAGCAAACCAGACATTCGCCCTTGCGCTGGGCTGGCGCGGGGCGCCCGATTACACACGGGCGCGCGCGCTCTGCGAGGGGATCGCTGCCGGGCTGGCCGATATGATCGCCGCCAGCACGCCGCTCTATCTGATCGTTGAGGGCGACATGGCGCTGACTCTCGGCGCGCTCCTGCGGCAGGATTTGCATATCGCCAGTGAACTTCTCGTGATCGATGGCGTGGTTGTGCGCGATTTCGATTATATCGACATCGGGCGCTTGCGGCTTCCGTCGCACACCGTTCCGGCGACAATCAAATCGCTGTTATTTGGCCGCAATCTGCAGAACGCCGAACGAAGCCAGACACAACAGTCCCCGGTGATCGGATCAAGATAGTTATATTATAACATGCGCTGATTTCCATTCAGCATTGATGGAAATGAACTCGCATTGCAGCAATCGCGCATGTCCTTGCCGCCTTGCAATCACCCCCTATTCACGTCTAGGCAATTGGTCCGAGTTCTGGCATAAGACCGGCCTGTCGGCTGCGCCATGGGAAGAAGTGGGCGCCGGGATGTAACTTGGGTGGGGAAGTCGTCCATGGATATTTTGTACGCGGCAGGCGCGGCGTTCTTGATCATCGTCGATTGGCATCGTTTGCCAATCCTGTTTGGCGGCGTCTGCATGGGCCTCTCGCTGGGCATTTTGCCCGGCATCGGCGGCGTCGCTGGCATCGCGTTGCTGCTGCCCTTCACCTACAGCATGGACCCCGCGACCGCTATGGCGCTGCTGCTCGGTCTGGCCTCCACTTCCACAACCGCCGATCCGATTTCTGCGATTGTGCTCGGGGCCCCGGGCCATGCGGCTTCAGCGGCGACCGCGCTCGACGGCTACCCGATGACAAAGCGCGGCGAGGGCGGACGCGCGCTTGGCGCCGCCTATATGTCGGCGTTGATGGGAGGCCTTTTCGGCGCCTTTCTGATGGGCGTCACGCTGCCGATCATGCGTCCGCTCATTCTTTTCATCGGTTCGCCCGAGCTGCTGGGATTGGCCGTTTTCGGCATTTCGATGGTCTCGGTGCTGTCGGGCAATACGCCGCTGCGCGGACTGACAGCGGCCTGTTTTGGAATGATGCTCGCGATGATCGGTTCCGATCCGCAAACAGGCACTCTGCGCTGGACCATGGACAGTCTCTATCTGTGGGAAGGTCTGCCGCTTGTTCCGGTCACTCTGGGCGTTTTCGCTCTGCCTGAATTGTGCGATTTGCTGGTTGCGCGCAAGGCGGTCGTGAATTCCGAGCAGCTGATGGATACGCGCGAAGGTCTTCTGGCTGGCGTGCGCGACTGTTTCACGCATTGGTGGCTTGTGTTGCGATGCTCGTGGATGGGATCGGCTTTGGGAGCGATCCCCGGCATTTCCGCTTCGGTGATCGACTGGATTTCATACGGCCACGCATTGAAGACGGAAAAGGGCGCTGCGCAGACGTTCGGTCGCGGCGACGTGCGCGGCGTGATTGCAGCGGAAAGCGCGACCAATTCGCGCGAAGGCGGCGCGCTGGTGCCAACTGTCGTGTTCGGCGTGCCGTCCTCGGCCGGTATGGCGATCCTGCTGGGCGCCTTCCTGATGCACGGGCTTGTGCCAGGCCCCGATATGCTGACCAAGAATCTCAACATCACCTATTCCATGGTGTGGTCGATCGCGATTGCGAATATTCTGGGCTCAGGCCTTTGCTTCATGTTCTCGGGCCAGTTCGCGAAACTCGCGACGCTGCGCTACACGCTGATCCTGCCTGTCGTGCTGTGTTTCTGTTACATCGGCGCTTTCGAAGGCAAGCGGCAATGGGGCGATCTTTACGCCCTGCTGTTTTTCGGGGTGCTCGGCTGGGGCATGAAGCACTTCAAATGGCCGCGCCCGCCGTTGGTGCTCGGCTTCATTCTGGGCGGCGTGCTGGAACGCTATATGTTCATTTCCATCCAGCGCTATGGCGTGACATGGATGGCGCGCCCGCTCGTCGTGATCATGTTCGCGATGTCGTTGCTGTCGCTGCTGCGACCGTTCCTTCAGGACGTGAAAGCGCATGGCGGATGGAAAGGGATGGTCTCCGATTTCCATGCGCCGCATCTCAACAGGATGCAGATTTTCCCGGTGATCATGCTGTGCATCTTTGCGTTCATGATGCGCGAGGCTGTCACCTGGAATTTCTACGCGAAGATCATCCCGATGATCGTTGGCACGGGCGCGATCCTGTTCTGCTCGCTGTCGCTTCTGAACGATCTGTTCAAGAGCCAGATCCAGAAAGCGCGGACGCTCGAAAATGAGGCCAAGGGCATTGTGGCTGAGAAAATCCACATGGATATCGGCAGCAATGTTTCGCATCTGCCGCCGATGACAGTCCTGGCGCGCGGGGCGGTCTTCTTTGGCTGGATGATTTTCTTCCTGTGTTCGATGGCGCTGATCGGTCTGATCCCGACTGTCCCGATTTTCATCATCCTGTTCATGCGGACCGAGGCGAAGGAGCGCTGGAACATTACCTTGCCAATGGCGACCATCATGTTCCTGTTCTGCTGGTTCCTGTTTGACTGGCTGTTGTCGATCCCATGGCCGGGCTCCTATCTCGGTATGGGCTGGGATTTCGATCTGGGCGGCAGTCATTTCCACTGGGATGGCTGGCAGTGGTGGAAAGACAACGTGCCCAGCGCTTGACGATAAAGCCCTTGCCGCACGTCGCGTGTGGCAAGGGCCGTCTCTCCGGACCATTCTTGATCTGTTGAAATCTGGCGGTCCGTTTTCAGCTCGACATCAATCGGGTCAGCGCCGGCGGCCCTCGAATCTGAAATGTTTCACAGCGCCGAGGCTCTGCAGGCTTTCACCTGGCGGCCGGGCCGCATCGCAGCAGCGCTTTGTCGATGCCGGCAAGCGTCGGCGAGTCGCCATGCCGCAGGACGATTCGCCTTGCCGCCTGCAAGTTGGCGAGGGCTGCGCCAAAATCGCGCTCGAGCAGCCGACACATTCCGACGAGATACAGAATGTTTCCCTTGTGAAAACTGTCGTCGTCGAAAACCGGATTTTGCGCCGCCGTTAGCAGCCAATCCAGCGCCTTGCGCCGCCCCGACATTTTCAAACCGGTCAGGAACGCGAGGTTGGCGAACAGGACCGAAACGGGCAATCTCGAACGCCCGTCCAGCATCCGGATGAAAATCTGCGCGAGCGCAACGCGGTACCAGTCGACCGCCATCGTATAACCTTCCTTCTCGCGCGTGGCCATGCACCGCAAGATATAGTCGACGCCTTCAGCCATGCGTCCACTGAGTATTTGCGCGAGCCCGTAAGACAGGTCCGTTCCGCTGAATTCGTACCATCGATGATTCTGGGAGGCGAACTCCCGTGTGCGTTCGAGGCGTTGCATTCCTTCGTCGAGTTGTCGCAACTGGATGAGAGCGATGGCCTGATGGCTTTCGACAACGGATCGGTCGAATGGCGTGATGGTATATTCGAGCCCCCGACTGGAATATTTGAGCGATGAGTCGGCGTCGCCCAGAATGATTTCGATCCAGGATTGCAATCGCAGCGATAGTCCCGTCGATCGGGGATCGCGCATTTCGCCGCCCCTGACAGCAAGCGCCCCAGCGAGCGCGCGAGCGCGCAAGATATGGCCCCGGTGGATTGCATCCCAGGCGACAGCATAGCGCAGCCAGGCGGTGATATAGGCGTCCTCGGTGCGCAATGCGACTGTGATCGCCGCATCCCCGGCGGCGACAATGTCCGGCGCCACGCGGCCCTGCAGCGCGCCCAGAAAGAACGCGCCCGCCGCCGCATAGGACAGCGATCGGTCATCGCCAAGGCGTTCCGCCATTGCCGCCACATCCTGCTGCGCGCGCGTGGCGTCGGCGAATTTTGACACGGCGATATAGCCCCACGTCTTGTAATGCAATGCGATAACAAGCTCCGGGCCTTCGTCCGTCGCCGCAATCTGCTCGCGATATTTATCGAACGTGTCGATGATATCCTGCGGCTTGTATGTGAATTGCCGGTAGAGAATGTACTGGATCAAAAAATCGGCGAAGGCCTGCCGGGTTGCGACATCAGGCGATCGGTCGAAAATGGCGGCGGCCCGATCAAGATAATTGCCGGCTTCATGAATTGAATAAACGCCAAGGCTCTTTTTGCCAGCCATCGTCAGATACAGAAATTGCTTGTCCTCGCGCTTCGTTTGACCAAAGTGGTAAGCGAGTATTTCGGCGACCTCGGGCAGTCGACCTTCGCTGCGTCGTTCAATCTCGCCGGCGACGACAAGGTGCAATTCTTCGCGCTTGTCCTTGATCAGGCTGTCGTAAACCGCGTCACGGACGAGCGCATGCTTGAATCCAAAGGCCCGACTGAGCGGGTCGACATGCAGAAACCCGTGCGCGGCAATTTTATCGAGCCGCGCTGAAATATCGTCGCTCGCTCCGAGCGCGGCGCAGAGGATATCTGTATCGAACGCACGACCAATCACCGATGCGGCTTGCAGGAGCGTGCGATCTTCCGGCGCCAGCGTATCGACGCGCGCAGCCAGCAAGGCATGCAGGTTTGGCGGCAGGATATCGCGGACGTCGCCGGCGTTCGCCTGGGATGGGACAGCGCCGGGCTTGCCGCGCTCGCGCAGATAACTGGCGATTTCTTCAGCAAACAGCGCGTTGCCGCCCGCTTTTTCCATCACGCGCTCGACCAGGTTGCACGCAAGGTCGCTCTCCGCCAGCCGCTGCGCCACAATCTTTCGCGTGTCGTCGGACGACAATGGTTGCAGATCGATCTGAACGATGTCAGTCCGCCCGGACCAAGAGGCCTTGTATTCAGGACGCCGCGTGTGGAGCACAAAGCATGGCAGTCCCGCCCCCGTTTCTATAAAATGGGCGAGGAGCTCCTCCGAGGCGCTGTCGATCCAGTGCAGGTCCTCAAGCACAAGAACTGTGGGCGCCATGCCGCATCTGGCCGACATGATATTCTGCAGCAATTCGCGCGTTCGCAAACCAACAAGCGCGCCATCAAGACCTTTCAGCACATTCTCGCTGTCTGGCAATCCGAGCAGGTTCAGCACAAGGCCGAGATTGACCGGCGTCTGTAAACCGATGGCGGTCAGTCCGATTGTCAGTTTCTGCCTGATGTCATCGGCTGTATCGGTCCGCGCGATACGGTTGGAGTTCCGAAGGAGGTCGATGGCGAGGCCGAGCGGCGTGCGTTGGCCGTCAGGCGTGCAATTGCCCCGCAGAATGAAAAATTTCTCGCGATCCAGAGTCCGTGTGAACTCATAGACCAGTCTCGACTTGCCGATCCCCGGTTCACCCGAAACATCGGCCGCGCAGAGTCCTGCATCGAGCCGGCGCAGACAGTCGTTCAATGCCTCCAGTTCCCGGTCACGGCCCACATAGTCGCTGAGGCCACGACTCAGCGCAGCGTCGAAACGAACAGCGTCGGGCCGGATTCCTGTGAGTATATAGATTTTTTGCAGCCCGGATTCGCCTTTAACCGGATGTTCCCCGGCAAAATGACTGTCGACCAGCCCGGCGACTTCCCGATGGGCGTCATGGCTCAGCGCCACCGAGCCCGGGGGAGCCAGGGTTTGCAGGCGGGCCGCAAAATTGACCGCATCGCCACTGACAGTCAGGCGATGCGCCTCGATTTCGCCTGCGATCACCGGGCCGCTGTTGACGCCGATCCGGATTCCCGGTCGCACGCCGATCCGCTGTTCCGTCCGCGCGCTCCAGGCGATGAAGTCGGACTGGATGCGCAGAGCCGAGCGGCAGGCCCGCAGCGTCGCGTCTTCCAGCGCGAGCGGCAATCCAAAGATCGCCATCACGCCATCGCCCGAGGAATGATGCGTGGTGCAACCTTCCTCACGCACGACGCGCGAGATCAGGTCGTATAGCGACTGGCAAAGCTCATGCGCAATTTCCTCCCCGAATCTCTCGGTGAGAGACGTGAAATCGGCCATATCGGCAAACAGGACTGTGACACGACGCCGCTCATTCTGGTGTTGCGGAGGCGCGGGCACGTAGGTCTCCAGACGGCGGTCATTGCAGGACAGCAAGACACGAGAAAATTATCATAAGCTTAACATGCCAAACTATTGTCTGCGATAGTATTTTCGCTGATCGTCGCTGTCGGCGACATGTCCGGCGCAGCAATGGGGCGTCGCCTTCCTGGGTTGCGCGCACAGCCAGAAAGGGAGCTCGACGCCAGTCAGCGCGCGCAATGGCGTGGACATCTATGATGAAACCGCCGGGAGCGGCCCTCCGCTGGTTCTCATTCACCCCCCTGCCCTTCGATCACCGAGTCTGGCTTTATCAACAAGCGCGATTTTCACCGTTCTTCCGCACGATTGCGATGGACCTGGGGGGCGTTCGGGGAAACCTGTCGCGCCTTTCACGCTCGCGGATATGGGCGCCGACATTCTGGGCCTTCTGACGGATCTCGGCGGCGATGGCGGCGCGATCGTCATGGGTTGCAGCGTCGGCTCAAGGATCGCGCTCATGCTGGCCTGCGACCGACCGGATATCTTTTCCGCCGCGATCCTGATCGGCGGCCAGAGCGGGTCGCAAAATCAGTTCGATCATCGCATCGCCGGCCATTGCTGTTTCCTTGAGAAGCCGCACATTTTCGATGGGCTGGCGACTGATTTTCTCAAGCGGCGGGGATTGTCGCCGGTCTGAAGAGCGGCGCTTGACCAATTCGTCCGCTTCCTTGCAATCTCGCCGGGAGATTCGGAATGTTCGGAGGCCAGATGCCCTTTCCTGCGATGACCAAGGCGCTGTTCGCCTGCGCCGGCGCGATGCTTTTGTCCGCCTGCAATGCAAGCGCGCCGGCGCCGCAACCAGCTCCGCCGCCTGCGCAGACAAGCTACACGCCGTCTGATTTCCAGATGCCCGCGGGGTCCGGCTGCGCCAGCGATATCGCACGCTGGCGGGCGGTGCAGGAGAATGACCGGCGCATGGGCCAGGTGAACGACGCCATTTATGCGCAAATTCAGGGTGAGATCGGTCAGGCGGAAACAGTCTGTCAGGCCGGTCGCGATGGCGAGGCGCGCGGGCTGGTGGCGACGTCAAAGCGGCGACATGGCTATCCCGGTTGAGGGGCGGCGTTTGACGGATGAAAAGCCATTTGCAACGCGCGAGCGCCCGGCAGGAGACTACGCCCGATGATTGAAAACGCCACACTTGCGACCGCTGTCAACGATCTTGTGATCGCCAATCGCATTCTCGGCCACGAGGATGTGATGGACGCATCCGGTCATGTGAGTCTGCGCCATCCTGCAAATCCCGACCGTTATCTGATGTCGCAGTCGCGCAGCCCGCAACTGGTGGCGCATGCCGATATCATGGAGTTCACACTCGACAACGCGCCGATCGGCGGAGGCGACAGGCCGCTGTATCATGAACGGTTCATTCATGGCGCGATCTACAAGGCGCGGCCCGATGTCAACGCAGTCGTTCACGCCCATGCAGAGGACGTCTTGCCGTTCACAATCTCCAGAACGCCGCTGCGTCCTGTCATCGGCGCGGCCAGCGGCATCGGCAAATGCGTTCCGGTCTGGGATATTCGCGAGCGCTTCGGCGACCGCACCAATCTTCTTGTTTGCAATTGCGACCATGGCGCCGACCTCGCCCGTCGCCTCGGCGCCAATTCCATCGTTCTGATGCGCGGACATGGTTTTGCAGCGACGCATAAAAGCTTGATGGGCGTTGTGCGTCTGAGCATCTTTCTGCCTCGCAACGCCCGCGTCATGATGAAAGCCATGCAGCTTGGCGGAGAAATCGACATGCTCAGCGATGGCGAAATTGAGGTGAAGGCGCAAAGCACGGCCAACGATTCCAACTCGATGAATCGCGGCTGGGAATATTGGGCGATACGCGCGGGGTGTGGCGACCTGCTTGGCCAGAAGCAATCATGAGCCAGCTGTTCAGCCGCCTCGCAACCATAGCGCTTTGCGCCGCCGCCTTCGCGCTGGCGTTTTTTGCGCCTGGCCCTGGATACGCGGAAGATTTCCTGGGCGGCAAGTCGATCCGGCTGATGGTGGCGACGCCGCCGGGCGGCGGCTACGATGTCTATGCGCGTCTGGTGGCGCGTTATCTGCGCGAATATCTGCCCGGACATCCCGCGATCGCGGTCAACAACATGGCCGGCGCCTCGGGCATGACGGGCGCCAACTGGCTCTATGAAATCGCGCCCCGCGACGGAACCGTCTTTGGCACATTCAACAAATCCGAACCCTTTTACGAAGCTTTGGGCGAGGCCGGCGCGCGTTTCAAATCAGAGCAGTTTTCATGGATCGGCAGTCTCAGTCAGGCGCCCGATACTGTGAATGTGTCAGACCGCGCGGGCGTCAAAACCATCGAGGAGGCAAAGCAGCGCGAGGTCACCATTGGCGCGGACTCAGGCGGAACAATGACGCTTTATCCGGCGCTGCTCAATGCGACGATTGGCACGCGGTTCAAGATTGTCACCGGCTATCCCGGCAGCGCCGCCGTCTATCACGCCATCGAACTCAACGAGGTTCAGGGCGTCGGCTCGACGCCATGGGCCACATGGAAGGCGACGCGCCCCGACTGGATACGCGAAGGGCGCATTCTGGCGCTGGTGCAGGTGGGGCTCAAGAAAGATCCCGATCTGCCTGACACGCCGCGTCTGATCGATCTGGCGACGAGCGAGGAAGAGACAAAACTGTTTGGCTTTGTCAGCGCGGTCGCCAATATGGAGCGCCCCTATGCCCTGCCGCCCGGCGCGCCGCCCGAAGTTCTGAACATCTATCGGCAGGCCTTCAACCGCATGACCGATGATGCAGCGTTCCGCGCGGAGGCGCAAAAGCTCAATCTCGACCTAGATCCGCAGACCGGCGAGGCGGTTGAAAAGATCGTGCATCAGATTCTCTCGACGCCCCCGGACATTGTGGCGCGGGTTCGCGCGCTGATGGCTGTGTCGCGATAGAAAATCAGGTTCACCCTGCGCCGGTCGCGAGATCAGCGACATGCAACCCCAAGGTGGACGCCGCCGTCGCCATGCGCGCGTCGAATGTGACAAGGACTGCGCCGACACGCAACGCGCTCGCCACATGCAGGGCGTCGGGCGCGGCGAGTTTGGTCACAAAATCGCGAACAAGATGGTCAGCAAGTTCGAAGGTCGCAGGATCCGGCCAATACGTGTCGCCCGCGATCCGCAGCGCATCGAAATCGCTGAGCGCCGCTCGCGCCTGCGCTTGCGTGAAGCGCCGCGTTCTGACCCCCCGCGACAGGGTCGCCGAGACTTCCATTGCGGCGAGGGCGCTGATGATGATGTCTCCGGCCTTGTCTTTCATCCACGCCCGCGCGTCGCGCGATTGTCTCTCTTCGACAACCACGGCGACCAGAAATGAAGCGTCAAGATAGGAGCTCAATCGTCCCCGTCCCGCATCTTGCGGATGATGTCGGCGGCGGGCTCGCCAAGCGTGGGCCGCGATCTTGCCCGGGTTGCGATGTCATCGAGCAATTTGTTCATGGCCTCCCGGTCCATCCTCGGCGCGGGCGCGGGACGCAATTCAACTGCGGGCTTGCCATGGCGGGTAATAATCACAGGCTCGCCGGCCAGCGCTTCGTCGATCAGACGCGAAAACTTGTTTTTAGCCTCGGCGACGGAATAGCTGGACATGCCCGGTTCCTTTATGGCTATATATGGACATATATAGCCATTTTGATTTGGGCGGTAAAGCCGGTCGCCTCGCCATGCTAGATTGCTGCGACTCGTATCGCTGGAACTGAAATTGCGCCGCACCTATCACATCCTCGATGTCTTCACCGATACGCCCTATGCCGGCAATCCGCTGGCGGTTGTTCTGGACTCGCAGGGCCTCAGGCCTCCGCAGATGCAAGCCATCGCGCGGGAATTCAATCTATCCGAGACCGTCTTTTTGTTCGACCCGCACAACCCGGTGAACACGGCGCGGGCGCGGATTTTTACGCCACGCGCGGAATTGCCCTTCGCCGGTCATCCCACAGTCGGCGCGGCGGCGCTGATTGGCAAATTGCGCGCGCCCGAATTTCTGGGTCGGGAAGATATTCTCGTTGTGATCGAGGAAGAGATCGGCACGATTGTTTGCAATGTGCGCGGCGGCAAAGGCCAGCCGCTGCGCGCGAGTTTCGAAATTCCGCGCCTGCCCGCACATCTCGGCGATCTTGAAAACACGGTCGCCATCGCCGCCGCCCTGTCGATCCGGCCTGAAGATATCGGATTTGAAAGCCATCGCGCCAGTCTGTGGTCGGCGGGAAACCCGACGGCCTTCATACCGCTGGCCACGCGGGACGCCATTGCCCGCGCGAGGCCGAACGGCGATTTGTTTGAGGCGGCCTTTGGCGCGGGCGCGCTCGGCGCCTTTCTCTACACATCGCAATGCGAGCGTGCGACGTCCGATGTCCACGCGCGCTTTTTTGCGCCGGCCTATGGCATAGATGAAGACCCGGCGACCGGTTCGGCGGCGGCGGCCTTCGCGGGGGTTGCAACGGCGTTTGAAAGACCTGAAGACGGCCAGCATTCCATCGTCATCGAACAGGGCTTTGAAATGGGACGGCCAAGCATCATCCATCTCGGCGTCGAGATTGGCGCTGGCGAACTGGTTGCGGCGACGGTTGGAGGAGCGGTGACGCCGATCGCCGAAGGAACCCTCAATGCATGAGTGAAACGCCCGTCAAAATGCACGCCATCGATGCGATCGAGGCGAGCGTTGCGCCCTTTGCCTGGCGCTTTGCGCAGGAGCGCAGGACGGATATCGAGACCCATTGGCGCAATCTGACCGCGTTGAAACCGGCTCTGTTCGACGGGCGCGTGTTGCTGCTGTCGCGCGCTGAATTCATTCATGACAAGGGTCGCCGCCTGCTGCGCAGCGCACATTTCGAGACTGATTTTTCAGCGTTTCTGGCGTGGCGCGATTTCGGTTTCCCCGACGAAACCGTTCAGAACTGCTTTGCCATGGCGGCTCTCAGAGGCAATGACGGCGGCTTTATTCTCGGGCAAATGGGCGCACATACCGCAAACGCCGGACAAATCTATTTTCCGGCGGGAACGCCCGATCGCAACGATATTGTCGATGGCAGGCTTGACCTTGCGGGCAGCGTGGCGCGGGAGCTTGAGGAAGAAACCGGGCTCAAAGCGCATGAGGCCGCTTTCGCCGACGACTGGTTTGTGCTCGACGCGGGGCCGCGCCTTGGCTGTATGAAGCTTGTCACGGTCGATGCGCCCGCAGACGAGGTCGCGCGCGATCTCAACGCCCGCATTGCATCGCAAAAAGACGCGGAGTTGACGGGCGTCTGCGTCATCCGGAACGCTCGCGAAATCGACCCCGAACGAATGCCCGCATTTGTCGTCGCTTATCTCGACGCGATGCTCGATGCATAATAAAGTGGTCGGATATTTTACGCACGGAGACCCGCGATGACCCGACGATTTGCTGGCCTGGCTCTGGCCTTTTGCGTTCTCCTTGCAGGCCGTGGTCAGGCGCAGGAGATCAAGGCAGGGTCGCTTGTGATCAATGCGCCATGGTCCCGTGCGACGCCAAAGGGGGCGCCGGTCGGCGCGGGCTACCTCACCATTCACAACGCCGGAACAGAGCCCGAGCGGTTGCTGGGCGGGCACAGCGAGGCGGCGCGGGATGTTCAGGTCCATGAAATGACCATGGATGGCGGGGTGATGAAAATGCGCCAGCTGGAAGCCGGTCTCGTCATCGCGCCGGGCGCCACGGTGGAACTGAAACCAGGCGGCTATCATTTGATGTTGCTCAATCTCAACCATCCCTTCGTTAAAGGCGAAAAGATCGGGATCACGCTCGATTTCGAACATGCCGGAAAAGTCCCGGTCGATTTCGCCATTGGCGGACTTGGCGACAGCGGCCCCGGTCAATCCACGGGCGAGATGAAAGATATGGGCGGCATGAAGATGAGCCATTGAACCAGCGCTCGTGCATTCGCCTTTTGGCGTCTTGCGCAGCGCCGGGGCGCATGAAACCTTTCCCTGCAAAATCCGGGGGAAGCCATGCAGTTCCAGCTTGACGATGAACGGATCGCCATTCGCGACATGGCCCGCGCGTTTGCGCGCGAGAAGATCGCTCCCCATGCGCTGGAATGGGATGAAAACAGGCATTTTCCGCTCGATGTTCTGCGGCAGGCCGCTGAACTGGGCATGGCGGCCATCTATGTGCGCGAAGACGCGGGCGGCGCCGGACTCAGCCGCCTGGATGCGGCGCTGATATTCGAAGCATTGGCCGAGGGATGCCCCTGCGTTTCGGCCTATCTCTCGATCCACAACATGTGCGCCTGGATGATCGACGCTTTCGGGTCGCAGGAGCAGCGGGAGCGGTTCCTGCCGCGCCTTGTCCGCATGGAACGGGCGGCAAGCTATTGCCTGACCGAACCCGGCGCGGGGTCGGACGCCGCCGCGTTGACAACGCGCGCTGCGCGCGAAGGCGACGATTATATTCTCAACGGCCAGAAGCAGTTCATTTCCGGCGCCGGCAATGAAGCCGATTTTTATGTTGTCATGGTTCGCACCGGCGAGGCGGGGCCGCGCGGCGTTTCCTGCATCATTGTTGAAGGCGGGACGCCGGGCGTGTCCTTCGGCAAGAACGAACGCAAAATGGGCTGGAACGCACAGCCGACGCGGGCTGTGATGTTTGACAACGCACGCGTTCCCCTCGCCAATCGCATCGGCGCGGAGGGCGAAGGCTTTCGCATCGCGATGGCGGGGCTCGATGGCGGGCGGATCAATATTGGCGCCTGCTCGATCGGCGGCGCGCAGGCGGCGCTCGACACGGCGCTCGCCTATATGCGCGAGCGCAAGGCGTTCGGCAAAAGGCTCGACGAATTTCAGGCCTTGCAATTCCGGCTCGCCGATATGGCGACCGGGATCGAAGCGGCGCGCACATTGCTGTGGCGCGCGGCGGGCGCGCTTGACGACAGAACGCCGGACGCAACCCGGCTCTGCGCCATGGCCAAACGCTTTGCGACCGACGCGGGCTTCGACGCCGCCAATGGGGCGCTGCAAATGCTGGGCGGCTATGGCTATCTCAGCGCTTACGGGCTTGAGAAAATCGTCAGGGATCTCAGGGTGCATCAGATCCTGGAAGGAACCAACGAGATCATGCGGCTGATCATCGCCCGCGGAATGGTCAGGGGATAAGCGCCTGTTTCCCCTTGTCACAAAAATCATCTACAAGGCCGGTTCATGGCGTATTTTCAGGCAGGGCGGACTCCGGTCTGGTGAAAGAAGCCGGACGGTTAGGGACGATGCGCACATCTGAGGTCTTGACAAAGCTCGCCGACGAGCCTGGAGAACGGCTGACCGTTGGCGAGATATTCGCCAATCTTGGCGATCGCTCGTTTGCGCTGCTGGTTTTTCTGCTCGGCGTGCCGAACTCCATCCCCATGCCGCCGCCGATCGCGCTGATTTGCGCCTTCGTCCTTTTCGGCGTGGCGGTGCAAATGCTGGCGGGGCGGAAAACCCCGTGGGCCCCGGCGTTCCTGCTGTCAAAATCGGTCGATCGGGCGGCGGTGCGCAAGGCTGTGGATCGCGCCATGCCCACTCTGCAATGGCTTGAACGCTGGACCCGC
>CAIZEI010000158.1 GCA_903931945.1 uncultured Hyphomicrobiales bacterium | reverse complement strand
CCATCTGCGTCCGGGTTCGAAAATCGCGGGCATCTACGGCGCAACGGACATATCCGAGCGTCACCGTCATCGCTTTGAAGTCAATACGGCCTATCGCGACTGCCTCGAGGCCAGAGGGATGGTGTTTGCGGGAACGTCGCCCGATGGGCTTTTGCCCGAAACCGTCGAGCTGGCCAATCACCCCTGGTATATAGGTGTGCAATATCACCCCGAACTTAAATCCCGGCCCTTTGAGCCGCACCCCCTGTTTGCGAGCTTTATTGCGGCGGCGAAGGCGCAAAGCAGGTTGGTCTAGGGGGATCAATTCTGGCGCCGACAAAAGTCGCCCCCACCCCTCGCGCGGAATCCGATCTTTACGAGATTTGGGCGACAATCGCTGCGGACAATGTACGCGTGTTTTTCTATCCTCAAGCAATAGTCCAGCTTTCAATCTTCCCCTGCCAATAGGCTTCGGATTTGCCGTTGATTTCCCAGGCCACTTCTCCCGCGAAGGGAATCCATATGTTTTGGCGCTGGTGGTATTCTGAGAACCGCCCGCGCCAGGGCGTTGGCAAGTACTGCGCGGCCACGGATCGAGGTCGATCCGAGGCATAGGCGCCGGCGATCCGCCCTTCGCGGTCGAGGCTTAGAATGACTTCTGATGCGGTTTCGTCGGCGCCCGCGCTCACCGTCAAAGTTTCAGGACCATCTTCACGCCAGCGGAGCGTTGTGTTTCGAAGGATGGCATGAGGCGCCCAGGCAAGTTCCGCAAGGTAACGCATCAGTTCGCCGCGCACGAGCGCAGGCGTGTGATTGGCACGATTGATCGGGATGACGCCGAGCGCCATAATATCCAGCCGTCCCACACCGTTTTTCAAGGCGTCGCGCGCCGAGATCAAGCCAAACGGCGCAAATTTTGCCAACCAGTCGAATTCGCTGGCATGGGTCGAAATCGTCTGGGCGGCGGTGAATGCCATCCACGACTTATCGTCGAGGCTCCGCTTCATCCGTCCCGTCTGGGTCAACGTGACGCTGCTTCGATTGTCATCCGGATTCACGCCGAGCCGAATGGCGAGGTCGTAGACTGCGCCGGGCAGTCGCGCGCGATGTTGAGCGTCGGTTTCAGACATGCGGCATGCGCTCCATCACCATGTGGCCAAAGCCCATCGCGCGAGGGTAAGAATAATCCCACCCGCATAAAGGTTGCCAAAAATTGCTTTGGTTCGAAGCGCCAGCCATTCCGGCAAATAGATGTCGAAATTTGCACGACGGTCTTGCGTATAGCGGGCTGCAATTGGCGTGAGCGGGCAACGAAAATGATTGACAACAAGAACGATGACCTCGATCGAAACGATGCCGATTGCAAGCGCCGCGCAGGCTAATTTCCCGGCCCATGCGAAAACACAGATCGCGAAAATGAAGGCGACAAAAAATCCCCAAACGATCGTATGCGCGATTTTGATCGCGCTCAGCGTGAACGCCGCAGTCGTCAGTTTGCCAAGCGCCCTGCGGACCACGCGAGTCATCCATTTCCTCGCCTTGCGGCGAACCCCGGATTTTGCGCGAAGTCGCGCGCCTCGACGCTGAAAGCGATGTGTGCCGTCGAATGGGTGTCATCACACGGGGATCGCCTGATCGACCGGCCGTCGCGCCGAATAGGGCATAATTGGTCCGTAGCCGTAGCGCATCACGAGGTCGGGACGTCGATCGGGCAGACCGATCAGATTTGCCAGCGCGGGTCGCAGACTGGAGACTTCGACGGGCTGATTGAGGAAAGCGCACTTGAGACCGAGCACGGTCGCCTGCAGCGCAAATCGCTGGGCGGCGCGACCGGCCAGGACCCAGTGCTCATGGTCTTCTTTTTCCCCGACGAACACGGCGATGCCCGGGGAGGACGCAATCTGGCGAGCATATTTGTCATTTTCCGCCGCGGCCTTGAACGCTATGTCGAAGAACGTCGGTCCGAGCCAGGCGGGCAGGACCGGGTTCCCTGTCGTCGCGCTGAACAGGCCGTCCCCGGTCCGGAGCGCCTGACGTGGACTGAACCGTATCCAGTTTCGCAACTCGCCGACAAAGGCACTGTCCAACATCTGCGCGCTATTGCCGGCGATGACGAGCTCGCGGACCCGGTTGATCTGCGGTCGGTCTGTGATCAGGATCAGATCGACACCCGGTATGGCCGCCGCCGCCGTCAGCGTCCGCAGATCGGCGGTGCCAACCGGTTTACCATCATAGTCGCTGCGTGAGGATTGGCGCCCGGGGATCGCGTCGAAGAGAGGCGAGGGGCTGGGCTCTCCTCTGCTGAACTCAAACACTGCTGAACCGAGGTCGGAGGGATCGAAACGGATATCGCCCGACCGGCCCCTCGCGCCTGAGGCCAGGGAGAGGTTTTCGACGGCGCAGCCGAGACTTACGAAAAGGTGGTGATCGTCCGGATCAACGACGGGCGTTCGCCGTGCGAGGTCGGGAAGGATCGCGATTCGGTTTTCCTCCACCCGAAATTTCCAGGGCTGAGTATTGTGCCCGCTTGGGGCAAGCGTTGCGTACCTCAGGAGGCCGTCAAATTCCGGAGCCTGCCTCAGGGTGGCGCGCGTGACGGCGACTGCGGCATTGTAATCATCGAGCGAACCCATGTCCTGGACAACTGCATAGGTTGCGCCCGCGCCAACAACCGCCAATGCCCCGCCAGCCAGAAATCCGTTCCGTCTCGTTATCATCTTGAATGGCCTTGCTCTCGCCGGGGCTGTCGCGTCGGGTGATTTCAGCGGCTGAACAGTATCGGCGCCCGAGCGAGGCAAACAGAATCGGAAGATACCTAGATTTCGTCCTTCCCTGGTCAAATTGGCTATGTCGGGGACAGTCTGCCGTCGGGGCAGGGCTGGGTTAGCCTGCAACTCGACCGGGATTGGCGCGCTACGCCAGGCAATTGCCAACGTCCCGGGATCGATCAGACGGTCAAGGCGATCAACGTGACAGTTGGCGGGTTCGTTGACGCGATCGAGGCGTTGCGTGATCCACGCCGCCAGCCGCTCGTTTCCGGGGGGCGTCGGGTTTGGGTCACGTGCAGTTGAGGGCGGGACATTCCGCCTTTCCACGACCCATGGGCAGCGTCCCTATAAGGTGGACTGCGCGGCAAACTCATGGAGTCTCGAATAGGTCCTTTTTGCGCAAGCTCCTGTGCAACATCTGAAAACCCACAAAAGCCATTGTATTTACTTATTAAAATTCATTTTCAAAAATCAAATCCCGAGACGTCCGCCGGGTCGGGAGCTTCGAAAATCCATCCGTTTCGGCTTCGCCTCGGCCAATCCTTCCACATCCGCGAATCCTCACCGCATGGCCCCCGCCGTTCCGTAATCGCGCAACACCGCTTGCGGGTCGTGCGGCGGGGCGGTCAGGCCCTTCGCGCTGGCTTCAAGATGCGCGCCGAGGCTGCGGGCGCGGGCGATGATGCTTTTTCCAAACGCCAAACGCTCGCGCTCGTAGCGGGCGAGGGCCGCGTCAATATCGGGCTCATCCCCAAGCGCTGCGCCGAGCGCCTGCGCGTCGAGCGCGGCCTTGGTGAGGCCCGAGGCGGCGTGCGGCCTTGCGCCAAAGGCGGCGTCGCCGAGCAGCGCCACGCGCCCGAACACCAGAGTGTCCTGATCGAGATCGAAAATGCCATTGGGAAACAGCCATTTCGTGCGCCCGATCAGATTGACGAAATCAGGCGGATAAAGCATTGGCGCCGCCGCACGCAAGTCTTCCAGCAATTCAGGCCGCACGAGATGCGGCGGTATCGTCACGCCATGGCAATGGCCTGTGGCGTCGGTGCAAAGATCGCGCAAGTCTTCGGCGCGCGGGGCAGGTCGGAACCAGATCCAGTAATAGCGGCGCCTGCCCGGACGCGCATCGGCGTCGCGACCCGGCATTCCAAGTCCGAGCAGCAATTCTCCCTGCGGCAGGCAGAACGACATGCGCCCGAACAGCAGCGCATGCTCAGAGGGGGTCATATCGCTCTCATCGATCACGCCGCGCCAGGCGACGTATCCCGCATATTGCGGCGCGACCGCCGGGGCGAGCAGGCCGCGCACGGTGGATTGTCCGCCATCCGCCGCCACCAGCAGATCGCCACATTCCCGCCCGCCATCTTCAAAGACCGCCACCACAGTGTCGCCCTGCTGCTCGATAGAGTCGAGTCGCATGCCACGGCGATAGATCTCGTCCGGAACGGCGGCGCGCAAGGGGCGATAAATCCGGTCCCAGGCGCTGGCGATCGAAGGCGCTTCTCGATGGTGGGTGATTTGGCCCGCAGCGTCCAGCACCACGCGCTCATTGCTGGCGACGCCGGCCGTCGGGTCGAGATTGACCCCGATATGCGCCATCACGTCGTAGAGTGGCGGCTGCGTGCCGATACAGGCGCCACGATCGGCAAGTTCAGACCGGCTGCGCTCGAATATCAGCGCGTCCCATCCCGCCTTGCGCAGGCAATGGGCGGCAAACAACCCGCCAACTGATCCGCCAATAATGAGCGCGCGTGGTTTTTGTGGCAGCGCCAAGGGGGCCTCCCGAGCCGAATCGCGGGCATCATAGCGGAGAAGCGCGAATGGGGAGTGGCGAATGAAAAGTCTTGCACGCAAGAAGTGAGTCCCGCATCCGCTCACGCCAAAGGCCATATATTCGTTCGGTTGCGGGGCAAAGTCCTGGCGACGCGATACACTCCAAAGCGAACGCAGCTGGATTGACAGGCGACGGGCAGGCTATGTCGGTATGGGGGCGCCTATAAGCGACGAACGCCCCTGTCGCCACGCGAAGTCCACCGTTCCTTAGAGGCCCAACATTGCCGCAAGTTCCTCGCGCAGTGGCCACGCCGGCGATGATCGTGTCCAGGAGGGGATTTGGGCGCATTGCCGGCGGATCGAGTTTTTTTGAATCGAAGCGCAACCGGATTTCTTCCCTGACCGTAAACAGCAGTGGAGCCGATCGTGGCTCGCTGTGTTCAGGGGGATACAAATGTTGGGCAATACAGAACGGGTTCAGACGCTATACGGCGCGTTCGGCCGCGGCGATGTGGCGTTCATTCTCTTGAACCTAGCGCCTTCGATTGATTGGATTTCCAATTGCAATTCGGAGGATATTCCCTGGGGCGGCGCTCGCAAGGGCCATCCCGGCGCCTTGAGCTTCTTTGGATCGCTCGATGCGAACCTGAACTTCGAAATCTTCGAACCACTTCAGTTTGCCGCTGAAGGCGCGCTTGTATTTGTACGCGGCCGCACCGTTGCGCAAGTCAAAAGCACGGGGCGCAAATTCGACAGCGAATGGGTGCACGTCTTCACTTTCGCGGACGACAAGGTGATCCGCTTTCAGGAATTTTACGATACCGCGGCGATCATCTCGGCCCTGTCGAAAAAATAGAGCTGGATTCGCGCCGACGACCGCAATTCCAGAAATCCATCGGAATTCGTAGGAGAACCATCCGTGCGAAATTTTTCGGGGCTGCTTGAAAATGAGGGCCGTAGTTTCAGCAATTGGGGCCTGAGTCGTACGACGACTCCGGCTGTTTACGCCGAACCCATCTCCTACGCAGACGTTCAGGCTGTGGTCGGCAACCCCGATCGCTTTCCCACTCCGGTCAACCCGGTCGGCTCGCTGGCTTCGGTGACTGCGACCATCGTCAACGACGGCGGAACGATGCTGTGCATGCGCAAGCTGGATGACATCATCAGCTTGGAAACCGACGTGAAAGGGCGCCGGATTGTGCGCGTTCAAGCCGGGTGTCGCTTGAAGAAATTGAACTTGTGGCTGCAAGCGCGTGAAATGGAATTGCCGTTTCAGGCCGAGATTGGCGAGGCGACGGTCGGTTCCGTAGCCGTAGGCGACACCAAGGAATCCTCGCTCGACGGCCCCGGTTACTTTTCTGCCCATGTGGTCGCACTGACATATGTCGATGAGTCCGGCCAATTGCGCACGATCTCGGACCACGCCGATGGCGCGGCTTTTCATGAATTCAAATGCTCTTTTGGCCTTTCCGGCGTCGTTGTGGAATGCCAACTCGAAGTGCGAGCAGCCACACTGTGCCGATCGGATACGTCGATTGCGGGATTTGCATCGGCGGATGATTTGGCCGCTGGCCTGTTGCGCGCGCGGGAACAATGCGATGCGCTCCTGGCGATTGTATTCCTGAACAATCTCGCCGCCTTTCTCGATCAGCGATTCAGGGCTGGGCCAGGGTCCATGACTCCCGCCGCCTCCCAGCCCGCATGCGAAGAATTCCGCCTGGCAAAGCGCCTCGCCATCCAGCACGGCTTCGAGGGCGTAGAGGTTCCACAACCAACGGGCCTGATTTATTCGCGCGCCGATTTCGTAAACGAATACTGGCGCCCGTCGCCAACCGAGCGGCGGCTTGATTTTCAATATTACGAGCATGATATCTCGCGGTTGCGCGAGGTGGTTGTCGAAACATTCAATTTTGCAAAATCATTCCAGGAGAGAACCGGATATGCGCCCAATGGATGGGCTACCTACTTTGTACATCGTCCTGGAAACGGCAGAAAGCCTTACGGTCTCTACTCCGGCGAAGCTGGCATTTCATTTTCTTTCGATCCGTTCTGTTCGAATCCCGCCGAACCGCGTTGGCAACGATTTTCAAAAGAATACAATGATCTGGCAATCAAACGACTTGGCGGCAGAGTTTCTCCCATTCAGACCCAATGGCTGCGGCCAGGAGATGTATCCATTCCGGCAAAACTGGCGCGCCCACGATTTACGACGCCCTACTACAAGCAGTTTCTAGGCTGAATAAGGGCCGCGGACCGTGCAGGATAGATCACCCACCGCGCCCGACGAGCGCGACGGTTTTGAGCCGCCGCTGACGCGACTATTTTTGACTTCGACTTGGACGCTAGATCGCTCGCATTACGAGGCAACGACAGCCCCCGCGGGTTGATGCGCGCGTATGCGAACTGCCAGCCCGCGCCAGGTGATAGTCGCCCGCGCTGAGGGAAATCGCGCCGAACTGGAGATCGCCGGAAATCATGTAGATTTCCTCGTCCTGATCGTGGGAATGCGCGCCGTAATCGGCGCCAGGATCGACGTCAAGCAGTATTGTTTGCCGCCGGGTCTCGGGATTTGTGTTCAGAATCTTGACCCGCAGACCCGGGGTGACTGTTATCCACCGACCATCTCCCGTCCCTAAAGTGAAACTCGTCGCGCGCGAATCGATGCGCTGTTCAATTCGCGCGAATAGATCGGGAGGCGGGGACAGTGGAACCAGGGTCGCCGCTAGCGGCGCTAACATAGGTTCCCACGCCTCCGCGCGTTCCACGACCTCGCGGTCGCGGCGCACTCCCTCGTATTCAACCGGGGCAAGAGCGCCCAGCGCATACAGCGCTGCCATTTGCTCCTTGGATTCGGTGGTCATTCCAAACACTTTCTCAAATCGGCCAAACCTCGAAACAACCAGGATTTTATCGTTCCAGCCGGGCGATCAAACCGCGCGGCGATTTCGTCGCATGTATGTCCATATATATACGCCATTAGCAGGGCTTTTCGTTGCGGCTCCTTCAACATTCCCAGGCAGGGCATCAATCTGGCCTTGCCAATGGGATCGCCCTCCGCCAGATCGGCGGCCAAATGCTCGATTCCGGAACCTTCGTCGTCGATTTCGACAAAGGTTCGTGTCATGCTCCTAAGTCCGTCGATTGCCATCCGCCGTGCAACGACAATAGCCCATGTTAGGGCGTTGCCTTTGGATGGATCGAACGTTCCGGCCTTCTCCCAGATACGAACGAAGGAATCCTGAAGAATGTCCTCCGCGCAAGTTCGATCCCTTAGCAATTTCATGCAAATCGAAAAAAGAACGCCGCTCGTCCTGTCATAAAAGGCTCTGAAGGCGGCCCGGTCGCCACCAGCCACTCGTTCCATTAGACGCTCAAGTGAATCTGAATCCTGCATTGCATGAATGGTTTTCTAATTGAACACTTTACATTGAAGCGCCAAAGTTTTTGTGATGTTATAAAATTGTTAACCCCGGATCAAGGCGATCAAAGCGGGATTTTGTCGCCGGCGCGCCCCGGTTTTGACTGAACGCCGCGCCGGATTGGCGCGATCGACAGGCACGGCGTTGTGGCGCGCGGCCCGCCGTTGCAACCCAAAAGGCGCGCGGAAGCGGAAATGCCAATGCATGGCCTTGATCAAGAGCCATCAAAATTGGAGAAACGCAATGAACCGACGCCTCCACTTGATCAATCAGACATTCATTGATTCGATATAATGCGATTTCCCCATGATAGGATGCAGGAAGGCCTATCGCCTTCCAAGAACATCACACCCGTGACGAGCCAGAGCGAATGTCCATGAGCGATAATTCAAAAAACGATGATGAAAACTCGATGCATACCGCCTCGGCGCGAATTCGCGCGAGAATTTTGAAGTCGAAAAAGCGGTTCAACGCGAATGACAACATCTCCGAATTCCTCCTGCCGGGCGAACTCGACGAACTGTTGAATGAAGTCGCGATCAAAATGAATGGCGTGCTCGAAAGTCTGGTGATCGACCTCGCGAGCGATCACAACACGCTCGAAACTGGCCGCCGCGTAGCCAAAATGTATCTGAATGAGGTTTTCCAGGGGCGCTATAAGTCGGCGCCGCCGGTTACTGAATTTCCCAATGCGGAGAGCCTCAACGAATTGATGATCGTGGGGCCCATCACTGTGCGCAGCGCATGCAGCCATCATTTCTGCCCGATCATGGGTCGAATCTGGGTCGGGGTGATGCCAAATGAACGTTCCAACCTGATAGGATTGTCGAAATATGCGCGACTCGCGGACTGGATCATGAGCCGGCCGCAGATTCAGGAAGAAGCGATCACCCAACTGGCGGACCTTTTGATGAGCAAGGTGAGCCCCGATGGGCTGGCAGTGGTGATGGAGGCGGATCATTTTTGCATGCACTGGCGCGGAGTGAAGGATACACAAGCCAAGATGGTCAATAGCGTGATGCGCGGCTCCTTTCTGAAGGATCCCTCGCTGCGTCGTGAATTTCTTTCCCTCATCAACATGAATCACTGAGGCCGCCATGCTCGTTAGATGTCTTTACGCCAGCCGTCCCTCAGGTCCGCTTTCCACGCAGCAGATCGATTTAATTCTGGAGCAATCCCGCCGGAATAATCCCCGGGCGGGCGTCACCGGAATTCTTTGCTACACTGAGCACGTGTTCATTCAGGTGCTCGAGGGCGGGCGTGATGAGGTCTGCGAATTGTTCAATGGCATCGTGCGTGACGACCGGCATCTCGATGTCCGGATTCTCGTCTACGAGGAGATATTGGAACGCCGGTTCAGCAATTGGAGCATGGGGAAGGTTGATATTTCAAAGGTCAACATGGGCCTTCTGCTCAAATATTTCAAAAAGGCCGACCTCAATCCCTTCGACGCCTCTGGCCAGGCCACCATGGCTCTCATTCAGGAGTTGGTCGCGACCGCAGCGATTGCGAGCCGGGGCGGATGACGCCAGCGGAGGAGGCGCCGCGCGGGCCTCCCCCTTGCCGCCAAAGGTCGGGATGACCAAAGAGCAACATGGACGGATCGAAAACTATGCCGTTCTGAACTTCTCCCGGTTTGGTGGACAAATCCCAGCTTCACGCCGGGCAACTTTAGCAGCGATGGGTCATTCTGTAGCAAGGACGAAGCAAAAACCCGGCCTTTGGCCACAGTCGAAGTTCCCCACAAAGCAGACAGGGCCGGGTCCGGCCGGATGAACGGATGTCTTCGGGAGGTATGATCGAGGGGGCGCGCATGGACTGACGCCCTTTGGTATCGATATATCTACGTCTGCCCCGGCGGTTTGGCCTCGCCAAACCCTGCCGCAGTCATCGCCAGATGGACTTTGGTCTGCAACAGGGGATCCTCGCCGCTGACAATCAGTTCGGCGTTGCGCGCGATGGATTCGCATAGCGTTTCGACCCAGGCGCGTTCGGTCTTGCCAAAATCATTCAGCACATAGGAATAGACCAAGGCCTTGTCGCCGGGATGCCCAATGCCAAGCCGCAACCGCTTGTATTCCTTGCCCATGTGAGCCGTGATCGAGCGAAGCCCGTTATGGCCGGCCTCGCCGCCGCCGGTCTTGATGCGGAATTTTCCCGGCGCAAGATCGAGTTCGTCATGCAGGACGGCGATGTTTTCAATCGGGATTTTATGAAAGCGCGCGGCCTGCGCAACGGACTGGCCACTGTCGTTCATGAAGGTTTCGGGCTTCAGCAACACAATTTTTTCGCCCGCAATGACGCCTTCAGCGCAAAGGCCCTGAAAGCGGGCGCGGAACGGAGAAAAACGATGCGCGCGCGCAATCGCGTCCACGGCCATAAAGCCAATATTGTGCCGGTTGCCAGCGTATTTTGCGCCGGGGTTGCCAAGGCCTGCGAGTAGCAGCATGGACTCATCCGCCCTCTCTGGCGGGAAAAATAAATCCCCCGCGCCAGCGCGGCGCGGGGGGCTGTTTTACTTCTTGGCGGCTGGCGCCTTGGCTGCGGGCGCCTTGGCGGCAGGCGCAGCGGCGGCAGGCGCCTTGCCAGCGGCGGCGGGAGCCGCAGCGGCGGCGGCAGGCGCAGCGTCTTCCTTGTAGGTCAACGGCGGGGCGATGGTCGCAACCGTCATGTCCTTTTCGCGCACGATGGGTTTGCACCCCTCGGGGAGCTTCATCGCGGAGATATGGATGGACTCGTTGATGCCGAGACCCGCCAGATCGATCGTCACGCCATCCGGGATGGCGTCCGCAGGCACCCGCATTTCAATCGAGTGGTGGACGACGTTGAGCGTGCCGCCCGCCTTGATGCCGGGGCAGATGTCGTTGTTGATGAAATGCACCGGCACATTCACGCGCAGGCTCGAGCCGGCGGTCAGACGCAGGAAATCGACATGCATCGGACGGTCGGTGACGACATCGAGCTGATAGTCGCGCGGAAGCGCCCGCTCCTTCTTGCCATCGACTTCGATCTCGAAAATCGTGGTCAGAAAATGCCCGGCGTAGATGAGCGTGTTGAGGGTTTTATAGTCGAGGCTGATGCCCTGGGGCGGCTTGCCGCCGCCATAGATCACGCCTGGCACACGGTTATCACGGCGTACGCTGCGGGCGGCCCCCTTGCCGCTTGCGCTGCGAACCGTGGCCGCGAGCTGCTTTGTAGCTGCCGCCATGTTCAGTTCCTTTCATGAGAAACGCGCCCTTGCCTCCAGGGGTGTCGGTGGAACGCGAGCGGCGCTTATAGGGGAAGAGGCCAGGCAGGACAAGGTCGCGACGCCGGATTTCAGGGCTTGTATTTTGTTGACGAATTTGTCAAGATAGCCAAAGGCGACTAACGCGGCCCATCGATTGGTTGAAAGGCGCAAGACGCGATTTTGAGCACTTTCCACCAGATGCCCAAATCATCTTTCGTCGCGCCCTGACCATTGCCGCTGAAGGTGGGAAATCAGACAGGGCGAAACTATTCATGGGCGTCGACGGAGGCGTTTTTGAAATTGCGTTGCCGCATCGGGGAGATGCTTGCCGGCTGCTTTATGTGGTTCAAATTGCAGACGCAATCTGGGTGGTTCATGCGTTCCAGAAAAAATCGAAGACAGGTATCAAGACGCCAAAAGCGGACATCGATCTTAATCGCGAGCGGCTCAAACGCCTGATGGAGGCGCTGAAATGACAAGAGACGATGATATGGAGCTAATCCATGGGAGCGGCAATGTGTTCCGCGATTTTGGCTACTCTAATCCAGACCTTGAGCAGGCGCGCGCTATCCTCGCTGCGGAAATTATCAAGATTCTCGATGAGCGGAAACTCACGTTGCGCGCGGCCGAGGCTGCGACAGGCGTCGCCGCTGCGGAGTTTTCCCGCATCAGGAATGCGCGGCTCGACCGCTTCACGCTCGACCGGATGATCCGGATTCTTGGCAGTCTTGATCGCGAGGTTGAAGTAACGCTCGAATTTCATCCGCGCAAATGTGAGCCGCCGCGTGCGGCGTAAGGCAGCTCGGCTCATCGCCGAGCTTACGTCTTTAGATACGTTCGGCTTTCACTTGGCCGTCAATTGCCCAATTGACAATTTGCATGAATATTTCCTCGGCTGAAGCCAATGATCCGCCCGGCATGGCCGCTTCGGTTTTCGAACGATCAAGCATGCGCTCGGCGAGATATCGCCAATATATAAGACTTTCATTCATGCGAGTCGGCGCAAGTGCGCGGAGCACTGGCGCCAGATGGTCAATAGCGATGAGATGTTGTTGTCCGCAATTGCTTGGGACATCGGCCTCTTCTGATCGAGTTACCGACAGCCCCTCAAAGCCAGCCGGGACGGCGGCGATGCAATATCCGAGAATAATCGAGGAGCTTTGTTTCTATTTTCAGGATGCTCCTGCCATTTGACGATCTCTCCGATTGAACCTTCTCTTGACGCGCCCGCCGTCCGCCCCCAAAGTCGCGCCAACAAATCACGCACAGGCCCTGTCCGGAGGAATCGCAAATGAACGTTAGAACTTTCGCACTTGCCACAACGGCTTTTGCCGCGCTTGGGTTTGCCGGATGGACCGGCGCGCGCGCGCAGACGCCGACTGCCGCGATTAAAATCAGCGAATCCGACATTGGCGGCGTGGTCACCGGGCCGAAAGGACCTGAGGCCGGGGTCTGGGTAATCGCGGAAACTTCCGATCTGCCGACGAAATTTGCAAAAATGGTGGTGACGGATGATCAGGGCCGCTACCTCCTGCCGCAATTGCCCAAGGCCAATTACAAGGTCTGGGTGCGCGGCTATGGACTCGTGGATTCGCCGAAAACCGATTCCGCGCCGGGCAAGACGCTCAATCTCACCGCAACGCTGGCGCCGGACGAACAGGCGGCGGCGAAATATTATCCGGCGATTTACTGGCTCGCCATGCTGAAGATTCCCGGCAAGGACGAGTTCCCCGGCACAGGGCCGGCGCCTGCGGGCAATGGCATGGCGAAGAACCAGCCAAGTCAGGAAAACTGGCTCGACGGGATCAAGAGCAATGGCTGCGTCGGTTGTCACCAGCTTGGCGGCAATGGCACCCGCGTCGTGCCCAAAGAATTCAATGTCTTTAAAACTTCGGCGGAAGCCTGGGAGCGGCGCATCCAGTCCGGGCAGGCCATGACCAGCATGACCCAGCAGATCGCCCGGTTTGACGTGCATCGGGCGCTGGAGAATTTCGGCGACTGGACTGACCGGATCGCAGCGGGCGAAACGCCCTTCGCAAAACCCGAGCGGCCCAAGGGCGTCGAGCGCAACATTGTCGTGACCGAATGGGATTGGGGTCGCGAGAAAATGTATATGCACGACGAGATTTCAACGGACAAGCGCAATCCCACGGTCAACGCCAACGGCAAGATTTTCGGCTCGCCCGAATATTCGACCGACGATCTGCCGGTGCTCGATCCGGTCACCGCGACGCGGTCATCCAATACGGTTGGCGTCCGCGATCCCAAAACCGATTCCTCGCGCACCGATCCGATGGCGCCGTCCGCCTATTGGGGAGAAGAACCGATCTGGGACAGCCGCACCGATACCCATAATATGATGATCGATCAGATCGGTCGCACCTGGTACACAACGCGTATCCGTCCGACAGATAACCCGGCCTTCTGCAAGGCGGGTTCCGACCATCCATCGGCGAAATTCTTCCCGCTGACGGGTTCGGGGCGGCAATTGTCGCTGTGGGACCCGAAGAGCGAAAAATTCACCCTCATCGACACCTGCTTTGGCACGCATCACATTTCGTTCGCCGAGGACGCCAATAACACGATCTGGGCGTCCAGCGGCGGCGCGGGGGGCGGCGCTGTCGGGTGGTTCAACACAAAAATGTTTGACGAGACCCACGACGAGCAGAAGTCGCAGGGCTGGACGCCGATTATCATCGACACCTCGGGCAAGGGACCCGGGCAGCCCTATACCCAGCCTGGCAAACCGCAGGAACCCGGCAAGAACATGCGGCTGAACGCCGGTTTCTACGGCGTTTCGCCAGCGCCCGATGGTTCGATTTGGGGTTCGGTGCGCACCTTCCCCGGCCAGATCGTGCGGGTCGTTCCCGGCGCCAACCCGCCCGAAACAACGATTTCGGAAGTTTACAACATGCCGTTCAAAACGGATGATCCCAACCAGAAGGGATACGGCATTCGTGGCATGGACGTTGACCGGCAGAACCGTGTCTGGGTTCCGCTCTCCAGCGGACATATGGGGGTCTTCGATCGCTCGAAGTGCAAGGGGCCGCTGAACGGTCCTACAGCGACGGGCGACCATTGCCCGGAGGGCTGGACGCTGTATCCGTTCCCCGGCCCAAACTTCAAGGGCGTCGCCTCGAACGGGAGCGCAGAGGCCGCCTATTACACCTGGGTTGACCAGTTCAACACGTCCGGACTTGGCGCCGACACGCCGATGGCGACCGGCAACGAGAACGAGAGCATTCTTGCTCTGGTCAAGGGGGAATGGGTCAACATGCGCGTACCCTATCCCAACGGTTTTTACGCCAAGGGGCTGGATGGCCGCATCGACGATCCCAATGCGGGATGGAAGGGCAGGGCGATCTGGACCACAACGGGAACCCGCGCGCCGTTTCATATGGAAGGCGGCAAGGGAACATTGCCCAAGGTCGTGAAAATCCAGGTGCGTCCGGACCCGCTGGCGAACTGACACAGGAGCTCGTCATGGATCGTAGATGGATGTTCAAATGGGCGGCTGCGGGAGCTGGCTTAGCCTCCCTTGTTGCGACCGCGCGCGCTCAGGAAAACAAAAAGCTGCACAAGATCGTGCTCCATGTCGGCTTCAACTCCGAGGAGTCGATGAAGACAGCGCTGAACAATGCGAAAAACGCCTATGAGGTCTATTCGAAACTCGGCGAGGAGGTGACTATGGAAATCGTCGCCAACAGCGGCGGCCTGCATATGCTGCGCGACGACACTTCGCCGGTGAAAGAGCAGATACGCGAGCTTCTGAAGCTCGATCCGAAAGTGGCGCTGTCGGCCTGCAACAATACGAAAACGGGCATGGAAAAAAAGGAAGGCAAGCCTGTCCCGATTATTTCGGAGGCGCGCGTTGTGCCAGCCGGCATCGTGCGCCTTGCTGAATTGCAGGAGCAGGGTTTTGCCTATGTCAGGCCATGATTTATGCGGCAATGTGAATAATTTGGTTGAGGCATGATCGCGACTCCCAAACTCTACTGTGCAGCGCTGGTTCTGGCGCTTTGCGCGGCGTTGGCGGCGCCCGCTGGCGCGCAGACCCCCGCTGCATCGCCCGCGCCGGCATGGAGCCCGCCGGACGCCTCGAAACTTGGCGATGACGCCTGGGGTCGGTTGATCCGCTACGGGCGCGACCTCCAGGTCAACACGCCTGCGCTCATCGGGCCGGAACAGAAAGACCCGGCGCTGCGCTACGCCGGCTCGAATCTGACCTGCCAGAGCCGCCACCTGGAAGCGGGCGCGAAAAAATTCGGCCTGCCCTATGTCGGCGTTTATGGCGACTTCCCGCAATATCGGGCACGGGAAGGCGAGGTCGGCACAATTGAGGACCGTATCAATGGTTGCATGACGCGCAGCATGAATGGCAAGCCGCTGCCGCTCGACAGCGCCGAGATGAAGGCGATGGTCGCCTATATCAAATTTCTGTCGACCGGCGTGGCGGTGGGGGCGCCGACCGCAGGGCGCGGCGGCGGCGCGATGAAGGAACTTGACCGTCCCGCGGACCCTGTCCGTGGCAAGACTGTGTTCGCCGACAATTGCGTAGCCTGCCATGGCGCCGACGGGCAGGGCAAACGCGCGGGCGTGGTTGGCGATGGCAAGGGATATCTCTTCCCGCCGCTGTGGGGGCCGGACAGTTTTAACGATGGCGCGGGCATGAACCGGCTGATCTCGGCCGCCAATTTCATCCGTTCCAACATGCCCAATGGCGTTGACTGGCAAAACCCGGTTGTGTCGGTTGAGGACGCATGGGACGTCGCGGCCTATGTGCAGAGCCAGCCGCGCCCGCACAAGGCCGATCTCGACAAGGATTTTCCGGTGCGGACAGAAAAGCCTGTCGATGCCGGCTACGGGCCGTGGATGGACGGGTTCGACGCAACCGCCCACAGGCTGGGGCCCTTCACGCCCATCCGTAACGCGGTGAAGGCGCTGGCGATGAAAAAGCAGTGAGCGGGGCAGGGATGGGCCCAGCGTCTGTGTCCATTGTGCATCACGGGAGACGCCTGCCCCGTCAATTTTCAGCGGCGCGTTGGGCAAACGCGCAGATTTCGCGGATAATGCCTGCGAGGCAACAGTGGCCGTTGTTGGCTTTTTGGGGTATCGCCGAAACGGGAAGCGGCTGGCGTTCTGCGGCGGTTCGGTTGCGTGACCCGATGGCGACTGGCGTGAAGTTCGTTGCTGCAGAATTCAAACGTTATGTCTTATGCTGGCGATGAATGAAAATATAATATCTCAAAAACCTCAATGGTTCAGCTCCAGTCAAAGCTGCTTCTTGCCGGCGCGAATACCCGCAAGGCGCTCGCTGACATAGGGCCAATTGACGATATCCCACCAGGCCCGCAGCCAATCGGCGCGGCGATTGTTGTATTTCAGATAATAGGCGTGCTCCCACAAATCGCAGGCGATAAGGCCTGGCGAGGGATGATCGAGTTCAAGCACGCTGTCCTGATTGGGAAGCGTGAGAATTTCAAGCCTGTAATTTTCTTGCGGATGGGCGACCAGAAAAGCCCATCCAGAGCCAAAATGCTTCGCGCCCGCTTCTACGAATAGCTCTTTGAAGGTCTCGTAGGAACCGAAGTCCTTTTCAATCGCAGCGAGGAGGTCTCCAGTTGGCCCCTCGGTTCGCTTCGGCGTCAATATTTTCCAGAAGAACTGATGATTGGCATGACCGCCACCCTGTTCGCGCACAGTCTGACGGATGTCGTCAGGAAGCTCCGCAAGGCGCCGCAAAACCTCTTCGATCGTTAATCCCAGCCATTCTGGATGGCTCGACAAAGCCGCGTTGACACCGTCAACGTAGGCGCGATGGTGCATTCCATGGTGAAGCCGCATCGTCGCTTCATCAATTACAGGCACGAGGTCGGCATAGCCAAATTTGAGCGGCGGCAAGACATAAGGGCCCACAGGCGGGGGAATCATTTCAGTCATCGCGTCACCAAACCAATTTCAGCCTTGATGGGTCTGGACTGTATCCCGATCAGCGGCAGAAACATTCTGGCAACCGGTAAAATTTAGATCGCGACATAGTCAACCCATTTTTTTCTAACACAATTGGCGCATCGCCGCCGATGACCGGCGCCTGCTCGCTACGGCGCGATGAGGGGCGCCCTTCGCGGGCGGTGCGCTCCCCGCCAGCTACACCGCCATTGGGGACACGATCTGTGCGTCGGGGCTTTGGCGTCCGCGTATTGGGGCTTTGCGTTGATTGGTCTGCGCTGCGCAAGGGTGCGTTATGGCTGGATTGCGTCTGAGCTCAAGCAGCGCGCGGATCCGTCTCACGCCTATCGCGGGAAAAGAAGGGCATCGCGTCAGCGAAACTCGGTTGAGGACCTCGGAACGCGTGAAATTATGCGTCCATCCCGGCATTCGCCCGCACGCGCCGGCCTAAGCTATGATACCTGTGATTCGGCGAGGGCGAAGTCTTGGTTTTTCCATTCAAAAAAGCGCATTTTATTGGCATTGCGGGAGTTGGCATGAGCGCCACCGCCATCCTGCTGCGCGATTCCGGCGTAGCGGTCACAGGTTCGGATGAGGCGATCTACCCGCCGATTTCGCACGTTCTTGCAGCTGAAAAAATTGACTGCCGCACGCCCTATGCGCCACATAACATTCCTGAGGGCGCGGACGCCATCGTCATTGGCAAGAACGCCAGGCTTGTGCCGCAAACCAACGCCGAGGTCGCCGAGGCATTTTCGCGGGCGGCCAAGCCCGGCGGGCCGAAAATCCTGTCCTTTGCCGACGTGCTGGGACTTCTGTCGCAAAATCATGAGTCCATTGTCGCGGCCGGCTCGTTCGGCAAGACCACCAGCGTCTCCATGCTGGCGCATTGCCTGTCTTCCGCCGGGGTCGATCCTTCATGGATGATCGGCGCGCTGCCGCTCTCGCCGCCATATGCCGCGCATATCGGCAAGGGCAGGGCGTTTTTGCTCGAGGGCGATGAATATCCCTCCTCGAACACCGACAATTCCTCGAAATTTCTGCATTACCACCCAGATCATGTCCTGCTGACGCCGCTGGCGCATGACCATGTCAACGTATTTCCAACTATTGAGGACTATCTCGCGCCCTTCCATCAACTGATCGATCTTGTCCCTGTTGACGGAATTGTCGTTGCGGCAATGTCAGGCGAATTGAGCGCCCCGTTTTTAGGCGCATTGAAACGCCCGATTGTTACGTTCGGCATTGGGATCGGCGACTGGCGCGCGGAGAATATCCGCTATGGCGAGCGCTCCACATTCGATTTGACGCATCAAGGCCGATTGGTCACACGCGTCGAAACCGGCCAGCTCGGCGCGCATAATATTGAAAACATGGTGGGCGTCGGGGCGTTCGTTCTGACACGCGGGATGGTCAGCGCAGCCCGGTATGCGGAGTCCATGGGTTCGTTTCGGGGCATCGTACGGCGGCTTGACCGGAAATCCGATAAAACAGCCTTGCAGATGTTTGAAGGCTTCGGGTCGTCCTACGACAAGGCGCGCAGCGCCATCGCCGCCATGAAGCTGCATTTTCCGCAACGCCGGCTGGTCGCGGTTTTTGAACCGCATACATTCTCCTGGCGCAACCGCCGCACGTTGCACTGGTACGACGATGCGTTTGAAGGGTGCGACAAGGTTTTCATTTACGAGCCCGCCGCGCAGGGCGCAGGAACCCATGAACAGGTTTCGCTCGACGAGATTATTGCGCGCGTCAGGGCGGCAGGCTTTGACGCAACGCCCGTGACATCGGGGCAGGACGGGATTGACGTCATTGGCGCGCAGCTCCATGGCGATGACGCCGTGCTGTTTTTAAGCTCGGGCGATCTGGGCGGATTGATCGAGGCGCTGCCAGCGCTGGCCGAGCAGCGCTGGCCAAAATAGGATTTTTGCTCCGGCGCAGAGGTTGCCAAGGTTTCAGCGCTAGCCCGGCGAAGGTCTGAATTGTTTCAAATCGAAACAGGGCTGGCGCGAAATCGCCCGGTCGCTGGTCCGGGACCGGCGCCCGATCCATGTCAACCATCGTCCGAAATAAAATATCTGCGCGCCGCCTGACCAACGGTTGCGTCCTGCGCGTGGTCGGCGGCGGCGCCGCCAAGGAGCAGCCGGCCTCTTTCGTCATGCCGGACACGATCGTCAGCTTCGTCCAGATTGCAGGCGCGGGTTTACTGCTGGCGGTCGTTCTGGCGGGTGGGTTTCTACTGGCCGATTACGCGTTGGCGGCATTTTCGATCGGCAAGGCCCATCAATCGGCCGTGCAGGACTTTCTCGACAACTGGCGCCAAACGGAGTTGCTGTGAGGCGGAATGCCGGAAGTGGTGTGGTAAAATAATACCACACATCAAAAATCATTATAAATATGGGATAATTCGTATTTTTCAAACCTTGAGTTGACAGCGCTCAAATCCTCCGCCTATAAGCCGCCAACTTCACGCGCGGTTTTGTGTTGCGCCTGAGCGATCAAGGAATCCGATTCAATGTTTGGCAAGACCACACAAACCAAGACCGCCGAGGTCGAGAAAAAATGGGTGGTGATTGACGCGGCGGGACTCGTTGTCGGACGGCTGGCGACGGTTGTCGCCAATCGCCTGCGCGGCAAGCACAAAGCGTCTTTCACTCCGCATGTCGATGATGGCGACAATGTCATCATCGTCAACGCAGAGAAGATTGTGCTGACCGGTCGCAAGGTCGATCAGAAAATGTACTATCATCACACCGGCTTTGTTGGCGGCATCAAGGAGCGTTCGGCCAAGTTCATTCTTGAAGGTCGCTTCCCCGAGCGGATCGTGGAGAAGGCGGTTCAGCGCATGCTGCCACGCGGGCCTTTGGGTCGCGAACAGTTTGGCAATCTGCGCGTTTACAAGGGCGCCGATCACCCCCACGCCGCCCAGAGCCCTGAAATCCTTGATGTCGGCGCATTGAACGCCAAGAACAAGCGGAGCGCCTGATCATGGCCGAGACCACTCTTTCCTCGCTACAGGATCTCAAAGGCGCGACAGTCTCCGCCGCTGGCGTCCAGCCCGCTGCCCCCGTCTATGTGCAAAAGCTCGACAAGCAAGGTCGCGCCTACGCTACAGGCAAGCGCAAGGATGCTGTCGCACGCGTCTGGATCAAGCCGGGCACTGGCAAGATCACGATCAATGAACGCCCCGTTGAAGTCTATTTCGCCCGTCCGGTGTTGCGCATGGTGTTGCGTCAACCGCTGGTCGTGGCCAATCGCGTGACGCAATATGACCTTGTGGTTTCCGTTGCGGGCGGCGGTCTGTCCGGGCAGGCGGGCGCGGTGCGTCATGGTTTGGCCAAAGCGCTGACTGCCTATGAGCCCGATTTGCGCTCGGCGCTGAAGCGCGAAGGCTTTCTCACGCGCGACTCGCGTACAGTTGAGCGCAAGAAATATGGCCGCAAGAAAGCGCGCCGGAGTTTCCAGTTCTCGAAGCGTTAATTTGCTTGCCATTTACAAAAAAGGCCGTCCGATCGGGCGGCCTTTTTCTGTTTAACAATCGCAAAAATTACGCTTGCGCAACGATCACGCCAGAACCCGGTCGCAAGATGGGCAATAATATCGCAAGGGACTCAGCAACCTGCCGCGCGTGGTCGCGGGACAAAGCGCTCATTTCAACGATGGGGTCGCCTGAACCCTGGTTGACGACAACACGCCAAGGGTCCGCTCCCGCTCGATTGCAAGTGGTCGTGACTGTATAGGCATATGGCGTTTGAACGCGCATTGTCGCCTCCTGTATTGCCTCCCGCACACATCATTGCTCTCAACTGGCGGATGTCAAATCAAATAAATGTCAATTTCCGCGAAAGAATGGTTCAATTGCGGCGTATTCCGGACCAGGTCTGGCGGTAGAATTGCTACGCTGTCGCCAGAGCATTTTCCGATCCAAATGGATCGCAAAATGTCTCCTGATTCACAAATTGAAGCGTTTCCTTGACGAATGCGATGCAATCGTCCGGAGCGAACCGGTTCCTGCTTCGTTTGGAAACGCTCCAATGCTTGACTCCCGGCAGCGGCTGTTTCACATCGGCGGCGGCGGAGATACGGCATGGCTGCGAAGGTTTTTATCGACGGCGAGGCAGGGACAACTGGCCTCATCATCCGCGACATGCTGGGCGCGCGGGCCGATATCGAACTTGTTTCGATAGACCCGGCCAAACGCAAGGACAATGACGCCAAAAAGACGTTGCTGGCCAGCGTGGATGTGGCGGTGTTGTGCCTGCCCGACGAAGCGGCGAAGGCGGCCGTGGCGCTGATGGATGAAATGGGCGATGCGGCGCCGCGCGTGCTTGACGCTTCGAGCGCGCATCGCGTCGCGCCGGGCTGGGTCTATGGTTTTCCCGAACTGGCTGACGGGCAGGCGGACCGCATCGCCACGGCCAATCGCGTCGCCAATCCTGGATGTTACGCGACCGGCGCGATTTCTTTGCTGCGACCGCTTGTCGATGCACAACTGTTGCCGCCGGATTTTCCAGTCACGATCAATGCCGTGTCCGGCTACAGCGGCGGCGGCAAGGCAATGATTGCAGCCTATGAAAGCCGGACCGCGCCGGATTTCGAGCTTTACGCGCTTGGACTCGAACATAAGCATATGGCCGAAATCCAGCACTATTCCCGACTCGAACGGCGGGCGATTTTTGTGCCTTCGGTCGCCGACTTCCGGCAGGGGATGCTGGTCTCGATACCCCTCCACCTCGATTTTCTGTCCGGCGTGACCAATGGCGCGGAGATCGAGGAAGCTCTGGCGGCGCACTACGGCGAAGGCGGTTTTGTCAGCGTGATCCGGTCTGGAGACCTTGCTCGGGAATCTGGCAAGATCGAGCCACAAGGGCTCAATAACACCAACCAGATGGAATTGCGCGTGATCGCGAACGATGAGCGCCGGCAGGCGGTGCTCATCGCGCGGCTGGACAATCTTGGCAAAGGCGCTTCGGGCGCAGCGGTTCAAAATCTTGAATTGATGCTGGGCCTGTAGCGCATGTATCCAATTTACTCGGCGGCTGTGCAGCACCAGTTCTGCTGATAGGTGCGATATTGGGTCGTGGCCTGATACTCGGTGCGATAGACGCGCTGCGTGCCAGTGACCGGAACCTGTTGCAGTTCCCGCACCTGCTGGAAGCTTTGCACAGGCTGCTGGCGGTAGGATTCGACTGTCTGGTATGTCACCACCGGGACCCGGTGCAACTCCCGCACAGTTTGATACGTCGTGACGGGGACCGTGCGGACCGTTTCGACGGTCTGATAGGCGCGGACGGGAATGTCGTAGCTGCGGGTGACCGGCTGGTAGACAGTCACGGGAGCGACGACTGTGCGGCTATGCCGATAGGCGACGGGTTCAACGCTATGGGCGACCGTTACGGGGCGACCGACGGCGACATAGGTCCGCGCGTCGCCGGGATAACTGTCGCGATAACCGCTGTCATAACCAAACTCGCCCGCGATTGCCGGAGCGGCCATAAATAAAGAAACGACGCCGGCCAACAGGCCGAAACGGACAAGGCTGGATGTCGGACGCATTATGATCTCCTGTTCCAAAACGGGCCTGAAACTCCCGTGTAATGACGGGATTGTTCAGAACCGGGACGTTCGTTACGTCCTCGATCAGGCGGTGCATTGTTTGCGCCAGACGTCACCTGCCCGGATTCATGCTGAAACCGGGCGGACAAACGTGTCGATCAATCGTCCTTATGCCAGGCGACGACGCGGGCCGCCTGCTGGCCAAGTCCTTCGACGCCGCAGGAAATGGTGTCGCCTGCCTTCAGGAAGTTGGGCGGCTTGCGCCCGAGGGCGACGCCAGCCGGCGTGCCGGTAATAATCACATCGCCCGCGTCCAGCGTCATGAATTGCGAAACATACGAAATCAGATGCTTCACTCCGAATATCATCTTTGAAGTGTGTCCGGACTGCTGGCGCACGCCGTTTACATCAAGCCAGAGGGCAAGATTCTGCGGGTCTTCGACTTCGTCGGTTGTCACCAGCCAGGGGCCGAGCGGGCCGAATGTCGGGCACCCCTTGCCCTTGGTCCATTGTCCCGCTCTTTCGATCTGATATTCGCGCTCTGAAACATCGTTGGAAACGCAATATCCTGCGACATAATCCAGAGCCTCCGATTCCTTGATGTAGGACCCGCGCGTTCCGATGACGATGCCCAGCTCAATTTCCCAATCGCCCTTGACCGAGCCCTTGGGCAGCATGATGTCGTCGTTGGGGCCCTGAATGCAGTTGGGCGCTTTATTGAAAATGATTGGCTCTTTGGGCAGTTGCATTCCCGCCTCATTGGCGTGGTCATGGTAGTTGAGACCGATGGCGATGAAATTGCCGGGTTGGGGGACGCAGGAGCCGATGCGCGGGGTTCCGCGCACGGCGGGAAGGTCTTTCGCTTTCAGTTTTGAGAGTCGTTTCAGCGACTTCGACGAGAGGTATTTGCCGGAGAAGTCTGGAAGCTCTGCGCTGAGATCGCGCAGCTTGCCTTCGGGATCGATAAGTCCCGGCTTTTCCTTGCCCGGGCGACCGTAACGAACCAGTTTCATGAAACTTCCTCCTCAGAGCGGCCTTCGCGCCGCAAAATTGGCATATCCTGTTGCAAAGCGCTTATGCCTTGTCCGGGCGCCAGCCCGCAAGCGTCGTTCCATGACGCAATGGTATTGTGACAGTTAAGCCACACGGAACAAAAATTCTTTGACTTCAGTTGTTTACGGTCAAACGGCAGCGTTCGGGCGTCATCGCCTGATTCTACAACCGATTGAAATTTAAGCGCTTTGCGTCTGCATCCAGCGTCCCCCCGGATTTGCCGGGGCCCGCATGTTGAAACATTCAGGCTTGCAAAACATGGCCCCACAGTCAACAAATGAACACTCGATGGGGCCACATATAATATGGACCAGGGGGACGCCGATATGAAAAAATCTGTTTGCAATTCTGTATTCTTTAAGTCTTCGCTGCTGGCGGGCGTTTGCGCGCTGACCATGGGCGGCGGAAGCGCATTTGCCGGGGCTTTCGGATTGCATGAGCAAAGCGCTGAAGCGCTCGGAGCATCGTTCGCGGGCGTCGCGGCGGGCTCGGGGGGGCTGTCCGCGATGTTCTGGAATCCGGCGACACTGACCCAAAACGGCGGTTTTCAGGTCTCCACGTCCGGCTCATTGTTGATTCCTTACATGAGCGACAAAAACACGACAGCTGCCGCCCCCATAAGCGCTCTGCCTTCGCCGGGGAATATGATCAGCCCCGTTCTGCTGCCCGCTGGGTACTTGAGCTATCAGATCAACGATCAATTTTGGGTCGGTCTGTCTCTCAACACGCCATTCGGCTTGAGCACCAAAAATCCGGTCGGGACGGCGCCGGCTCTGTGGGGCCTGACGACGTCAGTGTTCTCGGAAAATATTACGCCCCAGATCGCCTATCGCCTGAATGACTGGATCTCGATCGGCGCGGGATTGCAGGTGGAATATTTTGAAGTGCGGGAGACCAACCAGGACGCCTCCGCCGCGCTTCTTGGCGGCGGTTTTGCCGCCGATACGCTCAAGGGTAATTCCTGGGGCGTCGGTTTCACTTTGGGCGTGGACCTCAAGCCGATGGACGGCACCGACATTGGCATCGGCTATCGTTCGCAGGTGCGTGAAGGGCTGAAGGGTTCGTTGTCCGCAGTCGCCAATGTGTTGCCTTTGCCCGGCGTCTTTCTCGTCCCCTTCTCGGCAAGCGTTTCAGCGCCGCTGACCTTGCCAGATTCAATTTCTGTGGGCTTGCGCCAGCGCATCACGCCAACTTTCACTTTGCTTGCGGGCGTTGAATGGACGGACTGGAGCCGCGTCCAGACGCTGACTGTCACGACGACCTCGGCGACAAGTCCTGCTGGAATACTCGCGACAGGAACGCCCATCATTGTCGACCAGCTCAAATATAAAGACGGCTGGATGTTCTCACTCGGCGGCGAGTACAAGTGGAGCGACGCGATTACCCTGCGCGCTGGCGGCGCCTACGAGATCTCGCCTATTTCCAACAGCAATCGCGACGTTCGCCTGCTGGATTCAAATCGCGTCTGGTTGTCGCTGGGCGCAAGCTACAAGGTCTCCTCGAAGCTGAAGTTCGATATTTCCTACGCGCATATTTTCTACGCCAGCGGCACAGTCAACATTCCGGCAGGCTCAACGACGCCCGCGCTTCCTCTGGGTTACACCGGAGCAAGTTCGGCGCGCGGAGACGTTATTTCTGTGGGGCTGACCTATCGCTTTGACGATCCGGTCAAGGCTGTGATTGCAAAATACTGACAGAACAAACGATCTGACCAGAAGGGCCGGATGCAACTCCGGCCTTTTTTATTGGCGGTCTCAACAATCGCCGGTCATTGGCGAAGCCTTGTTCGAAGCTTCAGGCCTTTACCCGCACATAATCCCCCGGCGCATCGCAGAGGGGTTCCAGTTTCCCGTCGCCTGGCGTGCGGGCGGGAACCATTTCGGGCGCCTGGGCAGTCAGCCAATGAAGCCAGTCGGTCCACCAGGAACCGGGATGCTCGGTTGCGGATTTCACCCAGGCTTCAAATTCGCCGGATGGCCGCTCGCCTGTCCAGTACTGGTATTTTGGCTTGTCAGCGGGATTGACGACGCCTGCAATATGGCCCGACCCACTCATCACGTAGCGCATTTCGCCACCGAAGAGTTTGGCGCCGTTGAAAACGGATTTTGCTGGCGCGATATGATCGTCGCGCGCAGCAAGATTGTAGATGGGGGTTTTGACAGCGCCGAGGTCCAGCCGCTGGCCCAGAATTTCCATGCGGCCATGGGACAAATTGTTCTCAAGATAGCAGTTGCGGAGATAGAAGGAATGATTGGCTTTCGGCATGCGCGTGGAGTCTGAATTCCAGACCAGAAGATCGAAAGCGGCGGGTTCAACGCCCTTCATGTAATTGTTGACGACATACGACCAGATCAACTCGTTTGGGCGCAGCATATTGAACGCGTTGGCCATACGCGCGCCTTCAAGATATCCCTGTTCCTGCATGGAGGCTTCGATCGACTTGATGCGTTCGAGGTCGACAAAATGTTTGAGATCGCCAGGGTCGGTAAAATCGACTTGCGTTGTGAGAAAGGTTGCGCTGGAGATGCGATCGTCCGATTTTGCCGCCATATAAGCCAATGTGACCGCCAGCAATGTTCCGCCGACGCAATAGCCGATGACGGACGATTGACGCTCGCCAGTCGCTTGTTCAATGGCTTCAAGCGCGTTCAGAATGCCTTCCTGCATATAGGCGTCAAAGCCTTTTTCCGCCTGCCGTTCATCCGGGTTGACCCATGAGACAATAAAAACCGTCAACCCCTGCGCCACGCACCAGCGCACGAAGCTTTTCTCAGGATTGAGATCGAGGACGTAGAATTTGTTGATCCAGGGCGTCACAATCAACAGCGGACGTTTGTAAACTGTTGGCGTCGATGGCGCGTACTGGATGAGTTCGAGCAACTCGTTGCGGAAGACCACTTTGCCCGGCGTCGCCGCCATGTTCACGCCGAGCGTGAATTTCGTGCTGTCGCCCTGACGGATTTTCAGATTGCCATGACCGGCCTCAATGTCTTCGGCCAGCATATGCATGCCCCGCACCAGATTTTCGCCATTCTCGCGCAGGGTCAGCCGCAGCAATTCCGGATTGGTCGGCAGAAAGTTCGATGGCGATATCGCGCCCGAAATTTGCCGAAGATAGAAACTCGCCCGCGCGCGCGTTTCGGGCTCGACGGCGTCGGCGCCCTCGATCATGCGGTTCGCCCAATCGGTCGTCAGACCGTAAGCCTGCCGCAAAAAATTGAAAAATGGATTGTCGCGCCATTCGGGATCCGAAAAGCGGCGGTCGGCAAGGTCCGGCTTGACGACTTCGGGCGCGGATTCGCCAGTCAATCGCCGTAGCGTAGAGCTCCATAAATCAATGAATTGCGATGTCAGACCCGTCTGCGCTTTCAATGTGCGTTCCGGGTCGGACAGCCAGAACTCGGCAATCTTGCCGAAGGTCCGCGAGGCGTCGGCCACCTGATCGGCAAGTTCCTTATTGACCTTGCCTTCTTCGAGAGGACGCAAACAGGCGCTCAATGCTTTGCCGCCTTCTTCGACAACGCGCGCCATATTGAGGGAAAAGGCTTCGAGATCGGGCAGGTGCGTTGCGGAGGCGGGGGCGGGCGCCGCTACGGCAGGCTGCGCAGGGGCGGGCGATGTCGTCGCCAAAAGCGAAGGCGCAATCGGCAATGTCGCCGCAATTGCCTGAGAGTGTGATTCCGGAGGGGTCGTCTTCGGCTGTCGCGCAGCCGTTTTCCGGGCGGTGTGGCGCGGTGTTTTTTTGGCAGGCATGTTTTTTTCCGTTCTCGGCAATGGCAGCCCGGTCCACATTGGGCCATAATAGTCCGGCACGGGGATCGGGCGAAATGATTCAAAGGGCGAATAAGGCAATAACGGTTTCGTTGTTACCATGTTTTTTTACGGACAAATGACATGATCATGCAGTTTGCGTGGCGCGCGTCGATATTCGCGATTCTGGTGGTTGGCGGAACTGCGACCGCATGCGCGCAATCCAGTCCGCAGGACGGTCCGGTCGCCAATCTCGCCAACCGGCTGAAATTCACGACCACGCCGCCTGAATCAAAGGATTTTGTCAAAGCGTCGCGTCAACCGGTCGGGTCGCTGAATTATGTTCCCCTGACCGCTCCGCGGCCTGAACCTTCAAAGCCGGCGCTGGGGGCCGATCGCATCCGGGCTGAAGAGGCGGAACTTGACGCTATCCGGGCGCGGCACGATGTTGCGGCCAAGCGCCGGGGGCTATCCGGTCCGTTGAAATCGGTCGCTGGCGAGGACATTAAGGTGGTCGTCCGCAAGCCGGTCAATTGCCTGATTACGTGCGTGCTCGATAGTACGGTTGCCAGTTCGGTCGTCAATACAGTGACGCCTGTGGTCAATCCGCCATCGAGCCAGCCTTGAACCAAACGGTTCTCTGTAAGGGTTTTATCAGCCAAGGACAGGATCGATGAGCGATTTCCACCGGGTCAAACGCCTGCCGCCGTATGTTTTTGAACAGGTCAACCGGCTGAAAGCGCAGGCGCGCGCCAATGGCGCTGATATCGTCGATCTTGGCATGGGAAACCCGGATTTGCCCGCGCCGGCGCATGTCATCGCCAAACTCGTGGAAACGGCTGGCAAACCCCGCACCGATCGTTATTCGGCGTCCAAGGGGATTGCAGGGCTGAGGCGCGCGCAGGCAGGATATTACGAGCGCCGGTTCGGTGTGAAGCTCAATCCCGATACGCAGGTCGTCGCGACGCTTGGCTCCAAGGAGGGGTTCGCCAACATGGCGCAGGCAATCACTGCGCCCGGCGATGTCGTGATTGTGCCCAATCCCTCATATCCGATCCACGCCTTTGGGTTTCTGATTGCTGGCGGCGTGATCCGTTCAGTCAATGCCGACCCGACTCCAGAGTTTTTCAATCATCTCGAACGCGCCGTTGTGCATTCCATTCCCAAACCCATTGCCGTTGTGGTGTGCTATCCCTCCAATCCTACGGCCGATGTCGCGAGCCTCGATTTTTATCGCGACCTCGTGGCGTTCGCCAAAAAGCACGAGATTTTCATTCTATCCGATCTTGCCTATGCAGAAGTCTATTTCGATGGCGCCCCGCCGCCTTCGGTCTTGCAGATTCCAGGCGCGAATGATGTTGCTGTGGAGTTTACGTCGATGTCGAAAACCTATTCGATGGCGGGGTGGCGCATCGGCTTTGCCGTTGGCAACGAGCGCCTTCTGGCGGCGCTGGCGCGGGTCAAATCCTACCTCGATTACGGCGCGTTTACGCCCATTCAGGTTGCCGCAGCGGCGGCGCTGAACGGGCCGGACGATTGCATCAGGGAGATGCGAGCGATCTATAAACGACGCCGGGACGTGCTGGTGGAAAGTTTTTCGCAAGCAGGTTGGGACATTCCCGCGCCTCAGGCGACCATGTTCGCCTGGGCGCCGCTGCCGGAATAATTCCGTCATCTGGGGTCGCTTGAAATTTCCAAACTGATGATCGAGAAGGCCGATGTCGCCGTCGCGCCCGGCATCGGGTTTGGCGAGTTTGGCGACGAATATGTGCGGCTCGCCATCGTCGAGAATGAGCAGCGCATTCGTCAGGCGGCGCGCGGCGTGCGGCGGTTCTTCGACACAGCAGACGAGACATTGCACAATGTGGTGCAACTGAAAAAGCCGGCGTGAGCGTTTTCAGTTTTAACGGTTCACCAGAACTTCCCGGCGTAAAATAAACATCTTGGGCCTGCGCTGGCGCAGCGCGCGTATGATCTTCTGGCATTGCGGTTGCGGCGCGCGCAAGCTGTCGCCGACGTCGCGCGTGCATTTTACCGAACGCCTGCAGTATCAGGCTTTCGTCAATCTGACGCGCCTTTAGCGGGTCCACGCCGATCGGACATATCCCTTTGTGCTTTCGTGTTCGATGCTGGAGGCGATGTTTGCGGGCGCGCTGGTTGCAGGCTCGCGCACACGAACGGCGACCGAAGCGATCGAACATGGCGTCAATGGATTGCTCGTCGATATATTCGATGCAGCGCAGTGGCCGAAATGCTGACCGACTGTCGCGCCCAACCCGAGAAATTGATGGATTTGCGCGCTACGACCCGGCGCACAATCATTGAAAGATACGACCTCAAGCGGGTCTGATTGCCTGCCATGCTCGACTTTGTGGAGAGCGCATGACGCGCCGATGCGGCCATGGACGGCACGGAGTTTATCTGCTCTTTTGTCAGGATGGAACGGGACTGGAATCGGCGAGGGGAAACGACGATGCGGCTGGCGGTGTGTGGCTTTGTACTGGCGACTGCGCTGACTGCAGCCGTGCCGGGAGCGGCTTTTGCCCAAACCCCGGTCGCCGACTTCTTCAAGGGCAAGACCATCACTTTGCTGGTCGGCTCAACCGCCGGCGGCGGTTACGACACCTACGCCCGCATGATTTCACGCTACATGGGCAAACACACGCCCGGAAACCCTTCCGTCATCGTTTCGAACATGCCGGGAGCGGGAAGCAATCTGGCCGCCAATTACATCTACAATGTCGCTCCCAAGGACGGCACATATATAGGCGCGCTTTATGGCGGGGCGCCGCTGGAGCCGTTGATCGGCTCGACGCCGGTCAAGCATGATCCTTCGAAAACCCAATATCTTGGCAGCGCCAATGACGATGTCTATGTCTGCGTCGCGCGTAAGGACGCCGCCGTGCAGTCGTTCGACGATGTCTTCAGCAAGGAATTGCTGGTGGGCGCAAGCAATTCGAGCTCCACGTCCGATTTTCCGGCGGTTCTGAATGCGGTGCTCGGGACGAAATTCAAACTTGTGCTGGGTTATCCCGGAAGCCGGGAAATCTCGCTTGCCGCCGACAAGCAGGAGGTCAGCGGCGCCTGCGGACTCGCATGGCCGTCGGTGTCTGTCACGAACCCCGGCTGGTTTGGAGAAAACGCAACCATGCGCGTGCTGGCGCAGACGCACGTCAAAGGACACGACGATCTCAACAAGGCGGGCGTTCCCCTTGCGATGTCTTACGCCAAAACCGACGAACAACGGCAGATGCTCGAATTGTTCTTCTCGCAGGAAGTGTTTGGTCGCCCCTATGTGCTTGCTCCCGAGGTTCCCGGAGACAGGGTCAATGCGTTGCGAAAGGCGTTTCTGGAAACCCTTGCCGATCCGGACTTGCAGGCGGATGCGGCAAAGGCCAATCTCGATGTGCATCCCGTTTCCGGCGAGGACGTGACCGCGCTGGTCGCCAAAGCCTATGCGGCGCCGCCGGAGATCACGGCGAAGCTGAAACATGTCCTGCAAACCGCCTACTGATGCGGGAGGAGTCAATGACGCGCTGGAAGCACATGCTGGCGCTTGCGGGTTTGCTGGCGCTGGCCTCGTTTCGGGCTGAAGCACAGGATGCTGTTGAGCGCTTTTACAAAGGCAAGACCGTCACCATCCTTGTTGGAACGTCGGCGGGTGGCGGATACGATACCTATGCGCGGTTTATCGCGCGGTTCATGCCAAAGCACATTCCCGGCAATCCTTCCGTCGTCGTGACTGACATGCCGGGGGCGGGCAGCAATACAGCAGCTTTGAATATCTATGCGACCGCGCCCAAAGACGGCACATGGATTGGCGCGATTTTCGCTGGCGCCATTCTGGAGCCGCTTATTGGCACGACGCAGGTGCATCACGACCCCAGCAAGTTTCAGTATCTCGGCAGCGCCAATGATGATGTCTACGTCTGCCTTGCGCGCCGGGATGCGGAGGTCCAGACTTTCGAGGACGCGCTGTCGAGGCCATTGATCGTCGGCGCCAGCATGGCGAGTTCGAGCGCGGATTTTGCGTCCATGCTCAATCATGTGCTGCATACACAATTCAAGCAGGTCATCGGTTACAACGGGTCTCGCCCTATTATGCTCTCGATGGAAAAGGGCGAGGTGCAGGGCGCCTGCGGTTTTGCCTGGCCCTCGATCAATGTCACCAACCCCAACTGGTTTGGCCCGGATGGCATCATGCGGGTGCTCGTACAAACGCATATCAAGGGCCATCCCCAATTGAATGCAATGCATATTCCGCTGGCGCGCGACTTCGCCAAATCCGATGAGGAGCGCGCGATTATGGATCTCTATTTCAGCCATACGAGTTTTGGGCGACCCTATCTCGTGGCGCCGGACGTTCCCAAAGACCGCGTTGACGCTTTACGCAAGGCTTTTATGGACACGATGACCGATCCCGAGTTTGTGACTGAAGCGCGCAAGGCGGGGCTCGACATCGATGCGGTCGACGGGCTCGAAGTGCAAAGGCTGATCGGAAAAATCTATGCCGCCTCGCCCGATCTCATCGGCAAGGTCAAGGCGGCGCTCAAGCCGGAGTTCTGATCCGGCGCCAGAGTTCAGGGAGGCAACGACGATGGTTTTACGGATAGCCAAGGGTCTGGCGATGGCCGCCTTTATGCTCGCCGCTGCGGAGCAGGAAACGCAGGCGCAGACAAATTATCCGGACCGGCCCATTCATGTCGTCATTGGCTTTGCGGCTGGCGCCGGCGCCGATATTCTGACCCGCTATGTCGGCCACAAGCTCGAAGAACTCAGCGGCCAGCCCGTGATCATCGACAACAAGCCTGGCGCCAGCGGCAATATCGCCATCCGGTTTGCCGCCGCCGCGCCGCCCGATGGCTATAATCTGATGTTCAACGCCAATTCGGGAATGGTTGGCTCAAAGTTCCTGTTCAAGGACCTGCCTTTCGACACCTTGCGCGATTTCAAGCCCGTCGCATCCTTCGCCCAGATCGGTTTCATGCTGGTTGTGGGGCCGCAATCGCCGCTGAAAACGGTGGCCGATCTGACAGCCTATCTGAAGAAGAAGCAGGACAATATATTCGGCTATACCAATCCAACCGGCCTCATGTCCGCCGAGCTTTACAAGCAATTGACGGGCGCGCCCGCCAAATCCGTTTCCTACAAGACGACAGCCGACGCCATGCGCGATCTGCAAGCGGGTCAGCTGGATTTCATGTTCATGGATGGGACGTTTGGCACAGGGCAGGTGCAGCAGGGGCAGTTGAAAGCGCTTGCGGTGATTACCAGCACTCGCCTGGCCGCAACGCCCGATGTGCCCACCATGCAGGAGTCAGGGCTGGCGTTTGATTTTGCGCCATGGTGGTCTGTCTGGGCGCCATCGGCGACGCCGCAACCCATTCTCGACAAGCTGGAGAAATGGATTCTGCAGATTTACGATATGCCGGACATGCCGAAATTTCTCGAAACAATCGGCTCTGTCAGCCAGCATGACAATCAGGCGGCCGTTATGAAGCGCTTCGTCGCCGATTTCGACAAATGGCCGCCGCTGGTCAAAGCGGCGGGCATTGTGCCGGAATAGAGGCTGTATCGGCAGACGTCATTGCCGGCCTTTTGAGCTTCGGCTAGGCTCGCCCGAACCAAAACGGCGCATCGACGCCGGACACCGGGGAGGCGGAGATGGCGTTGCGCCACATTGCGATCTGGGCTGCGACTTTACTGGCTACCGCCGCGCCCGATTCAGCGCTCGCCGACGACCTCGTGCGGGTCGCCGTGCCGCAACGCGGCGGCTGGGAGACCGGCGTTCCCGATCTTGGCGAACACGCCGGCCTGTTCGCCAATCACGGGATCAAGCTTGTGGTGCTCTATACGTCGGGCGGCGGCGAAACCATGCAGGCGCTGATATCAGGCAGCGTCGATATTGCCATTGCGATCGGCACGACAGCCATCATGGCGGCCTATGCCAAGGGCGCTCCGGCGCGTCCAGTCGCGACCTCCGTGACCGGACCATCTGACATTTTCTGGTATGTGAAGGCGGATTCGCCGATCAGGTCCTTGAAGGACGCTGGCGGCAAGACCATGGCTTTTTCGGCCATTGGCTCGTCGTCCAACCTTGCCACATTGAAACTCATCAGCCTGTCCGGCGCCCCGATCAAGGCCGTGGCCGGCGGCACGCCCTTGCCTGTCTATACGCAGGTCATGTCCGGGCAAATCGACATCGGCTGGAGTACGCCGCCCTACGGGCTCGACGAATTGCGCGACGGAAAAATTCGCATCGTCGCGCGCTACACCGATATTCCCGAATATCGCGATATGAGCGCGCGTCTGCATGTCGGCAATCTGAATTTCATCACTGGCAAGCCGGATGTTCTCAAGCGCTTTCTGGCGGCCTATTCGGACACGCTGGACTGGATGTACGCCAGCGATGACAGTTTCAAAGTGTTCGCGCAGATTTATGATGATACGCCCGAACACGCCAAAGCCACGCGCGACGGCTTTTATCCCGACCGAAAAATGCTCGATCTCAAGCGGCTCGGCGGCCTCGATCAGGCGATGAAAGATGCGCTCGACCTGAAATTCATTGCAAAGCCGCTGACGCCGGCCGAACTCGACGACATGTTCAAATATTTCAACAAATGACCGGCGTTCACGCCGCTGCGCGGGCATATTTCGCGGCGCCCTGAACGGTGGTGCGGCGCATATCGCGCTTGTACATTTTATCGTCGAACTGCGTGCCACGATGCATGGTGCAGCGATTGTCCCAGATCACGAGATCGCCTGCGCTCCACCGATAATAGAATGTGTATTGTGGCTGCGTTGCAAAAGCCATGAGTTCATCGAGGAAGGCGCGGCTTTCATCCGCAGGCCAGCCCAGAATATGCGAGGCGTGCGAGGCCAGCACGATGGATTTGCGCCCTGTGCGGGGATGCACGCGCACCATCGGTTGCACAACCGGCGGCATGGCGGCAATCTCATCTGCGCGAAAATCCTTGCCGCCGCAAAGCGCGCGCGAATGCCACACGGAATGCTCGCAGTGCAGATTTTCGATCTTGCGTTTGGTCGCTTCTGGCAGGTCGTCGTAAACGGCGCGCATATCGGCAAAGCCGGTGTCGCCGCCTTCCGGCGGCACGAGGCGGCCGGACAGCAGCGAGTAGGTTGTCTCGGCGGCGATAAACGAGCGATCCGTGTGCCAGAGCTTGTCGGATTCGCGCCATTGGCGGCGGCGGTCCTGTTCGGCCAGGATGCCGTGGTTCTCATCCAGATTGGAGATATCGTAAAGTTCGGACCGCAATCGCGCGGCTTGCGTTTTGGAGCGTCCGGGGTTCAGCGCTCGCGAGAGGTCGCCGAGAAGCTCGCTCACAGCCAGTTGCTCGTCATCGCTGAGGTTCTGGCCGGGCAGGGCGCAGACTGCGTAAATGTCCATCGCGGCTTCAATGGCGGCCATGACAGGTTCAGACCGGTCACGCTTGAGATGGACGCCATCAAGACGCGCGCCAAACAAGGTGTGCAACGGTGCGATGGCGATTGTCATGGCGCGTTCCTCCGGCATTGCTCTGAAGCCGACGGAAATTCGCGCTACGGCGCCCGAATGTCAAACGCGGGGATTATCCGCGTTTCTCATCCTTGAGACGCCGGAGTTGGGCGCGCAATTTGTCGACCGCCTGATCGAGCGCGCCATGCGCATCCTTGTGCTGGCCTTCTGCGCTGACAACGGCGACGCCGCCGGGTCTAAGGTTCACGCTACAGCAGAAGAGATGCCCCTCGCGGGAGAAATGCACCGAGGCGGTCGTCAGTTTGCCAAAATATTTCGAGGCGAGATCAAGCAGGTCCTTGCGCGCGCGTTCGCTCAGCGCTTCGCCTATTTCGACATTGGAGCTGCCAACGGTAATGTTCTTGCCAACTTCTACTTCCACGGCAGGATCCTCCTCGATTCGGGGACCTAACATAGGGTTGGTTCTGGCCCGGCGCCAGCCCTCCTTATGTCGGCGACGATTTGGTTACGGGACGATTGCCATCGAGCGGCAGGCGCTCGCGCAGATGGCCTTCGCGTTCCAGGGCTTGAGTTTCAGACATTTACGCGCCTATGTTCGCACAGGAGGGGTTGCCATGGCGCCGCTGCAATTTGGACTCTATGCGCCTGTGCCGCATGTCACCGTGGGGTCGCCGCCGATCGCGCGGTCGGTGTCCGGGGCGATGGCGCCGCTCGCGCCCAGCGTCGTCGATGAAGCCTTTGAACTTGCCCGGGACATCCTGCTGGAGGCGGACCGATCCGGCTTTGACATCGTTTTGTTTGCGGAGCGTCATCTTGGCGCTGACCTCGAAGCCTGGACCCTGGCCTGCGCCATCGGACCTTGGACTCGCCATATCCGTTCCATGGTTGCCGTGCATCCCGGCCTCTGGCGACCCGAAATCGTCGCCAAGATGGCGGCGTCGCTTGACCGGATGACCAAAGGCCGCATGGCGATCAATCTTGTCACCGGCTGGAATGTTGAGGAACACCGCATGTACGGTGGCGATGCATTGATTGAAAACATTGACCGTTATGTGCGCGCGGAAGAATTTGTGACTGTGCTGCGCGGCATGTGGCGGCAAACGCCGTTCTCGCAAAGCGGGCGTTATTTCAATGTCGAGGAGTCGCAACTGCTGCTGAAGCCTGCGACAGCGGAAGGGCCTGAAATATTCACCGCGAGCCGCAGTATCGCCGGGCTCGACATGATCGCCCGGGTTGGCGACTGGTGGTTTGTTGATTTCGATAAGAATTCACGCGATGCGAGCGACTATTTTGAGGGCGCCCGCAAGTCGATCGCCGATATGCGCGCGCGCGCCGCCCGTTATGGCCGCACTGTGCGCTTTGCGCTGAATCCGTTTATCGCCTTTGGCGAAAATGAAGCGGACGCGATGGCGCGTGTGCAATCGATGATCGCAGCGCCGGAGGCGGACCGGCGAAAGATCATGTCGCGCATCGGTCCGGCGACGCTGTCCGGTTGTATTGGGTCGCCGGAACAGGTGCGCCAGCGGTTGCGCGATTTTGCTGAAATCGGGATCGAGCTTTTCTTGTTCAAGTTCCCGCCTGCGCTCCCCGCCGTGCATGAAATTCGCGATCATGTGATCGCGCCAATGCGTTGCGCGTCCGAAAAACTGCGGCAGCGTTAACTGATATCCTACCGCATCTGCCGGATGATCGCATGGTCCGTCCCGGCTGCCGTCGCCTTGCGCGCCGCTGACGCTGCGCTTTGGCTGACAGCGGGCGCCCGATTTCCCCAGGCAGAGCGGATAAAGGTGATTGCATCGGCAATTTCATTGTCTTTCAAAAACGAACGGAATTGCGGCATCGCCTCGCCATATTCTCCCGCCCCCATTTCAAGCGCCGGAGCGCCATTCAAAACAATATTGATGAGCGAGGCGGGGTCAGGATCGAGCACTGCGGCATTGCCGGCAAGAGGAGGCAGTCCGCCGCCGCCTTTGCCGTCAACGCCGTGGCAGGACGCGCACTGCCGCACATACGTCGCCGCGCCAGTCGCATCAGTGCGATGCGCAGCAAGATCAGCCTCGGTTCGCGTGTCCTCGACCACGACCGATTGACGGCGGTCCAGCGACGGGGAGAGGGATTTCAGATATTTCGCGATAGCTGCGAGGTCCGCGTCATTCATGGCGCTGGTGGAATAGAGCACAACGTCGCGCATCGCTCCGAAGGCTGAGCCGTGGCGCGAATGGCCTGTCTTCAGAAATGCAACAATTTCATCTGCGCTCCAGCGACCCAGGCCGCTGTTGAGATCGCCGCGCAAATTCGGCGCGGACCAATTGTCGAGACTGGCGCCGGCAAGGAATGCGCCGCCCCTTTCATCGAGCGCCTTTTCCTGAAACAGCCATCCGCGCGGCGTGTGGCAGGCCCCGCAATGTCCCGCGCCCTGAACGAGGTAGGCCCCGCGGTTCCACGCAGCGTCAAAAGCCGGATTGGCGCGAAAGGGCGCGCCTGAAGCAGCCAGGCTCCAGATCGCAAGGGGCCAGCGGGCGTTCCACGGCGGCTCGATTTCATTGGCCGTATTGCTCTGCCGGACAGGCTTCACCTCGTTGTGGAAATAGTCGTAGAGGGCGTGCGAATCCGCGTCGGTAAAGCGCGCATAGGATGGATATGGCATGGCCGGATAGAGGCGGTGGCCGTCGCGCGAAATACCAAGCCGGAGCGCCCGATCAAAATCCTCGAATGACCAGGCTCCGATGCCCGTGTCCGGATCGGGTGTGATATTGGTTGAGAAAATAGCGCCGAGCGGCGTTTTCATTTTAAATCCGCCGGCATAGGGCGCCCCCTCCGATACCGGATGGCAGACGACGCAATCGCTCGCGGCAGCCAGATAGGCGCCGCGCATTGCGTCCTCCGCCTTGCCCGGAGAGGGCGCCGCAAGAAACAACAAGACTGACGTGAATGGGGCGGCGAAATAGTGTCGCATCTGGGTTCCAACGTTTGAACTTCGATAGCATGAACCGGGGCGTTGAGGCCATCGGGCGAGGTCTGCGCCCGTCTGGACGCTCGGACGCGTTGCGTCCATGATGGCGCATGTTTCGAATTCTGCCTTCCCCAACCCTATTTCTGCTGGCGTTCTGCGCGCCGGTCTACGCCATGCCGCCTGATTTCATCAAATTGTCGGCGGTTGCGCCCGATATCAGGCAGGATATCCGCTACGCCGGTATGGACAATTTCACCGGACAGGAGGTTCCAGGATATGACTACCCGACGTGCTGGCTGAAACTGAAGGCCGCCATCGCGCTGTCCCGCGTGGCCGGGGCCGCCGCCGAGCAGGGGTTCCGCATGATCGTCTGGGATTGCTACCGGCCCCGTCAGGCGACCTCTGCTTTTCTGAAATGGGCGGCGGATCCCAACGACGCCGCCATGAAGGAGCGTTATTTTCCGCGGGTAGCCAAAAGCCAGTTGTTTGCGCAAGGCTATATCGCGCGGCAATCGGTCCATTCCACCGGCTACGCCGCGGATGTCGGACTTCTCACAAAAGATGGGCAAGCTCTTGATTTTGGCGGTGGGTTTGACCTGTTCGATTCAAAATCCGTGACATCGAGTATGGAGGTCAGCGCCGAAGCCCGGACCAATCGCGCGCGCCTTGCCGGATTGATGAGCCAGAAAGGCTTCGTCAATTTCAGCCGGGAATGGTGGCATTACGCTCTGCCGGCAACGCCGGAAGTCTATTATGACGACGCCATCGAGCGCTGAGGCGGATCGCGCGTTCCGGCTGACGATTTATGGCATTGCAGCCATGGTTATGGCGATCCTTGCCGGCGAAACGCTTTACGGATTGGCGTTGGGGTCGCGCTTCCTGATCCGCGACGGACTGGAATGGATTTACGATGTCCTGATATACGGGCTCACGGCGCTCGCGTTTGGACGCGGCAAGAGGGTCGAGCGCTGGGCGGCTGTGGGCGTCGCAGGCGTGCTCGCAGCCGCAGGTGTCGAGACCGCAGCGCAAATCATCTGGACCTTTTTCGATCCCCCCGATGTCGAGCCCTTCGGCATTGGTGTTTCGGGCGCGCTGACGATTGCAGAATCCGTGCTTGTGGCTGGCGTGCTCTGGCGATTTCGCAACGTGGGCAATGTGGCGATGGAAGCGGTCTGGCTTTCTGCGCGCAACGATGTTCTGTCATCGACGCTATCGGCGCTGGTGACCATCGTCGCGCGTCTGGCGCCGATGTCCTGGCCGCAAATGGCGGTGGATGCATTTGGCGGCTGTCTCTGTTTTCAGGCGGCCTGGGTGATTGTTCGGGAAACTCGCTTGGAAGCGCGGCGTGAAGCAGGCGACGGCGCGTTGGACAAGCATCCAGACTCTGCCTAAGATCGTCGATAACGTCCGGAAGGGCGACGGGAGGTATTATTCATGGCGATCACTGTCATCAATCCAAAGGAAGTCGCTCTGCGCGAGAAAAAGCGCACCGTCGTGATGAATACGCGCAAGCTGCACGCCTGGGTGCATTATTATCCCAATCCCGGCGACCATGATGAGATGCACTGCCACAATGAAGATCAGGTCTTCACCTGTTTTGAGGGGCAGTGCACGATGAACTTCCCCGATGGAACATCGGCCGTCCTCAACCCCGGCATGGCGGCGCTGATCAACGGCGGCTCGTTCTACCAGCTCGTCAATACGGGCGCGTCGCATATGATCCTGATGGGCCACCGATCGGGGTCGCAGGAGACGACGAAAATCATCGATTATAAAACCCGCGAGGATATCCGCGCGGCGGGCAAGCAACCGCGCATCAGTAATCCGAACGCGCCAGCCGCGCCGCCGGCGGAATAGTATGTTGCGCCTGATTTGCGCCGGGCTGGTTTTTGCAGGCGCTGGATTGGCGGCCTTCGGCGCTGCGCGCGCTGACGATGATGCGGCGGCTTACTATCGCAACAAGACCATTCAGTTCGTCACCATGGGCAGCCCTGGCGGCGGATATGACGCCTATACCCGCGCGATCGGCGCCCGGCTCGAAAAAGTCGCTGGCGCGCATGTGCTGGTAATCAATGAGCCTGCGGCGGGCGGGCTTGTTGCGATGAACCGTTTGCTTTCGGCGCGACCGGATGGGCTGACAATATTGCTGATCGGCGGCGAAGGCCTTGCGCTGGCGTCGCTGATGCAAGAGCCCGGCGTCAATTACGATCTCACGCAGCAACTCTGGCTGGCGCGGGTCAGCGCAGAAAACAAGGTTGCCCTGCTTGGGCCCAAAGCGCCGTTCAAATCGCTGGCTGACATGGCGGCGTCCGAGCGGCCTGTAGTCTGGGCCGGGGCGGGGCGCACGGATGGCAATACCGATTTTCAGGCGTTGCTCTCCTATGCGACCGGCATGAAAGCCACGATTGTGCTCGGCTACAAAGGCACAGGCGGCATGAATCTGGCCATGCAGACTGGCGAGGCCGACGCGCGCGTTGTGACTGATGAGGCCGCAGCGCTGTATGGTCCATCGAGTGGAATGCATGTCGTGGCCAGCCTCGCGCGAACTCGCTCTGAACTTTTTCCCGATGCGCCCACTATATTTGAGGCGGTGAAACTGACCCCGGACGCGACGCGCATTCTCGACTGGCGCGCCGGCATTGCCGCGCTCGGGCGCGTCATCGACATGACACCGGGCTCGCCAGCCGATCGCGCCGATTATCTGCGCGCTAAATTGCGCGAGATTTTGACCGATCCCGATTTCATTGCCGAGGCAAAGAAGCTGAACCTGTCGGCTGCTTTTGCAAGCGCTGGCGATGTCGCGGACATGATGGCGCGCGCGATGAAAACGCTCGACGCCAAAGGCCTTGCGGAGATCAAGGATATCATTGTCAACCGTTATTATTGATCAGGGACACTGGACACCATGGGCTCGAAACTCAATCATCTCGCCATTACGACGGACCACTACACTTTGGTCGGCATGTTTTATCGCGCGATTTTCGGCATGAAATCGGGCGGCGATACAGAACGCGACATGAATGCGATCTCCGTCGGCGACGGTTATCTCGGCATGACGGTGATCCCGCGTCGGGCTGGCCGCAAGGCGGGCCTCGATCATTTCGGCATTGAGGTCGAAGACCTCGACGCGGTGCGTGCAAAATGCATGAAAAAATTCCCCGACATTGAGTTCGTCAAACGTCCGGGTAACCGGCCCTTCACGAGTTTTGGCTGCCACGATCCTGCCGGAACCTATTTCGATCTTGGCCAACAGCGCGACAAAAATCGCGCCGATGTCTATGCAATGGGCGAATGGAAACAGGAAAACAGCGTCAACCATTTCGTGATGCGCGCGCGCGAGGCGGAAAAGCTGGCGGATTTCTACCATGATATTTTCGGGCTTCAGGCGCTGAATGCGCGCACGGAAGAAGGCGGATTTCAGCTCACCGACGGGCGGGTGACGATGATCATCCAGCCGTGGAAGATTTCATCTTTCAATGGCGCGGGAATTGAACAGCCCGGTATGGATCACTTTGGCTTTCGTGTGCCGAGCCTTGAAAAATTCAAGGCGAACATTGCCCGCGTGACCGGACAAAATCACGCGTTGTCGCCCAAGCCCATCGCCTATGATTCAGAGGGCGCGGCGCGGCTGGCCCTGCTGGCCAAATGCCCCCTTGGGACGTTCCAGCTCGCTGACCCCGATGGCACGCTGATCGATGTGACGGAGGGGTAGCGGGATCAGCGACAGCTCCAGCCCGGCAAGGCTGTGCACATCGCCCGTTAATGGTTCCTGCCGGCGCACAGAGGCGCTATACCTGCGCCATGCCTCTTCATATCATCAAACTCAGCGTCGGAACGGACTCGATCGACGATCTTGCGGACTGGATTGCAGGGCGGCGCGCGGCCCGGCGCGGCGCCGACAGGAATGTCCATCTGCACCGCACGCGTATGATCCCCAAACGTGTCGAGGAATTGCTCGACGGCGGCTCGCTGTACTGGATCATCAAGGGCTTTGTCGCAGCGCGACAGAAGCTGCTGGAGATCAGACCCACGACCGATGAGGCCGGGATTGCCCGCTGCTATTTCGTGATGGACCCGGAGTTGATACCCGTCCTGCCGCGTCCACATCGACCTTTTCAGGGCTGGCGCTATCTGCGGCCGGAGGACGCTCCGGCGGACCTTACGGGCCGACGCGCGGAGGTCGCCGACATGCCGGAAAACCTGCGCCGGGAATTGAGCGAAATGGGGCTGCTATAGGACTGCTGAAATCATTGATATTTGGCGCCGGCCTGTCGATGCAGCCAGAAATACAGCGGGTAGGGCAGGCGCTGGAGGGTTTTCACCAGCCAGACCATTCTTTTGGGGAATGCGATTTCAAAGCCGCCGCGGTCAAAACCGTTGCAGATGCGCCGCGCGGCGTCTTCGACCGGGATCATGAAGGGTTTGGGTCCCTTCGCTTGGTCGCTGAGCGGCGTTTTGACATAGCCGGGGCAGATGATTTGAAGATTGATCCCGACTCGTTCGAGATCGACTTTCAGCGATTCCGCCATGGCGTTGATTCCGGATTTCGCCATGCAATAGGATGCAGCTGTGGGCAAGCCGCCATATCCTGCGACGGACGACACCAGCGCAATCTGGCCTTTGCCGCGCGCTTTCATGAGGGGCAGCAGCGGTTCAAGTCCATTCAGCGCGCCATCGGCGTTCAGCGCCATCGTTTTGCGGAAGTTTTCGCCAACAAATTCTCCGCGCGGATCAGGGAAAAACCCGCCTGCATTGAGCATGGCAAGCGCGATCGGGCCGCATTGCGCCTCGATATCTCTGACAATCCCGGCCATGCCTTGTCGGTCTGTGACATCGCCCGGGAAGACATCGACCTTGCCGCCCGCCGCAGCGGCCTCGTTTGCGAGGGTTTGCAGAAGATCGACGCTGCGCGCGCTGACGGCGACCCGCCAGCCCCGGCGCACAAGTTCCAGCGTCACCGCCCTGCCGATTCCAGAACTGGCGCCTGTGACCCAGGCGATTCCGTCTTTTGGCGATGCGCGATACATCGCCGGTCAGCGTGTCGCTGGCGGCGGAGGCGAACCGCCGGGCGCTGTCCGCAACAGGCCACCAAGCAGGCCTCCGATATCAGTAGGCAATCCAACGATGGTCGTGGGCAACCGGCCATCGGACTTCTCTCCGAACGAGCGCAGCGCCTGCGCCGCCGCGAGTTTCTGGATTGTGTCCGCGTAAGGTGCGAGCGTCTCGGCGATGGCGCGGTCCTGGGACGCAACATAGCGCCTGTTAACAGCAGCCTGAACGTCCTTGTCGAAGGTGAACGTATCGGCCCAGCCGATGAAATCGAGCGTGATGCCGACATTATTCAGATAGGCGCCGACGCTGGTTTCAATGGCTTTCAGGATGTCGTTGGCCTGCGCATTCGCATCGTCGAAACTGCGCTTGGTAAATTCGCTGCACACCAGCGATTGCACCTTGTTGCGGATCGGCCCGTCCATGACTTCGGCAAGACTTCTGCCGTAAAAAACGGAAGCGAAAATAACTTCCGGCCGCGTGCGGTCGCCCTGCGGCGGTCGAACGCCAAAATGATAGAGGAACACAGGCGAATTTTCCTCGCTGACAGAAGCGCCGATCGCCATGCCAACAGCAATATTAAGGCCCTCCTTGCTCTGGCAGGGGAAGGATTCGTCCTTGGGCGATGTGCCCCGACTGGATTGCGCGACCCATTCGCGGCTGAAAGGCGCGCGATCGACGATGATCAACCGTCCTGTCGGTACGTAAAAATCAGTCCAGATGGACGACCCAGCGAGCTTGGCGTGCGGAATCTGGAATCGCTTGGCGGGGATCTTGTTGGCTCGAAGATATTCCGCCGAACCGAACGAGGACTGGCTGTCCTTGTTTGCGCCTGCATCGGGGATGAAAAAGGCTGATTCGTTGGGAAGGATGAAATAGACCTCGGTGAAATCAGTCTTGTCGTAGTAAGCGTGGGCGTCGCGCGCGCCAGCGCCCAGGACCAGCGCAGCCATCACGAAAACGGGCGCGAGGCTATTTTTGTCTGACCGCGACAGCGCCGATTTCAGCGGTCCCCACCAGATCGCCAGCAGGACGAAGAGCAATGCCAGCGTGAAGGCAAGACCAATTCCCGAAACAAGATTCATTGTATAGGTTGAATTTACAAAGCTTGTATCGCTATTTGCAAACTGGCCGCCGGCGGCCTGCGATGAAACAAGGGTCGCAGGCGGACTGAAAATCATGTTCGCAGCGCCATAGATCAGGAAGGCCACAATCGTCGAGATGATGCGGGTCATGGGAACCTATCCTTGAAAAGAGGGCGAGGCGCATGGAACTCGAATCGCAGTTCACGTCTCATTATACCAAGTTCCCGCTTTCCCCGCTTGCGCCAGCAGCCCGTCCCCCATAATTTCACTGCCTGATTTGAAGGGGATTCCATGACTATTGCACCTGACGTGATCGGCGCCATCGGGCATACGCCCCTGTTAAGGTTGCGCGCCGCCTCAGAGGCGACGGATTGCGAGATTCTGGGCAAGGCGGAATTCATGAATCCCGGCGGATCCGTGAAAGACCGCGCCGCGCTGGCGATTGTCCGAGACGCAATCGCGCGCGGCGTGCTGAAACCCGGCGGGGTGATCGTCGAGGGTACGGCCGGCAATACCGGCATCGGGCTGGCGTTGGTCGCCAACGCCATGGGGTTTCGCACGGTGATCGTAATCCCCGAAACACAGTCTCAGGAAAAGAAGGACATGCTGCGATTGCAGGGCGCCGAACTGATCGAGGTGCCGGCTGTGCCCTATTCCAATCCCAACAACTACGTAAAAGTGTCGGGACGCATTGCAGAACGGCTCGCGCGCGAGACGCCGGAAGGGGCCATATGGGCCAATCAGTTCGATAATATCGCGAACCGGCAAGGCCATATCGATACGACCGGTCCGGAAATCTGGGATCAGACCGGCGGCAAGGTCGATGCGTTCACTTGCGCCGTCGGCACCGGTGGTACGCTGGCGGGCGTCGGCATGGCGCTCAAGGCTCGCAAACCGAAAATCAGGATCGCCATTTCCGATCCGATGGGCGCGGCGCTCTACGCCTGGTACGCGCGTGGCGAGCTCAAATCTGAAGGCAGTTCAATCACCGAGGGCATCGGGCAGGGGCGTATTACCGCCAATCTCGTCGATGCGCCGATCGATCTTGCCTACCAGATTTCAGATGAGGAAGCGCTGCCAATCCTGTTCGCCCTTGCCGAGCAGGAGGGCCTGCTCCTCGGCGGCTCCTCGGCGATCAATATTGCAGGGGCGATCCGGTTGGCCAGGGATCTGGGGCCTGGCCAAACAATTGTGACCATCCTGTGCGATGGCGGCGTTCGCTACGCCTCCAAACTTTACAATCCCGGATTCCTGAAATCGAAAAATCTGCCCGTGCCGGGCTGGATGGAGCGCAAGCCATCTGTCACTGCGGATTTGGTGTGAAATCACCCAAACCGGAAAAGCGTGAAGACGGCCGCAGCCAGAAATGACAGCATAAAGAGCGCAGTGGTCGCACCGCTCGATTGATCACGCATATTGCGCCACCCCTGTTTTATTGCATCGCAGGTCGTCACAATTGAACCTGATTTGGGCGAATATAAGCCGCAGACCTTGCCAGATGACCGCAAAATTGCGTTCAATGTGCGACGCCATGTTAGGATTATGGCAACCCAACCGGAGATGAACATGTCTGCGATGTCGACGCCGCTCGTTTCCGCCGAATGGCTGAAAGCTCGCCTCGGCGCTGACAACCTCGTAGTCATTGACGCCTCCTGGTATTTGCCCGCGATGAATCGCAACGGGGCCGCAGAATATGCGCACGGGCATATTCCCGGCGCTTATTTTTTCGATATTGACGCTGTCGCTGATCACGCGACCAGCCTCCCGCACATGCTGCCATCGGCGGATGCGTTTGCACAGGCGGTTGGCGCCATGGGCTGTGACGACGCTGCGGACATCGTGGTTTACGACGGCGCCGGCCTGTTTTCCGCGCCGCGATTATGGTGGATGTTTCAGGCGTTCGGTCACAATTCGGTTGCTGTGCTCGATGGCGGATTGCCGGGATGGATAAAAAAGGGCGGTGTGCTGGAAACTGCGGTTCCCGCCCGGCGCACGTCGCATTTCTCGTCGCGCGCTCATCCCTTGATGGTCGCGGCGCTGGATGACGTCCGCGATGCGCTCGAGCGTCGCACGGCGCAGGTCTTTGACGCGCGCCCGGCGGCCCGCTTTCACGGCAAGGCGCCCGAGCCGCGTCCTGGCCTCAAATCCGGGCACATGCCGGGCAGCCTCAGCTTGCCAGCTTCAGACTTGATCGAGAATGGCTTCCTGAAAGAGCCTGCCGATATTCTGGCGGCATTCGAGTCCGCCGGCGCCGATTGGCGGACGCCGGTCATTACGTCCTGCGGCTCCGGTGTCTCGGCTGCGATCCTGACGCTCGGGCTGGTTCGGGCCGGTCGGGAGCCCGGTCGCCTATATGACGGCTCGTGGAGCGAATGGGGGGCGCGCAAGGACCTTCCCGTTGCCCGCGAGACGCGCGATGGGTAGCTCTTTGCCTCCTACCTGACGAGTGACCGAAAAAATCGCGTTGGCGGGACGGCCCCGCGATGTTACACCTGCTGGAAGAAAGAATTGAGCGGTCTCGCCTGTCAGGCGCGACGCGCAAACCCGCGACGGGGCTGAATGTGAAAAAAATCGAAGCGATTATCAAACCTTTCAAACTCGATGAGGTGAAAGAGGCGCTACAAGCTGCCGGTATGGTCGGCATCACCGTGACGGAAGCCAAGGGATTCGGTCGCCAGAAAGGCCACACTGAGCTCTATCGGGGCGCCGAATATGTTGTTGATTTTCTGCCGAAGATCAAAGTCGAGGTGGTTTTGAACGACGATCAGCTCGCGGCGGGCATGGATGCGATCCGCAAGGCGGCGCAGACCGGCCGCATCGGCGATGGCAAAATTTTTGTCACCAACATCGAGAATGCGGTGCGCATTCGCACCGGCGAAACAGGTCCCGACGCGATTTAGGCGCCGCTGCCGCCAATGTATCCATCCAACCCGAAGAGGCCATAAATGAAGAACGCCAAAGATGTGCTCAAAGCAATCCGGGACAACGACGTCAAATATGTCGATTTTCGTTTCACCGATCCGCGCGGCAAATGGCAGCATGTCACATTTGACCGCACGATGATCGAGGAAGACACGTTTTCTGAAGGCGTGATGTTCGATGGTTCATCCATCGCGGGCTGGAAGGCGATCAACGAATCCGACATGACCTTGATGCCGGACCCGACAACCGCCACGATGGACCCATTCTTTGCCGCCTCGACCATGGCGATCGTTTGCGACATACTGGATCCGGTGAGCGGACAGCCCTACAATCGGGACCCCCGCAGCATCGCCAAAAAGGCTGAGGCGTATCTGAAATCCACGGGAATCGGCGATGCCTGTTTCTTTGGCCCGGAAGCGGAATTTTTCGTGTTCGACGATGTGCAATTCGCGACCGACCCCTACAATACCGGCTTTCGGCTCGACAGCGTGGAATTGCCCTCAAATTCCGACACGCCTTATGAAGGCGGCAACCTTGGCCATCGCGTGCGCACCAAGGGCGGCTATTTCCCGGTCCCGCCGGTCGATTCGGCGCAGGATATGCGCGGCGAAATGCTCTCGGCGATGGCCTCGATGGGTGCTGTCGTGGAAAAGCACCACCACGAAGTCGCTTCCGCCCAGCATGAACTCGGCCTGAAATTCGGACCGCTGACGACCATGGGCGATCACATGCAGGTTTACAAATACTGCATTCATCAGGTCGCGCAATCCTATGGCAAGACCGCCACTTTCATGCCCAAGCCGATTTACGGCGACAATGGCTCGGGGATGCATGTTCATCAATCGATCTGGAAAGCCGGCAAGCCCGTTATGGCCGGCAAGGAATACGCCGGTCTGAGCCAGGAATGCCTGTGGTATATCGGCGGCATTATCAAGCACGCCAAAGCGCTGAATGGTTTCACCAATCCATCGACGAACTCCTACAAGCGGCTCGTGCCAGGGTTTGAAGCGCCTGTTCTGCTTGCCTATTCCGCGCGCAACCGTTCGGCCTCGTGCCGCATTCCATGGACGAACAATCCCAAGGCGAAACGCGTCGAAGTGCGCTTCCCCGACGCCACCGCAAATCCTTATCTTGCGTTCTCCGCAATGCTGATGGCGGGACTTGACGGCATCAGGAACAAGATCGATCCAGGCGCGGCGATGGATAAGGACCTCTACGATCTCCCGCCCAAAGAACTGAAGAAAATCCCGACCGTCTGCGGCTCGCTGCGCGAGGCTTTGTCGAATCTCGACAAAGACCGGACCTTCCTGAAATCAGGCGATGTGTTCAGTGACGATTTCATCGACAGCTATATCGAGTTGAAAATGGGCGAGGTGCATCGGTTCGAAATGACGCCGCACCCGGTCGAGTTCGACATGTATTACTCGGCTTGAACTGACGGAAGCGTATTGAGTTGGGAAGGGCGGTCCGGCCGGGCCGCCCTTTTTTCATGGGCGGTTTGCGCGCGCCATCGACGTTCAACCGACGTTCATGTTGATTCTGGCAGTTTACTGCCTGTTCGCTCTTGCAAGCCGCTGAATTTTTTGGCGGGCGATTGACGGACGGTGGCGCCTGCCATTAGCTTTGCCTGGCAGGCTTCATTGGATTCCTGTTGGCATTCTGGGAGACTAAATCATGTTAATCCGTACCGCCATCGGCGCGTCCCTGTTGGGGCTTTGCCTGAGCCAGACGTGCTTTTCCTCAGCGCAGGCTCTTTCCATGACCGAATGCAGCGCCAAATATAAGGCGGCGCAGCAATCCAACACTCTCAACGGAATGAAATGGACCGACTTCCGCAAAGCCCAGTGCGGCGCGGATGCGACGGCGCCAGCGGCGACCCCCGCTGCAGCGGCGCCGGCTGCTGCGCCTGCCGCCCAGCCAGCGGTTGTCGCGCCCAAGCCCGTCGCGCCTGCGGCGCCCAAACCCGCGCCAGCGGCAGTTCCGGCTGCGCCTGCCGCAGCCGGCGCCGCCGTATTCCCGAGCGCTGTCAGCCCGCAATATTCCACGCTGTCGGCTGGCAAGGCTCGCATGAAGACCTGCGACGACCAGTACAAGGCGAACAAAGCCACCAATGGCAACGGCGGCCTTGAATGGATCCAGAAGGGCGGCGGATATTACTCCGAGTGCAACAAACACCTGAAGGGCGTTTGATTGCGCGGGAACATCGTTTGCGTGCTTCGCTCAGTCCAGACGATTGCGTAAATTTCAGCTGCCGTGAGCGCGCCACGGCAGCTGGCGGACTGATGTCCATTTGAAAACGAAAGCCCCCGAAAACATTCGGGGGCTTTTTGATGGGCGTGGCGACGTACGGACGAATGGCGGCAAATGATTGATTCAAGATATCAAATAAATTCCATAACTTATTGAATTATATGAAACCAGAACGCTTCAAAAGCGTTCCGTTCTTATTCGGCGCCTTCGGCGAGGAACCGTTCCAGCCAGTGAATGTCGTAATTTCCAGCCTGAATGTCCGCGTTGCGCAGCAAGGTTCGGAACAGGGGAATGGTGGTATCGATCCCGTCGATGATGAATTCATCGAGCGCGCGGCGCAGGCGCATCAACGCTTCCGGTCGTGTCCGCCCGTGGACGATCAATTTGCCGACAAGGGAGTCGTAATTGGGGGGGATATTGTAGCCCTGATAGACGGCTGAATCGACCCGCACGCCCAGGCCGCCGGGCGGATGGTAATAGGCAATGCGTCCAGGCGAGGGCCGAAACGTTTCGGGATGTTCGGCATTGATCCGGCATTCGATAGCGTGCCCGGAAAAGGACACATCGGCCTGCGTGAAACCCAGTTCTGCGCCTGCTGCGATCCTGATCTGTTCGTTTACAAGGTCGATGCCGGTGATCATTTCAGTGACCGGATGCTCGACCTGAATGCGGGTGTTCATCTCGATGAAGAAGAATTGCCCCTCCTCATAAAGAAACTCGACGGTGCCGACGCCCAGATATTGCAACTCGCGCATGGCTCTGGCGACGATTTCGCCAATATCGATGCGTTGCGCCGGGTTGAGCGCCGGCGATGGGCTCTCTTCCAGCACTTTCTGGTGGCGGCGCTGCAAGGAACAATCCCGCTCGCCCAGATGCACGGCGGCGCCGCGCCCATCGCCAAGCACCTGAATTTCGATATGACGCGGTCGTTCGAGATATTTCTCAAGATAGACGGCATCGTCGCCGAAGGCCGCCTTGGCTTCGGAGCGGGCCATCGACAAGGCCGTTGAAAGATCGGCCTCCGTGCGGGCGACTTTCATGCCCCGGCCGCCACCGCCCGACGACGCCTTGATGAGCACAGGAAAGCCAATTCCCCGGGCTATTTTCATCGCTTCGTCGTCGTCGGTCACCCCGCCGTCGGAGCCAGGCACGCAAGGAATGCCGAGACGCCGCGCGGTGCGTTTGGCCTCGATCTTGTCGCCCATGATGCGGATATGCTCGGCCTTGGGTCCGATGAACGCGATGTTGTGATCGCCGCAGATTTCCGCAAACCGCGCATTTTCCGACAGGAAACCGTAGCCGGGGTGGATCGCGTCTGCGCCGGTAATCTCGCAGGCGGAAAGCAGCGCCGGAATATTCAGGTAACTCTCTCGCGCCGACGGCGGCCCGATGCAGACCGACTCGTCGGCGAGCCGGACATGCATGGCGTCCTTGTCGGCTGTCGAATGGACCGCGACTGTGGCCACCCCCAGTTCCTTGGCGGCGCGCAGGATACGGAGCGCGATTTCGCCACGGTTTGCGATGAGAATTTTGTTGAACATGGAAGGCGGCGCCCTGTGCTGAATTATTCTATCACAAGCAGGGGCTCGCCAAATTCGACGGGCTGGCCATCCTCGACGAAGATTGCGGTGATCGTCCCGCCGCGCGGAGCAACAATCTCGTTGAAGGTTTTCATGGCTTCAATCAGCAAAATCTTCTCGCCGGATTTGACCTGCTGGCCAATCTCGACGAATGGCTTGGCGTCGGGCGAGGGGCGGCGGTAAGCCGTGCCAACCATCGGCGACTTCACGGCGCCGGGATTATCCGCAGCAGGCGCCGCCGGGGCAGGCGCAACCGGAACGGGCGACGTTGCGACCGGCGCTGGGGCCGGGCTGTGCAGGACGGTTTGATGTTGCGCGCGCTGTCGCCCCTCGCCATGACCATGGCGGGACACTTTGATGCGCAATCCCTCATGCTCGACGACGACCTCAGCAAGATCGTGACGTGCTGCGATTTCAGCGAGATTTTCGACGAGATTGACATCGATCCCGGCGGCCGACGGCTTGGGCTGGGGCGACGGCGAGGGTATCGTCTTTTTCGGGGCTTGAGCCATGGATCAGGCCTTCTTGTTTGCCACGCCGGAGGTCAGTGCCTCCAGCGCGAGATGATAGGATTGCGGCCCAAATCCGAGGATCACGCCCTCGGCGACCGGTGAAATGAAGGAATGGCGACGAAAATCCTCGCGCGCATGGGTGTTGGACAGATGCACTTCGATCACACGAGCGCCCGAGCCTTTGATTGCGTCGGCCAAAGCGATGGACGTGTGTGTGTAGGCGCCCGCGTTGAGGATGACCGGTTCGCCAGCGCAGCCGGCCTCCTGAATCCAGGTGATGAGGTCGCCTTCATGGTTGGATTGACGGAAAATGAGTTCGACTTCCGCGTCGGTTGCCCTGCGAGACAGCGAAGCTTCAATATCCGCAAGCGTCGCCGCGCCATAAATGGCGGGCTCGCGCGTTCCCAGTAGATTGAGATTGGGACCGTTGAGGATGTGAATGCGGGGCAAGCGACAAATTCCAGACACAACAATGCCCGGCAAGCCGGGCGGGGTGTCATAGCCCGTGCGCGGGCCTATGGGAAGCGGGAGCGACAAGTTTTCTGCGCTCGCGCAATTGCTATGACGCCGAAACGGGCGCCTTCGAATGCAGTTTGTCTGAGACAACGTTTGACAAAGATTGTTTGTATTGGCTATCGGTCAGTATAAACGGCAAAATGCAATAAAGGGGGGCAATCGATGCGGGACGTATGTCATTTGGCGCCAGCGGTCGTTCTGACGATCGGGATCGCAACGCTTCAGCCGGCGTTTGCCGACCCCGTGGCCGACTTTTACAAAGGCGCCACAATCACGATTGATGTCGGATATGGGCCCGGCGGCGGCTATGACGTCAGCACACGTCTGATCGGTCGATTTTTGGGCCGGCACATTCCCGGCAATCCCTCTGTCGTGGTGCGCAATACTCCCGGCGGCGGCGGTTTGAAGGTCGCCAACGATCTCTTTTTCGCCGCGCCAAGGGATGGCTCGGCTCTGGGCGTCTTTTCGTCCGACGTCGCGCTGGAACCGCTTTATGGCAACCCACAGGCGCGTTTCAGCACCGACAAATTTGTCTGGATTGGCAGCATGGACACCGACCTCATGTCCTGCGGCGTGTGGAAAGGCGCGCACATTGGCCTGAAGTCCGCAGACGACCTGATCCAGGCGAAGAAAACAATCGCGTTTGGTTCGAGCGCGCCATCCGCCGATACCAGCCTTTACCCGCTGTTTTTCAAGAACGCGCTGGGCGCGCCGACAAAAGTCATCAATGGCTACTCTGGCACGCGCGATATTGTGCTCGCGATGCAACGCGGCGAAGTGGATGGCGGTTGCGGCCTGTTCGAATCCAGTATTCGCGCATCCTATCTGAACGATGTGCAGTCTGGCGATCTCAATCTGTTCGTGCAGGTCGGAATGGACAGGAAATCGCCGCTGTTCGGCGACGCCACGCCGATCGCAGACCTTTTGAAGACAGACGAAATGCGTGCGATCGGGAGGCTTGTCTTCGGTCCCTCGCTGATCACGCGTCCGCTAGCCGCGCCGCCGGGCTTGCCAGTTGAGCGCGCCGAGGCCTTGCGCAAGGCGCTTGCCGAGACAGTGCGCGACCCTTCGGCAATCGTCGAGGCCCAAAAACTGGGACTTTCGCTGACGCCCTTGAGCGGCCCGGAAACGCAGGCCCTGTTTGAAGGCTTCGTCGCCACGCCCCACGACCTCGTCAGCAAGGCATTCAATTACACCCATGTGGACTGAGATCGCGCTGCATTCGCAGTAGCGCGACCAATTGGTTTATTCGGCGGCGACGGCCTTCGCGCTGCGCTCCTTGAAGACATTCTCGAGGCACCAGCGCGCTGTCTCCGAGCCGGTCGCAAACCAGACGCCGCCAGCGCTTTTCATGTGCTAGATAATGCCGCGCAACGTGCGCGAGCGGCCCGGTCGACCCGAAATATACGGATGAAACTGGAAGGGAACATAAGCCGGATGGTTTTTCGACTCATCGTGGAAATCATCGAACATCGCCTTCCAGACCGCCAGCGTATCATTCGGATTGCCATGATCGTCATGGTAGGTGCGCCCGTCGCCAAAAGGCTGGCGCGGCAACTCCACGAGACATTTCCCGTCAGACTCCCACAGAAACGGCAGATCGTGCGAAAACGAATTGCTGTTCCAAAGGAAGCCGTGCTTCATGAGCAGCTCGATGCTGTTGGCGCTTTGCGTGCACGAGCGCCAGCCCATCGGGCGATAGCCCGCGCGGCTGGCATTCATCGCGACTGTCTTGCGCATGACCTCATCTTCCTGATCGAGCGTCAGGTCGCGCGCGCATTCGTGATGGTAGCCGTGGCCTGCAACCTCATGGCCCGCTGCGACAATCGCCTTTACGGCATCCGGGTAACGCTCGGCAATACCGCCGCAGGTCATGAACGTGGCGGTGACCTTCTCCTCTGCGAGGATGCGCAGAATGCGCCAGATCGCTGTATTCGGTCCATATTCGCACTGGGTGTATTCTTCGTTGTCAATTGTGCCATTGGGGAAGGGGCGGACATCTTCGCCGCCCTGAAAGTCGAACGTCAATGTGACTGCAACGCGTTGCTTTTCCGGCCAAACGATTGTCTCGTTAAAGTGAAAATCCTTCAGCATCTCATCCTCCCGACCATTCGAACTCGCGCAGTTTTTAGGGGAATTGCAGAATCCTGTCCAGCCGCTTGACATGATGCGCCGACAGATTAACCGTGCGGAAAATTCGGGAGGAACGTTCATGCGATGTTTGCTGGCCGCTATTTTGGCTCTTGCGCCATTGTCGGAAGCGCGCGCCGGCGCGGTCGAGGATTTCTACAAGGGACGCACGATCACGGTGCTGATCGGTTACAGCCCTGGCGGTTCCTATGACGCAGCTGCGCGTGTTCTGGCCAAATATATGGGAAAATACATCCCCGGAACCCCGAATATCGTTACCCAGAACATGCCCGGCGCCGGCACGCTGACGCTTGCCAATTCGCTGTACAATGTCAGCCCCAGGGATGGAACCGCCTTTGGCATTTTTGCCCGGGGGATGGCGATGGAGCCGCTGGTCGGGCGCAGCGAAACGCGATTTGACGCCTCCAGATATACGTGGATTGGCAGCAGCACCAATGAAATCAGCCTTTGCGCAACCTATACGACTGCGCCCGTGCGCACGTGGCAGGACGCCCTGAGCAAGGATTTTACCGTTGCCGGCAATGGGTCGGGCTCGGACCCGGATGTTTTCACAAATGTCCTGCACAATCTGTTTGGCCTGAAAGGACGACTGATCACAGGCTTCCCCGGCAGCGCCGAAATCTCTCTGGCGATGGAGCGCGGCGAGGTCGATGGCCGCTGTGGATGGTCATGGAGCAGTATCAAGGCCGAGAAGGCGGATTGGCTGAAAGATAAAAAGCTGAATCTGATCGTTCAGCTTGCGCTGCAAAAAGCCGGCGATCTCCCGGATACGCCTTTGATCACCGATCTGGCCGTCAACGAACGTCAGCGCCAGATTTTGAAACTGATCTTTGGGCGCCAGACGATGGGGCGACCCTTTGCAGCGCCGCCCGGCGTTCCGGAGGATCGCGCTCTGGCATTGCGCACGGCGTTTGACGCCGTCATGAAAGATCCCGAATATATCGCCGAAGCGCTCAAGCGTGGCCTGGAGGTCAACCCCGTCTCAGGTCAGGACGTCGCGAAATTGGTCTCGGAACTTTACGCCACGCCAAAGGATATCGTGAACGAAGCGCGCGACGCCACCGAGGCGGCGAAATAGGGAAAGCGGCCTCCTGTAAACGCAGCAAACCCTCATCCTGCCGTTATATCGTAACGACTTCGTTCTCCTTTTCAGTGCAGCGATGCGCGCCGGAGCCGCGACAAACTTATCGTGGCAACGCGTCGGACAGACGAAATAAGACTTCCGTTCGAAATTCGCGTGCTTTTTTGCGGTCGCGGAATTCACGGACATGCGGCAAACCGGGTCCTTTACAATCCCTGTCGGTGGTGCAGATGCGTGGTTGCTGTCCTCGAACGCCGCGTGCTGATCGGTCATTGGATCATCTATTCAACGCCAGGGATTTGCCACGCCGAACGGTCGTCAAACACGCAGAATTACACGCGCATGCCAATTCCTGATTTAAGGCGCCGTGTGTGTGCTGCGGAGCGTTGCAACGCGATTGCCTGGACGCGTCAAAGGACCCAAGTCAAATTGTCGACGCTGGCAATGTCGGACTTCTGGTCAATGAATCAGCAATCGATGAAGCCGACCAGGACTTTGACAACAGCATCAGCCCGCAACGGAATTGGACCATCAAAATTGATCCAGATCAAAACTGTCTATGATCTCTGACGTCAGGTTATGGCGACACTCAGGCAGGCTCCAATGCGCATTCTGCTCTTACATCCCAACTATCATTCTGGCGGCGCTGAAATCGCGGGGAATTGGCCCCCGGCATGGGCGGCCTATATCGCGGGCTCGCTCAGAAAGGCTGGTTTCGTCGATATTCGCTTCGTCGACGCTATGACCAACAACCTGTCGGATGAGCAGGTGCGCCAAATATTGGTCGAGGAAATGCCCGACGTCGTCGGCGCGACCGCGATCACGCCGTCAATCTACAAAGCTGAGCGTCTTCTGCAAATTGCCAAGGAGATCTGCCCTGCGGCCCTGACGGTGCTGGGCGGCATCCATGCGACGTTTATGTACCAACAGGTTCTGACCGAAGCGCCGTGGATCGACGCGATCGTGCGGGGAGAGGGGGAAGACATCTTCGTGGATTTGCAGCATGCGCTGGCCGGCGGACATTGGACCGAGGCCAGACACAAGGTCAGGGGCATTGCCTTTCGCGAATCCGAAAAGGTTGTCGCGACGCCGGCCGCACCGACGGTCAAGAATCTTGACGGGATTACGCCGGACTGGAGCGTGCTGGAATGGAGCAAATATATCTACATTCCAATGGGCAAGCGCGTGGCCATCCCCAACATGGCGCGCGGCTGTCCTTTTACCTGCAGTTTTTGCTCGCAGTGGAAGTTCTGGCGCGACTACCGCATTCGCGATCCGAAGCGTGTGGTCGACGAGATCGAAGGGTTGATGCGGGACCACGATGTCGGATTTTTCATTCTGGCGGACGAGGAGCCGACCATCAACAAGAAGAAGTTCGTGGCCTTCTGCGAAGAACTCATCCGCCGCGACCTGAAAATTCTCTGGGGCATCAACACGCGCGTAACCGACATCCTGCGGGATGAAGCGCTGCTGCCACTCTATCGCAAGGCGGGTCTGATCCACGTCTCGCTTGGCACCGAGGCCGCCGCGCAGTTAAAGCTCGACCGATTCAAAAAGGAGACGACAGTCGCGCAGAATAAAAAAGCGATCCAGCTGCTTCGTGACGCAGGAATCGTCGTCGAGGCGCAGTTCATTGTCGGTCTGGAAAACGAGACCCTGGAAACGCTCGAAGAAACCTACCAGATGGCAAGGGACTGGAAACCCGACCTCGCCAACTGGTCTATGTACACCCCATGGCCGTTTTCTGATCTGTTTCGGGAGCTTGGAGACAAGGTCGAGGTATTCGACTACGAGAAATACAATTTTGTCACGCCGATCATGAAGCCGGACGCGATTGATCGATCCGAACTGCTCGACGGCGTGATGAAAAACTACCGGCGATTTTATTTGAACAAGGCGCTTTTCTCCTATCCATGGGCCGGAACCGGAGAAAGACGGCGCTACCTGCTCGGATGTCTCAAGGCCTTTCTGAAATCGGGTTTCGAGCGGAAGTTTTACGACCTCGGTCGCGTCAATTATTGGGGTCCGCAGTCCAAGGGCAAGGTTGACTTCGGCTTCGACCCCTTGCGCAAACGCGCGGACATGACAGGCGTGGAATGGAAAACAAGCCATAACCGCAAGATCAGCGGACCACGTCAGGCCGAGATCATGGCTTGTGGCGGCGGGACCGAACAAATCGAGGATGTGACCGCTGCGAGCCCGTGATAGCAGCGGCACGGGGGACAACTTCGATGCCACCAGTTTTAGCCATCGCCAACCCTGATCATCATGCCGGCAAGGTCGGACCGAATGCGATTACCCGGGTGATCGAAGCCTTGCGAACGTTGGAGGGGCCAAGCGCGACCCATTGCATTTTCCAGGCCTCCCGGCTTGAATCCTATCTCTGCGATGCACCGACGGAGATGGTCGATGAGCGCGACGTCGCGCGCCTGCACGAGGCGATTCACGGCAAGCTTGGCGACGCCCAGGCCCGTAAAGTGGGCCGGATCGCCGGGCAATTGACCGGCGACTATCTGCTCGAATTCCGGATACCGCGACCGGTCCAGATGGTTCTGCGTTGTTGTCCCGTCGCCATTTCAAGCCGGATGCTTGCCAAAGCGATCGCCAGGAATTCGTGGACGTTTGCGGGCGCCGGCGCATTTTCGGCGCGGCACGGACGCCCGACGACGTTCGAAATACGAAACTGTCCGATCTGCCGGGGGCAGCGAACCGCCGGGCCCTATTGCGATTACTACGCGGCGACGTTCGAGCGGTTGTTTTCCCGCCTGGTTCATCCGCATACCCGGGTCGTTGAAGTCGGCTGCCAAGCACAGGGAGCGTCGGCATGCACGTTCGAAATTACATGGTAGCCGGGAGATCTGACGAGAAAGAACCGCCTCTGGATTTCGCCGACGAGGCCCTCGTCAACCGCTACGCGGCGGCGCTGCCCAGATATACCAGCTATCCGACGGCCAACCATTTCAACGCTTCGGTCGGTCCTTCCGACTACCGGGATTGGCTTGGCGGGCTCGACGAAGATATCGCCCTGTCCCTCTATCTGCATATCCCGTTCTGTGAATCGCTCTGCTGGTATTGTGCCTGCAGTACGAAAGCAACGCGGCGTTATGAACCCATCGCTGCGTATCTCGATGCCGTCGAAATGGAAATGCTCACCGTTTCCCAACTTTTACCGCGCCGGCTTCGGATGACGCATCTGCATTGGGGTGGCGGTTCGCCCGATATTCTATCGAGCGATGACATTCGAAGGCTAGGAAATGCGCTCAAAAATCGTTTCGGGATTTCTTCAGAAACTGAATTCGCTGTCGAGATCGATCCGCGGCTGATGACGCCGGAAAAGGCCGCCAGCCTGGTGGAGATCGGCGTCAACCGACTGTCGCTTGGCGTGCAGGATTTCGAGCCCGTCGTTCAAAAAGCAATCGGACGCGAGCAAAGTTACGAGACCACCCGGCAGGCGCTCGATTTCTTTTGTAACCTCGGCATCCGCTCGGTGAACGTCGACCTGGTTTATGGGTTGCCCTACCAGACCGAAGCCAGCCTCGAGCGAACCGTCGAGAAGGTGATCGCTCTGTCGCCCCATCGCATCGCGGTGTTCGGATATGCGCACCTGCCACAACGGATGCATAACCAGCGAATGATTGATGAGGCTGCGCTGCCAGGCCCGATGCAGCGATTTTCCATGGCTCGCCGTTTGACCTGGTTGCTCGAGCAGGCGGGCTATCAACAGCTTGGGCTGGATCATTTTGCCAGGCCCGACGACAGTCTGGCGACGCGGCGGCTGAGCCGAAATTTTCAAGGCTACACCACCGATCGCGCCGACGCCCTGATTGGACTTGGCGCCTCCGCGATCGGGCGATTTCCGCAAGGCTATGTCCAAAATGTCGTGTCGACCGCCGACTACATCCGGCGCGTGGAGCAAGGCAACCTTGGCACGGTTCGCGGCTGGGCGCTGAGCCAGGATGACAAGCTGCGCGCGTTTGTCATCGAACGCCTGATGTGCGATTTCGCGTTCTCGTCTCAAGCGGTGCACGATCGTTTTGGCTCCGTCGCAGCAGAGTTGAGGCATGAAGCCGAATGCGTCGTCGCTTCCGCCGCCGATGGCTTGATTGAGCGAACGGACGACGGGTTTCGCCTTACGCAGTTGGGCCGTCCGTTTGTCAGGAGCTTTTGTTCCAGTTTCGATGCTTATCTCAATCGCACAGCCGTCGATAAGAGCCGCCACTCTCTTTCCGTTTAGGCAGGTTTGATTTGTGTAGCCAACAAATCCCCGGCTTGCTTCCCTCGTGCGCATCCATTCGCGGGAGTGGCGATTGGCGCGGCTGGGATATTGCGCTGCTTTTCGCCGACGAAAGCGAGGCCCTGATGAGGCGAAACGTCCAGATCAACGCGTCAACAAAAAAGCCAGCGCGTGCATCGCCGTTGCGTCCGACCGCGCCAGGACGTCCTGGCGGCAATCTCTCGATGCGGGCGAATTGATCGTCACGCAACGCATACGCTACGATCATCGGCCGCTTTCAGCAGGGCCGGCCATGAATGATGCTTTTGCTGATTTTCGAATCCCTTAAATGACGACAGGCCCTGGTTCGAGACCTTGGCAGTTGCATTCATTCCGCAACCCCTTTCGGTCGCCAACCTGAAATTGAATATGGCGACGCCTGCCGTTACAACATTAAAAATCCTGGCGGGCACTGGTCGATATGACGAAGGCAATACCAGCAACAGCGAAGGTCTCGCATAGGCCCAGGCGCGTCATGGTGCTCGGCGCCACAGGTACGATCGGTCAGGCCACGGTCCGCGCGCTCGTCCAGCGCGGGCATGACGTCGTATGCTACGTGCGCGCGCGCGCAAGCGCCAACGGCGTGACAACCCAGGAAGAGATCGCGAAACTGTTACCCGGGGCGACGTTGCGTTTCGGCGACGTGACCGATGCCCGAAGCCTCGCACTTGATGGTTTCGGAGACGACAGGTTTGACGCGCTGGTTTCCTGCCTCGCGTCGCGGACTGGCGCGCCGAGGGACGCCTGGGCTATCGATCATCAAGCCCATGTCGACGCATTGGCTGCGGCCCGGACGGCAGGTATCTCGCACATGGTGCTGCTTTCGGCGATCTGTGTCCAAAAGCCGTTGCTTGCGTTTCAGCATGCCAAACTGGCCTTCGAGAAGGAGCTGATTGATTCTGGCGTGACGTATTCGATCGTTCGTCCCACCGCCTTTTTCAAATCGCTTTCGGGACAGATCGACCGGTTGAAGAAGGGCAAGCCGTTTCTGGTATTTGGCGATGGCGCGATGACCGCCTGCAAGCCGATCAGCGACGATGATCTCGGCCAATACCTCGCGGAATGCCTCGACGATCAAAGCCGCCACAACAGGGTGCTGCCGATCGGTGGGCCGGGCGAGGCCATTACACCGAAGCAGCAGGGAAAGTGTCTGTTTGCGCTGCTCAACCGCAAGCCAAAATTCAGGCATGTGCCGGTGGCGCTGCTGGATGCCATCGTATGGACGCTTGAGGCCTTCGGTCGCGTCGCGCCAAAACTTGCAGATAAGGCGGAACTGGCTCGCATCGGTCGGTACTACGCAACGGAATCGATGCTAGTTCTCGACCCCCTGACGGGACGCTATGACGCCGAAGCGACACCGTCTACCGGTTCCAGGACATTGTTCGATTTCTATGCCAGCGTTATCAAGGGCGAACAGTCCGTCGAACGCGGCGAGCACGCCATTTTCTGACGTCGCCTGCGCCTGGGTCCGACCGAAGAAAACAGACCAGGTTAAGGCGAACATGCGTAGCGTTGCCGAACTCGCCATGACGCCGAGCGCTTCAAGCGGTAAACCAAAACCGCTGAATCAGAACGCATCTTCGATCAGATCGCAATTCAGCAGCAGACAATCGACGCTATAGCACCGGCGCACCAGATCGGATCAAACGACGGCTGGCCCTGCGCCGCTCTTGCCGGCGCACATCGAAAGGTGAAGTCATGGCAGGGTCAGCCACCGCTTGTCCTCCCTTTCCGCGTTTGACCTCCGAGACCGCTGCGTGAAAGTCCGGGCATAGCGGAGGACGCCTGGAAAAGCTGCGAACTGGAGTGCGTCTCTCTGGCCTGCGCATGGGACAGCCAGTGGCGAAGCGGCGCCGAGTTCCTGGCCGATTGTCTGGCGATCGTTGGTTTCCTGACCCGGAAGTGTGCGAAAGAACTGGATTACCGCGCGATCACAGAGTGACGGGCCTTCCGCGAAGATCGGATTGCCGTCCGCTTCGCCTGCGATTGCGCGATGACATCGGCCATTGGTTTCGCAAATTTGGCAATGAGAACCGGGAGTTCGGTCTGGATGGGCTCATGCGCGTGCGCATTGCCTCGACCAATTTCAACATGGCCATTCTGGTGGAGGCGATGTTTGCGATCCTCATCCGGTTGACGCCGCCGGGCGGGATGTGCGCTTCTATCTTCCGGCTTTCAGAGGAGAGTGTTCATGCTGTTTCTCATTCTCGGCATCATGCTGTTTTTAGGCGCGCATACGCTCACAACGGCGCGGGAGACGCGCGCGGACCTGATCGCGAAGGTTGGCGCCAATGCGTATCGCGGGCTGCACTCGCTGGTCTCGCTGGCCGGAATTGTCCTGATCGTGGTCGGGTTCCGGCAGTATCGGGCGGAGGGGTGGATTCAAATTTGGAACCCGCCGGTGTGGACGAGGCACATCGCCATCACGCTGATGTGGTTCGCCTTCGTTTCCCTGGCGGCCATGGTCAAAAGGCCGGGGCGGATTCGCGGCTGGCTGCGGCACCCGATGCTGGTGGCGATCAAGATCTGGGCGCTGGCGCATCTGCTGGCCAATGGGGACGCCGGTGGCATGGTTTTGTTCGGGAGCTTCCTGGCCTGGGCGGTGTTCGACCGTATTGCATTGAAGCGGCGTGGGGATTTGGGCGCGCTGCGCATTTCGAACTTCACAGGGGCGGATGGCGTGGTGGTGGTGGCTGGCACGGTGGCTTACGTGGCGATGATTTTTCTGCACCCACTGCTAATAGGTGTCGCGGTGGTCGGTATGTGATGACCATCCTCAGGCTCAGAACAGGCATCTGACATTCAAGTTCATTGGATAGCCATGATCCGCCATTGAACCAGCTTTCCATCCACATGGCTGTCTTTCGACATAGCGTCTCGACGCCGACGGGCGCAGCAAACGCTTGAAATATTTGAAACGAGTGGGGTTAAAGTTCAAAGCCCATTCACAGCCACGTCGGGTCGCAATTGGCGAAGCTGGCGCAATCCATGGGCATGAAAGTCATCTTTCCCAACCCAAGGACAAGTTACGTCATGGCAAGAGCAAGTCGGGTCTTGTCTGCGCCGGGCGCGAGCGCTTTCCTTGCGGCCAGGAGCAGCAAATCTGTCATGCGAGCGCCTTTCCGCAAGCAATCTGCCTCATAGTTTCAACCAAAGCGATTGCGCTGGCGACGGACGCCGCTGCGATGTGGCCGACAAGCAGTGCGCCATTGGCGCGCCTATTTCCAAATCTGACCGGGTTGAGTATCCTTCGACTTGTACTCCAAGAAAAGAGCAGCCGTGGAAATGCCCTTGCAGGAAGCGCGAACGTTATGGGCACCCACGCCGGGCGCGCAGGCGCGGCGCGGGCTTTTTACAGATTGCAGGATGTCCCGCACCAGGACGCCCGGGGACTGCGGTCGCGCTTTCCAGTTGATCGTCACGCGCATCGGCGCGCTGCTTCTCGAGACAGGCGGGGTCGACGCCGTGCTGACGATGATGGCCGATCCCCTTGCGCGCTGGCGACCCAAGCCCGTTCTGGCGACGCGGCCCGAGGGCATCGCGCAATGCAGGCGGATGCGCACGGGGAACGCGCCTTTGTTGGCGCTCCTGGAGCCTGCGCGCTTGCGCTACAAGGCCCCAAAACGGATGCGGATGATGGCGCCGGCGCATGTCTGGGCTCTTGTCGCACCCGGTGGATTGGCGCCCGACCTCGAGGAACCGCCACGTCCGGCGAAAGCAAGGGAATTAAGCGCGCGATGACAATCGAACCAGGCCGAGCTGGCGTTTCTCAGGGGGCCGCGGGCTTGGGCCCGCCGCGCCCCAGCGCGGTTTTGGAGCTGTTGAAGCCGATCACCTGGTTTCCACCCATGTGGGCTTTTGCTTGCGGTGTTGTCTCATCGGCTGTCGGCATTCTGGATCATTGGGGGGTTGCGCTGGTCGGCGTCGTGCTCGCCGGTCCCCTGGTTTGCGCCATGAGCCAGGCGGTTAATGACTGGTTTGATCGCGAGGTGGACGCCATCAACGAACCCAACCGGCCTATCCCCTCGGGGCGTATTCCGGGGCGCTGGGGCCTGTATATTGCCATCGCCTGGACGGTTCTCTCACTTCTGGTCGCAGCGACGCTGGGGCGATGGGTATTTGTCGCCGCGATCCTCGGCGTCTCCATGGCCTGGGCCTATAGCGCGCCACCACTCCGGCTTAAGCTTAACGGGTGGTGGGGCAATGCAGCCTGTGGCTTTTCCTACGAGGGGCTTGCCTGGATTACGGGGGCGGCGGCAATGCTGGGCGGCGCCTTGCCGCCATGGCCTTCTATCTTGCTGGCCCTGCTTTACAGCGTTGGCGCGCATGGCATCATGACACTTAACGATTTCAAGGCGATCGCCGGCGACAGCCAGATGGGCGTGCGGTCGTTGCCGGTGCAGTTGGGAGCTGATGGCGCCGCCAAGGCCGCTTGCTTGATCATGATCATCCCGCAAATCGTGGTGATTGCGCTGTTGGTTGCCTGGGACAGCCCCTGGCGCGCCGCCTTTGTGCTGGCCTTGCTGATCGGGCAGCTTGCCATGATGGCAAAATTTCTCAAGGCGCCCGTTGAGAGGGCAATCTGGTACAGCGGCTTTGGCGTACCACTTTATGTCATGGGAATGATGGCAAGCGCCTTCGCGGCGCGCATGGTCGCATGACTGGCGCGGCCGCGAAGGGGGAATGGAGACCGTCATGGCGTGTGGGACCGCCTCGCCAGCTATTTGGGAAACGAAATGGACGCGCCAATTGAAGAAATTATCCTGGTCGACGCAACAGATCGCGAGATCGGTCGCGCCGAAAAACTGGCAGCCCACCGTTCTGGCGCGCTGCATCGGGCGGTCTCTGTCTGCGTCATCGACGGCAAGGGCAAAATGCTGCTGCAAAGGCGCGCACCGGGGAAATACCATTCAGCTGGCCTTTGGACCAACGCCTGTTGTTCCCATCCCCGCCCGGACGAGCCTGTCGACAAGGCAGCCTTACGTCGTCTGGAGGAGGAGATGGGATTTACCTGTCCACTCATATGGAAGGCTCGCACCCGTTACCGCGCCGAGGTCGATCCCGATTTGATCGAAAACGAGGTGGTGCATTTGTTTGTCGGTGAGTACGAAGGCGACGTATCCCCGAACCCTGACGAGGTTGACGCCTTCCGGTGGACCACACGCGACGCGCTGCTGCTGGATATTAGCCAGCGCCCGGCGGCCTACACCTATTGGTTTAAGCACTATATTGATGTGTTTGGCGATGGTTTGTTTCGATTGCCCAAACTTTAACCAATAATTTGGCCACGACGAATGGGCTATTTGGACACCTGGAATGACACATTTTCAGGGCTTTGAGCCTGTCATTGTAGATTTGTGTTGACATGCGATTGCTCCCGCAGCACCTGATGTTGCGGATTGGCGCACATTTGGAATCGCAATGTTAGGAAACCCCTTTGCAAAGCCGGATATTACGCTAACGTTGGATGTCCACGGCGTGATCCTGGACATTGTCCCCTCTGACGCCCTTGCGGAAGAGGAACTGGACGGGTGGCGTGGGCGGCCCTGGGGCGACACAATCGATCCGGCAGTGACCCTGGAGGTGAAGCGCATGATTGAGGAAATGCGCCAAAAGGGCGCCTCCTCATGTTTTCAGGTCAATCAGCTATTGCCGAGTGGTCGCCAACTGCCTTTCGAATATTCGACCATAAGCCTTGGCCGCAGCGCGGGTTTCGTGGCCATTGGCAAGAACCTGCAGGCCATCTCCGATCTGCAGGAACGACTGCATTTGGCTCAGCAGGAGCGCGAACGCGATTATTGGAAATTCCGCGAAATCGAGACGCGCTATAAAATGCTGTTTGACGCCTCGACCGAGGCGGCGGTTGTCGTTCGTGTGACAAATTTACGCATCGTTGAGGCCAATGTCGCGGCGATAAGGAGTCTCGGGCTGCTGCCGGGCCCGGAATTCCATCCCGATATGCCAGCGCGGGACCGCAAGTCTTTCGAATCCATGCTTGAACAGGTGCGCGAGAAAGGCCGTGCGCCCGGCATCGCCCTGCATCTGGCTCCGGGCGAGAGTGTTTGGAGCCTGCGTGCTTCCTTGATGACCACTGAAGCAGGCTCCTTCTATCTTTTTCAGATGACCCCGATGGGGGCGCCGCCGATCGAGGCCAGCGCCGATGAAGCGGCCTTGATCGCAAACATCATGCAGCGCCTGCCGGATGGCTTTGCCATTGTCGACCGCAATGCTATTATACGGAAAGTCAATCACACTTTCCTCGATCTGGCGCAGGTCGGCGCCGAACGCGCAGTGATCGGCCAAAGCATAAAGCGTTGGCTGTCCAAGCCAGGAGCGGATATTGCAGTGATCATGGGTCTGGCGCAGCGCCATGGCAGCGTTCGCTCGATGACGACCACAATATACGGCGACCTGGGCTCAAGCACCCAGGTTGAGATATCAGCCATTGCAGATAGGGCTGGGCAGCCGCAACATATCGGCTTGCTGCTGCGTGATGTTACAATGCGATCGATCGCCGGTCACGCCTCCACCGCCGTTAGTCACGGTGGCGAAGCCCTCGACACGCGACTAGGCGAATTGTCGCTTGAGGATTTGGTGCGTGCTTCAACCGAGGCGCTGGAACAAAAAATGATTCTCTCGGCGCTTGAGCAATGTAGCGGCAATCGCACGGCCGCAGCGAAGTTGCTCCGATTAAGTCGTCAGAGTCTGCACACTAAGTTGAATAAATATGATCTAGCAGACCAGTAAGCGATCAGCTAAACGAATCGTTTGGGGAGGCATTGCATTTGGGGCAGGGTCACGCATTATCCCCGGCGTTTGGCGCTGCGAATCTGTCCAATTGCGAACGGGAACAGATTCATCTCGCGGCATCGATTCAGCCACATGGGGCTTTGCTGCTTGTCCGGGAACGAGACGGCGTCATCGTTCAATCCAGCGCCAATGCCGCCGAATTTCTGGGATTGACAGGCGAGATTCTCGGCCTGCCCCTGAGTAAGTTGGGCGGCGATTTGTGGAAACGCGCGCGTCCACATCTGGCGAAACGGATCGATCGCCTTCCGGTCACAGTACGCTGCCATTTGGGCGATCCAGATTTGCCCATCAACGCCTTGCTGCATCACCCGGCTGGCGGCGGCTTTGTGGTCGAACTCGAACACGCCGGACCTTCGCGCGATTTGGCAACGCCCATTGCAATCGCTCTGGAAAGATTCCTTGACGCATCGTCGCTGCAAACGCTGTGCGATGAAGCCGCGCATGTATTCAGGGATTTGACCGATTATGACCGCGTTATGGTCTATCGTTTTGACGACGCTGGCCATGGCGAGGTTTTTTCGGAAACGAAAAAGCCAGAGCTTGAAGCGTTTTTGGGCAACCGATATCCGGCATCGGACATTCCACAGATCGCCCGGCGGCTCTACGAGCAAAATCGCGTGCGTCTGCTTGTTGATGTCAACTACAAACCAGTGCCGCTTGTGCCGCGACTTTCGCCGATAACGGGCGAGGATCTCGACATGTCGATGTGCTTTCTGCGCAGCGTTTCGCCCATCCACGTTCAATATCTGCAAAACATGGGTGTGAGCGCGACGCTGGTGGTTTCATTGATGGTGGGCGACAAATTGTGGGGGCTAGTCTCATGCCATCACTATTCCCCGCGCTTCCTCAATTTCGAAATGCGCTCGGTCTGCGAATTGCTCGCTGAGTTCGTCGGCACGCGTATCACCGCTCTCGAAGGCTTCGTGCAGGGCCAGGGCGAACTGTTCGTCAGACGGCTTGAACAACGCATGGTGCAAAGCATTTCGCGCGAAGGTGATTGGCGTAACGCTCTATTCGATTCCGCGCGCTCGCTTTTGTTGCCGCTCAATGCCACCGGAGCGGCGCTGTTGTTTGAAGGGCAGGTGCTGACCACAGGCGAAGTGCCTGGCACCGAACGGATTCGCGAAATTGGAAAGTGGCTCGAGCCCCGGATTGCAACAGATGTATTCGCGACCGCTTCGCTTGGCGCCGAGGAGCCGGCCTTCGCGCCGTTCGCCTGGGTCGCCAGTGGGCTCGCCTCCACGCGCATTTCGGGCGATCCGAGTGAAATGTTGATCTGGTTTCGCAGCGAGCGCGTGCGCACCGTGACCTGGGGCGGCAATCCATTTCAAAAGGTCTCACTTGGAGATGACCCGGCGGAGCTGTCGCCGCGTCGCTCCTTCGCACAATGGCATCAAGTGGTCGAAGGAACTTGCGACCCATGGACCTCGGCCGATGTGATG